>JBPOHK010000017.1:0-78790 GCA_052035645.1 Pseudomonadota bacterium
GGCGCCGCAGTCCCCGGCCCCGTCCGCAACCGCGGCCGAGCGGCCGGCGGGCGCACCGGCGGGCGACGGCGCCCCGGCCAAGCGCCGACGGCGGCGCGGCGGGCGCGGTCGTGGCAACGGCGGCGCAGGCGCGCCGACGGGCGGCGACTCCCCACCGACGCAGGAATGAGCCGCGCGGCTCAGCCGATCAGCTCGTCCAGCCTGCGCACGCCGGCGAATCCGTCGGCGGGCGCGTGTGCCGGCCGCGTCGAGTCCGGCTGCAGCACCTGGTAGATCCAGGCGACGCCAGCCGCGCGAGCCGCGGCGATGACGGCGACGCTGTCGTCCACGAACAGCGTCCGCGAAGGCGCCACGCCGTGGTTCGCGGCCAGCCGCACCCAGAACGCCGGTGATTCCTTCGGTGCGCCAAACTCGTGGGACGAGACCAGTTCGTCGAAGTGGCGGCCGAGCGCGGTCTGGCCGTTCTTCACCGCGAGGCTGATCGGGTGCGCGTTGGTGGTGAGCAGCAGACGCTTGCCGAGCGCGCGCACGTGCTCGAGGAACGCGACCGCCCCTTCCAGATAGCGGATCTCGTGGCGCAGGTCGTGCTTGAGCGTCGCGAGGTCGAGGCCGAGGTCCTCGCTCCAGTGATCGACGCAGTACCACTCGAGGGTGCCGCGCTTCGCCTCGAAGCGGCGCACCAGCTCGGCCGTACCCTCGGCGTGCGAGACGCCGTTCGCCTCGGCCCAGCGCCGGGGCAGCACTTCCAGCCAGAAGAGGTTGTCGAAGCGCTGGTCCAGCACCGTGCCGTCCATGTCCAGGCAGACGGTGTCGATGCGCTCCCAGTCGGGAAGGGCGGCGGCGGGCAGGTCGTTCACGGCGCGCAGCATACGACGCGGCGCGGGCCGCGGTGAGGGGCGGCTATGATACGTTGCCCTGGCCCACCCCCGCGGAGACCGACTTGAACGAACGCATCCCGGACCCGACGAGCCTGCTGCCGGGCCTGCTGCGCCTGGTGGCCGACGCCGAGCGGGCCATCCTCGAGGTCTACGCGTCGGCGGCGCACGAGGTCGAGTACAAGCAGGACGATTCGCCGATCACGCGCGCGGATCGCGCGGCGCACGAGATCCTGAGCGCCGGGCTCGCGCGGCTGGCCCCCGACGTGCCGGTCCTGTCCGAGGAATCGGCCGAGCAGCACGCGCGCGAGGTCCGCGGCCGCTGGCGCGAGTTCTGGCTGGTCGACCCGCTCGACGGCACCAAGGAGTTCATCCACCGCAACGGCGAGTTCACGGTGAACGTCGCGCTGATCCGCGAGCACAGGCCGGTGCTCGGCGTGGTCGGCGCGCCGGTGCTCGGGCTCACCTACTACGGGGCGGAGGGCCTCGGGGCCTTCCGCGCGGCGACGGGCGGAGCACCCACGGCCATCCACGTGCGGCCCGCCGCGGATCCGCTCGTCGTGGTCGGCAGCCGCTCGCACCGCGGCGACTCGCTCGACGGCGTGCTCGCCAGGCTCGGCCCGCACGAGCTGCGGCCGATGGGCAGTTCGCTGAAGTTCTGCCTGGTCGCCGAGGGGTCGGCGGACTTCTACCCCCGGCTCGGCCCGACCATGGAATGGGACACGGCCGCGGCGCAGGCGGTGGTCGAGGCCGCCGGCGGCGCGGTCACGACCCTGGACGGTCGTCCGCTGCGCTACAACGAGCGCGACACGCTGCTGAATCCGCACTTCCTGGCCGTCGGCGATGCCCGGCGCGAGTGGCACCGGCTTTTCTGAGCGGCCATGGAACTGACCTGGGGACTGCTGCTGCTGGTGGTCGTGGCCGCGGCGGCCGGCTGGTTCTGGCAGGACTCGCTCGCCGCGCGCGAGCGGGCCAACGAGGAAGCCCACGACACCTGCCGGTCGATCGGCGCCGCGCTGCTGCACGGCACGGTGGCCTTCCAGGCGCTGCGGCTGGTGCGCCCGACGGGCGGGGCGATCGCGATCGAGCGCACCTACGTCTTCGAATACACGCTCGACGGCGCCACGGTCCTGCGCGGCTTCCTGGTCATGACCGGCCGGCGCGTGGAGAGCCTCGGCCTGCAATAGGCGCCCGGCCTATCCCCTTTTTTCGCCGCGCGGACTAAGCTACCGGGCGGCCTCGAGAATCGAAGACCCCGGGGGGTCATGACCGAAGAGAAGGACAACGTCGACACGGAGACGTTCCAGCGGCTGACGCGCCTGCGCCAGCTGCGGATCGAGCACCGCGATCTCGACGACGTGATCCACCGCCTGCAGCTCGACCTGTACGTCGACCAGGTCCAGATGCGCCGCCTCAAGAAGCGCAAGCTGATGCTGAAGGACCAGATTGCGCGCCTCGAGAGCCAGCTCATCCCCGACCTGAACGCCTGACCCGATGCGGCAGTTCCTGCAGTCCGCCGCGGAACCGCTCGCGAATCTCCTGCAGCCCGCGAACCTCGTCCAGCTCGCCGTGATCGGCGGGTCCATCGCGCTCGGCTGGTGGCTCGCGCGCCTCCTGCGGCGCCAGCTCGTGCCGCCGGACTCGCCGCCGCCGCCCCCCACGGCGGCCGGCCGCGTCCGCGAGGCCCTGTGGGTCGTGGCCCCGGTGGCCGCCACGCTGCTGGTGCTCGCCATGGCGGACGGCCTGCTGCACGCCACGCGCTCGCCGGTCGGCCACGTGCTGACGGCGGTGCAGCTGGCCGGCCTGCTGCTCGTCATCCGCCTCGCCGTGTACGTGCTGCGGGCCTCGCTCGGCGCGCGCGCCCGCATCAAGGGCTGGGGCACGCCGCTCAGCGTCGTGATCTGGCTGTTCGCGTCGCTGCACTACCTCGGCTGGGGCCACGAGCTGGTCGCGGCGCTGGACGGCATCGGCATCGACGCCGGCAGCACGCGCATCTCGGTCTGGTCGGTGGCCAAGCTGCTGGTCACGGTCAGCGTGTTCGTGGTGGTCGCGATGTGGGTCTCGCGCTGGCTCGAGCGGCACGTGCTCAAGCTCGACGCGCTGGCGCCGAACATGCGCATCGGCATCGCGAAGTTCGTGCAGGCCTCGCTCGTCGGCCTCTCGGTGCTCGTCGGCCTGAACGCCGCCGGGCTCGACCTGACGACGCTCAACGTGCTCACCGGCGCGATCGGCATCGGCCTCGGCTTCGGCCTGCAGAGCATCGCCGCGAACTTCGTCAGCGGCTTCGTGCTGCTGATGGACCGCTCGATCAAGCCGGGCGACGTGATCAGCTTCAGCGGCACGACCGGCACGACCACCGAGGGCTTCGGCTGGGTGGAGGAACTGCGCGGACGCTACGTCGTCGTGCGCGACCGCGACGGCGTCGAGACGCTGGTGCCGAACCAGCAGCTCATCAACAACCCGGTGATCAACTGGAGCTACACCGACCCGCGCGTGCGCCTGAAGCTGCCCGTGCGCATCGCCTACCGGGACGACCCGGAGCTGGCGATGCGCCTGCTGATCGAGGCGACAGAGGGCCACCGCCGCATCCTGCGCGACCCGGCGCCGGTCGCGCGGCTGATGGGGTTCGGCGACAGCGGCATCGAGCTCGAGCTGCGGTTCTGGATCCCCGACCCGCAGGAAGGCGTGAACAACGTGCGCTCGGACGTGAACCGCAGGATCTGGCGGCTGTTCCGCGAGAACGGCCTGACCATGCCGGTGGCGCAGCGCGAGATCCGCGTCGAGATGGCGGGCCCGGGCCCGCTGCCGCCGCGTCCCGTCGCGGACGACTGAGCGCATGGCGATCGAGATCGACGCGCGCCGCTCGATCCCCGACGAGCTCGTGGAGTTCCGCGCCGTGCGCGCTTCCGGGCCGGGCGGCCAGAACGTGAACAAGGTGTCGAACGCCGTCGAACTGCGCTTCGACTCGGCCGCGTGGGCGGACCTGCCCGCGACGGCCCGGCCGCGGCTGCGGCGCATCGCCGGGCGGCGCATGACCGCCGAGGGCCTGATCGTGATCGACGCGCAGCGGCTGCGCTCGCAGGAGCAGAACCGGGCGGACGCGGTGCAGCGCCTGGTGGCGATGATCCGCGAGGCGCTCGTCGAGCCGAAGGTGCGCCGGCCGACCCGGCCCACGCGCGCGTCGAAGGAGCGCCGGCTGGAGCACAAGTCGCGGGCGTCGAAGGTGAAGCAGCTGCGCAAGGTGCGCAGCTTCGACTGAACGCAGGAGGCGGCATGGGACCGGCCGGCTGGCGCACGTGGCTGATCGTGCTCGGGTGCCTCGCAATGGCGGGCCTGCCGGCCTGCGGCGACGGCGCGTCGCCCGGCGCGGAACCGCCCGGACCGGCCGTCGGCACCGGGGACGGCCGCGAGGACGCGGCGAGTACGTCGGCATCGCACGAGCCGGGCCCGTCGCCCACCGACACGGTCGCCGCCTACCTCGCCGCGATGGCCGACCACGACGGCTCGCCCGACCTCGACCTGTACACGGCCGACAGCCGCGGGCGCATGGCCGGGCGCGCCCTCGGGCGCGGCCAGATGGACAACCTCGTCCGCGCCTACGGCGAGTGCCCCGGGACGCTGTCGCGCGAGCAGGGCGACTACGCGGTCGTGGAGCATCCCGGCGACTCCGGACGCTGCTCGCCGTGGTTCCTCGAGCGCGGCATGGACGGGCTGTGGCGTCTCGACTTCGTCGCGATGGGCGCAGCGATCCGCTTCGACGGCCGCAACCAGTGGCGCATCGCCGACCGCGCCGCGCTCGGGCCCTACGCATTCGCGTTCGACGAGTGACGCGCGGCCGCGCAGCGCGCTGCGTCGCTGCAATCGACTCTCACTCGCACTTGACCTGGATCAGTGCGCGGCCGCGGCGCGCAGAGCAGAATGTGCGCCTTTGCGACGGCGGGCGACGATGGCATTCCACGATCTGCGCGAGTTCCTGGGGCGGCTCGAATCGACCGGCGCGCTCAGGCGCGTCGCGGCGCCCGTCGATCCCGAACTCGAGAGCACCGCATTCTGCCTGCGCACGCTGCGCGACGGCGGCCCGGCGCTGCTGTTCGAGCGGGCCACCGGTTCCTCGCATGCGCTGCTCGGCAACCTGTTCGGCCACCGCAGCCGCATCGAGGCGGCGCTCGCCGGCCGGCGCGGCTCGCTGCGCGAGCTCGGCGAGCAGCTGGCCGCGCTGAAGGAACCGCGCTGGCCCGGCAGCCTGCGCGATGCGCTCGAGTCGTTTCCCGAGCTGGCGCAGCTGGCGCACGTCGCGCCGAGACGCGTGCCGGAAGCGGCCTTTCGCGAGCAGGTCCACGGCGGGGCCGACGTGGACCTGCGCGCACTGCCGATCCAGCGCTGCTGGCCGGGCGACGCGGCGCCCCTGATCACGTTCGGCCTCGTGGTCACGCGCGGCACCCGCCACCCGCGCCAGAACGTCGCGATCTACCGGCAGCAGCTGCTCGGCCCGAACCGCGTCATCCTGCGCTGGCTGCCGCACCGCGGCGGCGCGCTCGACTACGCCGACTGGCAGCGCGAGCATCCGGACCGGCCCTTCCCCGTCGTCGTGGCGATCGGCGCCGACCCGGCGACCCTGCTCGCCGCCGTGGCGCCGGTGCCCGACACGCTGTCGGAGTACGAGTTCGCGGGCCTGCTGCGCGGCGAGCGCACGCGGCTCTGGCACAGCGACCTGACCGGCCTCGACGCCCCGGCCGGCGCCGAGATCGTGCTCGAGGGCTTCGTCCGCCCGGGCGACACGGCGACCGAAGGCCCCTTCGGCGATCACACCGGCTACTACAACGCGCAGGGCGAGTTCCCCGTGCTCACGGTCGAACGGCTGTCGATGCGCCGCAACGCCATCTACCACGGCAGCTACATGGGCCGCGCGCCGCACGACGAACCCTCGGTGCTCGCGCTGGCGCTCAACGAGCTGTTCGTGCCGATCCTGCGCAAGGTGTTTCCGGAGATCGTCGACTTCCACCTGCCGCCCGAGGCCTGCTCGTATCGCATCGCGGTGGTCAGCATCCGCAAGCAGTACGCGGGGCACGCGCAGCGCGTGATGATGGCGATCTGGTCCTACCTGCGGCAGTTCACCTACACCAAGTTCGTCATCGTGACCGACGACGACATCGACGTGCGCGACTGGTCGCAGGTGCTGTGGGCACTGGCGACCCGCGTCGACCCGGCGCGCGACACGCTCCTGGTCGAAAACACCCCGATCGACTACCTGGACTTCTCGAGCCCGGTGCCGAACCTCGGCTCCAAGCTCGGCTTCGATGCGACGAACAAGTGGCCGGCGGAGACCTCGCGCGCGTGGAGCCGGCCTATCCAGCTCGATCCGCAGGTGGAAGAACGCGTCGACGCTCTGTACGCCGGCGTGTTCGCCGAACCCCGCAGGACGGAGTGACGATGCAGCTCGTGTGCCCCGCCGGCAGCCCGCCGGCCCTCAGGATCGCGGTCGACCAGGGAGCCGACGCGGTGTACGTCGGCTTCCGCGACCGCACCAATGCCCGCGCCTTCCCCGGCCTCAACTTCACCGAGGCGGACCTGCGCAGCGGCATCGCCTACGCGCACGCCCGCGGCCGCAAAGTCTACGTCGCGCTCAACACCTGGCCGACGCCCTCGACGCTCGCGCACTGGCACGCCGCGGTCGATCGCGCGGCCGGACTCGGGGTCGACGCGATCATCTGCGCCGATATCGGCGTGCTCGACTACGCCGCGCGGCGACACCCGGGCCTGCCGCGGCACCTCTCGGTGCAGGGCTCGGCCACGACGCACGTCGCGCTGCGCTACTACGTCGAGCGCTTCGGCATCGCCCGCGCGGTGATCCCGCGCGTGCTCTCCCTGCAGCAGGTCGAGCGCCTGTGCGCGCAGCAGGTCGTGCCCATCGAGGTGTTCGCGTTCGGCAGCCTGTGCATCATGGTGGAGGGGCGCTGCCAGCTCTCGAGCTACGTCACCGGCGAGTCGCCGAACCGCCACGGGGCCTGCTCGCCCGCGCGCTACGTGCAGTGGCACGAGGAGCCGGGCGGCTACCGGCGCGTGACGCTGAACGGCGAGCTGATCGACCGCTTCTCGCCGGACGAGCCCGCGGGCTACCCGACCGTGTGCAAGGGCCGCTACGAGGTGCGCGGCGAGACGTTCCACGCGCTGGAGGAGCCGACCAGCCTCAACACCCTCGACCTGCTGCCGCGCCTGCGCGCGGCCGGCGTCGCGGCGCTCAAGATCGAGGGACGCCAGCGCGGCCCGGCCTACGTGGGCACGGTGACCCGCATCTGGCGACAGGCGCTCGACCGCCTCGCGTCCGACCCCGACGGCTGGCGCAACGAGGCCGAGTGGCAGCGCGAGCTCGCTCGGCTCGCCGAAGGCCGCCAGACGACGCTCGGCCCCTACCACCGCTCCTGGCACTGAGGCTCGCGGCATGCGCCTGACCCTGGGACCCCTGCAGTACTTCTGGCCGCGCGAGCGCGTGCACGCGTTCTACCGCGCGGCCGCCGGCTGGCCGGTCGACGTGATCTACCTCGGCGAGACGGTGTGCAGCAAGCGCCGCGAGCTGACGACGCGCGACTGGATCGCGCTCGCCGGCGAACTCGCCGCCAGCGGCCGGGAGATCGTCCTGTCCTCGCTCGCCCTGCTCGAGGCGGAGTCCGAGCTCGCCTCGCTCACGCGCCTGGTGGAGAACGGCCGCTTCCGCGTGGAGGCGAACGACATGTCGGCCGTGCAGATGCTGCGCAGCCGCGGCCTGCCGTTCGTCGGCGGCCCGGGCCTCAACGTCTACAACCACGCCGCACTGCGCCTGCTGCGCGAGGACGGCATGCAGCGGCTCGTGCTGGGGGTCGAGCAGGGCCGGGAATTCGTCGCCGAATTCCGCGCGAGCGGCGAGCCGCTGCCGGAGCTCGAGATCCCGGTGTGGGGGCGGCTGCCCCTCGCCTACTCGGCGCGCTGCTTCACCGCGCGGGCGCTCGACCTCGCCAAGGACGACTGCGGGTTCCGCTGCCTGGAGCATCCGGACGGACTGCCGCTGGCCTCGCGCGACGGCAAGCCCTTCCTCACCGTCAACGGCGTCCAGGTGCAGAGCGCCGGCCCCTGCGACCTCGGGCCGGAACTCGACGAACTGCGCGCCGCGGGCATCGGGTTGCTGCGCATCCTTCCGCAGGCCGAGGGCACCGAGGACGTGGTCACGCGCTGGCGCACGGCGCTGCGCGACGGCCGCCCGCCCGGGCGCGTCGGGCAGGAGAACGGCTACTGGCACGGCGGCGCGGGCATGCGCCGCCTCGGGGCCTAGCCCCGCTCAGCCCGCCGCGTGCGCGTCGCGGGCGGCCCGCGCGAGCCGGGCACCGCGATCGAGGGCGAGGCGCAGCGGCGCCGGCAGCGATTCCCACGGCAGCTGGTCGAGCAGGTTGCGGACCGTCAGCCCGAGTTCCACGTCGCCCGTGAGCCGCAGGCGGCGCTGGAAGAAGAGCGTGTCGGCGTCCTCGAGTCGGCTGGCGAGCAGCAGCAGGTCGGTCGCGGTGCCGCCCACGGTGGCTTCGGCCTGCGCGCCCGGCTCGAGCACCTGCACGCGCCGGCCCTCCACGGCGATCACCCAGCGCAGCGCGAGGTCGACCACTTCCACCCCGACGCGGCGCCCGTCGAGGTGATCGAGCGCGCCGTCCGCGAGCGGGCCGGCCAGCACCGAGTCCACCAGCCACTGGCTGCCCCGGCCGAGCAGCGCCGGCGGCACCCGCCGCAGCGGCCCGGCCAGCCGTGCGGGCGGCGGCAGGCGGCGCAGCAGTCCACGGGCCAGCGCATCGAGCGGCAGCGGCGGGCGGTCGGGCGGGTCGGCAGTCATGGCGTCGGTACCGTCGGGGGCGGAACGCGGCATCTTGTCACGAGCCCGGCCGGGCGTGCACGCGCGGGCGGCTGGAACCGTTCCAGCCCGGCTAGCGGTGCACGACCTGCAGGATGGAGTTGCGGATCTGCTCCTGCAGCACCAGTTGCGCGTCGGCCGCGATCGCCTGCAGCGTCGCATCGTCGTAGGCGAGCCGTCCGTCGACGACCCGCAGGACCTCGCGCCGGCGCAGCAGGTCGACGAAGTTGCTGAACAGCGCCTTGTCGAAGAACTCCGGCGCATTGAGCTCGTAGAGCATCGACATGCGCTGTGCGGTCAGCTGGCACTGGCTCTCGAGCGCGTCCTGCGTGAGGCGCCCGCTGCCGGCCTTGATCAGCAGCGAGATCGCGAGATAGAAGCGTTCGATGATCGGCACCGTCGCGCGCGCCAGCACCGACAGCTGCACCGCCTCGATGGTCTCGGTGGCCGGCCGGTGCCACACGCCGCGGTCCGCGGAGGCGGTCAGCAGTCCGTGGTTCAGCAGGTCCTCGAGCAGCTCGTCGACCACGCCCGGCAGCTCGTCCTCGCCCCAGCGCAGGAAATACTCGTCGGCGACGTACGGGAAGACGCGCCAGGCCAGGCGGTGCAGGTCCTCGTGGCGCACCGACGCGTTGTTGAGGAACGCACAGGCGAGCAGCGAGGGCATCAGCAGCAGGTGCAGCACGTTGTTGCGGTAGTAGCTCGACAGCACCGCGGTCTCTTCCGTCATGTCGACGATGTCGCCGAGCGCGTGCCGGCGCCGGCGCAGCAGGCCCATCGACTCGCCGTAACGGATCATCGACTGCCCGTCCATCTGCGTGACCCAGACCCGCGGCGAGTACGGCGCCTGGCGCAGCAGCGAGGAGTACAGCTCCAGCTGGCGTGCGAGGTCCGCCTCGCCCATGCTCTGGCGCGGCGTCGCGAGCAGCACCATGCCGAGCAGGTTGATGGGCGAGACGCAGGCCGCGGCGTTGATCCTCGTCATGATCTGCTGCGCGAGGTCGTTCGCGAGCGGCGTCACCCAGCCCGGCCGGTCCTCGGTCACGGGCGTCTCCTGGTCCCAGGCCGGGTAGTGCCGCCGGATCACTGGGTCGAGCGGCAGCGGCTCGCCGAAGCTGACGTAGACCTTGCCGAAGCGGCTGCGCAGCTCGGGCAGCGTCTTCAGCATGCCGAGGATCGACTCCTTCTCCTTCGGGCGGCCGGACAGCTCGCCGATGTAGGTGCGGGCCTCGACGACGCGCTCGTAGCCGAAGTACACGGGCACGAATACCACGGGCTTCGACGGCTCGCGGACGTAGCTGCGCACCGTCATGGCGAGCATGCCGGTCTTCGGCTGCAGCAGCCGGCCCGTGCGGCTGCGGCCGCCCTCGATGAAGTACTCGATCGAGTGGCCGCGCGCCATCATCAGCCCGAGGTAGCGGGAGAACACGGCGGAGTACGGCACGTTGCCGCCGAAGCTGCGCCGCAGGAAGAACGCGCCGCCCCGGCGCAGGAACGAGCCGATCACGGGCATGTTGAGGTTGATGCCCGCGGCGATGTGCGGCACGACGAAGCCCTTGTGGTAGACCACGTAGGACAGCAGCAGGTAGTCCATGTGGCTGCGGTGGCAGGGCACGTAGACGATCTCGCTGCCCTCGCCCACCGACTGCAGGCTCGAGAAGTTCACCAGCTCGACGCCGTCGTAGAGCCGGTTCCACAACCGGCCGAGGATGCCGGACATGAACACGACGAAGGGATAGGAATAGTTGGCGGCGATCTCGTAGGCGTAGCCGCGGGCGACCTTGAGCGCCTCGCGGCGGGTGAGGCCCTTCGCCTTCATCTCCCCGCGCACGGCCGTGCGCACCGCCGCGGTGCGCAGCACCTGCGCGACGATGGTGCGCCGGTGCGAGAGGTCGGGTCCGATCGTCGCGACGCGCTGGTTGCGGAACTGCGTGCGCAGCTGGCGCCACAGCCGGCGCGGCCCGCGCGGCAGGCCTCGGGTCTCGGCCAGCGAGGGCTGCAGCGGCAGCGGCTCGCCGAACAGCACGACGAGGTTGCTGGCATTGATCAGCAGCGAGAGGAACTTGCGGAACCGCCCGCCGATGTCCCAGCCCTCGGCGATCATCAGCCGGAACCAGGCGCGCTCGCGTTCCGGCGCGCGCCCCCAGAACAGGCTGACCGGCACGACGTCCGCCTCGAATGCGACGTCGGCCGCGGCCGCGCCGCACAGGACGCGCAGGGCCTCCGGCATGCGCCGGTCGACGCGCAGCCCGAAGAAGCCGATCCGGCGCTCGAGGAAGAACACGCTGCGCCGGAGCAGCGTGCCGGAGCCGAGCGGCTGCAGCGGCAGGGCCAGCCCGCGCTCGCGGCAGACGTACTCGAGCACCGCGAAGTCGACCACGCTGCGCTTCTCGAGCGCATAGACGACGGTCCGGCCGCGGCCGAGGCGCTCGCGCACGTCGTCCGGCAGCACGGACGGCCGCACCCACCAGCGCACCAGGGCGCGCACGAGCGGCAGCATCAGCCGCTCGAAGAAACTGAACTCGCGCCTCATCCGGCCAACCGGCCGCTCACGGTCAGGTGCCGGTCGGACACGGTCCGCACCTGCAGCGCCTCGAGGCCGGCCGCCGCGAGCTGGCCGCGCACCTCGTCAGGCGAGAACGCCGCGCAGAGCGAGTGGAAGAAGTCCCGCTTCAGCACCTCGGGCTCGGCGCCCGAGTGGCGCTCGACGATGGCCGCGGCCGCCTCGGGCGATTCGGGCCGGAACAGGTCCATGACCAGCACGGCCGCACCGGGCGCCGCGGCCGAGCGCACCGCGCGCCACAGACCGAGCGGGTCGTGCAGGTGGTGCAGCAGGCTGTTGCTCGTGATCGCGTCGTAGCTCGCGCGGGGCAGCCGGGCCCCGGGCAGCACGCCCTCCACGAACCGGACCCGGCCCTGCAGAGCGGGCTCGGCCGCCAGCCGTCGCTCGCCGTGGGCCAGCATCGCGCGGGCGCCGTCGAGCCCGTGGACGGTGAGGCCGGGACAGCGCTGCGCGAGGCGGAACACGATGTCGCCCGGACCGCAACCGAGATCGAGCACGGCGCCTTCGCGCAGTTCCGGGAATGCCTCGACGAACGCGTCGACGAAGCGCTGGTTGGGCTCGGAGAAATCGGCCTTCGCATACGCGAGCGCCTGCTCCGCCTCGTCCATGAGCTCGGGCTCGGGAATTCTCTGCATGGGATCTCGCTCCGGCCGCGGCCGGCCCTACGGTTGGCTGTCCTGGTCCGGGTCCGGCTCCGCGTCGCCGGTGGCGGCCTCGATGGCCGCATCGGTGCGGGCCTTGTCCTGCATGACGGTGTCGCCCACGGAACGGGCCCTGTCCTCGGTCTGGAGCATGTCGTCGAACACGGTCTCGTCGGCGGTGCCCTGGCGCGAATCGACGTCGGCGGCCGCTTCGGCCGGCTCCTCGTCCGCATCGGAGGGGGGGCCGGAGGACCCGCAGGCCACGAGCCCGGTGAGCGCCAGCGCGACAGCGGCTAATCTAGCCCCTCGAACCATGGTTCACCCCGCCCGCAAGGTGGGGCGAGTTTACCCCAGGGGGGCCGGAATGAGCGCATTTGCAGGTCGTGTCGTCGTCGTCACGGGAGCTTCCGAGGGCATCGGGCGCGCCTTCTGCCTCGCCCTCGCGCCGCAGCGCCCGAAGCTGGTGCTCGCGGCACGCGCGCGGGACCGGCTGGAGTCGCTGGCCGGCGAATGCGCGGCGGCCGGGGCCGAGTGCCTCGTGGTGCCGACCGACGTGACCGACGAGGCCGCGTGCCGGGCCCTGGTCGAGGCGGCCGTGCAGCGATTCGGCGGGCTCGACGTGCTGGTCAACAACGCGGGCGGCACCATGTGGACGCGGCTCGACGAGATCGGGGACACCTCGATCTTCGAGCGCCTGATGCGGCTCAACTACCTCGGCAGCGTCTACCCGACCTTCTACGCCCTGCCCCACCTCAAGCGCGCCCGCGGCCGCATCGTCGCGGTCGCGAGCATGGCCGGCCTCATCGGCGTGCCGACGCGCACCGGCTACGCCGCGGCCAAGCACGCGGTGGTCGGCTTCTTCGACTCGCTGCGCATCGAGCTCATGGACGACGGTGTGAGCGTCACGGTCGTGTGCCCGGACTTCGTGGTCTCGGAGATCCACAAGCGCGCGCTCGGCGCCGACGGCCGGCCGCTCGGGGCCAATCCCATGGCGGACTCGCGGATCATGACGGCCGAGGCCTGCGCCGGGCTGATGATCGGGGCCATCGAGCGGCGCGAGCGGCTGCTGCTCACCTCGGCACGGGGCCGGCTCGGCCGCTGGATGAAGCTGCTCGCGCCGGGCCGCGTCGACCGCATGGCCGCGCGCGCGATCCGCGAGAAGCGCTGAGCCGCTTCAGAGGAACTCGTCGATCGAGAACAGGAAGTACGCGAACAGGTGGTTGATCATCCGGATCTGGTCGAGCAGCCGGTGGTCGGAGTCGAGGATGTGCAGCGTCGCCTTCTGCTCGCGCGCGAAGCGGATGCTGTTCTCGACCGGGATCACGTCGTCCTTCCAGCCGTGGATGATCGTGGTCGGGCAACTGGCCGGGCGCGGGCTGAACTTCTCGAAGCCCGGCATGTAGAGGGCGGGCGCGAGCAGGAACATGCCGCGCGCCTGCAGCAGCGAGGAGCCGGCGACCGAGACGTAGCCGCCCATGCTCGAGCCCGCCAGCACCAGCGAGCCGCGCAGGTCCTTGCAGAAGGCGAGCAGGCGCGTGACGCGCTCGCGCGGGTCGTCGATCCCGCGGTAGTCCACGGACTCGACGATGAAGCCTTCCTCGCGCGCGATCTCGGCCATCGCGGCGATCTTGCTGCCCCACGGCTCGCTGTCCTTGCCGTGGGAAAAGACGACATATCGGTCGGTCATGGATCCGTTCGCCTCGTCGGCGCCCCGTTCGTTGGCGGCATCATAAGTCGGCAGCGTCGGCGAAAACTTGCGTCAGTTCTCGCTCGGGCCGGACGTGGCCTGGTCCGCGCCGACCACCCACAGCCAGCGGTCGAGATCGTCGGCCGGACTGCCCCAGGCCCGGGCGTGCAGGTCCGCCCGCCCGCCGTTCACCGGCACGCCTTCGCGCCGCAGCCGGGCCGCCTGCTCGCGCCCGGCCGTCGAGCCCGGCGGGAACGCGATGCGCCCGCCGGCCACGACGACGCGATGCCACGGCAGTCGCGTGCCGGCCGGCAGCTGCGCGAGGACGCGCCCGACCAGCCGCGCCCGGCGCGGCAGTCCCGCGCGCTCGGCGACGGCCCCGTAGGTGGTCACGCGGCCGCGCGGAATGCGCGCCACCACCGCGAGGATGGCGGCGGCGGCGGCGTCCTGCGCCGGGCGTACCCTGGTCATGGGGCCGCGATGCTAGGGGGCGGCCGCCGCTGCGGCAAGCCGCTTGCGACGAGCCGTGCGCAAACGCGACGGGCGGTACACAATCCGGCCCGAACTTTCGCAGCGGGAACGCACCCTTGACCGAATCGCGGACCGCCGGCTGGCGCATCGCCATCGACCGCGGCGGCACCTTCACCGACATCGTCGCGCTGGACCCGGACGGCCGCCTGCACGCCCACAAGGTGCTCTCGCGCGACCCGCACGCGCCGGGCGATCCGGCGGTGCGCGGCATCGCTGCGCTGCTCGCCCGCCACGGCGGCCCGGCGGCGCGCGTCGAGTCGGTGCGACTCGGCACGACCGTCGCCACCAACGCCCTGCTCGAGCGCAAGGGCGAGCCGACGCTGCTGGTGACCACGCGGGGCTTTCGCGACGCGCTCAGGATCGGCTACCAGGAGCGGCCCGACATCTTCGCGCGCGCGATCCGCCGGCCGGCGCTGCTCTACCGCGAGGTGATCGAGGCCGACGAGCGCTGCGACGCCGCCGGGCAGGTGCTCGCCCCGCTCGACCTCGACGGCCTGCGCCGCGAGCTCGGCGAAGCGCATGCGCGCGGCATCGACAGCGTGGCGATCGTGTTCGTGCACGGCTTCCGCCACCCCGCGCACGAGCGTGCCGCCGCCGCGCTGGCGCGCGAGCTGGGCTTCGGCGAGGTCGTCGCCTCGCACGAGGCGGCGCAGATGCTCGGCTACGTCGCGCGCGGCGACACCACCGTGGCGGACGCCTACCTCTCCCCGGTGCTGCTGCGCTACGTCCGCGGCTTCCAGCGCGAGCTGGCCGCGAGGTTCGGCGAGGTGCCGCTGCTGCTGATGCAGTCGAACGGCGGGCTCGTCGACGTCGCCGGCCTGCGCGGGGTGAACGGCGTGCTGTCGGGGCCGGCCGGCGGCGTGGTCGGCATGGTGGCCGCGGGCACCGCGGACGCGCCCCGGCGCCTGGTCGGCTTCGACATGGGCGGCACCTCGACCGACGTGAGCCTGTACACCGGCGAATTGCCGCGCCGCTTCGTGGCGGAGATCGACGGCGTGCGCCTGCAGGCGCCGATGATGGACATCCAGACGATCGCGGCCGGCGGCGGCTCCATCGTCCGCTACGCGGACGGCCGCCTGCAGGTGGGCCCGGATTCGGCGGGCGCCGACCCCGGCCCGGCGTGCTACCGGCGCGGCGGCCCGGCCACGCTGACCGACTGCAACGTCGTGCTCGGCCGCATCGCCGTCGAGCGCTTCCCGCGCGTGTTCGGACCCGGCGGCGACCAGCCCGTCGATCCCGCGGCCGCCCGTGCGCGCCTGGCGGAGATCGTGGCCCGGGCGCGCGCCGAAGGCGCCGACTTCACCGTCGAGTCGCTGGCGGAGGCGTTCGTCCAGGTCGGCGTGTCGCGCATGGCGAATGCCGTGCGCGAGCTGACGCTGCAGCACGGGCAGGACGCGGGACAGTTCACCCTGGTCAGCTTCGGCGGCGCGGCCGGCCAGCACGCCTGCGCCGTGGCCGAGTCGCTCGGCGTGCGCGAGATCCTGCTGCACCCGCTGGCCGGCGTGCTCTCGGCCTACGGCATCGCGCTCGCGGGCCGGCGCGCGATCCGTCGCCGCACCGCGGAGGTCGCGCTCGACGAGCCGGGCCACGCGCTGTGCGCCGACGGACTGCGCGAGCTCGCCGGGCTGGCGCGCAACGAGCTGCGCCGCCAGCGCGTCGCCGATGCCGCCTGCACGACGCGCCTCGTCGCGCACGTGCGCCTGGCCGGCTCCGACACCGCCCTCGAGCTGCCCTGGCAGCCGTTGCCGGAACTGCGCCGCGCGTTCGCGGCCGCGCACGCGCGTCTGTACGGCTTCGAGCCGGAGTCGCCGGCACTGGTCGTCGGCGCGCTCACGGCCGAGGCGGTCGAGTCGGTCGCGAATGCCGCGACGCCGGCCGCGGCGGCGGCCGAAGACGGGCCCGCGCAGACGGCCCCGGTGCGGCACGACGGCCGCTGCGGGCCGGTGCCGCTGCTCACGCGCGCCGCCCTGCGCGCCGGCCAGCGCGTGGACGGACCGACGCTGCTCGCCGAGGACGGCGCGACGAGCTGGATCGCGCCGGGCTGGCGCGGCGAGGTGCTCGCCGACGGCGCCCTGCTGCTGCGGCACGCCGGCCGCCGCGAAGCCGGACCGGAGCGGAGCGGGACCGCGCCCGACCCGATGCGCCTCGAGGTGTTCAACGGCCTGTTCATGCACGTCGCCGAGCAGATGGGCGCGGTGCTGCGCCAGACGGCGAGCTCGGTGAACATCAAGGAGCGGCTCGACTTCTCCTGCGCGCTGTTCGACGGCGACGCGGGCCTGGTCGCGAACGCGCCGCACATGCCCGTGCACCTCGGCTCGATGGGTGCGAGCGTCGCGGCGGTGATCGCCGCGCACAGCCGCGACCTGCAGCCCGGCGACGCGTACCTCGTCAACTCGCCGTACGACGGCGGCACGCACCTGCCGGACATGACCGTCGTATCCCCGGTGTTCGCGCCCGACGGCGAGCGCATCGACTTCTTCGTGGCCTCGCGCGCGCACCACGCGGACGTCGGCGGCATCACGCCCGGCTCCATGCCGCCCGGCAGCCGCGACATCCGCGAGGAAGGTGCACTCGTCGCGCCGACGCGCATCGTCCGGGCCGGCCGGCTCGACGAGGCCGGCGTACGCGAGCTGCTGCTCGCCGGACCGCACCCGGCGCGCAACGTCGCGCAGAACCTCGCGGACCTGCGCGCCCAGCTCGCGGCGAACGCCCGCGGCGCGCGCGAACTCGGCCGGGCCGCGGACGAGCACGGCCGCGCCACCGTGCTCGCCTACATGGCCCACGTCCAGGACAACGCCGAAGCCTGCATGCGCCGCGCGATCCGCCGCCTGCGCCCGGGCCGCTTCCGCTACGAGATGGACGACGGGCAGGCGATCGAGGTCCGCGTCGACGTCGAGGCGGACGCGGGCCGCGCGACCGTCGATTTCACCGGCACGTCGGCGCAGCGCGACAACAACTTCAACGCACCGCGCGCGGTGACCGTCGCGGCCGTGCTGTACGTGTTCCGCACGCTGATCGACGAGCCGATCCCGCTCAACGCCGGCTGCCTGCGCCCGCTCACGATCGTCGTGCCGCCCGGCTCGATGCTCGACCCGGCGTTTCCCGCCGCGGTGGTCGCGGGCAACGTCGAGACCTCGCAGTGCATCGTCGACGCCCTGTACGGGGCGCTCGGCCTGCAGGCGGCCTCGCAGGGCACGATGAACAATTTCACCTTCGGCAACGATCGCTACCAGTACTACGAGACCATCGCGGGCGGCGCGGGCGCGGGTCCCGGCTACGACGGCGCGAGCGGCGTGCAGACGCACATGACCAACTCGCGCCTGACCGACCCCGAGGTGCTGGAGAACCGCTATCCGGTGCTGCTGCGCGAGTTCGCGCTGCGCGCGGGCTCGGGCGGCGCCGGCCGGCACCGCGGCGGCGACGGCGTGCTGCGACGGATCGAGTTCCGCGAGCCGATGACGGTGGCGATCCTCGCCAACCACCGGCGCATCGCGCCGTTCGGTCTCGAAGGCGGGGCGGCCGGCCGGCCGGGGATCAACCGCTGGCTGCGCGCCGACGGACGCTCACAGACCCTGGCGGCGACCGTACGGCTCGACGTCGGCGCCGCCGACCAGGTCGAGATCGCCACGCCCGGCGGCGGCGGCTTCGGCCAGGGCGAAGCGCTCGCCGAGTGAGTCGGCGGACGGCTCGCCGCGGCCGAACAGGTGCTGCGCCAGGGTGCGGCGCCGCTGGGTGTCCTCGAGCGCGGGGCGGGGCTGCGTATCGTCGAGCGCATCCTCGATGACCGGCTCGGCCACCGACATCGCCGTGCCGGCCGGCAGCCGGTTCGAGCGCACGGGCCGCACGCTGCTGCCGTCGGGACGGTGCGTGATCATGAACGACTGGAACTCGTCCGGCCGCTGCGTGCGCAGCGACACCAGCAGGTTCACGCGGCCGGTCTCGAGATCCTCGATCGAGTGCAGGCGCTCGTCGCAGACCACCGCGCAGGCCTCGCCGCCGGCGAGCCCGAACAGCCCGGTGGTCGCGAGCGGCTGCAGGAACGCGCGCACCTGCCGCTCCAGGCGCGCCCAGGTGCCCGGGTCGCGACCCTCGAAGCGGGCCCAGCGCGTGCCGAGCTCGATGCTGTTGACGATCAGCAACTGGCGGCGGCGCGCCGTCAGCCACTGGCTGTCCGGCCCGACGCCGGAGCCGGCCGCGAGCGTGCGCAGCGGCACCGCGCGCCGCTCGCTTGAACGCAGCGCCTGCAGCGGATTGATGCCGTGCGAGACGAGCCGGGTCCGCTCGAGGTCGCCGAGCTGGCGGGCCGGCCGCAGGCCCGGCCGCAGCAGCACTTCCTCGTCGGGGCCGGCGCACCACAGCGGACGGTGCACGTCCATGCGCGCTAGCGCGCCGGCCACGGCCCCGCCGTTCGGGAAGGTCTCGTAGCGGCCGCGCAGCCGGTCGAAGGCGAGCACGCGCGGGAAGCACATCAGCGCGTTCTCCGAGTGGAACGCCATCTCGCGCAGCCCGCGCAGCGCCTCGTCGGTGCCGTCCCAGGCCGCCGGCGGGTCGACGACCAGCATCATCCGCCGCTCGCGGCAGAACTGCGACGCGGCGAGCAGCACGCTCGGACCGACGTCGCGGTCGCGGGTCGGCGGCGGGACGTAGAGGAAGTGCGCGGTCTCGACGCCGCGCAGCGCGAACAGCCCGGTGCCGCGCGCGGGCGAGCCGATCAGGTCGTAGTCGGTGAGCGGCGCGCCGTCGTCGCCGTCCGGGTTCGAGTCGACGTAGCCGATCGGGTGACGCGCGCCGGCGCGGAAGGTGCGGTCGGGGCGCTGCGCCGGCGCCTCGCCGCGCATGCGCACCAGCATCGACTCCTGCAGCGCCGTGGCGACGTAGCGGGTCGAGCCGGGCGCGATCGAGATGCGGCGGAAGATCTCCTGGTCCTCGATGTGCTCGGACCCGATCGCGCGCACGCGCTGCACGACGAGGTTGAAGCGGTCGTCCTCAGCGGGCCCGATGTTGTCGTAGTCCACCGAGGCGCGCAGCACCTCGCGCGAACCCGGGCTCAGGGCCTCGAGCGTGAGCGCCTGGCCGGCGCAGGGGATCGAGAGGGTGGCCGGCGCACCGCCGTTGACGACGCGCACGACGACGGCCTCGCGGCCGCCGTTCTCGAAGAACTGCTCGACGGCGTAGGACAGCGGGCTCGGCTGCCACAGCCCGCCGAACACCTGCTGGTAGTCCGCGAAGCTGCGCAGCGTGACGGGACGGGCGACGGGACCGCGCAGCGTGCGTCCGACGAACGCCGTGACCGCCGTCGGCAGGCAGCCGATGGCGTGGTCGGAACCGGCTCCCTCGATGACGTCGATCCCGTTGAGGTTCAATTCAGACAATCGCGCGCCCTGTCGCCGCGTTCGCCGGCGGCGCCCACCTTATCACAACTCGACGGGACGGCCGCGGCGGGCGGCGCGCGCGAAGGGCCGGCGCGGCCCGGCCACGGACCGCGCACGGCCGCACGCGATGACGCGCTCAGGGCTGCGCGGCGCTGGCCACCGGCTGCTGCGCGGAGCGCGCGACCGGCACGGGGTTGTCGGTGCCGTCCCAGTTCGCGCCCGCGGGGATGCGGTTCTCGACCTTGCGCGCGCCGGCGAGGTACGCGTCGAACGTCAGGCCCGGCCGCGACACCGGCACCGCGACGCCTCGCGCGTCGTTCACGACCTGCTCCGCCAGCGCCCAGTCCGCCGTGGCCGCGTGCGGCTTGAGCGCCTGGGCCATCTTGCTCGACACGGTCTTGTCGAAGCGCTGGCCCTTGGCCGCCTTCTTCGCCTCGGGGTGCTCCTCGTGCGGCGGATACGACTGCACGTACAGGCTGTCGCCGTGCCACCGGTACACGAGCGGCTGGTTGACCACGGTGACCTTCGTGCCGATCGGGATCTGCTCGAACAGCACGGCGATGTCCTCGGGATACAGGCGGATGCAACCGTGGCTCGCGCGCATGCCGACACCCGCCGGCTTGTTCGTCCCGTGCATCAGGTAGCTCGGCCAGCCCAGGTTCATCGCAAACGCGCCGAGCGGGTTGTCGGGCCCGGCCGGCACGGTCGGCGGCAGGATGTCGCCCTCGGCCGCGTGCTCCTTGCGCACGGAGGCCGGCGGCGTCCACACCGGATCCTTGCGCTTCGACACGATCTTCGTGTTGCCGGTCGGCGTCGCCCAGCCGACCATGCCGATGCCGATCGGGTAAGTGACGACCGTGCGCGGCTGGCCCTTCTCGGCCTTCGGGAAATAGAACAGGCGCAGCGCCGCGAGGTTGACGACCACGCCTTCGGGCGCCGCGTCCGGCAGCACGAACTGCGTGGGCAGGACGATGCGCGTGCCCTCGCCGGGCAGCCACGGATCGACGCCCGGGTTCGCGTTCACCACCTCGTCCCAGCCGAGGTTGAAGCGGCGGGCGATGTCGGCCAGCGTGTCCTCCTGCCGGGAGTACGTGACCTGCAGTTCGCCGACCACGCCGGTGGTCTTCGGGTCGAACGGGAAGGTGTGCGTCGCGAGCGGCTCGGCGAACTGCGGCTTTGGCGGGGGCGGGGGCGGCGGCTCGGGCTGCGGCTGGAACAGGGTGCAGCCGCCGAGCGCCAGCAGCGTGAGCGCGCTCGCGGCGCGCACCGTGGATCCCCATCGCACAAGCTTCGACTGCATCGATCCCGTTCCTCCGTCGATCCCCGGCGACCCGCCGGGCTCAGAGCACGGCGGGCCGGTTCGGCAATTCGTTCTCGTCGCGGCCGTCGGGCGACGGCGGAAAGTGCCGCGCGACGATCTCGCCGACCTGTCGCACGCCCTCGAGCGCCCCGCCCTCGTAGTCGCCGGCGCGGAAGCGCTGCTCCATCGCGCGGCAGATCCCGGCCCATTCCTCGTTCGTGACGCGCGAGTTGTACCCGCGATCGGCCACGATTTCCACGTCCCGGTCGGCCAGCAGGACGTAGACCAGCACGCCGTTGTTGGCGGCCGTGTCCCAGACACCGAGGCCGGCAAAGACCTCCAGGGCCCGCGCCCTGGGCGACTTGCCCCGGCGCACGTCGGCCGGCTCGAGGGCCCCTTCTAGCGCAAAGCGGATCTCTGCGCCATGCCGGCGCTCGGAGTCGCCGATCGCCGCCTCGATCGCAGCGAGCGTGTGCGGCGGGAAGGCCCGCTCACGCGCCGCGCGCGTCGCGAACAGGTGCCGGAAGAAGCGCGACCAGTCCATGCCGCTCACCATCCTCCCGAGGCGCCGCCGCCCCCGAAGCCACCGCCGCCGCCGCTGAAGCCGCCACCGCCGCCGAAGCCTCCGCCGAAGCCACCGCCGAAGCCGCCGGAGTGGCCCCAGCCGCCCCCGTGGCGCCGGCTCGCCCAGCCGCCACCCCCGCCGCCGCCGGGCGGGCCGAGGCCGCCGAGCAGCGCCGCAAGGAAGGCGATGAAGCCCGCGCCCAGCGCGATCCCCAGGATGCCGATCAGCAGCCAGGTCAGTCCGCCGACGATGCCGCCCGTGGCGAGGGCCCCGCCGACCCGCCCGAACATCCTGCGCAGCACGCTCATGCCCACGAAGGCCGCGATGAGCAGGAACGGCAGCAGCTGGAACAGGCCGGGCACGTCGACGGACGGCGGGCTGAGTTCCGGTTCGGGCAACGGCTCGCCCTCGATCACCCGCAGGATGCGGTCGACGCCGGTGGCGATGCCGCCGTAGTAGTCGCCCCGCTTGAACTGCGGGACGATGTCTTCCTGGATGATGCGGCTGGCCGTCGCGTCCGTGAGCGCGCCTTCGAGCCCGTAGCCGACCTCGATGCGCACGCGCCGGTCCTCTAGCGCGACGATCAGCAGCACGCCGTCGTCGACCTTCGCGCGTCCCAGCTTCCACTGCTCGACGACGCGGATGCCGTACTGCTCGATTTCCTCCGGCCGGGTCGTCGCCACGACCAGCACGGCGACCTGGCTGCCCTTCGCGGCGGCGAAGGCACGCAGCTTGGCGTCGAGCGCAGCGACCTGGTCGGGCGCCAGCGTGCCGGTGGTGTCCGTCACGGGCGCCGAAAGGTCCGGGATCGCCTGCAGCGGCTGTGCGTGCGCCGGCGCGAGCAGCAGCAGCGCGGCCGCCGCGAGCGCGGCCGACGCCGCGCCGCGCAGACGCTGGAGCATGGACCGGGGTGTCACGGGCGCTCGCCCGCCGGCGCGTCGCCGCGCCGGCCGGCCGTCCGGCTCACTGCAGGGCCGGGGCGTCCGCCGCGTCCTTCGGCGGCGGAGGCGGCACCTGCGCGTCCGTCATCGGGGTCACCGGCGCCTGTCCCGGCGGGTTGAAGTCCACCGTCGGCGGCCTGGCGACCGCGGCCTCGTTCTCCACCGTGAAGTTCGGCTTGACCGCGTAGCCGAACACCATCGCGGTGAGATTGACCGGGAACTTGCGCACCGTGACGTTGTAGTCGTTGACCGCCTGGATGTAGCGGTTGCGCGCCACGGTGATGCGATTCTCGGTGCCCTCGAGCTGCGACTGCAGGGCGAGGAAGTTCTGGTCCGACTTGAGCTCGGGGTACTTCTCGACCACCACCATCAGCCGCGACAGCGCGCCCGACAGCTCGCCCTGGGCCGCCTGGAACTGGGCCAGCGAGCCGGCGTCGTTCGCATCGACCTTGACCTGCGTCGCCTTGGCGCGCGCCTCGGTCACGCCGATCAGCACGGCCTGCTCCTGGGCGGCGAAGCCCTTCACGGTCGCCACCAGGTTCGGAATCAGGTCGGCCCGGCGCTGGTACTGGTTCACCACCTCGGACCAGGCGGCCTTGGTGGCCTCGTCCTGGACCTGGATCGTGTTGTAGCCGCAGGCGGACAGCATCAGGCCGGCCGCGACGACCAGCAGCATCTTCAGGACACGCATCGCAGTCTCTCCTTCGACCTTCGGTCGCTTCCCGTTACCGCGCAATGTAGGGGCGGGGCGCAGAAATCTCCAGACCCCCGCGCCCGCCCCCCGCCGTCACCAGATCTTCACGACCTGGTCCGGCGGCAGGTACAGCTTGTCGCCCGCCTTGACGTCGAATGCCTTCTGGAAGTCCGTCATGTTGCGCACGATGCCGTTGCAGCGGTACTCGCTCGGGCTGTGCGGGTCGGTCAGCAGGCGCTTGCGCAGTTCGTCCTCGCGGTACTTGCGCGCCCAGACCTGCGCCCAGCCGATGTAGAAGCGCTGCTCGCCGGTGAAGCCGTCGAGCACGGGCGCCGGCTGGCCGGCGAGCGACAGCTGGTAGGCCTTGTGCGCCACCGCGAGGCCCGACAGGTCGCCGATGTTCTCGCCGAGCGTGAGCTTGCCGTTCACGTTCATGCCCTCGAGCGGGCTGAACGCGTCGTACTGGGCCACCAGCGCGCCGGCCCGGGCCTCGAAGCGCGTGTTGTCGTCGGCCGTCCACCAGTCGCGCAGCATGCCGCGGCCGTCGAACTTGCGGCCCTGGTCGTCGAAGCCGTGGCTGATCTCGTGGCCGATCACCGCGCCGATGCCGCCGTAGTTCACGGCGTCGTCGGCGTTCATGTCGAAGAACGGCGGCTGCAGGATCGCGGCCGGGAACACGATCTCGTTGGCGAGCGGGTTGTAGTAGGCGTTGACCGTCTGCGGCGTCATGCCCCACTCGGTCTTGTCGACCGGCTGGCCGAGCTTGGCCAGCTCGCGGCGGCTGTTCGACTCGCGCGCGCTCAGCACGTTGCCGAGCAGGTCGTCGCGCCTCACGACCAGGCCCGGGTACTCCTTCCACTTGGTCGGGTAGCCGATCTTGACGGTGAAGTTGCGGATCTTGTCCTCGGCCGCCTTGCGCGTCTCCGGACCCATCCAGTCGAGCTGGCCGATGCCGCCGTCGAACGCCTTGAGCAGGTTCGCTACCAGGGCGTCCATGCGGCGCTTCGCCTCGGGCGGGAAGTGGCGCGCGACGTACTCCTTGCCGAGCAGGTCGCCGACCGAGCCCTCGAGCTCGCCGAGCGCACGCTTCCAGCGCGGCTTGAGCTGCGGCACGCCCGAAAGCGTCCGGCCGTAGAAGTCGAACTGCTCGTCGACGAACGCCGCGCCGAGGTACGGCGAAAACGTGTCGATCACGCGCAGCGTCAGGTAGTCCTTCCAGGTGGCCAGCGGCACGTCGCCCATGGCCTTGCCCAGTTCCTTGAAGTAGCTCGGCTGGCCCACGATGATCTGGTCGTGGGACGCGGCGCCCATGCCGGCGAGCCAAGCCGACCAGTCGAGTCCCGGGGTGAGTTTCTCGGCGCCGGCGACGTCGTAGGGGTTGTAGACCTTCTCGACGTCGCGCAGGTCGACCGTCTTCCACGAGGCCTTCGCGAGGCGCGTCTCGAAGGCCATGACGCGCTGCGCGACGCGGGCGCCGTCCTTGCGGCCGGCGAGCGCGAAGACCTTCTCGATGTGCTTCAGGTAAGCGGCGCGGATCTCCTTGAAGCGCGCGTCGTCGGAGAGGTAGTACTCGCGCTCCGGCAGGCCGAGGCCGGACTGGTCGGCGTACAGCGTGTTGACGTCCGGGCGCTTGGCGTCCGCATAGATGCCGGCGCCGATCGGGTTCGGCACGCTCAACACCTGCGCGCGGGCGAGATACTCGACCAGCCCGGCGCGGTTGCGGATCGCGGCGACGCGATCGAGTTCGCCCTGCAGCGGCGCGAGGCCGAGCTGGTTCGCGCGCGCCTCGTCCATGAAGCTCGCATAGTAGTCGCCGACGACCTGCTGGTCGGAGCCGGCCGGGGCGCCGGCCGCCGCGCTTTCCTCGGCGATCGCGCGCAGGTTCTTCTCGGCGCCGTCGGCGAGGATGGTGAAGCTGCCGTAGTTCGACTTGTCGGCCGGGATCTCGGTGTTCGCGAGCCAGGTGCCGTTCACGAAGCGGTACAGGTCGTCCTGCGGGCGCACGCTGCGATCGAAGTTCTGCAGCATGATGCCGGAGGGACGTGCGACCTCGGCGGGCGCGGCCGGCGGCGCGGCGGCGGCCGGCGCGACGGGCTCGGGCGGCGAACTGGCGCAGGCGGCCAGCGTGAGCAGACAGGCGGCAGGCAGGGACCAGCGGATCATCGGATGACTCCCAGGGTGAGGCGCGCCGGGCGGCCCGCGGTGGGGCGCCGGCAGGTGGCGGCGGATTATAGGGGAATCAGGCGCGGCCCACCCGCAGGTGGATGGGCCATGCGACGAGCCGTTCGGATCCGTCGACCGGCCACACGGCGGCCAGTGCCTCGCGCAGCTCCGGCAGCGGGTCGCGGCCGCCGTGGGCGTCCCGGTAACGCTGCACCGACGACCACGTGGCGAGGTAGCCCATCACCGTGTCGAGGTCCCAGCGCGTCTCGAGGTGGAAGGCCGGCGTCGCGATCTCGCGCCAGGGAAACGGCAGCGTGCGGTAGCCCTCCTCCACGTAGCGCCGCTCCGGCGGCCACCAGGGACCGACGGTCTGCGTGTAGAAGCGGTCGACGACGGCGTCGATCCGCGGGTCGATGCGGAACTTCTCGTAGGTCCACACGGCCACGACGCCGCCCGGCACCAGCACCCGCCGGCACTCCGCGTGGAAGCGCGCGAAGTCGAACCAGTGCGCGGCCTGCGCGGCGGCGACGAGGTCGACGACGCCGGCCGCGAGCGGCAGGCGCTCCGCCGGCGCGCAGACGTACTCGACCCCGGGATGCGGCCTCGCCTGCGCGAGCTGCGCGCGGCTCGCATCGACGGCGACGACCCGCTCGAAGTGCCCGGCCAGCGCGACCGCGGCCTGGCCGTTGCCGGTCGCGCAGTCCACCGCGAGGGCGCGGCCGGGACTGCAGCCCGCCACGAACTCGATCAGCGCGGGCGGGTAGCCGGGCCGGTAGCGGCGATACGCCGCCGACTGTGCCGAGAAGTGGTCCTTGAAGCCGCCCACGCCGTCCCGCTCCCCCGCACTGCGCGCGGCGCCTGCCGCCCGTCGGCGCGGACCCGGCCTCACTTCGCCTGCGGCGGGTCGCGCTCGTGCACGACCCGTCCGCCGACCATCGTCAGATCGACGCCCGCCGCGTGGATCCCGAGCGGCTCGACGCGGTCGAGGTCGCGCCCGAGCACGACGAGGTCGGCGAGCTTGCCGGCCTCGAGCGTTCCGCGCTCGCGTTCGGCCTTGACCAGCCACGCGCCGTTCGCGGTGTAGGCCGCGAGGGCCTGGCGCAGGGCGACGCGCTCCACCGGGTTCCATGCGACGTCGGGCCGGCCCTCGGGATCGCGGCCGCCGGGGTAGCGATGCGTCACGGCGGTCTCGAGGCCGTCGAGCGGCGCCACGCCGGTCACCGGCCAGTCGGATCCGTAGACCAGCTTCGCGCCGGATCGCAGCAGCGACTCGGCGGGGTACATGCGGGCACTGCGCTCGGCGCCGAACAGCTTCGGCGCGAACACCGTCTGCCACGGATCGCCGCGGCTCCACAGCGGCGACATGTTGGCCACCACGTCGAGGGCCTGCAGGCGCGGCAGGTCCGCCGGGTCGACCAGCACGAGGTGCGCCAGCGTGTGACGGTTGTCGCGCGGGCCGTTGGCCCGGCGGGCCGCCTCGATGGCGTCGAGCGCGGTGCGGGTCGCGGCATCGCCCTCGGAGTGCACGTGCACCTGGAAACCCTGGGCGTCGAGCCGGGTGACGAGACGCTTCAGACGCTCCGGCGCGACGAACAGCTTGCCGTGGCCGAACTTCTCCGGCTCGTCCGAATACGGCTCCAGCAGCGCGACGGTGTGCGAGCCGAAGGCGCCGTCGTGCACGAACTTCACGCAGTTGATGCGCACGGCGGTGCCGGCCGACTGCTCGCGCAGCCGGACGAAGGTCGCGAGCTGCGCGTCGTCGTCGGCCGCCGGGTCGAAGTACAGGCAGAGATTGACGCGCATGCCCGGCGCACCGGCGCGGCCGAGCGCCAGGTACGCGTCGTACCAGTCGGGACGCACGGCCGCGTCCACGTAGCCGGTGATGCCGAGACGATTCATCTCGCGCAGCGCCACGCGCAGGTCCTCGACCTGCTCGTCGACGGGCCGCGGCGGGATGACCGAGCGCACGAGGTCCATCGCCGCTTCCTGCAGTACGCCGGTCGGCTCGCCGGCGGCGTCGCGCTCGATCCGCCCGTTGGCCGGGTCCGGCGTCGCGCGCGTGACGCCCGCGGCCGCGAGCGCCGCCGAATTGGCCCAGCCCATGTGCTGCGAGTTGTTGGTGAGGAACGCCGGACGGTCCGCCACCACGGCGTCGAGCATGGCGCGAGTGGGCTGGCCGCTCGGCAGGAAGGCCGCCTCGTCCCAGCCCGTGCCGACGATCCAGGCCCGGGCCGGATGGGCGCGGGCGAATTCGGCGATGCGGCCGACGATGGCCGCGCGGTTCGCGAGCCCGCCCACGTCCAGGCGGGTCGCCGGGTTCGGCACCAGCCCCGGGTGCACGTGCGAGTCCTGGAACCCCGGCAGCACCGTGCGTCCGCGCAGTTCGACGACGCGGGTCGCGGGCCCGACGAGTGCGCGCGCGCCGGCATCGTCGCCCACGTAGGCGATGCGCTCGCCGCTGACCGCGAGCGCGGTGGCGCGCAGGCCGCCCGGATCCATCGTCTCGATCACGCCGCCGACGAGCACCGTGTCCGCCGGCGTGCCCGCGAATGCCGACGTCGCGACGAGCGACAGGATCCAGCCAGGATGAACTCTGCGCACTTTTCCCCCGGAATGAACGTATCGATTCGGACCCGCACCATAGCAACCGCGCGCTGCGCGCGCATCCGCCCGGGGACTTTTCCAAACTGGTCCCGACTGCGTCAAACGCCGGCCGGCGTGGCCGATGCTGTCCCCAGGCCCTGCCCGACCCGGTCCCATGAACCCACGCCTGCGCACGCTCCTCCGCTGGTGGCCGCTGCCGTACCTCACGGTCGGCGCGACGTGGTTCGTCGTCTCGCACGACGCGATCGCGCGCCTGATCCCGGCCTCCGCGCACATGCGCCTGCTGATCGAGGCCGCCAGCGCGCTGGCGTATTTCACGGTGACTGCGGTGATCGCCATGCTGATCATGGCGGCCGAACGTCGCCGCTCGCGCGCCGACCTGCAGCACGCACGCGACCAGGCCGACCTCGCCAACGAGCGGCTCGCTTGGATGAGCCGGCACGCCGACGACATCATCCTGCTGCTGGACGCCGACGGCCGCGTCGTCGACTGCAACGAGACCGCGGAGCGCTGCTACGGCTACACGCAGGCCGAACTGCTCACCAAGAAGGTGTTCGACTTCCGCCGTCCCGGCCAGGGCGAGGCCCTCGCCATGCAGTCGCAGTTCAACGTGGTGCGCGCGAGCGGACGGCTGGTGTTCGAGACCGAGCACGTGCGTCGCGACGGCAGCGTCTTCCCGGTGGAAGTCAGCTCGAGCCGGATCCAGTTCCGCGGCCGCGAGTACGTGCAGAGCATCGTCCGCGACATCAGCGCGCGCCGCCGGCTCGAGCGCCAGAACGCGCAGTTCGCCGCCGAGCGCGACGAACTGCTGCACCGCTACGGCGCCCAGTTCTCGGCGATGCCCCTCGGCTGCGCCGTCACCGACACGACCCTGCGCGTGAGCGACGTGAACCCGGCGTTCGAGCAGATCTTCGGCTACGACGCCGCGGCACTGAAGTCGAGCGACCTGCTCTCGCTGATCGTGCCGGGCGAGCGTCGCGAGGAAGTCGAGGACCGGACGCGGATGATCCGCCAGGCGGGCCGGGTGGGCACGTCGATCGGGCAGTGCCAGACGCGCGACGGT
The DNA here is from genome assembly GCA_052035645.1 of Pseudomonadota bacterium. GTDB lineage: Bacteria > Pseudomonadota > Gammaproteobacteria > Steroidobacterales > Steroidobacteraceae > RPQJ01. The sequence continues at coordinate 28,867 of JBPOHK010000017.1, forward strand.
CGCCGCATCGTCTGCCGCTGGACGCACGTGCCGCTGACGGACGCCGACCAGCGGCCGCTCGGCATGATGTACCTCTGCGAGGACGTGACGGCGCAGCTCACGACGCAGAAGGCGCTGAACGACAGCGAGGTACGCTACCGCGGGCTGTTCGAGCAGGCCTCGGACGGCATCTTCGTCATCGACGCCCACCAGTGGGTCGTGGAGGCGAACCCGGAGGCGCGGCGGCTGCTCGGCGTCGAGCCGGGCGTGCGACTGCCGATCGCGCTCGACGATTTCGTCGTCGCGAGGGACGCGATCGCGACCGAGGCCGGCGGGGAGGCGTCGCCGCTGCGCCGCGAGCGGTGGCTGATCGAGCAGCGCAGCGGCCGCCGGCTGCGCGCCGAGGCGAGCCTGCGCGCCCTCGGCGACGGCAGCAGCCTCGCGATGCTGCACGACCAGACGACCCTGGAGGCGCTGCGCTGGCGCGAGCAGCGGCAGCGCGACCTCCACGAACTGCTCGCGCGGGCCGTGCGGGCGGTCGCCCACTCGGCGGACCGCGACGCCATGTACCGCGAGATCACGCGCCTGGCGGTCAGGCAGGGCAAGTTCCTGTTCGCCTGGCTGGGCGAGCTGCGTGCGCAAGGCCGGGTCGAGGTCGTCGCCTCGCACGGCGAGGACGGCGGCTACGTCCGGCAGATGCGGGTCAGCGCCCGGGCCGACGAAGCCGAGGGCAACGGCCCCACCGGGCACTGCCTGCGCGAGGGCGCCACGGTGGTGACCAGCCACTACCTCGAGGAGCGGACGACCCAGCCCTGGCATGCGGTGGCCCGCCAGGTCGGCGTGCAGTCCTCCGCCTCGATTGCGCTGCGCCAGTTCGGGGCCGTGGTGGCCACGCTGGCCGTCTACTCGGACGAGCCGGACTTCTTCAAGAGCGACATCGTCACGACCCTGGAGCAGGTGGCCGAGGCCGTCTCGTTCGGGCTCGACGACCTCGCGACGCGCAGCTCCCTCCAGCAGGCCCAGGACCGGGCCCTGAGCGCGTGACCGGTCCCGTGGGGCGACCAGGGTCGCGACGGTCGGGTGGCCGCATGGCAATGGTTGAAATCCGGTCTCAAGCGGCCCCCGGGGTCGCCGATAACCGCCACGGCAAGCCCGGAACTGCCGAAACTGGACTGTGTCTGAGTCCCGCCCGGGCGGGAAAAGGACGACCTGCATGAACCTGGCCCGTCTGCTCGAGCGCATCAGCCTGCGCTGGCGATTCCTGATCCCGCTGTCCCTGATCATCGGCACGCTGGTGCTGCTGGCCGCCCTGCAGTTCGCACGCTCGGAAGAGGGGCGCACGCAGTCCGCGGTCGCCGGGGAGATCGGCCACCAGCGCGAGGCGCTGCTCGCCCAGATGGACACCATCGACAGGCTGGTGGCGGCCGACGTGCGCACCGCGATGCACGTATTGCGCGACCAGGCGGCCCGCCAGGGCGCGCCGGGCATCGCGGGCACCGCCAACGTCGGCGGCCGGGTGGTGCCCGGCCTCACGCTCGGCGGGCAGCCGCTCGCGGGCAGCTACGCCCTCGTCGATCGCGTGAAGGAACTGACCGGCAGCACCGCGACCGTCTTCGTCCGCCAGGGCGAGGACTTCGTCCGGGTCACGACCAACGTGATGAAGGACGACAAGCGCGCCGTCGGGACGCTGCTCGACCCGAAGGGCGCCGCGGTGGCCGCCCTGCGGGAGGGCAAGCCGTTCTACGGCATGGTGGACATCCTCGGCGCACCCTACCTCACCGGCTACGAGCCCATGCGCGACGCGCGCGGTGAGGTGGTCGGCGCCTGGTACGTCGGCTACTCGCTGACCCTCGGGGTGCTCGCGGACGCCGTCCAGGAATCGAAGTTCCTGGCCTCGGGCTTCGCCGCGGTCTTGGACCGCAACGGCGCGGTGCGCTTCCACTCGGGTCACGTGGACGACGCGCGCGTGGCCGGGCTGCTCGCTAATCCCGCCGGCTGGGTGACCGACAAGGTGCTCGTGCCGGCGTGGGGATACCAGATCGTGACCGCCTACCCGCAGGCGGAAGTGGCTGCCGTGGCGCGGGAGCGCTCTCGCCAGGTGCTGCTCGCCGGCTTCGTCGGCTGGGCCCTGGTCATGGGCCTGATCGACGTGATGCTGCAGTTGTTCGTGACGCGACCGCTCGGGGGCGAACCCGAATACGCCCGTCGCATCTGCCAGCAGATCGCCGCCGGCGACCTGTCCGAACCGGTGCGCGTCCGGCGCGGCTCGGCGCGCACCGTGCTGGCGGCCATGCGCGACGCCCAGGAATCGGTCCGCTCGATGGCCGCCGACACGCGCCGGCTGGTCGAGTACGCCTCGCAGGGGCAGCTGTCGGAGCGCGCCGACCCGACGCGTCACCAGGGCGAGTTCCGCGGCATCCTCGAGGGCGTCAACGCGACGCTGGACGCCGTCGTGGCGCCGCTCGAGGTCGCCGCCGACTGCATGGCGCGGATCGGGCGCGGCGACATTCCCGAGCCGATCCGCCAGGACTTCCGCGGCGAGTTCAATGCCATCAAGTCGAGCCTCAACCAGGGCATCGACTCGATCCGCGCGCTGGTCGACGACGCCAACCGGCTGGCCGAGGCGGCCGTGCGCGGCGAGCTCGGTACGCGGGCCGATGCGAGTCGCCACCACGGCGACTACCGGCGCATCGTCGACGGCGTCAACCGCACCCTCGACGCCGTGATCGGCCCCCTGCAGGCGTCCAAGACCGTGATGCTCGCACTGGCCGAAGGCGACCTGACGCACCGCATCGAAGGCTCGCACCTCGGCGAGTTCGCCGTGCTGCAGCACGCCGTCAACGACTCGCTGGACCGCCTGAACGGGCTGGTGGGCGAGATCAAGCGCGTCTCCGAGTCGCTCGGCCTCGCCAGCCACGAGATCTCGAACGGCAATGCCAGCCTCGCGCAGCGGACGGACGAGCAGGCGACGTCGCTCGAGCGGACGCACGCCAACATGGACGACCTGTCGCAGAGCGTGCGCGAGAACGCGGAGAACGCGGATCGCGCGAGCGCCCTCGCCAGCCGGGCCGCGGAGGTCGCGGGCCTCGGCGGCCAGCGCGTGCGCGACGTGGTGGCGACCATGAACGGCATCTCGACCAACTCCCGCCGCATGACCGAGATCACCGCGACCATCGACGCGATCGCGTTCCAGACCAACATCCTCGCGCTCAATGCCGCGGTCGAGGCGGCCCGCGCGGGCGAGCAGGGCCGCGGATTCGCGGTCGTCGCCGGCGAGGTGCGCGCCCTCGCGCAGCGCGCCGCCACCGCGGCGGGAGAGATCCGCGAGCTCATTTCCCACTCGACGGAAACCGTGTCCGCCGGCGTCCGGCTGGTCGAGGAGACCGGCGGCACCATGGACCAGATCGTCGAATCGACCCAGCAGGTCACCTCGATCGTCGCGGCCATCGCGAATTCGTCGCAGCGGCAGTCGACCGACGTCGCGCAGGTCACCACGGCCGTGGCGCAGATCGACGACACGACGCAGCAGAACGCCGCGCTGGTGGAGGAGTCGGCCGCAGCCGCCGAGTCGCTGGCCGACCAGGCCCGCACGCTGGTGACGGCCGTCGGCCGCTTCCGCACCGTGCTCGCCGACGCCCCGTCCCGCCGGGTCGCCTGAGCCCAGCCGCCCGCACGACAGTCAGGGTTCCGTCGCCGGTTCGCGTTGGTCCCCGGCGGAATCTGCTGTAAACAGGATGGGTGACCGGTCCGGCCAGGGTCCGGGCAGAAAAGGACTTTCGATCGGATGGGCGAGTTGCGGGGATCCACCACGTTGTTGACGGTGCTGCTGTGCGGTGACGCAACCGTGGCGGCCGACGATCTGCGCGCCAGCTTCGAGGGTGTCGGGGCGGTCCGCATCGGGATGACGGCGGACGAACTGGGCGCTGCATTGGGTCATCCGATCGCGCCCGAGTCGCCTGAGGAAGCTGGATGCTTCTACGTGCCGGGAGATCGTTCCTCGTCGTTCAGCGTGATGATCCAGGACGGGCGTGTCGTACGGATTGATGTGGATAGCCCGTCGATTCCTACGCTCCGTGGTGCGCGGGTCGGCGACGAGGTCGACGTCGTGCGCAAGCTCTACGGCGCCGCTCTGAAAGAGCAGCCGCATTTCTACGGCGGCTGGCCGGATCTGTACCTCACCTATTTCTCGGCGGGTCGTCGGTTCGCGCTGCGATTCGAGACGCACGCAGGCGTCGTTTCAACTTACTATCTCGGGTATGCGGAACCGACGCAGTACGTGGAAGGGTGCCTCTGACTTTCCTGGGCTGCCGAAGGTCGCCATTGGGCCGGGAGTGCCCGGTCGCGCCATTGAATGGCTTGATCCGCGCGTTTCCGCGGCAACGTCGCTGAGCGGCCAGGAGCCGTCACCCGGCCGACCGGGCTGACCTGAATCCACGACGCACTTCCTGCAGCATGAGTACCCGGAGCAATTGCCCTTACTGCAGCGCGGAACTGCCCGTCGGCAAGGCCTGGAGATCAGCTCGTCGGTGGTACGGCGTGCTCGGAAGGCCGATCGGTCTCACGTGTCGCGAGTGCGATCGGGACGTCGTGCTCGGCGAACGCTGGGCTGCGAATCTCGTCGCGGCACTGCTCTTCATCGGCGGCCCCGTTGCCCTGGCAGAACTGCAAGGTCACATCGAGCGCGCGCGGGGCCTCGAATTCTCGCCGGTCCAAGAGACCTTGTTCGCAGCCGGCGGCATCGGCGCCATTGTCTGCATGATCCAGGTCATACCGCCGCTCTTCCTGCGCGCTCGAAAGCCGGTCAGCATGGAAGAGGTCGACATGCAGGAATGACGGCTTCGGGCCGGGAGTGCCCGGTCGCGATCGACAGGATCGCATCGGGAGTTTGCGCGCAGACGACGCCGAAGAAAAAGCCCCGGGCTTTTGGCCCGGGGCAGAGTCAGCGGACTTTGGTCGAAGGGAAGGGAAAAGTCCGCCAGGGGAACCTTGCGCGGCGCCTCGTCAGTGCAGCCGCGACCACTGGAGCACCTTGACGTCCTGCTGCGGCCGGCCGAAATTGCGGGCGATGATGCGCACCGCCTCCTTGAACTCGCGGCCCTGGCGCGGCTGTCCGTCCAGCTCGACCACGCCGCGGTATTCCTGCAGGCCCCGCGGGTCGGGCTGCTCCACCAGGAAATGGGCGTAGTACTTGATGCTCATGGCTCCGGAAGCTACTGGGCCGACGGGGCCGAAACCGTGACGGCCTCCACACTCCCCGGCCGGCCGGCCGGCGACCTGCCGAATCCATGACGCGCTACCGCAAATCGCTGCCGCCCGGCTCGAAATATGCAACGGCCGAGGGCGCGCGCCGCCTGCGCGAGGAACTCGACCACCTCTGGCGCGTGCTGCGTCCGCAGGTCACGCGGGCCGTCCAGGAGGCCGCCGCCCAGGGCGACCGCTCGGAGAACGCCGAGTACATCTACGGCAAGAAGCAGCTCCGGGAGATCGACCAGAGGGTGCGTTTCCTGCGCAAGCGGCTCGAGGGCATGGTCGTGGTGAGCCGCCCGCCGGACGACCGCAGCCGCATCTATTTCGGCGCCTGGGTGCGACTGGAGGACGAGGCGGGCCGGGAGTCGGAACTGCGCATCGTCGGGCCGGACGAGATCGACCCGGCGCGCCGCTACGTCAGCATGGACGCACCGCTGGCGCGCGTGCTCATGAAGAAGACGCTCGACGACGAGGTGACCGTCGAGGTGCCGGGCGGACGGATGGCCTACGTCGTGACCGGGATCCGCTACGAGGACGAGTGAGCCGGCCCGGCGGCCCGCGCCGCGTTCCGCGCCTTCAGTCGCTGCGCGGCAGTCCGTCGCCGCAGTGCGCCCAGGCCACCCGGTCGGTCCAGTGCACGTGCTGCTGCGGCTCGAGCCCCGCGGCGTCGTCGAGCGTGGCGAGCGTCACGTGGACCTCGCCGGGCCAGCGCGTCGACTGGAAGAAGAGCGGCGTGCCGCAGCGCCCGCAGAAGCTGCGGACCGCCTCGGGCGACGAACGGTGGCGCTGCAGGTCCCCGGCGCCCGACTCGAGCACGAACCCCGCCTCGTCGGCGCCCGCCCAGGTGACGAAGGCCGCGCCCTGCGCACGCCGGCACATGGAGCAGTGGCAGTGGGCGACCCAGCGCGGCGGCAGCGCGATGCGGTAGCGGACGGCGCCGCAGGCGCAGGAGCCGGATCGGGTGGCCTCGGGCACGCGGGGCTCGCGGTGCAGGGGGCCGCCCGTGGGGCGGCCCCTGCTGTCAGATGACGCGGACGTTCTTGAACTGCCAGGGATCCGTCTCGTCGAGGTCCTCCGGGAACAGCCGGCCGCGGTCGACGAGCGGGTGCCACTCGCTGTATTCGCCGACCACCAGGCCGAGGTACGGGCGGCAGACCTCGAGGATCCGCCGGTAATCGAGGTCGTCCGGCTCGACGATGCCCTCGTTCGGGTTCTCCATGGCCCAGACCAGCCCCGCGAGCACGGCCACCGTGACCTGCAGCGAGGTCGCGTTGTTGTGCGGCGCGAGCTGGCGCGCCTCCTGGATCGAGAGCTGCGAGCCGTACCAGTACGCGTTCTTCTTGTGGCCCGCGAGCAGCACGCCGAGTTCGTCGATGCCGCTGGTGATCTCCTCCACCATGATCCGCTTGCGGTCCTGGATCCGCCAGTTGCGCCCCGCCAGCTCGTGCACCGACATCACGGCGTTGTCGCAGGGGTGATAGGCGTAGTGCACCGTCGGGCGGTAGACGACCTGCTCGCCGTTCTTCACCGTCAGGTAATCCGAGATCGAGATGGACTCGCCGTGGGTGATCAGGAAGCCGTGAAAATTGCCGGCCAGCGGCGTCCAGGTGCGCACGCGCGTCGCCGCGCCGGGCTGCATCAGGTAGATGGCGCTCTTGCAGCCGGACTCGTGGCGCTTGCCGTCGCGCGGCCAGTTCTTCTCGTGCGAGCCCCAGCCGAGCTCGGCCGGCTGCGAGCCCTCGCTCACGAAGCCGTCGACCGACCAGGTGTTGACGAACTCGCCGACTTCCTTCGGATGCCCGTTCGCGACCTGCGTGTCGCGCTCCGCGATGTGGATCACCTTCACGCCCAGCTTGTGCGCGAGCGCGGCCCACTGCGCGCGGGTGTTCGGGTCGCCGTGGTCCACGCCCGTGTCGGTGGCGATGTTGATCATCGCCTGCTTGACGAAGTGCGAGACCAGTCCCGGGTTGGCGCCGTGGGTCAGCACGGCGGTCGGGGCGCTCTTGCGCGTGTCGCGCAGCGCGAGGGCCTCTTCGCGCAGTGCATAGTTGGTGCGCCGGGCCGGGGCGATGGTCAGGTCGGTGTAGCCGCCGGCCCACGGCTCGATGCAGGTGTCCAGGTAGAGCGCGCCGACCTCCCAGCAGAAGCGCACCAGCGCGATCGAGGAGACGTCGACCGAGAGGTTCAGGACGAAATCGCCGCGGCCGACCAGCGGGTTGAGCACGCTCTTGTGGTTCTCCCGGGTGAGCGCGTGCTTGACGTAGCGCACGCCGTACTCGGCGGCGACCTTCGACCCGGCGTCGTCGGCCGTCACGATGGTGATCTGCTCGGGCTTGATGCCGACGTGCCGCAGGATCAGCGGCAGGACGCCCTGGCCGATGCTGCCGAAGCCGATGAAAACCAGGCGACCCGGAAATGCCACGTGAACGGGGTAGTTAGTCATGATCGTTGCGCTGGGACCTTCGTGCTCGGGAGTCGAACGAGCACGGGATTCTAGCCGGAATCGGCGCGGCCGGCGCAGGGGGTGGCGGTCGCGCTCGGATTCAGCCGCGCGTAGCGACGTCCCGCCAGTGCGGCGGATAGGTGCGGGCATAGCCCGGGAGCTGCTCCATGCGCGCGATCCAGCGGGCGATGGCCGGGTAGTTGCGGTCGATCGGCACGAAGCGCTCGCGCAGTTCGGCGGCCTCGCGGCGCTCCATCGCCCGCAGCAGCAGCATGATCTGCGGGAAGACGGTCATGTCCGCGGCCGAGACCTGCTGGCCGACCAGCCAGTCCGAGCCGGCCAGCCGGTCCTCGATGGTGCGCGCCTCCGCGGCCATGACGTGCATCGCGCGCGTGACCTCCTCGACCTTCTCCGCGAGGGTGTCGAAGAAGACCGCCGCCACGATCTCGAGCAGCGGCTGCTCGGCGTACGCCTGGTACTCGCAGATCACGCGCAGGATCGTCGCGGCCTCCTCGGGCGAGCGGCCGAACAGCGGCGGCTCGGGGTGCTTGCGGTCCAGGTAGAGCAGGCACGCCAGCGACTCGTACACGACGAAGTCGCCGTCCCTGAGCACCGGCACGCGCCCGCGCGGGTTCATGCGCAGCATCTGCGGCGAGCGGTGCTCCTGCTCGGTGAAGTCGAGCAGGTGCGAGTCGTACGCGAGCTGCTTGTACTCGAGGGCGAGCTGGACGCGCCAGGAATACGGGCTGCCGCTGCCCCAGTACAGTTCGAGCGCCATGCGCCATTCTCCGCCAACCGCGCGCACAATAGCGCCGCGGCGCCGGGATTGTACTGAGGGCGGCCGCGGGAGGGCACCGTGTCACAGAACGAAGGCGCCGGGCCGGCCTGGCGCACGCTGGTCGAGGCCGGCGAACTCGCCGCGCGCCTCGACGACCCCGGGTTGCGCATCTTCGACTGCCGCTTCGACCGGATGCAGCCCGGGGCCGGCGCGGAGCGCTACGCCGGGGGACACCTGCCGCACGCCGCGTTCGCCGACCTCAACCGAGATCTCTCGGCCGCGCCGACCCCGACCAGCGGTCGCCATCCCCTGCCCGACCCGGACGCGTTCGCCGCCTGGCTGGGTGCGGCGGGTGTCGACGGGACGACGCAGGTCGTCGCGTACGACGACGCGGGCGGCATGTTCGCCGCCCGGCTCTGGTGGATGCTGCGCTGGCTCGGGCACGACGCCGTCGCGGTGCTCGACGGCGGTCTGCGCCGCTGGCAGGCGCTCGGGCTGCCGCTGAGCCGGGACGTGCCGGCCGCCCGCCCGCGGCGGTTCGCCCCGCGGTTGCGCGGCGCCGGCGCGGTGGATGCGGGCACCGTGCAGGCCGCGGCGCGGGACGGCGCGCAGCGCGTGGTCGATGCGCGCGCCGCGGAGCGCTACCGTGGCGAGGTCGAGCCCATTGACCGGGTCGCGGGTCACGTCCCCGGCGCCCGCAACCACCCGTCGTCGTCGCTGCTCGGGGCGGACGGGCGCTTCCTGCCGCCCGACGAGCTGCGCCGGACGCTGCTCGCGACGCTCGACGGCGTGCCCCCGCAGCGCACGGCCGTGTACTGCGGCTCGGGCGTCACCGCGTGCCACGTGCTGCTCGCGCTCGAGCACACCGGGCTGCCCGGCGCGCGGCTCTATCCCGGCTCGTGGAGCGAGTGGTCGCGCGATCCCGCGCGGCCCGTCGCCACCGGCGCCGCGCCCTGAGCGCGACCGTGCCCGGACCCCTTCAAATGCAGCGCGCTTCTGCTATCGTGCGCGCCTCTTTTCTGGGCCCCGCGCGGAACCAACGCCCGTGAACGATCCCGCCCGCAAGCTGATCCCCGGCGGCAGCTGGAAGATCGAGGACTCGCTCGACCTCTACGGCGTCAACGCCTGGGGCGGCGGGTACTTCGGCATCAACGAGGCCGGCCACGTGGTCGTGCGCCCGGACCCGTCGGCCGGCCAGGAGATCGACCTGCACGAAGTCATCCAGGGCCTCGCCGCGCGCGACCTCGGCACGCCCGTCGTGGTGCGCTTCTCCGACATCCTGCGGCACCGCCTGAAGCGGCTGCACGACGCGTTCGCGACGGCCATCGCCGAGAACGACTACAAGAGCCGCTACTGCGCCGTCTACCCGATCAAGGTCAACCAGCAGCGCCTGGTCGTCGAGGAGGTGTACGGCTACGGGCGCGAGTTCGGCTTCGGGCTCGAGGTGGGCTCCAAGCCCGAGCTGCTGGCCGTGATGGCGCTGACCGAGGGCGAGTCCGAGCGCCTCATCGTCTGCAACGGCTTCAAGGACGATTCGTACATCGAGGCGGTCATCCTGGCCGCGAAGCTCGGCCGCACCATCATCCCGGTCGTGGAGAACTTCAGCGAGCTGGCGCTGATCCTCAGGCACGCGAAGAAATACGAGGTGCGCCCGCGCATCGGCGTGCGCGTCAAGCTCGCCAGCGAGGGCGCCGGCCGCTGGCGCGACTCCGCGGGCGAGAAGAGCAAGTTCGGGCTGTTCGTCACCGAGATCCTCGAGCTGTTCCGCACCCTGAAGGAACTGGGCATGGAGGACTGCCTGCAGCTCGTGCACTGCCACCCGGGCAGCCAGCTGCAGGACATCCGCCGCGTGAAGGACGCCGTCAACGAGCTGGCGCACGTCTACGCCGAGCTCAAGCTGATGGGCGCGGGGCTGCGCTACATCGACATCGGCGGCGGCCTCGGCGTCGACTACGACGGCAGCCGCACCAACTACGAGTCGTCGATGAACTACAACGTCGCCGAGTACGCCAGCGACGTGGTCTATCGCATCGCCAGCGTCTGCAACGCGCGCGGCATCGAGCACCCGACGATCATCAGCGAGTCGGGCCGCGCCATCGCCGCGCACCACAGCCTGCTGGTGTTCGACGTGCTGGGCAGCTCCATGCTGGAGAAGTTCAGCGCGGGCGAGCGGCTCGTGCAGGAGGTCAAGGCCCTCGGCCAGGTGCCGCAGCCCGTGCAGGACCTGCTCGACGCCTACCACTCGGTCACCGACCGGCGGCTCGTCGAGTGCTACCACGACGCGCTGCAGGCCCGCGAGCAGGCGCTGCAGATGTTCAACGTCGGCTACCTCGGCCTCGAGGCGCGCGGCCTGGCCGAGCGCCTGTACTGGTCGACCTGCGCGCGCATCCGCGATCTCTGCCGCCGCCGCGAGTCCGTGCCGGAGGAACTCGAGGGGCTAGAAGGCATCCTGAGCGACATCTATTTCTGCAACGTGTCGATCTTCCAGTCGCTGCCGGACAGCTGGGCGATCGACCAGCTGTTCCCGGTCATGCCGGTGCACCGGCTGGACGAGCGCCCGACGCGCAACGCCACGCTGGCGGACATCACCTGCGACTCCGACGGCAAGATCGACCACTTCGTGAACGTGCGCGAGACCAAGCGCACGCTCGAGCTGCACGAGCTGCGCGAGGGCGAGCCGTACTACGTCGCGGCCTTCCTGGTCGGCGCCTACCAGGAGACGCTCGGCGACCTGCACAACCTCTTCGGCGACACCCACGTCGTGCACATCAAGCTGCACGAGGAGGGCGGCTGGTGGATCGAGGAGACCGTGAAGGGCGACTCGGCCGCCGAGGTGCTGCGCTACATGCAGTACGACGTCGAGCGCCTGTTCCCGCAGTTCGCCCGCGACTGCGAGCGCGCCGTGCGCGAGGGGCGGATCTCGCTCGCCGAGAGCCAGTCGCTGCGCCGCTTCTACGAGGCGGAACTCGCCGGCTACACCTACCTCGAGGCCTGACGGACCGCGCCGGCCCTCAGCGCGGCGCCTGCGCGCCGAGCAGCACCAGCACGCCCAGCGCGAAGAAGATCGCCGCTGCGACGGCGTGCACCACGCGCATCGGCAGCCTGCGCGCGGCCACCTCGCCGAGCAGCACCGCGGGCACGTTGGCGATCATCATGCCGAGCGTCGTGCCGGCGACCACCATGGGCAGCGACGGATAGGTGGCCGCAAGCGCGACCGTCGCGATCTGCGTCTTGTCGCCCATCTCCAGCAGGAAGAAGGCGACGAAGGTCGTGAGGAACACGCCGTACCGCGGCGGCGGGGCGTTCTCCCGGTCGTCGAGCCGGTCGGGGACCAGCATCCACGCGGCCATGGCGATGAACGAGAGGCCGAGGATCCAGCGCATGGCGGACGGGCCGATCGCGGCCGCGAGCCACGCGCCGAGCGCGCCGGCGAGGAAGTGGTTGGCCAGCGTGGCGAGCAGGATTCCGGCGATGATCGGCGCCGGCCTGCGCCAGCGCGCGGCCAGCACGAGCGCGAGCAGCTGCGTCTTGTCGCCGATCTCGGCGAGCGCAACCACACCTGTCGACACGAGCAGAGCTTCCACCGGCGAGTCACCCGTCGTTGATCGCGTGCAGCCGCCTGCCCCGCGTTGGCGGCGGCGATGATACCGAAGCACGGTGTCACGCACCCGACCTCCTCCCGTCACGCTGCCGTCACGGCCTTGCGGTGTAGTGCGCGCACGCACCGGAGGAGGTGGAACATGCTCGAGGATTCGCTCGATCCGCGACCGCTGTCGGACATTCCCGGCCGCCAGTCCGATTCGTCGGCCCTGCTCGCGGCACTGCAGCGCGACCCCGCCGCGATCACGCGCAACTGGCACGACCGGCGCAGCGCCTGGGCCAACCTCGCGGAACTGCGTCACTGGATCGACCGTTCGCCGCGCGGTCCGGCGCCGGACGGCACGCCCGGCTGAGCGCTCGCCAAATGTCCGGACCTTTGTCCCACCGCCTGGCGCGGGGGACGGAACGCGCCCCGGCCCGGACCAATTTTTTGCGCTGCATCAACGATTTAGGTTGACAGGCCCCCACTTTTCATTAAATTGGGACGTGGTCAAATTTTGAGCACACCGTGGCGCCCCGGCGCCGGCACCGGAAATCGGACAGTTCGAACCCGTTTCATCAGCAGCAGGTTGGCCTCTCGCGCCCTTTTCCGGTGATCGTTTCCCTACATCCTGACGTTCCAGCCCTCTGTGCCGCATTTTTCGCGGGATATCAGAGTGTTAGCCATATTCGGCGGATCGGTGCGGAGCGCGGATCCAGACGGCGTCAGGCCGGGAGGGTGTCGCTAGACCGTTGATTTTTGGGGGGTGTGGTAGACTGTGCCGCGATCGTTGCCCGTCCGGGTCTTGCAGGACGCCTGTCTGGCGTCCGGTCTTAAGCCGAAACGTCTTCGATCAGGTGACAGGATCCGTCGCTGGAGCGCCGGCAGCAAATGCCCGGCGAGACAACAGACGCTCGGCTGCGTACCCCTGTTTGCGTTGGTAGTGCCGGCTGGCCCGCGAGGGTTCAGGACCGGTTGATTTGCAATCTCTGAGGATGTTCGAATGACCAAGATCTACGTGGGCAATCTGCCTTTTTCGGCCACCGATACGGACGTGCGCGACCTGTTCGCACAGCACGGCACGGTCGAGTCCGTGGCCCTGCCGACCGACCGTGAAACCGGCCGGCCGCGCGGCTTCGGCTTCGTCGAAATGCCGCAGGCCGATGCCCAGCGCGCCATGGCAGCCCTGAACGGCTTCAACATGGGCGGGCGTCCCCTGCGCGTGAACGAAGCCCAGGATCGTCCCCGCACCGGCGGCGGCGGCGGCGGCCCGCGTGGCGGCGGTCGCTCCGGCGGCTTCGGCGGCGGTGGTGGCGGCGGCTACGGCGGCGGTGGCGGTGGTGGCTACGGCGGCGGTGGCGGCGGCGGTCAGCGTCGCTGGTAAGTCACTCGGCGGCAGCCAGCCGCCGATCCTGACACCACGAGCCCTGTGACCCGTGAAGGCCCGGTGCGAGCCGGGCCTTTGCGACTGAGGCCGTGCCAGACTGCAGCGTCCGGCCCGCGGATTCACGCCGCCGGGCCGGATTCTTTGCGCAACCGCTCCAGGGCGACTGACGCCAGCGGCCTGCCGAGCAGGCGAGCCGCGTACAGAGCGGCGCCCACGCCCGGGTCCAGCAGCGGCGGGCGCAGTTCGAAGTCCGGGCAGCGCTCGGACAGGCGAGCCCGCAGCGGCTCGACCAGCCAGTTCCCGCCCCGGAACAAGCCTCCCGAATATGAAACGGCGACCGGCCGGCCGGGTGCGAACCCCAGCCGGGCGCGGATCGCGTCCGCGACCTGCGCGAGTTCGGCGCCGGCGACGGCGAGCACGGACTGCGCGGCCGCGTCGCCCTGCCCGGCCGCCTCGACGACCAGCCGGCTCAGCGCCGCGATCTCGTCGCGTGTCGCGCGGCCCATGACGCGCGCGCAGAGATCGAGGTCCTGCTGCAGCTCGAAATGGCGACGGACGATCGCCTGCAATGGGCCTGGCGGCAGTCGGCCGTCAGACATCCGGCTGAACAGGTTGAGTCCCTGGATCGCCACCCAGTAGGCCGAGCCTTCGTCCCCGAACAGCTCGCCCCAGCCGCTCGCGCGCGCCGCCCGACCTCCGCACTCGCCATAGCCGATCGCGCCCGTGCCGGCCACCAGCCCGATGCCGTCCGCGGCGGCGAGGGACCCGGCCCAGGTGCAGATCATGTCGTTTCCGCATCGATAGCGATGGTGCCCGAGCAGGGCCGCAGGCAGGGCATCGAGGCTGGCCTGCAGCGCGCTGTCCTCGCCGTGCGCGGGCAGGCCGAAGAACGCGTACTCCACGTCGTCCGCACCCGCCTGCGCCTGCCGCATCAGCTCGCCGAGGCCGCCTCGCAAGACTTCGCGCAACCCCTCGAGCCCCACCTGCAGGTGATAGGAACCGGATGCGCGGTGCCGGGCCGCCACGCGACCCGTACGCTCCAGCAGCACGAAGTCCGTCTTGGTGCCGCCGCCGTCGACGCCGAGCAGCAGTTCGCGCGCCATGCCCGTCATCCCAGCGGGTGGATGGTGACGCCCTGCACCACGCGGTTGACGGTGCCGGCGGCGTTCGGGCTGTCCGGCGACAGGCCGAACTGCAGCGATGCGTGGAAGGCGAGCATCTGCGCGAGCGAGACGAACGGCACGACCAGGTCGACGTCGTCGCATTGCGCGAGTCGCGGCACGGCGACGACCTCGACGCCGTCGATCGGATCGACCGGCCGGGCCGTGACGGCGATCACCCTGGCCGCGACGCGGTCGCGGCCGAGCTCGGCCAGCAGGTCGAGGTCGTACTGTCGCGTGTAGGGATCGTTCGACACGAAGACCGTCACCAGCGTGCGCGGGTTGACCACCGTCTTCGGGCCGTGGCGGAAGCCGAGCGGCGTGTCGTAGGTCGCGACGCAGCGGCCATCGGTGAGTTCGAGCAGCTTCAGGGCCGACTCCCGCGCCAGGCCGCGCAGCCCGTGGCTGCCGAGATAGATCACCCGCTCGAAGCCCGCCCCGGCCAGCGCGCGCATGCGCGCGCCCTCGCCGGCGATCACCTCGGCCGTCGCGCCGGCGACGGCCCCGAGCCGCTCGCGCGTCACGCCGATCCCGCGCAAGGCCCCGAGCGCCGCGTGCAGCATGCAGGAGAAGCTGGAGGTCATGGCGAAGCTGCGGTCGTGCGTCTCGTCGGGCAGCAACAGCAGCAGCGCGCCGTCGCGCCGGCCGCGGGCCGCGAGCCCGCCCGCCGCGTTGCAGGTGATCAGCAGGTGGTCGACCCGCTCGAGGAGCCGGTCGGCGAACTCGACGGTCGCGAGGCTCTCGGGGCTGTTGCCGGAGCGGCCGAAGGAGACCAGCAGCGTCGGCTGCCGACGCTCGAAGTGGGCGGTCGGGGCGGCGACGATGTCGGTGGTCGCGACCGCGTCGCAGCGCAGGCCCAGTGGCTGCGCGACGGCCGGGGCGAGGCACTCGCCGATGAACGCCGAGGTGCCCGCCCCGGCGAACACGACGCGCAGGCCGCTCTGGCGCAGACGCGGCTCGAGCCAGGCGCGGATGTCGCTCCCGCGCGCCTCGAGCATGGCCTGGGTCGCCCGCAGCATCGCGGGCTGCTGCCCGATCTCGCGCGCGGTGGCGAGCGCGCCCCGGGCCGCCAGTGCCTGGGCGTCGAGTCCTGAATCAAGCATCGGAGTGCATCCGTGGTGGAGCGCAGGCCCGCCAGTAGTCGTCGAGTACGCGGCCCACGCGTGCCATGGCCAGCGCCTGCGGATCGGCCGGAAGTTCGCCCTGCGCAACGGCGCGGGATTCCTGCGGGAAATGCTGGCTGAGGAGCGCGAACGGCAACGGCCGACGCCGCAGGTTCTCGAACAGCCGGGACTGTGCCTCCGCGACCTCGGGGCGCGTCCAGTAGTACCGGATGCGGTCGCTGAGGCTGTACTGGAGATGGTACGTGCGCTCGGGCTCGTCGGCCGGGTAGTAGCGCTGCCAGTGGCCGGGATCGCCCCGCATGCAGGCGAGCACCGTCTCGCGCAGGCCGGCCCGCGCACCGGCGGGCAGCCAGTCGCGCTCGAGCGCGTCGAGCGCCCACAGCGCCTCGCGCAGGGCGAAGGTGGCGGCCGGCCCGACCTTGAGGATCGCGAAGTGGTCGCGCACCAGTGCGGCCAGCGCCGCCTGCGGCTGGTAGTCCGTCGAATGCGCCTCGAACACGAAGCCCGGCCGTTCCAGGGCGACCGCGGACAGTTCGCGGGCGTGCGCCGGCACGTACTCGACGGCCCGGTGGTGATCGAACTCGACGCCCGGCTGCACGACCGCCGCGATGACGCGCGTCCACGCGTCGGCGAGCCCGGCGGCGGCGAACGCTTCCTCGTGGGCCGCGAGCGTGGCGCGCGCCGACGCGACGCTCGTGACGTCGACGCGGGTCAGTGCATGCTGCGGCCCGCCCGGCACGGGCACCTCGGTGCCGATCACGTACACCGGCGGCTCGCCGCCGCTGCGTCGCCACGCGTCCTCCGACACCCGGCACAGCCGCGCGCTGCGCGCGGCGACCAACTCATCGCCGAGCGGCAGCGGGTCGCCGGCGCAGCTCATCGAGCAGTCGAGGTGGATCTTGCGGAAGCCCGCCTCCACGTACGAGGCGACGAGCGCCTCCGCGCGCGCCATCGCCTCGGGTGCCGGCAGGCCCTGCCACGGGTGCGGCCCGAGGTGATCGCCGCCGAGGACCAGCGCGGACAGCGGGAAGCGTTCCTCGGCGGCGATGCCGTGCACGAACGCGATGAAATCGCGCGCCGTCATGCCGGTGTAGCCGCCGTCCGGGTTCACCTGGTTGCAGGTCGCCTCGATGAGGACCTGCGGCACGCCGCGGCGCCGCGCGTGGACGAGCGCGGCGCGCAGCACGAGCGGGTGCGCGGAGCACAGCGAATACATGCCGAGCGCGGCGCCGCCGCGATGTCGCGCGACGAAATCGAGCAGGGCTTTCATCGGTTCGGGCGCTCCACGGCACCGGGGTCGCCGCCCGCCTCGGCCAGCGACAGCAGGACCGCCGCCACCAGCGCCAGGGCGATGCCGAACGCCTTCAGCGGGCCCGGCAGCACGTGCGTGACGAGCAGCGCGATCAGCGCCGTCATGAGTGGCGCACCGGCGTTGGTCAGCGGCGCGACGACCATGGCCTTGCCGTGCCGGAAGGCGTGGACCAGCAGCAGCGCGCCGACCGCGTTCAGCGACTGGATCGCCGCCGCCAGCCACGGGCCGTCCCAGCCGAGGTTCACCGGCTGCGTGAAGTCGGTCATGGCCCACGCCACGGGCGCGAGCGCGAGACCCGTCAGCATCATGTAGAAGAAGATGCTCTCCGCGCTCATGTGATGGTTGGCGAGCTTCATGAAGAACGCCTGCACGCCCCACGCGGCCATCACCAGCAGCGACAGCGCGAGCCAGCCCAGGCCCTGGCCCGCGGCGAGGCCCTGCAGCGAGAAATCGAAGAACGGCACGGCCGCGAGCGCCAGCACGATGCCGAGCGCGCCGAGGCGCGACGTGCGTTCGCCGAGCAGCAGGTAGGACATCACGATGGTCACGGCCGGCGAGAGCGAGATGACCGGGAAGATCAGCCAGGGCGGCCCGATCGTCAGCGCGTAGAACAGGATCATCTGGCCGCCGGCGCCGAGCAGGCCGATCGCGAGTCCGTACAGCAGGGCCCGCGGGCTGCGGTCGATGCGCCAGCCGCCGCGGGCCGCGACGATCAGCGCCGGCGGGACCATGGTCAGCGCCCAGACGCAGTACACGAGCGTGTCCGGGAACCCGCGCTGCGCCGAGATCCCGGCGAACGCACCCCACACGCCCCACAGCGCGACCGTGGCGAGGGCGTAGCGCAGCCACGTGCGCGAGGTTCGCGCCGGTGCGTCGGAACGGTCTTCGGTCGGCGGTGAACTCAACTGCGTACTCCCCGGGCCGGCGCCGCGCGCAGCAGCAGGAACCCCTCGAACTGCACGTCCAGGCGCGGCGCGGTGCGCGTCACCTGGCCGAGATCACGCTCCCGGTAGTAGTCGAACACGTCGTACCGGCCGGCGCCGAGTCCGCGCAGTTCGAGCGGGCCCTGCCAGCGGTCGGCGAAGAACGCGTAGTGGAGGATGCCCGCGTCCTCGACGACGTGCGCCTCCGGCCGGTCGAAGCCGATGTCGTACAACTCGCCGCGATAGTGCTTCGCGGGCAGGCGCAGGGTGTTGTAGAGCCCGATCCAGCGCCGCCACTCGGCTTCCTTCTGCGGCGTGAGCGCGAGCTTCGGATCCGGTCCCGGGTGCGCCGGCAGCGTGAACTTGGTGGCGACCACGGCACCGATGCCGAGCGTGCTCGCGAAGTCGTCGCCGCCGTCGCTGAGCTCGACGTGGTCGCCCGCGTAGGCGGCCGACGGCCCGAGCAGGCCCTTGAGCGTCTTGCCCTTGTGGCGCACCTGCCACGACGACTCCGGATCCGACCCGACCGTCTGGTTGACCGCGTGCAGGTTGTGGAACGCGTAGCCCGTGCCGCACGGGCACAGCTCGACCACGGCGTGCGGGTTGATGGCGATCGCGGCGTCGTAGATCGCCTGCCAGAAATCCTGCAGCCGCTCGCAGGATTCCTCGGGGCGCGCGTGACGGTGCGCGGGGTTGTAGCACGGCGGCACGCCGTTCAGGTGCTGGCCGTCGAGCTTCAGCCCCTCGAAGCCCCACTCGCCCATGACCTTGCGCACCAGCGCGACGCTCCGCTCGACGGTCTTCGCGTAGGCGGGACACAGGTAGAAGCTGTTCCACCAGGTCACGTCGCGCACCGAGCCGTCCTCGTTGAGCAGCAGCAGGTCGGTGGCGTCGTGCAGCAGGTCCGTGCCCGGGTCGACGGCCAGCGGGGCGAGCCACAGCTTCGGCTTCATGCCGGCCGCCTTCACGGCCTGCGTGAACGCGATCATGTCGGCATCGCCGCGCGGGAATTTCCCGCGATCGAGGTACCAGTCGCCCTCGGAGGTCTGCCAGCCGTCGTCGAGGCCGGCCCACACGAGGCCGAGTTCGCGGGCCTTGGGCAGCGTGTCGAGCACCTGCCGGACGTCGAAATCGCGCTCGTAGCCCCACGCGCACCACACCGGCTCGTAGCAGGCGGCGTCCGGCGCGGGCGCGCGCAGACCCTGCGCCGCCATGTACTCGCGGTAGTTGACCAGCGTCGCGTAGTAGTCGCCGCGGTGCACGGCGACGAACGCGCGCGGCAGCGCGATCGTCGCGCCCGCCGGCCACGGCAGCGCAGCGTCGCCCTCGACGGCGACGCGCGCGCCCGCCGCACTCACCTCGACGGGCAGGGCCAGCAGTTTCGGGCGCGGCTCGAGGTGACCGACGGCGAGGCCCGCGTCGCGGCGCCAGACGTCGACGATCGGCGTGCCGCCGCCGTAGTCCGAGGCGTTCATGCCCAGGTAGTTCCGCTGGGCGAACCCGGCGGGCGCGCGCTGCACCCAGTCGCGCCGGTCCTCGTAGCTCGCACCGCTGTAGCACCAGAAGTCGCCGCCGTCCGGCCCAGGCGGGAGGCAATGGGCCGCGACGCGCCAGTGCTCGATGGTGGCGGCACTGCCGCTGAGGTTGCGATACGAGACCGCGACGCTCGCCAGGCCCGGGCAGCGATCGTGCATCTCGACGCTCAAGGTCTTTTCGAAGCCGCCCGGCGCGAGGCCACGCGCCACGAGCCGCGAGCCGGCGCCGAGTGCCGCGTCGCGCAGCGGTTCGCTGCGCCACTCGAGCAGCGCGAATTCCTCGACGCGCCCGCCGCCGGCGAGCGTGAGGACTTCGCTGGCCGCCAGCTCGGTGAGCGGCAGTGCGCGGCCGCCGTCGATCCGCAGGATCCGGCTGCGCATCTGCGCGTCGAACTCGAGCGCCAGCACCTGGTCGCCGATGCGCGCCGGCCCGCCGGCCGCCGCGGCGCGCCGCAGCGGCGCCATCGCCACCGAACTGCCGAGCATGGCGAGCAGCTGCCTGCGATTGACGCCGAAACCGCCGGTGTCCGTCACGTGCCCCTCCGTCCGCCGCGCCGACCGACCGGCGCCGGCCGCTTGCAATGGCCGCCCCATGCTGGTTGCATACCCGCGCCGCGACGCGCGCGTCGCCAGGAGATCATCCCGTGTTTCGCCGCTCGCTGCCCGCTCCTACGCCCTGCCCGTCGCGTTTCCCGCGCGGGATCCGCCTGCTGGCCGCCGCAACCGTCGCGTCGTGCCTCGCAGCCTGCGCCGCGACGGACGACCGCGCCAGCGGCCATTATCGGGCGGCCGACTTCGCGAGCGTGCGCAAGATCGACGCGCACGTGCACGCCAACGGGCCGTCGCCCGAGATCCTCGCGGCCGCGCAGGCCGACGGCTTCGAGCTGCTGTCGGTCAACGTCGACTACCCGGACTTCCCGCCGCTCGCCGAGCAGGCGCGGGTCGCGCAGGAACTGGCGCGGGCCGAGCCGTCGCGCTTCCGCTTCGCGACCACCTTCTCGATGGCCGGCTGGGGCGAGCCGGGCTGGGCGGAGCGGGTGAACCGGCAGCTGGACCAGGCCGTCGCCGGCGGCGCCGTGGCGGTGAAGGTCTGGAAGAACATCGGCATGGACGTGCGCGGCGCGGACGGCCGGCTGGTCATGATCGACGACCCGGGATTCAATCCGGTGCTCGAGCACGTCCGGGAACTCGGCGTCCCGCTCATCGGCCACCAGGGCGAACCGTACAACTGCTGGCTGCCGCTCGAGCAGATGTCGACCGAGAACGACCGCAGCTATTTCCGCGAGCACCCCCAGTACCACATGTACCTGCATCCCGAGCTGCCTTCCTACGAGGACCAGATGGCGGCGCGCGACCGCATGCTGGCCCGGCATCCGCAGCTCGATTTCATCGGCGCCCACATGGCCAGCCTCGAGTGGGACGTGGACCGGCTCGGTGCGTTCCTCGACGCGCATCCGCATGCGGTCGTCGACCTCGCGGCGCGCATGACCCAGGTGCAGTACCAGTCGCTGCGCGACCGCGAAAGGGTGCGCCGGTTCTTCATCCGGCACCAGGACCGCATCCTCTACGGCAGCGACCTGACGTTCGCGCCGGATGCGGCGCCCGGCTCGCTGCGCGACGAAGCGCACGCGACCTGGATCTCGGACTGGACCTACCTCGCCACCGACGGGGCGCAGCACGTCGAGGCGCTGGCGGCCGACGTCACCGGCCTGCAGCTGCCGCGGGCCGTCGTCGACAAGATCTACCACGCGAACGCGCGGCGCGTGCTGCTCGAGCGGCGCAGCGGCGCGCACTGAGCCGGACCGGGCGCGCGCGCTTGCGCTGCTCCGCACGAGCGTCCGCCGCGGTCAGAACCGGGCGGTGACGCCGAGGACGAAGCTCCGCCCCCAGGTCTCGAAGCCCGCCGGGATGTCCGGCCGGTCCAGCGTCGCCCAGTAGTACTCGTCGAGCAGGTTGCGGCCCTCGAGCGAGACCGACAGGTTTTCGGTCACCTCGTAGGCCACCGACGCGGTCACCCAGGTGATCGGATCGGCGATCTGCGAGCGTCCGGCGACGGCGTCCGTCACTTCCGTGTACTCGCCGCTGTAGTCCGCGGCCAGCTGCGAGGACCACCGGTCGTTCTCGTAGATGAGCGCCGCCGACCAGGCGGACTGCGAGACGCCCTCGAGTTGCCCGACGTCGTGGCCGTCGATGTACGCCGTCGTGTCCGTGTACGTGTAGCTGGCCCGGAATCCGAACCCGTTGTC
Source organism: Pseudomonadota bacterium (assembly GCA_052035645.1). GTDB lineage: Bacteria > Pseudomonadota > Gammaproteobacteria > Steroidobacterales > Steroidobacteraceae > RPQJ01. The sequence continues at coordinate 50,581 of JBPOHK010000017.1, forward strand.
GAAGAAGTGCTGCACGCCGAGTTCCAGGCCGACGACGTCGGCCTTGTCGCCGTTGATCGGGTGGCTGACGTCGTAGAGCACCGGCTGCGTGACGGGCGGCGTACCGATCTGGCCGATCACGCCGATGTCCACGTTCTCGTCGAGCGCGTAGGTGATGAAGCCGGTGATCTTCTTCCAGAAGACCGCCGCGTTCAGGATCGACTTGTCGCCGAAGTACCACTCCAGCGAGAGGTCGGCCTGGTCGGCCTCGACCGGCTCGAGGTCCGCCGAGCCGTCGTAGTAGATGGCGAACGTGCGGTCGAGCGTGTTGTCGACCGCCGTCGGCGCGAGCTGGTTCAGCGACGGCCGCGAGATGACCTGCGCCGCCGCGAAACGCACCAGCAGGTCGGGCGTCGCCCAGAAGCCGACGTTGAGCGACGGCAGCAGCTTGCTGTACCCGCCCTTCTCGCTGATCGGCTCGGCCTCGCTGTAGGTGACGTCCGGGCTCGAGGTGGGGATCTCGGGCGTCGGGTCGACGACCAGCAGGATCTGGTTGATGGCGGTGCGGGCATGCGTGTCGGTGTCGATCCAGCGCAGGCCTGCGTTCGCGAACCAGCGCTCGGCCTTGAAGTTGGCCTGCAGGTACAGCGCCAGCGTGTCCTCCTCGACGTCGTAGGACTGCACGGGGTTCAGCTCCGGCCGGGTGAGGCTGGAGTCGAAGACCTGCTCGTTGCCCTCGCCGTCGATGTAGGTCGTGCCGTCGAGCGCCTGCAGCGCCCGCAGGTAGCGCTTGACGTCGAAGCTGACGAACTGCCGCGGGTAACTGCCGCCGGCGTTGCGCATGAAGTTCGGCAGGTTCAGGTTGTGCACGACGTTCTCGCCGAGGCTGGCGAACGTGCGGTCGTACATGTTGCAGTACTGGCAGGAGCCGCCGTTCGTGTCGTTCTCGATGGTGTTGCGCACCTTCTTGCGGACGGTGTCCGAGAGGCCGAACTCGAGGTTCTGCAGCGGACCCCAGTCGACCTCGAACCGCCCCGAGAGCGTGGCGCCCGTCACCTCGTCGGTGACGTCGGTGCCGGAAAGGCCGACGTAGTGCAGGCCGTAGTCCGCGTTGCCGAGCTCGTGGTTCTGCAGCGCGTCGGCGAGATCGCGGCCGTCCTCCAGCGTCACCTGGATGTCCGGCAGCGCGCCGCGGTTCATGTGCACCACGCCGGTGTGGTCGCCCGCGACGCCGGAGACCACCCAGGTGTCCTTGCCCCCGGAGTCGCGCTCGGACTTCGAGTAGTAGACGTCCGCCGCGAGCGCCAGCCGGTCGGTCGCCTGCCACTTGCCGTTCAGCCCGACCTGCGTGGTGTCCACCACGCGGAACTCGGTGACCGTCGAGGCCTCGGGAATGAGCTGGGCGACCGTCATGTCGGTCACCCAGTGGTCGCGGATGGACACATTGCTCCAGCGGTGCAGGCCCGTCGACTCGTCGAGGATCGAGTCCTCGACGTAGTACGACTGGTGATAGCCGACGGTCGGGGCGTCCAGCCGCGTGAACAGGCCGTCGAGGGTCAGGTGCACGCCGTCGGCCGGCTTCCACTCGACCACGCCGGTGATCGCGCTGCGCTGCTTCTTCTGGATGCGGGTGCCGAAGCTGGTGCAGCACAGGCCGAGCAGGTCGCTCTCGTCCGCCGAGATGTTGCCGTCGCCGTTCGCGTCGAACTGGCCCGGCTGGTCGGCGGTCACGTAGAACTCCTGCACGGCGTCGGAGCGCACGTCCGTGTCGCCGTAGACGCCGGAGACCAGGATGCCGAGCGTGTCGTCGGCGAACGTGTTGCTGAACACGCCGGTGAACTTGTAGCCGGTGTCCTCGGAGAGGTCGTTGTAGTCGCCCTCGGCCGTGAGCGAGGCGTGCATGCCCGGGTTCGGCAGCGGCCGGGTCGAGGTCAGGTTGACCATGCCGCCGATGCTGCCCTCGATCTGCGAGGCCTGCGCCGACTTGTAGACATCGGCGCCGTGGATGACCTCCGCGGGCAGGACGTCGAACGCGAATTCGCGCCCGTCGCCGTCGGTGGCGAGGATGCGGTCGTTGAGCGTGACGATGCTGTAGGCGGGCCCGAGGCCGCGGACGTTGATGTACTGGCCCTCGCCGCCGCGCGTGCGCTGCAACGTGATGCCCGGCACGTGCGACAGCGAGTCGGCGACGTTCGCGTCGGGGAAGCGCCCGAGGTCCTCGGCGACGATGGAGTCCTGGACGATCGCGGCGTCCCGCTTGATGTCGCGCGACTGCTCGAGCGATGCGCGCACGCCGACGACGATGATCTCCTCGAGTTCGCCGGTGTCGGCGGCCGTCGCCGCCGGCGCGGGCGGGTTGCCCGCCTGGCCCCAGGCGATGCCGCTGGAGGCCGTCAGGGCGACGGCGAGGAGCGAATGCTGCAGATGGTCCCGGGATGCCATGGCGCGAACCTCGTGCGGGCGGAAAGCACTGGTCGCATCCTAGCAGCGAAAAAAGAAAGTACAAGAAACTTTCGATTACTTTCTTTTTGATCGCCCGCAGACCGTCACCCAAGCCGCGAATATTTGTTAAACGTTGTTTTTATTGACTTTAACTTATTTCTAAGTCGACCGCACCCGTCCATTGGCACGACCGGGCCAGGTCGATATACTTTTGCTTTCGCTCTCAAACGAAAGTCGAAAGCCAATCGATGCCTGCCGACGAACCCTCCCGCTCCACGCCCGCGCACACCGACCCCGCACCCACGGGCCGGCTCGCCATGGCGGAGCGGCGCCGCCGGATCCGCGACCTGGTGGAGGCGCACGAGCACTGCTCGGTGGCCGAGCTGGCCGCGCGTTTCTCGACCTCGATGGTGACGATCCGCAGCGACCTTGCGGCGCTCGAGGCGGGCGGCGTCGTCATGCGTACGCACGGCGGCGTGCTCGCGGCGCGCGACGGCGACGAAATCCCGCTGTCGCGCAAGAAGACCCTGCACCTCGCCGAGAAGATGCGCATCGCGCAAGCGGCGGCCGGCCTGATCCGCAGCGGCGACATCGTCATCCTAGATTCGGGCACCACGACCGCGGAGATCGCCAAGTGCATCCGCGGCATGCACCTCGACTCGCTGACGGTGATCACCAACGCGCTCAACATCGCGACGCTGCTCGCCGGCGTCCCGCGGCTGCGGCTGATCATGCCGGGCGGCGTGCTGCGCTCGAGTTCGCTGTCGATGTCCGGCCCGCAGGCCGAGGCCGCGCTCGGCGCGCTGCAGGCCGATCGTCTCTTCCTCGGCGTCGACAGCCTCGATCCGGCGATCGGGCTGATGACGCCGGACGTTCACGAGGCGCAGCTGAACGCACAGATGATCCGGATCTCGCGCCAGGTGGTCGCGGTCACGGACTCGTCGAAGCTGTTGCGCCGGAACCTGTCGGTGATCGCGCCGATCGACGAGGTCGACCTGCTGATCACCGACACCGCCGCCGATCCGGAGTGCATCGCGGCGATCCGCGCCCGCGGCGTGGACGTGCTGCTGCGCTGATCGCGGCGGGCGACGGTCGACGTCAGAGCGGCAGGAATTCCTTCTTCGGCGTGAAGTGCAGGTAGCCGATGCTGGCGCCCTGCCGCCAGCCCACGCCGAGCCGGACGGGCGCCAGGATGATGTCGTCCGAGCGGTTGTAGTTCACGCTGAACCCGCCGACGAAGTAGAGGCTGCCCTCCACGCCCGGAAAGCGCTGGAACAGCTTCGACGGGTCGTGCAGGTGGTACACGAGCGTGAAGCACTTGGCGGCATTGCCGCCGATGTCGAAGCCGACGGACGGGCCCTGCCAGTACACGGTGCGCGCGGCCCCGCCCTTGGTGACGAGTTGCCCCTTGCCGTAGCGCACGCCGACGCCGATCGCGCCGCCGGCCTCCTCGCCCTTGATGATCGCGGTCGGCTCGCCGTAGTCCTTGAACGCTTTGCCGATCGCCTCGGCCATGCCCTGGGCGCCCTTGCCGAACATCTTCTCGGCCTCCCGCACCACTTCGCTGCGGGTGTAGGTGTCTTCGGCGCGGGCGGCCGGCGCGACGGCGCAGACGGAGAGCAGCACGAGCAGCGCGCTGCGGGCGAGAGCCGGGTACGTGGACATGGGGACCTCCTGCTACCAGAGATTGCGCAGCCTGCTGGCGACGTCGATTCGACTGCCGGTTTCGACCGGCCCGCCCGCGGGGGGTTCCGCGCCAGCCGGCCAGTGCGTCTGGGCGAACCGCTCGAGCACTCCGGGGGTGAGGAAGCGGCTGCGGGCGCCGTGCACGTACCGGTCGCCGGTGCGCGACTGCTGCGTGACGTAGAACCGCAGCGGCTGCACCAGCCGCAGTTCGTCGCGGGCGCGCGTCATCGCCACGTACAGCAGCCGCCGTTCCTCCTCGATCATCTCGGGCCGGCCGGTGGCGAACTCGGACGGGAAGCTGCCGTCGGTGACGTTGAGCAGGTGCACGGTGTCCCACTCCTGGCCCTTGGCGGAGTGCACGGTCGAGAGCACGAGGTAGTCCTCGTCGAGCAGCGGGTCGCCCGAGAGGTCGCCGCTCGCCTGCGGCGGGTCGAGCGTCAGCTCGGTGACGAAGGACTCGCGGGTCGCGTGCTGGCCGGCGAGGCGCTCGAGCTGCTCGAGATCCGCCTTGCGCACCAGCGGCGCCTCGTAGAGCCGTTCGAGCTGCGGCTCGTACCAGCGACGCACCCGCGCCACCTGGCCTTCCCAGGGCGAGCCTTCCCCGCCGATGCCGGCGAGCAGCTCGACCAGCGGCGGCCACAGGTCGCGTGTCGCCGCCGGCGCCGGCCACGCGCCGAGTTCGCTCCAGCGGAAGCCCGCGGCCTCGAAGGCCGCACAGGCCTTGGCGGCGTTGCCCGGCCCCATGCCCGGCAGCAGTTGCAGCACGCGGAACGCGGCGATGCGGTTGCGCGGGTTGTCGGCCCAGCGCAGCACCGCCAGCAGGTCCTTCACGTGCGCGGCCTCGAGGAACTTCAGGCCGCCGTACTTCACGAAGGGCACGTTGCGCCTCAGCAGCTCGAGCTCGAGCACGTCGCTGTGGTCGGAGGCGCGGAACAGCACCGCCTGGCGCCTGAGCGGCACGCCGCGCTCGCGCGCCTCGAGGATCCGGTCGACCACGCAGGTCGCCTGCGCCTGGTCGTCCTGGACCGCGACGAGCTGCGGCCTGGCCCCGGCGCCGCGCGTGCTGCGCAGGAACTTCCGGTACTGGCGACCGCCCTCGGCCATCAGCGCGTTGGCGGCGTCGAGCACCGCCTGCGTGGAGCGGTAGTTCTCCTCCAGCGTGACGACGTGCGCCGGCGGCGAGAACTTCTCCGGGAACTCGAGGATGTTCTCGACCGTGGCGGCGCGGAACGAGTAGATCGCCTGGGCGTCGTCGCCCACCACGGTCAGGCCCCGGCCGTCGGGCTTCAGGCGCAGCAGGATCCCGGCCTGCAGCACGTTGGTGTCCTGGTACTCGTCGACCAGCACGTGGTCGAAGCGCCGGCCGATCTCCGCCGCCACCGCGTCGTCCTGCATCATGACCTGCCAGCAGAGCAGCAGGTCGTCGTAGTCGAGCACCTGCTGCTCGAGCTTGGCCTCGACGTACGCGCGGCACAGCGCGGTGAGTTCGTCCTCCCAGTCGAGGCACCACGGGTAGACCGTCTCGAGCGTGTGGCGCAACGGCTGCTGCGTGTTGACGCGGTGCGAGTAGATGCCGAGGCAGGTGTCCTTGCGCGGGAAGCGCTTCTCGGTCTTCGACAGGCCGAGCCGGTGGCGCACGACGTCCATGAGGTCGGCCGCGTCCCCGCGGTCGAGCACGCTGAAGGCCGGATCGATGCCGAGGCGCTGCGCGTAGGCCCGCACCAGCCGGTTGCCGATCGCGTGGAAGGTGCCGGACCACGGCAGCCGCAGGGTCTCGGGCACGCGCGCGGCCTCGTGCCGGCCGGCGAGGGCCTCGGCCAAGACGCGCTGCGCTCGCCGCGACATCTCGAGCGCCGCGCGGCGGGTGAACGTCAGCAGCAGCATGCGCTCGGGCGGCACGCCGCTCAGCAGCAGGTGCGCGACGCGGTGAGCGAGCGTGCTGGTCTTGCCGGTGCCGGCGCCGGCGATCACCAGCAGCGGCCCGGCCTGCACGCCGCCCGCGGCCGTCTCGCCGTAGGTGGCGGCGGCGCGCTGGGCCTGGTTGAGCTTGTCGAACACGGCGGCGGTCATGTGCGGGCACTATACGGCGGGTGCTGTATGCATATCCAGTGACCGGGCGGGCGGCTTCGAAACTGTAAGATGGCGCACCGCTCAACGACGACGGACGGGTCATGGCCCAGCAGCAGTTCAGCGCCCTCGGCATCCTCTGGCGCGTGGTGTTCTCCCTCGCCCTGGTCTTCCTGACCTTCAATCCGTCCGGGCACTCGTTCTTTCACTGGGTACGCGACTCGATCCCGCACGTGCAGCCCGCCATCGCGGTGGCCGGCATGGTGCTGCTGGGGGCCTGGCTGTTCTTCGTGCGCGCGACCTTCACCTCGCTGGGCGCGGCCGGCGTGCTGCTGCTGCTCGGCTTCTTCGCCTCGATCGTCTGGTGGATCGTGTCGAAAGGCTGGCTCTCGCTCGCGGACCAGGCGACGCTCGCCTGGATCGTGCTCACCATGCTCGGCCTCGTGCTCGGCATCGGCATGTCCTGGGCGCACATCCGCCAGCGCATCTCGGGCCAGGCTTCCGTGGACCGGGTGGACAACGACTGACCCGCGGAGATCCCCATGTCCACGACGCGCCGCTACCCCTCGCAGCCCGACCACCTGACCGCGCTCAACCTGCCGGTGCCGCCGCGCGCGGCGCTCGCCCCCGACCTGCAGAAGTACTTCGCCGTCTGCGACGAGAAGATCGGCTTCCTGCCGAACGTGCTCGCGGCCTACACCTTCGACGAATCGAAGCTGCGCGCGTTCATCGGCATGTACAACGACCTGATGCTCGAGGACTCGCCGCTCAGCAAGCTCGAGCGCGAGATGATCGCGGTGGTCGTCTCCGCGCACAACCACTGCTACTACTGCCTGGTCGCGCACGGTCAGGCCGTGCGCCAGATGTCGGGCGATCCGGCGCTCGGCGAGCTGCTGGCGATGAACTACCGCGCGGCGGCGCTGCCGGCGAAGCAGCGCGCGATGCTGGACTTCGCGCACAAGATGACGGCCACGCCGGACCAGGTCGGCGAGGCGGACCGGGCCGCCCTGCGCGAGGCGGGGTTCACGGACCGCGCGATCTGGGACATCGCGGCCGTCGCCGCGTTCTTCAACATGACCAACCGCATGGCCACCGCCGTGGACATGATGCCGAACGCCGAGTACCACGCCGCGAACCGGTAGCGCCGGCGCGACTCAGGCCGTGATCTCGATGCGGTTGCCTTCCGGATCCAGCACGACGCTCTCGTAGTAGCCGTCGCCCGTGCGGCGCGGACCGTCCAGCACCGGCACACCGGCTTCCCGCAGCTGCGCCGTCAGCGCGTCCACGGCCGCCTCGCTGCCGAGCGCCATCGCCAGGTGAGTCAGGCCCATGCGCTGCGCACCGGGCGCCAGCTCGGCCGGCGCGAGCATCGCGGTCGACATCAGCTCGAGCCGCGCGCCATCCGCGAACGCCAGGAAGCGCGAACGGAATCCCTTGCCCGGGTTCTCGTAGAGCGGACCGATCCGCGCGCCGAAATGCTGCGCGTAGAAGCGGCAGGAGCGATCGAGGTCGCTCACCCACATCGCCACGTGCCCGATGCGCGGTGCGTGCCCCGTCACGGGTCACCGGCGCCGCAGGTCGTACGCGGCGAAGTGCCGCCACGAGCCGTCGGCCTGGCCTGCCTCGATCGTGAACCGCCAGGTGCCGGAGGTGCGGTCGTAGCTGAACGTGTCGCGAAACGGGCCGTCCGCATACGGCACGTCGAAGCGGATGGTGTCGCCCTCCAGGGTGCCGGTGCCGTGCGGAATCGAGAATTTCCCGCCGAAGCTGTCCAGCCAGTGCACGATGACGGTCTCGCGCTCTGCGTCCCAGCCGAGGAACACGCGCGCCTCGTACTGGGCCGGAACCTGCACGTCCGTCATGTGCAGTTCGGTGAACGCGTGGGCCAGCGTCGGGCCGGCCTCGAGGTCGTAGGTCACCGGCTCGTTCATGACGTCGCCGGTCATCACCCAGCGGCCGTCGAGCGCCTTGAGCAGTTCCGGCCGCGCGTCCGCGGGGGCCTCCGCGAACGCCGGCGCCGCACCCGCGAGCCACAGCATGAACACGATGTATGCGCGCATGGTCCTTCACCTCGCCCCGTCCAGGGGCCGCTCCTGTCGGATGAATCCGTCCCGGGCCGGGCTATCGCCGCCCCCTCGCCTCGCCGTTCAGCTGGCGGACGCGGAATTTCACGATGCGCCCGATCAGCCCGTAGGGAATCCGCTCGTCGAGGGGAAAGCGCAGGTTGCCCTTTTCCCCGGCATACGGTGCGACCGCCGCTTCGAGCTTCGCGTCGCCCCGCACCGGCGGATACAAGCCGATGTGCGAGGAGAACGCCGCGAAATACACCAGGATGCCGCCCTGCCGGAACGCGGGCATGCGATAGCTGATGAGTTCCTCGGCCTCGGGCGCGTTGTCGCGCGCGACCTGCCGGATGCGGCGCAGGACCTTCTGCACCCGCGCCGGCTGTGCCGCGATGTAGTCGTCGATCGAAGCGGGCACTTTCGTGCGCGACCCGGCCATCGGGCGCTCTCCTGCAGGGGCATGGACCTGGGGCCCATCATAGGCGCAAGCGCGGTCCGGGGAACCCGGCGGATCGCGCCCGCCGGCCAGGCCCCTCTACAACAGGTGGCGCCGGTCGCGGCGATCGTTCGTCGCGGCGCAGCGTCGACTGGCCGCAACCGGGGGGAGCCCGGGCTGGCCGGGTCCCTGCGGCCCGCGTACCCTTGCCGCTTCGTTCTCCTGACCCCGGGGTTCCCGCCATGCGACGCCTGTTCGTCACCGCCCTCGCCTGCCTGGCCTGCGGGTTCGCCGCCGTCGCCGCGGCCGACGCGCCCACGCCTGAAGCCGCGTATCGAAAGCTCGCCGCCGAGATCCTCCAGGATTTCTACGAGCGCAATCCGAGCTGGGCCACCGCGCTCGGCCTGCACGAGTACGACGGCCGGCTCGAGGACGCCTCGCGCGCGGCGGTCGACGACGAGAACCGTGCGGTCGCGAAGTTCGGGTCGGCGCTGGCGGCGATCGACCCGAAGGGCCTGACACAGGAGAGCCGGCTCGACCGCGAAATGCTGCTGGGCTCGCTCGAGGCGCGCCGCCTGCGCAACGAGGCGGTCCGCGGCTGGGCGAAGGATCCCGACAGCTACTCGAGCGGCATCACCGGCGCGGCGTTCGTCATCATCAGCCGCGACTACGCACCCGCCGCGGAGCGCCTGAAGAGCCTGATCGCACGCGAGAAGGCGATGCCGGCCGTGCTGCAGGAGGCGCGCCGCAACCTCGACAACCCGCCGCGCATCTACACCGAGATCGCCATCGACCAGCTCGACGGCAACCAGGAATTCTTCCGGACCACGGTGGTCGAGGCCTTCGCCGACGTGAAGGACCCGGCGCTGCTCGCCGAGTTCAAGACGGCGAACGACGCCGTGATCGCGGCGCTGGGCGACTACAAGACCTGGCTGCAGAAGGACCTGCTGCCCCGCTCGAACGGCAGCTACGCCTGGGGCGCCGACACCTACCGCCGCATGCTGTCGGCGCGCGAGATGATCGACACCCCGCTCGACGTGCTGCTGCAGAAGGCGGAGGCCGACCTGCGGGCGAACCAGGCGCTGTTCGCCGCCACCGCGCGCCAGATCGACCCGTCGCGCAGCCCGCTCGAGGTGCTCGAGGCGCTGCAGAAGGACCACCCGAAGCCGCAGGACCTGCTCGCCCAGACGCAGGCCGAGCTCGACGCGCTCGGCCGCTTCATGACGGACAACCACATCGTGACCATCCCGCCCGGCTCGCCGCCGGCGCAGGTGAAGGAGACGCCGCCGTTCATGCGCGCGACGACCTCCGCCTCGATGGACACGCCGGGGCCGTTCGAGAAGGCGAAGCTGCGCGGCTTCTACAACATGACCCTGCCCGACCCGTCCTGGAGCGCCGAGAAGCAGGAAGACTTCATGCGCCAGTGGTTCTATCCGCTCATCACCAACGTGTCGGTGCACGAGGTGTGGCCGGGCCACTACCTGCAGTTCCTGTACGCGAGCCAGTTCCCGACCGACGTGCGCAAGGTGCTCGGCTCGAACTCGAACGTCGAGGGCTGGGCGCACTACTGCGAGCAGATGGTGATCGACGAGGGCTTCCACGCCGGCCAGCCGCAGTATCGGCTCGCCCAGCTGGTGGACGCGCTGCTGCGCGACGCGCGCTTCATCGTCGGCATCCGCATGCACACCCAGGGCATGACCTACGAGCAGGCGGTCGAGTTCTTCGAGAAGGAGGGCTACCAGCCCAAGCCGGTGGCCGAATCCGAGGCCAAGCGCGGCACCTCCGACGCGCTGTTCGGCTACTACACCATGGGCAAGCTCGCGATCCTGAAGCTGCGGGCGGATTACCAGAAGAAGATGGGCCCCGCGTTCCGGCTGCAGGAGTTCCACGACCGCTTCATCGCCATGGGCCCGCTGCCCCTGCCGCTGGTCCGCGAGGCGATGCTCGGGGAGCGCGGCGAGCTGTTCTGAAATCCGGGGACATTCACCTTTTCCGGACGCGCGTCCGCAAACCGTGAATGTCCCCGTCGCCCGCGGGCCGGGCGTCCGCTCAGTGGATCGTCCGGACGGTCGAGACGGGCGCGAAGTCGAACCGGCGCGCCGCGGCGTTCCACACGACGTAGCGCTCGCAGAACGCCTCGTTCGCGAAACTCGCCGCCGCCGGCTTGCCGCAGCGCTGGCCGGACACGGTCATCCACAGCTTCGCTGCCGCGCCCGTGCCCTCGAGCACGCTGCCGTACACCGCATCGTCGAACGCCCGCTGGGCGCCCCCGCTGCCGTCGCCGGCGTACAGCACGATGCGCTTCGCCCGGTCGCCGTACACGCTCGCCGCGCCCTCGCAGACGATCGAGCCGACGTCGAGCACGTAGTCGGCGCGTCCGTCGCCGTTGAGATCCGCGCTGCGCACGGCCTGGCCGGTGTCGGGCCTGCCGCCGACGCCCGTGCATTCGTCCGCCGTTTCCTTCAGGTCCGCCGCCACGACGGCAGGCAGCTTCGCCGGCCCGGCCTGGGCCACCGCCGCGAGGCACACGCAGCCCAGCACGGTCGAGACACACGTCGCTTTGCGCATGATGGGTCCTCCCCCGGTAGAGGAAGGGAACGCTACGCCCCGCGGGTCCGGGCGTAAACGGGTTCAGCCGAGGTGTGCGACGACCTGGCGGACGTGGCGGTTGTTGCGGTGCTCGAACAGGTAGATGCCCTGCCAGGTCCCGAGCGCGGGCCGCCCGGCGGTCACCGGGATGGACAGGGACACGGCGGTGAGCGCCGCCTTGATGTGGCCCGGCATGTCGTCCGGCCCCTCGTTGTCGTGCGTGAGCCAGCGCATCGACGGGTCGTCGCCGGGCGGCACCAGCCGGCGGAAGAACGCCTCGAGGTCGCGGCGCACGTCCGGATCGGCGTTCTCCTGCACCAGCAGCGAACACGACGTGTGCTGCACGAACAGCGTCAGCAGGCCCTGCTCGATCCCCGACTCGCGCACGAAGCGCAGGACCTGGTCGGTGAACTCGTGCAGCCCGGCGCCGGCCGTGTGGATGGTGAGGACCGTCTGCACGGCGTCACCGCACCATCTTCAGCAGCCGGGCCTTCTTCTCGGTGTACGGCGGATAGCGCATCGGCGCGTCGAAGCGGAAGCTGCGCTTCATCACCGGCTTCATGTGGCTGAAGGTCTCGAAGCCGTACCAGCCCGTGTAGCGTCCCATCCCGCTGTTGCCCACGCCGCCGAACGGCAGCTCCGGGGAGACCATGAACAGCACGGCGTCGTTGATGCACACGCTGCCGGCGGAGAGCTTCGAGAGCACCACGTCCTCGAGCGTCGTGCTCCTGGAGAACAGGTAGAGCGCCAGCGGCTTCGGGCGGTCGGCCACGAACTTCACCGCGTGGTGCATCTCGTCGACCGTGATCACGGGCAGCACCGGCCCGAAGATCTCCTCCTGCATCAGCGCCGAATCGGGCGCCGGATCGAGCACGATGGTCGGGTCGACGTAGCGGTTCTTCACGTCCACCCGGCCGCCCGTGTGGATCTTCTGGCCCTCGAGCAGCTTCACGAAGCGCTCGGCGTGGCGCTCGCTCGCGATGCGGCAGTAGTCCGGGCTCTGCGCCGGGTCCTCGCCGTAGAACTCGCGGATCTTGGCGGAAAGGGTCTCGATGAACTTCGTCGCCACCTCGCGGTGCACCAGCACGTGGTCCGGCGCGACGCAGGTCTGGCCGGCGTTGATGAACTTGCCCCAGGCGATGCGCGACGCCGCCACCTCGATGTCGGCGCTCTTGTCGATGAGGCAGGGGCTCTTGCCGCCGAGTTCGAGCGTCACCGGCGTCAGGTGCTTCGCGGCCGCCGCCATCACCACGCGCGCCACCCGCTCGTTGCCGGTGTAGAGGATGTGATCGAACGGCTGCTCGAGCAGCTCGGTCGTCTCCGGGATGCCGCCCTCCACGACCGCGAACGCCTCGTTGTCCAGATAGCGCGGCAGGATGCGGGCGAGGGCCGCGGACGTATTTGACGTAATCTCGGACGGCTTCATGATCGCGCAATTGCCGGCGGCGACCGCGCCGACCAGCGGCGCCATCACCATCGACATCGGGTAGTTCCAGGGCGCGATGATCAGCACCACGCCCTTGGGTTCGGGCTGGATGTAGCTCCTGCCGGGCTGCGCCATCAGGGGCGTGCGCACGCGCTGCGGGCGGATCCAGTCCGCGAGGTGCTTGCGTGCATAGCGGGCCTCGGCCTGCACGAAGCTGGTCTCCGTGAGGTCCGCCTCGAAGCGGCACTTGCCCAGGTCGGCCTTGAGCGCCTCCGCGAAGTCCGTCTCGTGGTCGCGCAGCATCCGGTCGATCTCGGCGAGCTGCTGCAGCCGCCACTCGATCGGGCGGGTCTTGCCGCTGTCGAAGGTCTGGCGCAGGCGGGCCAGCGTCGCGGTGATGGGGGCGTTCATCGAGGCTCCTGGCGTGGGCTCGTCGGTCCGGCCGTTCAACCTATCACAGCCGATTGCCGTTTGGTGCGTCGCAGCAGCCGTGGCAAGCTGCGCTGACCGGGCCGGCCGGTTCGGCCTAGAATCCCGGCCCGGATCCAGCGGGGCACAGGCATGACCGACAGCGTCGAGAACGTCTTCCAGGGCAAGGTCCTCCGGCTCACGCTGGAAGACGTCGTGCTGCCGAACGGGGCGCGGACCCGCCTCGAGATCGCCCACCATCCCGGCGGAGCCGCCGTGGTCGCCGTGGACGCCGACAACCGGGTCTGCCTGCTGCGCCAGTTCCGGCACGCGGCCGGCGGCTGGGTGACCGAATTGCCGGCGGGCAAGCTCGACGACGACGAGCCGCCGGAGCAGTGCGCCACCCGCGAGCTGGCCGAGGAGGCCGGGGTCCAGGCCGCCCGCTGGCAGAAGCTGGGGGATTTCCTCAGTTCGCCCGGGGTGCTGACCGAGGTCATCCACCTCTACCTCGCCCGCGACCTGCACCCCGTCGAGGCCCGGCCCGAGGAGCACGAAGTCTTCGAGACCCGCTGGGTGCCCCTGCCGGAAGCCGTCGCCATGGCCGCCTCCGGCCGGATCCGGGACGGCAAGACGGTGATCGGGCTGCTCTGGGCCAGCGCCGCCCTCGCCGGGAAACCGTGAAGCAGGTCGCACTTTCGTTGCGCGCCGATTGGCTACGATTCAGGGTGAACGAATCTGTCGGCGGAGCGAGCAGCGGATGTCGGGCGAGAAGAAGCAGCCGGATCGGGCACCGATCCCGGACTGGGCCTCCCGGTCGGGGGCCGGTCGCGTCGGTCGCGACGATCGCGGCAACATGACCTGGGAATGGGCCGAGGACGAGGAGCTCACGGCGGACGACACCTTCGGCGCCTCGCGCCGGATCCAGGCCCTGGTCGACCCGGCCCTGCGCATCGTCGACGAGGAAGAGTCCGCGGGCGGCCCGATCCGCAGCAATCCCAAGGGCCTGAAGAAGGGCTACGACCCGTACGACAGCGGCGAGCTCGGCAAACGCGAGTTCAAGAAGAAGCGCAACCTGCGCGAGCTGTCGAAGTGGATCGAACTGCGCAATCGCGTGCAGTCGCCGAACGACGCACCCGACGACCCTCCCAAGGACGGCTGAACCCCGCCCGGCTCAGGACCACTCGGCCGCGTGCCGCAGCTTCGCGTGGCGGCCGAGCCGGTAGAACCCCCGCAGGTGCGCGAGCAGCGCTTCCGGCCGTGCGCGTCGCGGCCGCAGGAAGCGCTCTTCGAGGCGCCGGCAGAAGCGCGCCGCGAACCGGTGCGCCTCGGCGTAACGCCGCCGGTCCTCGTCCGCGAGGTGCGGCAGGAAGCCGGTGCGGTCGAAGAGGCGGCTGAACAGGTCCGCGGGAAAGCGGCCCTCGCGCTGGTCGAGCATCAGGCGCAGCGCGCTCGCGTACTTGTCGACCTCGGCCTGCAGCTCGAGCTCGAGCAGCGACACCTCGCGCCGCCGCTCGGCGCTCCAGGCGCAGTAGTGGAAGTGGCTGACGCCCTCGAGCGCCGTGCAGTAGTCGGCGAGGTTCCCCTCGTCGAGCACCGCGAGCGGACAGCGCTCGACGAGCCGCGCGAGGACCGCGCGGTCGACGTAGAGCCCGAGCTCGATGCCGTCCTCGCCCTCCGCGATCAGCAGCTGCTCGTCGGTGGGCGGGGCCTGCGCGCAACCCTGCAGGGCCGCGGCGCGCGCGCCGTCGGTGATCAGGAAGTCGGCGACGTCGTGCTCGACGGGCGCGTCGTAGAGCCGGGCGATGAGTTCCTGCAGCCGGCGGACCAGCATGGGCGCGCCTTCAGTTCGGCGGCCGGCCGACGGGAACCGGCACCGGCTCCACGCCGAGGCCGCGCAGGATGCCGGCCGCGCGCGGGCTGCCGGTCTTCAGCCAGATCTCGTACTGGCGCATCACGTCGCGCGGCTCGTGGGTGTGCGCCATCTCGCTCACCTCGTTGAGCGCGTCGACCAGTCGCTGGAACTTCGTCGCCAGCTCCGCGAACACGCCGGAGAGGGCGCGGCCGCGCGCCCCGTCGCGGCAGGCCCCGGCGAGCGTGCCGTAGGCGCGCCCGCCCATGGCGATGTGGTAGTCGATGTCGACCAGGCGGCGCGCGAAGCCCTGCGAGAAGAAGCCGGCGACGAACAGCGAGACGTCGCCGAGCCGCTGCAGCCGGCGGACGCGGTGCTCGCGCGTCGACGCGTCGCTCGCGTCGGCGAGCATCAGCGCGAGGGGACGCAGCCGCGGGCCCGCCGGCGTCTGCTCGAACAGCGCCTCGGAGCGCGAGAACATCGTGAGAAGATTGACCACGTAGGCCTCGGTGTGGTCGTCGACCGTCGAGCGCTGCTTGAGCAGCGCCTCGTGCAGCGAGTCGCGGAAGAATTCGCGCAGGTTGCGCACGTCGATGGACGCGCCGGCGTTTGCTTCGTTCATTGCTCTCCACCCATGTCGTCTACACTTGGCAGCCGCGGGCCGCGAGTGCTGACAGTCACGGCCCTTGCAATGCTTCGAAACCTGCTGCCGAAAATATCGGCAGCGCGAGAACGGAATCAAGAGGCCGGATCACACTTCATGCGCATCTTCGGCATCGTCGGCCGCAAGAACAGCGGCAAGACCCACCTCGTGGCGCGGCTCCTGCGCGCGGCCACCGCACGCGGCCTGCGCGTGTCCACCGTCAAGCACGCACACCACGACTTCGACATCGACCAGCCGGGCAAGGACTCGCACACGCACCGCCTCGCCGGCGCGCAGGAAGTGCTGGTCGCGTCGGCGCAGCGCTGGGCGCTGATCCACGAGCATCGCGGCGCGCCGGAACCCCGGCTCGACGATCTGCTCGCGCATCTCGCGCCCTGCGACCTCGTGCTGGTCGAGGGCTTCAAGGCCGGCGGGCACGAGAAGCTGGAGGTCTATCGCGTGGGTTGCGGCCAGTCGCCGCTCGCGCCGGGCGACGCGACGATCGTCGCGCAGGCCGTGGACGCCGCGACGCTGCCGGAGTCGACGGGATCGGTCCCGCGCCTGGCGCTCGACGACACCGACGCGGTGCTCGGGTACATCCTCGGGCGGACGGGGCTCGACTCAGGTCGCTGAGCGCAGCAGCCCCGGCAGGTGTTCCAGGGTGGTGATGGCCAGCTCCGGTGCCGGGGACTCGAGCGGCCACGGGCTGCCCTCGCGATTCAGCCAGACGGGCGCGAGCCCCGCGGCGCGCGCGCCCTCGACGTCGGCCGTGGGATCGTCGCCGACGTGCACGGCCTCCTCGCGCGCGAGCCCGGCCCGCTCGAGCAGCAGGTGGAAGATGCGCGGGTCCGGCTTCAGCATGCCCGCCTCGCGGGCCGCGAGCGTGCGCTCGAAGTAGCCGCCGAGCCCGATGCGGGCGAGGTCGGCATTGCCGTTGCTGATCGCGAACAGCCGGTACCCGGCCCGCAGCCGCTCGAGCGCCGGCCGCGCGTCCTCGTACAGCACGACCTCGTTGCGGGCGCGGAAGAAGACCTCGAAAGCCTCGCGGGCCATCGACGCGTCGTAGCCCGCCTCCTCGGCGTGCCACTCCAGCGCCCGCATCCGGAGCCAGGTGAAGTCGTGCCGGTGCTCCGGGTGCTCGCGCGCCACCCGCACGCGCACGTCGCGCATCGAGTCGATGCCGTGCCGCTCGGTGACGCGCGGGTAGCGGTCGGCGAGGAAGTCGTGCATCGCGTGCTCGGCGCGCAGGATGACCGGGCCGACGTCCCACAGCGTGTTGTCCAGATCGAAAATGATGGCCCGGAGGGCGCCCATCGCGTTACCGTTGCAGCCTGCAGGACTGGAGAGTGCGCGAGTCTACATGAGACCGATGACGTCCCGGTTCGGGAAGCGGATGGCGCGGCCGACGGGCGCGCTCGAACTGATGAGCGACCTCGGCGAGGCCGTGGCCATGGCGGGCACCCAGCCCGTGCACATGCTCGGCGGCGGCAATCCCGCGCGCATCCCGGCGCTCGAGGCGGCCTACCGGCGGCGGCTGACGGAGATCGCCGCGAGCGAGGCGGACTTCGGGCGCTTCGCGGCCTCCTACACCGGGCCCAGCGGCGACGTGGGCTTCCGCGCCGCGGTGGCCGAACTGCTCGAGCGCGAATACGGCTGGCAGGTCACCTCGCACAACGTCGCACTGACGGCCGGCAGCCAGACGGCCTTTTTCGCGCTGTTCAACCTGCTCGCCGGCGAGGGCGAGGACGGCGCCGTCTCGCGCATCCTGCTGCCGCTCGCGCCGGAGTACATCGGCTACGCGGACCTCGGCCTCTCGCCCCGCCAGCTCGTCTCGCGCCGGGCGCGCATCGAGGAGTCCGGCGACGGGTTCTTCAAGTACCGGCCCGATTTCGAGGCGCTCGCCGGCATCGGTCAGGTCGCCGCGATCTGCGTGTCGCGGCCGACCAACCCCACGGGCAACGTGCTCACGATCGAGGAGCTGCGCCAGCTCGACGCGATGGCGCGCGAGCGCGGCGTGCCGCTGATCGTCGACGCGGCCTACGGCGTGCCCTTCCCCGGCATCCAGTACGTGCACGACGGGCTGCTCTGGAACGACAACACCATCCTCTGCCTGAGCCTGTCCAAGCTCGGCCTGCCGGCGACGCGCACGGGCATCGTCGTCGCGCACGAGGAGGTCATCGAGGCGGTCACCGCGTTCAACGCGACCGCCGCACTGGCGCCGGCGTCGACCGGGCCGGTGCTCGTCGAGCCGCTGCTGCGCAGCGGCGAGCTCAAGGACCTGTGCGCCGCGCAGATCCGGCCCTTCTACCAGGAGCGCTGCGCCGCCGCGGTCGAGGACCTGCGCCGCGCCTTCGGCTCCACGCCACTGCGCATCCACCAGCCCGAGGGCGCGTTCTTCCTCTGGCTGTGGTTCCCGGGCCTGCCGATCTCGAGCCACCGGCTGTACCAGCGCCTCAAGCGTCGCGGCGTCTTCGTGCTCTCGGGCCACCACTTCTTCCCGGGGCTCGAGGAGCCGTGGGCTCACGCCGACCAGTGCCTGCGCATCAGCTACGCCCAGGCCCGCGAGCACGTGAGCGCCGGCATCGCGGCCATCGCGGAGGAAGTCCGGCGCGCCTTCGAGGAGGGTTGACTCGTGTCGAATTCCGGGGCCCCGACCGCACAGCTGGACCTCGCGGACATCCACCGGCTGGGCGCGCCACCGCCCGGCAACCTCGCGGTGCCCGTGTTCCGGCACGGCACGCTCGAGGTCGAGTGGTACTCGCCCGCCGGTGAGGACCTGCAGCAGCCGCACGACCGCGACGAGGTCTACGTCGTCGCGCGCGGCACCGCCGTGTTCTGGGACGGCGAGTCGCGCCGCAACGTCGCGCCGGGCACGTTCCTGTTCGTGGCCGCCGGCCGCCCGCACCGCTTCGAGCGCCTCTCGCCCGAATTCGGCGTGTGGGTGTTTTTCTACGGCCCGGTGGGCGGCGAGGGCTGAACGCAGTCCGCGGGCTCGGCGCCCGGGTCGCGGTGCAGCGGGAGGCTGAACGCGAATCGGCTGCCGCGGCCGAGCTCGCTGCTCACCGAGAATTCCCCGCCCATCGCCTCGACGAGCCGGCGCGAGATCGGCAGGCCGAGGCCCGTGCCGCCGCGCGCGAAACTGCCGGGCGCGTGGCTGCGCCAGAACGGCACGAACAGGCGGTCGAGTTCGTCGGCGGCGATGCCGATGCCCGTGTCCTCGACGCAGATGCGGGCGACGCCCCCGTCCACGTCCACCGACACCTGCACGTGGCCGGCGTCCGTGAACTTGGCGGCGTTCGACACCAGGTTGCGCACGATCTGCCGCACCCGCTTCGGGTCGGCGACCACGACCACGTCCGGATCGCACTGCGGTCCGTGGAACTCGAGGCCCCGTTCGTCGGTGAGCGGCCGCAGCAGCTGGCACTGCTCGGCGAGCAGCGGGCGCAGGCGCACCGGCTCGGCCTGGATCGACAGCGTGCCCGCCTCGATCTTGGCGATGTCGAGGATCTCGGTGACGAGTTCGAGCAGCTGCTGGCCCGACTTCTGGATCATGCCGAGCTGCCGCGTCTGCTCCGGCGTGCATGGCCCGGTCAGGCCCTCGAGCATCAGCGAGCTGAAGCCGATGATCGAGTTGAGCGGCGTGCGCAACTCGTGGCTCATCGTCGCGAGGAATTCGCTCTTGGCACGGTTCGCGGCGTCCGAGGTCGCCGCGGCGCTGGCCCAGGCCTTGAGGTCGGTCGCGTCGAGGCAGACGCCCAGCATGCGCAGCGGATCGCCCTGCTCGTCGTAGAGCGCGTTGCCGAAGGCGCGCAGCCAGTGCAGCGACCCGTCCGGCCAGCGGATGCGGTACTCGGCGAAGTAGGGCGTGCGCCCGCTCACCGCGCGACTCACCGCGTCCTCGACCTGCGGGAGGTCGTCGGGATGGACGGCGGCACGCCAGGCCTCGAAGCTCTGCACGACGCTGCCCGGCTCGACGCCGAACAGCCGCACGAGCTCCGGCGTGCCGAACACCGTGCCGTCGCGGATGTCCCAGTCCCAGAACCCGGAGTGCGTGACCGACTGCGCGAGCGAAAGCCGCGCCTGCGCCATCTGCAGGCGCTGCTCGCTGGCCTGCAGCGCGAGGCGGGACTCCGTGCGCTCGGTGATGTCCTCCGAAAAGATCATGATCCCGGCCACCGCGCCGGCCGCATCGCGCCACGGCAGCATCTCCCACCTGAGCCACTGCACGCTGCCGTCCTCGCGCACGAAGCTGTCTTCCTCGGCGCGCAGGACCTCCCCCGCCAGGCTCCGGCGGTGCAGCACCTTCCAGCGCTCGGGGACCTCTGGAAGGATCACGTAGTGCGAACGTCCGACCAGTGGCTGGTCACCGAGGCCGAAGTCCGCCCGCCAGCGACGGCTGACCGCGACGTAGCGCATGTCGCGATCCAGCATGGCGATCGACGCCGGGGCGTGCTCGATGAACAGCTGCAGCTGGTTCACGCTCGTGCGCAGCGCGTCCGCGATCGCCTTGCGCGCGTTGATGTCCTCGATCACGGCGAGGATGCAGTCCGGCGAACCGTCCGCGTGGCGGACGAGCGCGACGGTCACGTTCGCCCACAGCGTCCCGCCATCCTTGCGGAGGTAGCGCTTCTCGATGGCAAAGGACTCGATCCGGCCGGCGACCAGTTCGCCAAGTTGCGCGGCGCTCGCGGCGAGGTCGTCCGGGTGGGTGATGTCCCGCCACGTCCGGCCCAGCAACGCCTCGCGAGAGTAGCCAAGGGTCGCGCAGATCCGGTCATTGACCCGCAGGAGCCGGCCATCGAGGTCCGCGTGCACCATGCCGACCGCCGCCTGGTCGAAGGTGGCCACGTAGCGGCGACCCTCCTCGCTGCAATCCTGCGGATGCTGGCCGTGTCTGCCCACGTCGATTGGTCCGTCGCTCCCGGGCGGCCGTTGAAGTGCGGGATTCACCCGCGGAATTGTCCCGGGATCGACGCTAGGCCGACCCCCGGATCCGTTCAATCCGGGACTATCTCGGGGTGGGGGCGTCCGGGGCCGTCTGTCAGCGAACGCCGTCAACCGTCGGCCGGCCTCGCTCGGCCAGGAAATCGGCCAGCACCCGGGCCGTGTGGGATCCCTTGCGGGCCCGGGCCACCGTCTCCGGCGCTCCTTTCGCCACGATCCGCCCGCCGCCCGCACCGCCCTCCGGCCCGAGGTCGATCAGCCAGTCCGCCTCGGCGATCACGTCGAGGTTGTGCTCGATCACGACGACCGTGTTGCCGGCGTCGACCAGGCGGTGCAGCACCCGGATCAGCTTCTCGACGTCGGCCATGTGCAGGCCGACGGTCGGTTCGTCGAGGACGTAGAGCGTGTGCTTCGACTCGACCGGACGCGCGTCCGCCGTCTTGCGCGGCAACGTCGCTTTCGCCGGCCGCAGCCGCGCGAGTTCCGTCACCAGCTTGATGCGCAGCGCCTCGCCGCCCGACAGTGTCGGGCTCTGCTGACCGAGCGTGAGGTAGCCGAGGCCGACGTCCTGCAGCAGCCGCAACGCGTGGTGGATGCGCGGGTGCGCCGCGAAGAACTCCACCGCGTCGTCGACACTCATCGCCAGCACGTCGCCGATGCTGCGGCCGCGAAAGGCGATCGAGAGCGTCTCGGCATTGAAGCGGCGGCCGTTGCAGACGTCGCAGGTCACCTTCACGTCCGGCAGGAAGCTCATCTCGATGGTCTGCAGACCCTGCCCCTCGCAGCCCTCGCAGCGACCGCCGGCCGTATTGAACGAGAATCGGCTCGGCGTGTAGCCGCGCACGCGCGCGTCGGTGACCCCCGCGTACAGCTTGCGGATGTCGTCCCAGAACCCGACGTAGGTCGCGGGGCAGGAGCGCGGTGTCTTGCCGATCGGCGTCTGGTCCACCTCCAGCACGCGCCCGATGCGCTCCCAGCCGGCGATGTCCTCGCAGCCCACGAACGGCGGCAGGCGCCCGCGGCCGCGCTTCCCGGCGAGGCGCGCGTGCAGGTTGGCGTACAGGACGTCGCGCGCGAGCGTGGACTTGCCGGAGCCCGACACGCCCGTCACCACGGTCAGCCGCCCGAGCGGGATGCGCGCGTCGACCTTGCGCAGGTTGTGCAGGGTCGCCCGGCGAACCTCGAGCGCGGGCTCGCGCGCCGCGACCGGCCGCCGCTCCACCAGCGGGTGGCGCAGCGGCTCGGCGAGGAAGCGGCCCGTGAGCGACTGCGGCGAGGCCACGAGGTCGTCGATCGTGCCCGCCCCCACGACGTGACCGCCCCGCGTGCCGGCGCCGGGACCGAGGTCGATGACGTGGTCGGCGCGGCGGATCGTGTCCTCGTCGTGCTCGACCACGAGCAGCGTGTTGCCCTTGCGGCCCAGCTGCCCGAGCGCGTCGAGCAGCACGCGGTTGTCGCGCGGGTGCAGGCCGATCGTCGGCTCGTCGAGGACGTAGCAGACGCCGCGCAGGTTCGAGCCGAGCTGCGAGGCGAGGCGGATGCGCTGCGCCTCGCCGCCCGAGAGCGTCGGCGCGGCCCGGTCGAGCGAGATGTAGCCGAGCCCCGTGTCGCGCAGGAAGGCCAGGCGCGAGCGGATCTCCGCGCCGAGGTCGCGCGCGATCTCCGCCTCGCGGCCCTTCAGCCGCAGGTCGCGGAAGAACGCGTGGGCGTCGTCCACCGGCAGCGCGGCCAGCTCGGCGATCGAGCGGTCCTTGAACGTCACGTTCAGCGCCACCGGGTTGAGGCGCCGGCCGTCACAGGCCGTGCACGCGGAGGCCTCGCCGTCGAACCACTCGTTCCACCAGATCTCCTCGCCGCTTTGTTCGGCGTCGAAGCCCTGGATGCGCACGCCGGTGCCGAAGCACTTCTCGCACCAGCCGTGCCTGGAGTTGTACGAGAACAGGCGCGGGTCGGGCTCCGCGAAGCTGCGGCCGCAGGACGGGCAGGCGCGCCGCGTCGAAAAGATGTGCAGCTTGCCGCGATCGAGCACGTGCGCCACGCCCTTGCCGAAGTCGACCGCCTTCTGCAGCGCCTCGCGCAGGGCCCGCTCCTCGCGCGCAGAGACCGTGACTTCGCCCACCGGCAGCTCGAGCGTGTGCTCCCTGAAGCGGTCGAGCCGCGGCCACTTCGCCGTCGGCAGCTTCTGGCCGTCGACGCGGATGTGCGGGTAGCCCCGCGCCAGCGCCCACCGGGCGAGATCGGTGTAATAGCCCTTGCGCGCGACGACGAGCGGGGCCAGCACCTCGATGCGACGGCCCCGGCTGTCGCGCAGCAGGCGCGCCGCGATGGCGTCGAGCGACTGCGGTTCGATCGCGTCGCCGCAGTCCGGGCAGTGCTGCACGCCGAGCTTCACGTACAGCAGGCGCAGGAAGTGGTGCACCTCGGTCAGCGTGCCGACCGTGCTCTTGCGCCCGCCGCGACTGGTGCGCTGCTCGATCGCGACGGTGGGCGGGATGCCGAAGATCGCGTCCACGTCGGGCCGGGCCGCCGGCTGGACGAACTGCCGCGCGTAGGCGTTCAGCGATTCGAGGTAGCGGCGCTGGCCCTCCGCGAACACGATGTCGAACGCGAGGGTGGACTTGCCCGAACCCGACACGCCCGTGACGACCGTCATGCCGTGGCGCGGGATGGTGACGTCGACGTCGCGCAGGTTGTGCTCGCGAGCCTTGTGCACGACGATCGAGTCGCGCGCGCGGTCCTCGACCCGGGCGGGAGCCACCCGGGCCGGCAGCGCGGCGCGGCCTGCGGCGATCACCGCCTGGCGCTCGCGCTCGTAGTCGGCCAGCGCGCGGCCGGTGTGCGACTCGGCGCAGGCCATCACCTCCTCCGGCGTCCCGGCCGCCACCAGTCGTCCGCCCGCCTCGCCGCCTTCCGGGCCGAGGTCGACGATCCAGTCGGCGGCGCGGATCACGTCGAGGTTGTGCTCGATCACCACCAGCGAGTGTCCCGCGTCCAGCAGGCGCCTGAACGCGCCGAGCAGCCTGGCCACGTCGTCGAAGTGCAGTCCCGTCGTCGGCTCGTCGAACAGGAAGAGCTTATTGGGGACACTCACGCTTTTTTCAGGCGAAAAATTCGTGAGTGTCCCCGATTTTCCGGATTTCGCGCTGGCGACGAGGTGGCCGGCGAGCTTGAGGAGCTGCGCCTCGCCGCCGGAAAGCCTCGGAACGGGCTGGCCCAGCCGGAGGTAGTCGAGCCCGACGGCGACCAGCGGCTCGAGGCAGGCGAGCACCTCGCGGTCGTCGGCGAACCAGGCCGCCGCCTCGCTCACCGTCATCTCGAGGACGTCGGCGATGCTGCGCGCCGGGCCGTCGCCGCGCGCCATCTTCACGTCGAGAATCTCGGGCCGGTAGCGCCGGCCGTCGCAGTCCGGACAGCGCAGGTACACGTCGGAGAGGAACTGCATCTCGACGTGCTCGAAGCCGTTGCCGCCGCAGGTCGGGCAGCGCCCGTTCCCCGAGTTGAAGCTGAACGTCCCGACCGTGTAGCCGCGCTCGATCGACACCGCCTCGGCGGCGAAGCGCTTGCGGATCGCGTCGAACGCGCCGACGTAGCTCGCCGGGTTCGAGCGCGTCGTGCGTCCGATCGGCGTCTGGTCGACCATCACGACCTCGCCCACGTGCTCCGCGCCGTGCAGCGCACGATGCGCCCCGGGGGTCTCGGTCGGCTTGCCGCGCGCGCGCAGCAGCGCCGGGTACAGCACGTCCTGCACCAGCGTGGACTTGCCGGAGCCGGACACGCCCGTGACGCACACCAGCCGGTGCAGCGGGATCGAGACGTCGAGGTCGCGCAGGTTGTGCTCGCACGCGCCCTCGATCGCCAGCCGGGGCTCGCCGGGTCGCGGCGGCCCCCGCCGGCCCGCGGCCGCCACCGCGTCGCGCCGGCCCGACAGGTACTGCGCCGTGAGCGTGTCGGCCCGCGCGGCGAGTTCGGCCGGCGAGCCCTCGAAGACGATGCGTCCGCCGTGCTCGCCCGGTCCCGGGCCGAGATCGAGGATGCGGTCGGCCGTCAGCATGATCTGCGGATCGTGCTCGACCACGAGCAGCGAGTTGCCGTTGTCGCGCAGGCGGTGCATCACCTCGATCACGCGCCGCATGTCGCGCGGATGCAGGCCGATCGACGGCTCGTCGAGCACGAACAGGGTGTTCACGAGCGACGTGCCGAGCGCGGTCGTCAGGTTGATGCGCTGCACCTCGCCGCCCGACAGCGTGCGCGACTGGCGGTCGAGCGTGAGGTAGCCGAGGCCGACCCGCACGAGGAAGTCGAGGCGCGAGCGGATCTCGCCGAGCAGCAGGTCGGCCGCCTCGTCGAGCGGCGCCGGCAGCGCCAGCGCGGCGAAGGCGTCGCGGCAGCGCTCGATCGGCAGCAGCATGGTCTCGTGCACGTTGAGTCCGCGCGGCTCGCCCGGCACCTCGAGGCGCCAAAGCAGCGCCTCCTCCCTCAGGCGCGCGCCGTCGCACTGCGGGCACGCGGTGTAGCTGCGGTACTTCGACAGCAGCACGCGGATGTGCATCTTGTAGCTCTTGGTCTCGAGCCACTGGAAGAAGCGCTTCGCGCCGTACCAGACCTTCTTCTCGAACGGGCCCTCGCCGTCGATCACCCAGCGGCGCTGCTCGTCGGTGAGCTCCCGCCAAGGCGTGTCGAGCGGCACGCCGCGCTTCTTCGCGTACTTGACGAGGTCGTCCTGGCACTCGCGGTACGACTCCGTCTGCCACGGCCGGATCGCGCCGCCGCGCAGGGTCTTGCCGGTGTCGGGCACGACGAGGCCGTAGTCCACGCCGATCACGCGGCCGAAGCCGCGGCAGGTCTCGCAGGCGCCGAGCGGCGAGTTGAACGAGAAGAGACTCGGGGTCGGCTCGCGGTAGTGGATGTCGCAGTCGGCGCAGTGCAGGTCCGAGGAATAGCGCAGGACCGCCGCCTCGCCGTCGGCCGACAGGGCGTGCACGGCCACCCGGCCCCGGCCGACCCGCAGGCCGGTCTCGAGCGCCTCGA
This sequence comes from Pseudomonadota bacterium, assembly GCA_052035645.1. Lineage (GTDB taxonomy): Bacteria > Pseudomonadota > Gammaproteobacteria > Steroidobacterales > Steroidobacteraceae > RPQJ01. Next base: position 76,141 of record JBPOHK010000017.1, read on the forward strand.
GGGTCCGCGAGCGGTCCGCCCCGGCGAGCCGGAAGCGGTCCAGGACCATCTCGAGCTGCGTCGGCGTGCGGGCGTGCACCCTCGTGTAGCCCTGCTGCTCGAGCAGGCCGAGCACTTCCTGCTCGCTGAAGTTCTTCGGCACCGCGACCGGGAAGGTCACGACCAGCCGCGGGTCCCCGAGCGGCGCCAGCCGCTCACTCAGGGAGGCGAGGATCGACTCGGGCGTGTCGCGGCGGACCGGCCGGCCGCAGCCGCGGCAGTGCAGCCGCGCGACCCGGGCGAACAGCAGCTTCAGGTGGTCGTTCAGCTCCGTCATCGTCCCGACGGTGGAGCGCGAGGTCCGCACCGGGTTGGTCTGGTCGATGGCGATCGCCGGCGGGATGCCCTCGACCCGGTCCACGCGGGGCTTGTCCATCCGGTCGAGGAACTGGCGCGCATAGGGCGAGAACGTCTCGACGTAGCGCCGCTGGCCCTCTGCGTAGACCGTATCGAAGACGAGTGACGACTTGCCGGACCCGGACACGCCGGTGACCACCACCAGCTCGCCGAGCGGGAGGTCGAGATCGAGGCCGCGCAGGTTGTTCTGCCGGGCCCCGCGGACGCGGATGCAGTCTTGGCCGGAATGGGTCATGGTCGGGGGCCCGGGCGGGTAACGCCCGGAAACGTCAAGCTACCACGTTCGGGCGGGATCGCGGATACTTCGCCCTACAACGATTTCGAGATTCCCGGGGACACGTATGCGGTTCTTCTCGGCCCTGATGCCGCGCGAAGGGCGATTCTTCGCCCTGTTCAACCGTCACGCCCAGCTGATCGTCGACGGGGGCGACGCGGTCGTGAAGCTGGTGGGGAACTACGCGGACGGCGCGCAGCGCAGCGCGCTGATCCACCAGATCGGCGAGATCGAGCGCAGCGCCGACAAGGTCACCTACGAGACGGTCTCGCTGCTGCACGCGACGTTCATCACGCCCTTCGACCGGATGGACATCCACCGCCTGATCTCCGGCATGGACGACATCCTCGACCTGATGCAGGACGCGGCCGAGTCCATGCAGCTGTTCGACATCCAGACGCTGCCCCCGGAGTCGGAGCGCATGGCTGCGCTGCTCGCGCAGTGCTGCCGCAAGGTCCAGGAAGCCGTCGGACTGCTCAACAACATGGACAACGCACCGCGCGCGCTCGAACTGTGCCAGGAGATCGACGTGCTCGAGAGCGACGCCGACAAGGCCTCGCGCGACGGCATCTCGAAGCTGTTCCGCGAGCAGCAGGACGTGCGCGAGCTGATCAAGCACAAGAACGTCTACGAGTACCTCGAGAACGCCATCGACAAGTGCCAGGACGTCGCGAACGTGATCGAGTCGGTGGTCGTGGAGAACGTCTGAGCCATGGACGTCTCGATGTCGTTCGCGGTGCTGGCACTGCTGGTCGCACTGGCGCTCGCGTTCGATTTCATGAACGGCTTCCACGACGCCGCGAATTCGATCGCGACCGTCGTCTCGACCGGCGTGCTGCGCCCGCACCAGGCCGTCGTCTGGGCCGCCTTCTTCAACTTCGTCGCCATCTTCATCTTCCATCTCAAGGTGGCGGCGATGGTCGGCAAGGGCATCGTCGACCCCGGCGTCGTCGATCACTACCTGATCTTCGGCGCCCTGATCGGCGCCATCACCTGGAACGTGATCACCTGGTACTACGGCATCCCGTCGAGTTCCTCGCATGCCCTGATCGGCGGCATGATCGGCGCGACCATCGCCAAGGCGGGCACCGGGCCGCTGCTCGCGCCGGGCATCGTCAAGACCGCGGTGTTCATCGTCGTCTCGCCCCTGCTCGGCTTCACGCTCGGCGGCCTGCTGATGGTGGCCGTGTCCTGGGCGTGCCTGCGCGCCTCCCCGCGCAAGGTGGACGTCTGGTTCCGGCGCCTGCAGCTCGCCTCCTCCGCGGCCTACAGCATCGGGCACGGCAGCAACGACGCGCAGAAGACCATGGGCATCATCTGGCTGCTGCTGATCTCGGCCGGCGTGACGACCAAGGACCACCTGCCGGTCTGGGTCATCATCAGCTGCTACATCGCCATCGCCCTCGGCACGATGTTCGGCGGCTGGCGCATCGTGAAGACCATGGGCCAGAAGATCACCAAGCTGCGCCCGGTCGGCGGTTTCGCCGCCGAGACGGGTGGCGCCATGACGCTGTTCATCGCCTCGGGCTTCGGCATCCCGGTGTCCACCACGCACACCATCACCGGCGCGATCATCGGCGTCGGTTCCGCGCAGCGCGCCCGCGCGGTGCGCTGGGGCATCGCGGGCAACATCGTCATCGCCTGGATCGTCACCATGCCGGCGGCCGCCGTGATCGCGGCCCTCGGCTACTACGTGGGACGCGCGCTGCTCTGAGATGAGCCCGTACCCGCACCTGCTCGAGCCGCTCGACCTCGGCTTCACGCAGCTGCGCAACCGCGTGCTGATGGGCTCGATGCACACGGGCCTCGAGGACGACCCGAAGCACTTCCCGCGCCTCGCCCGCTACCTCGCAGAGCGCGCCCGCGGCGGCGTGGGACTCATCGTGACCGGCGGCTTCGCGCCCAACGTCGAGGGCTGGGCCGCGCCCTTCTCCGGGCGGCTCGCCTCGCGCAGCGCCGCCGCCCAGCACCGCCCCCTCA
>JBPOHK010000036.1:0-3994 GCA_052035645.1 Pseudomonadota bacterium
GCGTGGCTGTTCCTCGGACACGATGAAATCTACCGCGTTATCAATGCATTGGAGCCGCCGCGATGAAGCGCTACGCCGACGAGACGCGACAGTTCAACGAGTACGCCGCGAAGAAGGCCCGCGAGGATCGCGAGCGCGAGACAGGCCGCGAGGTCTGCCCGAAGTGCGACAGCGACAACACCCGCGCGGGCTATGGCATGGCGGCGGGCGGCATCGGCTGCTACACGATCTGCATGGACTGCGGCTACGTGCTGGCGTTCGTCCAGGACCCTGAGCCATGACGCGCACCGAACTCGATGCGATCCGGGCGCGCAATGTGCGCACCACGCGGCACTCGTGGATGCAGGCCGATGCCGACCGCCGCGCGCTGCTTTGGTCGCGCGGCGACTGGCGACCCACCGATTTCAACCCCAGCCCAGGAGGCTGACATGACCGACGACAAAATCGAATCCGAGATCCAGGCGAAGGGACTGACTGCACCTCGCGTTACACCGCAGGACATTGAGGCCGCGATTGCCGGACAATACTTCTTTACGGCGACCGAGGCGACGAAGGACTGCCCGCAGTTCCCATCGCTTGCGTTGCTCACCATCTGCGTGCTGGTGCTGAAAAACGGCTTCACGGTCGTCGGCACTTCCGCCTGCGCGAGCCCGGAGAACTTCGACGCTGAGCTTGGCCGCAAGATCGCCCGCGGCAAGGCGGTCGAGCAGGTCTGGCCGCTGCTCGGCTACGCTCTGCGCGACCAGCTGGCGTCTGCACCGCCCGCCTGACCAATGGCAGCCCCGCCCGTGAGACCGCACCCGCACGGTAATGCAATCGCCTCTACCGGTGGCGCACGCGCCTCACACGGGAACCCCTCGCGGCCGGGGCTGCCGCCTTTCGGGAGCACGCGATGAAACGCACCGAACTCGATGCGATCCGAGCACGGGCTGATGAACATCATCGTATCCCGACAGTCATGGCGGCAGATCGTCGTGATCTGCTCGACTATGTGGACAAGCTGCTGGCCGTCATCGAGCGCTGCGCGAGCGAGTGCGCGGAGTGCGGCGGCAGCGGCGCCGTCGAGGTCTCGGTGACGCGCGTGGAACCGGGGTGCTGCGGCAAATTCCACCGTGGCGACGGCAGTTGCTGCGGCAACGCGGTGCCTGTCCCAGTGATAGACGTCGGGCAACAGCCCTGTCCCGACTGCGCCGACATCCGCGAGGTGCTGCCGGGATGATCGCATGGACCGACAATTCGCCCGTGCCTGACATCGGCGCGCTCACCGACGCCGAGCTGCTGGAGGTTTGGCGCGCGAACCGCAACGGCCTGCTCGGGCACCTCGCCGCGGATGAGGGGATGCGGAGGATGGAGCGGCGGCAGCGAGAGGAGCGGACGTGAGCTAGCGTCCCGCCGCTACCGCGCTCCACCACGCCTGCCAGCCCGCAAGACGGGCGCTGTCGCGGTCGCAGGCCGCGGCTAGGGCGGCAGTAGCCTCTGCAATTCCGTGAGCGCTGCCGGGCTCTCCGGCGGCTGGAGCAGCACTGCCGGCGGGTGGGGTAGCTCCGGGCACGGCGCCAGCACCGGGACAGGCGGTGGCGTCGCGCAACCGGCGAGCGAGATCGCGGCCGCGAGCGTCAGCAGCGGCCAAGCGGGTCTGCAGGTCATGCTCGATCCTCTCGGCGATGGCGCGATCCTCGGCGGCTCGCGATTCTGCGGCTACGGCAGCGGCTCGCAGCGCCTGCTGTGCGACGGCCTCGCGGTCGGTACACAGGCGCAGCTCGGCCGTGCGCGTCGCCAGCGCCTTCTCCGTGCGCCTGAGCGCGTCTTGCGCGGCCCTGGTTTGCAGGTAGCCCTCGCGCCATGCCGTCACCCGCCAGCCCATGAGGGCGACAGCCGCCACCAGGGCGATGGCGGCGAGCGCGCGGGCGGGCAGCGGGATCACGTCGCACCCGCCTCACGCGGTCGCTCGCGGGTAAACCAGAAGTTGACGATGATGAGGACGCCCGACGTGAGGACGCCGAGCAGGATGCCGAGCTGGTCGCGCCACTCGGGTGGCGTGCGAATCTCGCCGAGCAAGAACAGGCCGAGCATGACGAAGTAGCCGGCAAGGAAGAGCACGGACAGCACGATCTGCGAGGCGGCTTGCAGGCGGGCGGTGTTCATGTCACTTCCGGCCCTGATACTCGATGGAAAAGTGGGGGGTGTCTCCGAATCGACCTCCCCAGACGTAATCCGGCCCGAGGGCCTCCCAGGACTCGCCGAGCCGCTGGTACGGCCCGACGTCCTGCAGCCAGTTGCCCGCCTGGTCGAAGAGTTGCAAGTCGAGCGCCAGTCGCTCGGTGTGCAGCGAGGCGCGGATGCCGTTCGCCGTGGCCGGATTGTTGCGAATCTTCCGCGCGAGCAGCGGGAACGCCCGCTCGATCATGCCGGCGACGGCCGCGCGACCGTTGGGGCCGAGCGCATTGATTTCGGCCTGCTCGTCGCTGCGGTAGCACTCGCCGAGCGTCACCAGATAGCCGAGGCGGTGCGCCTGGTCGAGCAGCACGCCGACCGAGCGGGCGAAGCGCCATTGCTTCTGCAGGAGCTCGCTGCTCACTCCGCCCTCTCCCGCACCCTGTCGGCGATGTCGTCCAACCGCTGAAACACCCGGGCGAACGCGGTCTGCGTCTCGTGCCGGTGGTCGCGCAGCGAGGCCGCGAGCTGGTCGGCCGTGCGCTGCTGCTCGGCGCGGATGTGCTCGACCTCGCGGTCGTACGCCGACTTTTCGAGCCGCGACGCCTCCAGCGCGTCGATACGCGCGACCTGACGCAGGCCCAGGTAGCCGAGCACCGACATCATCGCGCCCCAGAGCCATTTCAGGGCGGACCAGCCGTCGAGTTCGTTCATCGCGGTGCCTGCATGATCAGAATCGGTAGCTCACGGTGAGGAGATCTCTACCGACGTTCGGCCGACAAGACCCCGCACTCGAACTGTGCCGCCATTGCGCGGAGAGCCGATTCGCGAACCGCCAGCGCGCGAGCAGGTGGAAGCCGAAGTCGCAGACGTATTCCGTCTCGACGTTCTGCCAGTAGAACCCCAGGCCAATCTCCGCACGCCGCCAGCCGTCGACGATCTGGCCGCGCAACTGGATCACGTTCGGGTTGTCGGCGTAGTCGTGCGAATCGCCGATCAGATCGAAACCGTACTCCCAGCTCGTGCCGACCGGCCCGCACTGCACGCACGCGCCGGTGAGCCCGATGGCCGGCGTCTGCCCGCGCAGCACGGCGGCACCGGCCTCGACGGCGAGCGTCTGCTCGGCGCGGGCACGCACGGCGAAGAGCACGAGCAGCGCGACCACGAACACGAGGATCGCGATGACAGTGCCGCGAGCATTGCGAAAGAGGCGCATCAGTCGGCCACGTGATAGGTGATGACGGGACCGACATTGGCCGCAAAACCAATGCCCTTTTGGGTGTTGCTGCTGCCAAATCCGGCCAGCGCGTTCAGTCCCCAGTAAGCCACACCTTCGGCGACGCGGATTTCCACCATTGTCGCCGTGCCGTCAACATACCCGCCGACCATGAATGACTGGGCATACGTTCCTGTCAATGACGGCTGAATCTCGGCGGGAATCCCGCGGAGGAAGATCGTTGGGTCGGTTGTGGTCGCGTACAGATTGGGCATTCGCAGCGTCACGACGTTTCCGATCCGCTTCCAGTAAGCCGTCCCGCTCGCCAGCACCGACCCGCCGGACGTGTCCGTCGCCAGTTCCATCGTGAACGACCCGCTTGACGCAACCGCGTAGTTCGCCGCGGCCGCATAGCGCGCATCCGCCGTCTGCCGGTTGAGTGCGTCAGTGGCCGCGGTCGCGTCGGCCAGGTTGGTGAGCTTCTTCGCGTTCCAGTCGATATCGGCCGTGGGCTTGCCGGTGCCGTTGCGCAGCAGGCACGACGACAGCGCGGTTGCGAGGCCCGCCATTTCCGTGTCGAGCTTGGAGATTGCGATGGGCGGCGAGGCCGCCTCGGTGGCCCAG
>JBPOHK010000136.1:0-8164 GCA_052035645.1 Pseudomonadota bacterium
CCCGGAGCCCCCATGGACGGGTTTACGGCGTCCCCGCGACCCTCTCCCTCCCGCCGGGACCCGTCGCCCATTGCACACTCCACGCTGCATTCCGGCCGCGAAGCCTGGCGCGCCCGAGCAAGTCCGCGTCGCAGCGGCGTCCGGCAGCGGCGCGAGGCGTTCGGCTACAATTGCGCGTCCGAAGACCGTGGAGAGCCCATGTTTGCCGCCAGCATGAAGATCGCCGGGTTCGATCCCGAACTCGCGGCCGCCCTCGAGCACGAGCGCGTCCGCCAGGAAGAGCACATCGAGCTGATCGCGTCCGAGAACTACGCCAGCCCGCGCGTTCTCGAGGCCCAGGGCTCCGTGCTCACGAACAAGTACGCCGAGGGCTACCCGGCAAAGCGCTACTACGGCGGCTGCGAGTTCGTCGACGTCGCCGAGCAGCTCGCCATCGACCGCGCGAAGAAGCTCTTCGGCGCCGATTTCGCCAACGTCCAGCCGCACTCCGGCTCGCAGGCCAACGCCGCGGCGTACCTCGCGCTCATCAAGCCGGGCGACACCATCCTCGGCATGAGCCTCGACCACGGCGGCCACCTCACGCACGGCGCCAAGGTCAACTTCTCCGGCAAGATCTTCAATGCCGTGCAGTACGGCCTCGATCCGGCCACCGGCGAGATCGACTACGCCCAGGTCGAGCGTCTCGCGCACGAGCACAAGCCGAAGCTGATCATCGCCGGCTTTTCCGCGTATTCGCGGGTGCTCGACTTCGCGCGCTTCCGCGCGATCGCCGACGCCGTCGGCGCGTACTTCCTCGTGGACATGGCGCACGTCGCGGGGCTGGTGGCCGCCGGCGTGTACCCGAACCCCGTGCCCTACGCCGACGTCGTGACCACGACGACGCACAAGACCCTGCGCGGCCCGCGCGGCGGCATGATCCTCGCCCGGGCCAACGAGGAGATCGGCAAGAAGCTCAACTCGATGATCTTCCCCGGCACGCAGGGCGGCCCGCTGATGCACGTGATCGCGGCGAAGGCCGTCGCCTTCCTCGAGGCCATGCAGCCCGGGTTCGTCGACTACCAGAAGCAGGTCGTGGCGAACGCCCAGGAGATGTGCAAGGTCTTCCAGCAGCGCGGCATCCGGATCGTCTCCGGCGGCACCGACAACCACCTGTTCCTGGTCGACCTCTCGGACAAGAACGTCACCGGCAAGGAGGCCGACGCGGCGCTGGGCCGGGCCCACATCACCGTGAACAAGAATTCCGTGCCGAACGACCCGCGCCCGCCGATGGTCTCGAGCGGCATCCGCATCGGCACGCCGGCCGTCACCACCCGCGGTTTCCGCCAGGCCGAGGTGGTCGAGCTGGCCGGCTGGATCGCCGACGTGCTCGACGCGCCGAACGACGATGCGGTCAACGCCCGGGTTCGCGCCGCGGTCGGCGAGATCTGTCGACGCTTCCCGGTCTACGGCTGAGGCGGGACCGGATCGCGACGGGGCGCGTCGATGTACTGCCCGTTCTGCTCGCACGAGGAGACGAAGGTCATCGATTCGCGCCTCGCGGCCGAGGGCCAGCAGGTCCGCCGGCGCCGCGAGTGCCTGCAGTGCGGCGAGCGCTTCACCACCTTCGAGTCCGCCGAACTCGTGATGCCGCGCGTGGTGAAGAGCGACGCCACGCGCGAGCCGTTCGACGAGGCCAAGCTGCGCTCCGGGATGCTGAAGGCGCTCGAGAAGCGGCCGGTCGCGATCGAGGCGGTCGATGCAGCCGTGAACCACGTCTGCCACAAGCTGCGCACCCTCGGCGAGCGCGAGGTGCCGGCGCGCCTGGTCGGCGAGCTGGTCATGGACGAGCTGCACCAGCTCGACGAGGTGGCGTACGTGCGTTTCGCCTCGGTATACCGCAGTTTCCAGGACGTCGATGCCTTCCGGGAGGAGATCGAGCGGCTGCGCCACCGGCGGCCGCGCTCGGTCGAGGACCTGCAGCTCGGCCTGTGGTCGCCCGCGGAGACCGGGCCGGGCCACGGACGCAAGAAGTGAGCGGCCCCGACACGCCCGCATTCCCGGCCGACGACCATCGGCACATGGCCCGCGCGCTGCAGCTCGCGCGTCGCGGCCTGTACTCGACCGCCCCCAATCCCGCCGTGGGCTGCGTGCTCGTGGACGCCTCGGGCCGGACGGTGGGCGAGGGCTGGCATGCCCGGGCGGGCGAGCCGCACGCGGAGGCACACGCGCTGCAGGCAGCGGGTCCTGCCGCCCGCGCCGCGACGGCCTACGTCACGCTGGAGCCCTGCGCGCACTTCGGGCGCACGCCGCCCTGCGCGGACGCGCTCCTCGCGGCGGGTGTCGGGCGGGTCGTCGCGGCAATGCGCGATCCGAACCCGCGCGTCAACGGCGGCGGCCTCGCGCGCCTCGCCGACGCGGGGGTGGCCGTGGCCGCGGGCCTGCTCGAGGCCGAGGCGCGCGAGCTCAACCGTGGTTTCGTCCGGCGCATGCAGGCGGGGCGGCCCTGGGTCACGCTCAAGGTCGCGTCCAGCCTCGACGGGCGCACGGCGCTCGCGAACGGCGCAAGCCAGTGGATCACCGGGGACGCGGCGCGCGCCGACGTTCAGAAGCTGCGGGCCCGGGCCTCGGCGATCGTCACCGGACGCGGCACCGTGCTGGCGGACGACCCGTCGCTCACGGTGCGGGACCCGCGGCTGGACCTGCGGGGCCGCCAGCCGCTGCGCGTGGTGCTCGATGCGGGCCTGCGGACGCCCGCGACGGCCAGGATCGTCGACGCCGCCGCACCGACGCTGCTGTGCGCCGCGGACGGCGTGGCGGACGAACGGGTGCAGGCCCTGCGCGCGGCCGGCGCCGAGGTCGCCCTGCTGCCGAGGGGGCCGGCGGGCCTGGATCTCGCCGAACTGCTCGCGCGACTGGCGGCCCGGGAGTGCAACGAGGTGCTGGTGGAGGCCGGGCCGACGCTGGCCGGCGCATTCCTCGCCGCGGGGCTGGTGGACGAACTGGTGTGCTACGTCGCCGCCACGCTGCTCGGCGACGGGGCCCGGCCCATGCTGCGCCTGCCGCTGCTCGAGCGCCTCGACGCGCGGCCGCGCTTGCGGATCATCGACACGCGCACGGTGGGCGGCGACCTGCGCCTCACCCTGCGCCCGCAGTAGGACGAACCATGTTCACAGGCATCATCCAGGGCGTCGGCACCGTGCGCAGCATCGAGCCGCGCGGCGGCGACGTGACCATGACCTTCGACACCGGCGGCGTGAGCCTCGCGGACGTCGACACCGGCGGCAGCATCGCCGTGAACGGGGCCTGCCTCACCGCGGTGCGCCACGCCGAAGGCTGGTTCACCGCGGACGTGTCGCGCGAGACGCTGAACCTGACGACGCTCGGCGAATGGACGCCGGGCACCCGCGTCAACCTGGAGAAGGCGCTGACCGCGGGGCAGGCGCTCGGCGGGCACTACGTCACCGGCCACGTCGACGGGGTCGGGCGCGTGCTGGCGCGGCACGACGACGGTCGCTCGGTGCGGGTGGAGTTCGAGGTGCCGGCCGAACTGGCCCGCTACGTCGCGCGCAAGGGCTCGGTGTGCGTGGACGGGGTGAGCCTCACCGTGAACGGCGCGCACGCCGAACGATTCGACGTGAACCTCGTCCCGCACACGCTGGCCCAGACCATCCTCGACGGCTACCGGCCCGGCACGCGGGTGAACCTCGAGATCGACATCATCGCCCGCTACCTCGAGCGGCTGCTGTCGTCATCGGGTCGCTGACGGCCCGTCTGCGGCCCGTGGCCGCTCCTGCTACACTGTCGCGCTCGGACGGCGTCGTTCGACGTTCTGAAATTAAGTGAAATCAGCTGGTTAGGCGCGACCCCTCATGGGCTCTCTGAATTCAATCGAAGACATCCTGCAAGACATCCGTGAGGGACGCATGGTCGTCCTCATGGACGACGAGGACCGCGAGAACGAGGGCGACCTCATCATGGCCGCCTCCAAGGTCCGGCCGGAGGACGTCAATTTCATGGCCCGGTACGGGCGCGGGCTGATCTGCCTGACGCTCACCCGCGACCGCTGCCGTCAGCTGCGCCTGCCGTTGATGGTCAGCGAGACGGACCTCGACCACACCACGAACTTCACCGTCTCGATCGAGGCGGCCGAGGGCGTGACCACCGGCATCTCGGCCTACGACCGCGCCCACACCATCCGCACCGCGGTGGCGCCGGACGCGCGGCCGGAGGACCTGCGCCAGCCCGGGCACATCTTCCCGCTGATGGCGCAGCCGGGCGGCGTGCTGACGCGTGCCGGCCACACCGAGGCGGGCTGCGACCTCGTGCGCATCGCCGGCCTCGAGCCGGCCGCGGTCATCGTCGAGATCCTGAACGAGGACGGCACGATGGCGCGCCGTCCGCAGCTCGAGGTGTTCGCGCGCGAGCACGGGCTCAAGATCGGCACCATCGCCGACCTCATCCGCTATCGCCTCGAGAAGGAACGCTCGGTCGAGCGCATCGCCGAGCGCGACGTGCAGACCGACTTCGGGCCGTTCCGCCTGCTGTGCTACGAGGATCACGTCAACGGCACCGTGCACCTCGCGCTCGTGCGCGGGCACATCGACGGGCAGCCGTCGCCGCTGGTGCGCGTGCACCTCGAGGACACCGTGCGCGACCTCGTCGGCGTGCGCGACGACAAGTACAGCTGGTCGCTGCGCGGCGCGCTCGAGCGCATCGCGCGGGAGGGCGCCGGCGTGGTCGTGCTGCTGCGCCCGGCCGAAAGCCCGCTCGAGATCGCCGAGGCGGTGCGCTCGGCGGAGCGGGCGCCGGGGGCGCAGCGCGCGCAGGGCGCGCAGGTGCTGCGCACCTACGGCATCGGCGCCCAGATCCTGCGCGATCTCGGCGTCTCGCGCATGCGCGTGCTGAGCGCTCCGAAGCAGATGCACGGCCTGTCGGCCTTCGGGCTCGCCGTGTCCGAGTACGTGGACTAGGCCCGAGGAATCCACCATGGACAACATCCGCACCCTGCAAGGCGACCTGATCGCGCGCGACCTGCGCATCGCGATCGTGGCGGCCCGTTTCAACGACGCGATCGTCGAGCACCTGATCCGCGGCGCCGTCGACACGCTGCTGCGCCACGGCGCGAGCGAGAAGCAGATCGAGATCGTCCGCGTGCCCGGCGCGTTCGACCTGCCGCTGGTCGTGAGGAAGATCGCGGCCAGCAGGCGGTGCGACGCCGTGGTCGCGCTCGGCGCGGTGATTCGCGGCGCGACGCCGCACTTCGACTACGTCTGCGGGCAGTGCGCCGCGGGCCTCGCACGCGCGCAGGAAGAGACCGGCGTGCCGGTCGCCTTCGGCGTGCTCACCACCGACACCATCGAGCAGGCCGTCGAGCGCGCCGGCACCAAGGCCGGCAACAAGGGCGCCGACGCCGCGCTCTGCGCGCTGGAACTCGCGAACCTCCTGCGGCGCCTGGACGTCTGAGCATGACACGCAAGGTCGAGCGCTCCTCCCGCGCGCGCAGCCTTGCGCGCCGGCTCGCGCTGCAGGCGCTCTACCAGTGGCAGATCACCGGGCAGAGCGGCGCCGAGCTGCTCAACCAGTACGCTCAGGACGAGGGCTACGCCGAGGTCGATCCCGAGTACTTCCGCGAACTGCTGCAGGGCGTGACCGGTGCAGCCGAGGCGCTCGACGCCGTCCTCGGCGGGTACATCGACCGGCCGGTGGCGCAGCTCGATCCCATCGAGCACGCGGTGCTGCTGATCGGCCTGCACGAGCTGACGCACCGGCTCGAGACGCCGTATCGCGTGGTGATCAACGAAGGCGTCGAACTCGCCAAGAAGTTCGGCGCCACCGACGGCCACAAGTTCGTCAACGCCGTGCTCGACCGTGCCGCACGCGCGCTGCGCGCGGCCGAGCACGCGGCGAGCAGCGCCCGATCCGCGGGCCGCTGAAGCCGGCGAGGCGCGCGGTGGCCCTCGGCGAATTCGACCTGATCGCGCGATACTTCTCCCGGCCGGGGCGACGCCGGGACGTGCTGCTCGGCGTCGGCGACGATGCGGCGCTGCTGCAGGTGCCGCCGGGACGCGCGCTGGTCGCGGCCACCGACACGCTGGTCGAGGGCCGCCACTTCCTGCCCGGCACGCCGGCGCACGCCGTCGGGCACCAGGCCCTCGCCGTCAACCTGAGCGACCTCGCCGCGATGGGGGCCGACCCTGCCTGGGCCCTGCTGAGCCTGTCGCTGCCCGAGGCCGACGAGGCCTGGCTCGGCGCATTCGCCGAGGGCTTTCACGCGCTCGCCGACCGCTCGGGCGTCGAACTCGTCGGCGGCGACACGGTGCGCGGGCCGCTGGTGGTCACGGTGGAGGTGCTCGGCCTGGTCGAGCCGGCACGGGCCCTGCGCCGCGCCGGTGCGCGGCCGGGCGACCTGCTGTACGTCTCGGGCCGGCCGGGCGAGGCCGCGGGCGGGCTGGAGCAGTTGCGTCGGGCAGGCCCGACACCGGTCGATTCCCCGCTCGTGCACCGGTACCGCTACGCGGAGCCGCGCCTTGCGCTCGGGCAGGCGCTGCGTGGGCGGGCCACGTCGGCGATGGACGTGTCGGACGGACTGCTCGGCGACCTGGAGAAACTCTGCCGGGCCAGCGGCGTGTCGGCCCGTCTCGACCTCGACCGGCTGCCGGTGTCGGCAGGACTGGCCCAGGCCTTCGATCCGGCGACCTGCGAACGCCTGATCCTGCGCGGCGGCGACGATTATGAGTTGCTGTTCACACTGCCGCCGTCCGGGTCAGCGGACGTGCCGCCCGACCTGCAAGCTGTCGGTCCCGTGACCTGCATCGGGGAGATCGCCGCCGGATCGGGAGTGACCTGCCGGCGCCACGGCGCGACCGTGGACGTACCGCCCGGCGGATACGACCACTTCGGCTGACGGGCGGCGATCCGCGATACCGGTCACGGAATGGGCCGGATGGGCCGACTTATGCTCATCCGGGTCCGCAGCCCAACCCGTGACCCTGGCATGTCCGCCGCCCCCGACACCGTGCAAACGACTTCCCGAATCGCAACTGCCGGCGTGGCTACCGAGCCGATGACGCCGATGCCCCCCCAGCTGGTGCCGGAGCGCATCGGCAAGTATTACGTCGTGCACGAGGTGGGTCGGGGCAGCACGGGCACCGTCTACCTCTCGCACGACCCGTTCTACGGCCGCGACGTGGCGATCAAGCTCTACCACGCGTCGACCGGCGACGACGCCGACAGCCGCAACGCCCGCCGCATGTTCCTGGGCGAAGCGAAGATGGTCGGCAAGCTGCAGCACCCGAACATCGTGCCGATCTTCGACGCGGGCGAGGAGGACGGCCGCCGCTACGTCGTCACCGAGCACGTTCACGGCGCGCGCACGCTGAGCGCGTACTGCCGCCCGGGCAGCCTGCTGCCCATCGACCAGGTCGTGAACATCGTCTACAAGTGCGCGAAGGCGCTGCACTACGCGCACTCGCGCGGCGTCGTCCACCGCGACATCAAGCCGTCGAACATCCTGCTCACGCAGGACGGCGACGTGCGCATCGTCGATTTCGGCATCGCGCTGGTGGCGGACTCCGACGTCTCCCGCCTGGAGGGCGTGGCCGGCAGCCCGGCGTACATGTCGCCCGAGCAGGTGCAGGGCCTCGAGCTCGACGCCCGCTCCGACCTGTACTCGCTCGGCGCGGTCATGTACGAGATGCTGTGCGGCCAGCGGCCGTTCCGGGCCGGCGCGCTCGGCAAGCTGCTGCGCCAGGTCGTGCAGACCCCGCCCGAGCCCCTGCGCGAGGTGCGGGCCGACATCCCGGAGGAGCTCGAGGCGCTCGTGATGCGGGTGCTGCAGAAGGACCCGGGCAACCGCTACCGCACCGGCGCGGAGCTCGCCGCGGACCTCACGCGCGTGCACCAGAAGCTGCGCACGACGCAGACCGAGATCGACGACGAGGAGCGCTTCGCCGTCCTGCGCAAGCTGCGTTTCTTCCACGACTTCTCGCATGCCGAGATCCGCGAGGTGATGCGGGCCGGCGTGTGGATGGAGTGCCAGCCCGGCGAGCAGGTGCTGCGCCCGGGCGACGTCGACGACCGCTTCTACATCGTGGTGTCCGGCGCCGTGAAGGTCAGCCGCGGCGGCGAGCCCGCCGGGCGCATCGACACCGGCGGGTGCTTCGGCGAGGCCGGGTTCGGCGAGGGG
>JBPOHK010000121.1:0-31404 GCA_052035645.1 Pseudomonadota bacterium
GCTGCTGCTGAACGTAGGCTTCCGTGCGCCGATCCTGAGCTGACCGGCGCGGCGCCCCGCGGCCTGCGTGCCGCGGGCGCCGCGGCCGTCCCGCGCGCTCGAGACGCGCCATGAGCGATGTGCTACGTTTCGCCGAGCATCCACCCGGGCGGCCCCACGCATGCGTCACGCCAGAGCGGCCCCGACGGGCACCCTGCCCGCGATCCTCGTCGGCGGCGGCATGGCCGCAACCTTCGACATCGTGTACGCCTTCGCGCGCCAGGCGGGCCGCGGCCGCAGCCCCGAGTGGGTGCTGCAATCGGTGGCGAGCGGCTGGCTCGGCGAGCGGGCCTTCCTCGGCGGCGTCCCGGCCGCCCTGCTCGGGTTGCTGTCGCACTACGGGATCCTGCTGGTGGCCGCCCTGCTCTACCTGCTGGCGGCGCGCCGGCTGCCGGTCCTGCGCGAGCGCCCACTGGCCTGCGGCGCGGTCTTCGGCACGGCGGTCTACCTGTTCATGAATTTCGTCGTGTTGCCGGCGTCGGCGTTTCCGTTCACCCTGACGTACCCGGCCGCGCGGCTGATCGAGGGGCTGGTCGTGCACGCCGCGTTCGTCGGCATACCGATCGCGGCAGCCGTGCGCCGGTTCGCGTAGCATGCGCCGACATCGGCAAGGAGGCGAAGTGGTCAGAATCAGCATCCTGTACCCGAATTCGCCGGGATCGCGTTTCGACTTCGACTACTACACGCGGCAGCACATGCCCCGGTCGATCGCGCTGCTCGGCGCGCACCCGGGATTTCGCGGCGTCTCCGTCGAGCGGGGCCTCGGCGGCGGCGCGCCGGGCACGCCGGCGGCGTACGCGGCCATGTGCCACTTCGAGTTCGCCACGGCGGACGACTTCGTCGCGGCGTTCATGCCGCACGCCGCGGAACTGCAGGGCGACATTCCGAATTACACGGACGTCACCCCGGTCATCCAGGTCAACGAGATTCTCATCGCGTCCTGACCGGACGCATCCATCGCTACGAGGGGGGTTCCTGCCGTGAAACTGCCGCACCCGTCCTGCGTGGGCGCCCTGCTGCGCGCCGGCGCGATCGCCCTGTCCTGCGTGGCGGCTGCCCACGCCCAGGACGCGGCGGCCGTGAACCCGCACACGGTGAAGGTCGTGGTCGACAACGCGCAGGTGCGCGTGCTGGAGGCGACGATTCCACCCGGGGAGAAGGAGAACCCGCATTCGCATCCCGCCTCGGTGATCTACGTGATCGACGGCGGGCAGGTGCGCAATCACGTCGGCGACCAGGTCAGCGAGACCACCCTTGTGTCGGGCCGCACGCTGTACCGCGAGCCGACGACGCACTGGGCCGAGAACGTCGGCGACACGACGATCCACCTGATCCTGGTCGAACTCAAGGAGCAGCCATGAAGCAGTTCCTCGCGATCTACACGGGAACGCCTGCGGCGATGGAGGAGTTCCGCAAGCTGCCGGACGACGAGCAGGCGCGGCGGCAGGCGGCGGGCGTCAAGGGCTGGCAGGCATGGGCCGCGCAGCACGGCGCCGCGATCGTCGCGATGGGCGGGCCGCTCGGGAAGACCAAGCGCATCAACAAGGCCGGCATCGCGGACATCCGCAATGCGATGAGCGCCTTCACGGTGGTGCAGGCCGAGTCGCAAGAGGCCGCCGCGAAGATGTTCGTCGGCCACCCGCATTTCACGATCTTCCCGGGCGACGGCGTCGAGGTGATGGAGGTGCTGCCGATCCCGGGCGCGTGACTGTGAAACCGCGCCTGGACGGCGCACAATCCCGATGGGAGGACTGGGAGTCCCCGGCGCATCGCAAAAGGAGTTCACCATGAGCCTGTTCGGCAAGATCCTGGAGAAACTGGGCTTCGACACCGCCACCGCGGCACCGACTCCGCCACCGCAGGCGCCCAAGGCACCCGCACCGGCGCCCCAGGCGGCCCCGGCCGCGAAGGCCGCACCACCGCCGCCGCCGCCGCCGCCGCCGCCGAAGCCGATCGCCGTCGTCGACGTCGTGGCACAGCTCGAGCAGCGCGCCGCCGCGTCCCCCCAGAAGCTGAACTGGAAGACCTCGATCGTCGATCTGCTCAAGCTGCTCGACATCGACAGCAGCTTCGCGGCGCGCAAGGCGCTCGCGACGGAACTGCACTGCCCGGCGGAACTGATGGGCGATTCGGCGAAGATGAACATGTGGCTGCACAAGACGGTGCTGCAGAAGATCGCCGACAACGGCGGCAACATCCCGAAGGACCTGCTGGACTGAAGGCCGGCTGTCGCCGGAAGGAGCCATCGACATGGGCTGGATCTACACGTTGATCATCGGCGGAATCGTCGGCTGGCTGGCGAGCATCGTGATGAAGACCAACGCCCAGATGGGGTTGATCGCCAACGTGCTGGTCGGGGTGGTGGGCTCGTCGCTCGGCTTCTGGGCGGCGGGCCTGCTGGGCATCGCACCCGCGGGAGGCCTGCTGCGCTTCGCCGTGGCGGTCGCGGGCGCGGCGCTGCTGATCTTCATCCTCGGCAAGCTCGGCATCTTCCGCAAGGGATCGTGAGTCGGCGCGCGGCGGCCGCGCGGAACCGGTCCGCGTGGCGCCGCGTCATCCGCGGGCCGGGTGCTCCACGCAGAAGCCCAGGTAGCGACAGATCGCCTCGAGCAGCCGGTCGAGCGGTTCGTACATCTCGTTGATGAAGGCGAGCGCCCAGCGCAGCGCCTTGAGGAACGCCTCGACGAACTCCGAATGCAGCGAATGCAGGAGCTTCGCCACGACCGCGGGCCAGTGGCTGCCGTCGACGCCGAGGAATTCGCGCAGGCGGTCCCACGCCGCCACCGGCAGCGGCCCGTCCCACGGGATGTGCGGCACGCCGAAGCCGGTCAGGATCCACGTCACGACGAAGCGGACCAGCCGCTTGCAGCCCGTGCACGAGATGCGCCGCTTCAGGTCGGCGCCGAACTGGCGCAGCACCCGCAGGACCGACACCCGGGCCCGCTCGCCGTGCGTCCAGATGCGCACGCGCAGCGACTTCAGCTTCTCGCCGGTGCGCAGGAACAGCCGGCTGGCCCACGCCCCGGCGCCGTCCAGGTGCGAGTCCGGCTCCACACGCTCGCCGTTGATCTCGACCACGGCCTCGCGCACGTCCCCTTCCATCATCACGGCGAGCGCGGTGGCATCCGCCTCGATCGGGATCTCGACTTCGAACTCGCCCCGCTCGCCGGTGGATTCGAATTCGGTCAGGGCGAACTGGCCGGGCGCAGTGGTATCGATGCGGTCAAATGGAGCCATGACGATTCCTCCCCCTGGCTGTCGTCGGCGGCCTTCTCATTCGAGTGCGGGGCGATCTCATGACGAAACGCGCGCAGTGTCAATGCGCGTCGGCGCGAAGGCGCGCTGATGCGCCGCAAGACCGGCGCTCGTCGGCGAAGACTGGCGCGCGCTACAGCAGGAAGTTGAACAGGTCGGCCAGCGGCATCACGAGCAGCATGCGCAACCGGCTCGGCAGGTCGGCGCCGTCGGTGAGCCCCGCGCGATTGGTACCGTCCTGCCCGGCCACCGCGGGCGCCTCGTGCATGCGCGCGAGGATGTCGGCGCGCGCGGCCGCAGCGATCTCGGGCCCGTCGCGGCAGACGAAGATCATCTCGGAGTTCAGGTTCGCCGAGCGCGGGTCGATGTTGTAGGTGCCGATCAGCAGCTCGCGGCCGTCGATCACCGCGCGCTTGGAGTGGATGCCCCAGCGCTCCGAATCCACGACGCGGGTGGCGAGACCCTCGACCGTGCCCTTGCGCAGGGCCTGGAACGCCCGCAGCGTGAGCCCGGTGTCGGCCACCGTGCCGAGCCCGCGCCACAGCGTCGCGACGGTATAGAACGCGTCGGTCGACTGCAGGCTGTTGGTGAGCACCTGCAGGTGCACGCCGCGGCGGGTGACCGAGCGGATCAGCTCGGCGCCGTCTTCCTTCAGCACGAAGTACGGGCTCTCGCCCACCACCTCGGCGCGGGCGCCGTCCAGCAGCCCGGCGATGGTGCGATAGACGCGGCGGTTGGCCTCGGAGATGCCGGGGAAATCGGTGACGTAGACCGTGTGCCGGCACGGCCCGGCCACCTCGCGCGCGAACTCCTCGCGTCCGACGGCCTCGATCTGCGCCCGGCGCTCGGCCTCGCCCGGCTGCAGCGCGAGGAAGTCCTGCGGCGTCGAATGGTCGGGCGGGCTCGCCTCGCGGGAGTTCCAGTACAGGTCGAAGGTCTCGCGCATGCCGCGCACGATCTCGCCCTGCACCCGCACGTCGGCATCGAGGAAGTTGTAGGTGGGCGAGACGCCGAAATAGCTGTCGGCGATGTTGCGGCCGCCGACGATGGCGACCTCGTCGTCGGCGACCAGCAGCTTGCGGTGGTTGCGGTGGTTGATCGAGACGATGCGGTACGTCGGCGTGGTGTTGTAGTAGCGCACCTCGATGCCGTGGCCGGCGAGCAGTTGCGCGTACTCGGGCTGCAGCTGGAACACCGGCCCCGAGAAATCCACCAGCAGGCGCACCTTCACGCCCTGGTCGGCGCGGGCGATCAGCTCGGAGGTGATCCAGCGCGCGGAGAAGTCGAGATCGTAGATGAAGAACTCGAGCTCGATCGAGCGACGCGCATTGCGGATCGCGTCGAGGCGCGCGTAGAGCGAGGACAGGCCGTGGTTGAGCAACCTGACGGTGTGCGGCTGGCGGCTCTCGTACACGACGGCCGACTGCGGCATCGCGCCGGTCTGGCCCGCGAGGTCGGCGGCGATCCCGCTCGAGTACCACTTGAGGCCCGCGGCGAAGACCAGGTACGCGACGGCGACCAGGCCGAGGAAACCGAGGACCAGCCATTTGACGATTCGGGGCCAGGGCAGTCGCAAGCGGGGCTCCAGACGTGCGGCAGGCCGGCGTACGCCGGCGCGATTGGGGCGCCAGCGTAGCCAGTGTTGCCGCACGAGGCAAAGCGCGAGGTCGCCCGGTCGCCCCGGCGACCCCGCACCTAGCCCGCCGCCCGGACCTCGGCGGCGCCCTCCTGGCGGCGCGCGCGTGGCCGTGCCGTCCGCCCCGCGTGCGGCACGCGTGCCGATCGCTCGGCCGTCAGCGCATCGACCAGGCTGCGCCGGCCCGCGCGCAGCGCCGCCTCGACCAGCGTCAGGTCCAGCAGGTCGCGCTGGGCGTGGCTGCCGCCGAAGCGATGAGCGATCTCGCGCACCGCCCGCAGCGTGAGGATGCAGTCGTCGTAGCGCGCATCGCGGAAGGCGATCAGTGCCTCCACGACCGGCCGGCCGACCTCGCGCGTGAAAGCCGCGTTGTCGTCGTCGCGATGCACGGCCCGCTCCTGGGCCGCCCGCAGGATCGCGAGGTCTTCGTCGCGGCCGGCACCGATGAAGGCCATGGCCGCGTGCGCGTCGTTGAACGCGTAGTTGCCGGCACTCGCGTGCCGCTGCCATCGCTCCGCCAGCGATCGCCAGCGATCGCCGACCGGTACGCCGCGCAGGTGCAGCCGCCACAGCATCGCCGAGGCATCCACCATCTCGAGCACGATCGTGGAACCCGACCCGTCGACCCGCTCGTCGAACAGTGCCAGCGTCTCGTCGACCTGGTCGAGACCGAGGTGGAACAGCGCGAGGTGCCACCAGTTGTGCACTGCGAAGAAGCTCTCGCGCGACCAGGCATCCGGATTCGCCCGCATCCACGCGACGCCATCGTGCCGGCGCCCCTCCATTTCCATCACGTGGGCCACCGCGTGCTGCGCCCAGCCGTCGCGCGGCTCGATCTCGACCGCGCGCCGACCGGCCGCCTCGGCGCGCGAATAGTCCCCGGTCTCCTCGAGGCCAAAGGCATGCATGCCGAGGACGGCGTGGTAGCCCGGCATGACCGGGCTCCAGTGCGGGAGCGCCCGCGCGATGCGGTCGCGCAGCATGCGGGCGTTGCCGGTGAAGAAGTCGAGCTGGTGGCCGACCTGCAGGGCGAGCGCGTCGTGGGGGTGCTCCACGCTCACGTCCTCGAGAATGCGCCCGGCCGCGTGCCAGCGTCCGGCGATCAGCGCCTCGATGGCGGCGAGGTGCCCCGTCTCCCGGTGATTGGCGGGCAGCGATCGCGCTGCCTCGAGCGACTGACGCGCGACGGCGATCGCCGGCGACTCGGTCGCGAGCAGGTGCAACCATGCGCGCATCGCATGGCCCATCACCATTTGCGGCGACTCGGCGAGCGCACGATCGATGCTGGCGACCGGATCGCCTACGTAGCATCGAAGCATCGACTGGGCGGCCTCGAAATGCGCGAGGCCATCGGCGCCGGCGCCCGTGACGGCGAGGCCGAGACTGTCCTGCAATGTCATGTGTGATTCTCCCGTGGTTCCTGATGTGCCCCGCCTCGCGGAGGTCGGCGTAAGATACGGACGACGCCTGCCGGCCTGAATGACCGGCACGCCGGATCCCTTGACCGTTCCTCCGAAGTTCCGGTGGGGGCAACATGGACGCGTTGTCCGACGTCTTGCGCGTGGTCCAGCTCAGCGGCGGCGTCTTCCTCGAAGCCGAGTTCACGGCGCCGTGGTGCGTGTGGTCGGGCGTGACGAACGACGACTGCAGGCGCTTCCTCGTCGCACCGCGCCACCTGCTCGCCTTCCACTGCGTCCTCGACGGCGTCATGACCGTCGGCCTGGAGGACGACACGGCACCGCTCAGCCTGCGCGCGGGCGAAGTCGTGCTGCTGCCGCGAAATCCACTCCACCGCCTCGGCAGTTCGCTCGACATCGAGCCGGTGCACGCCGAGGAATTCGTGCAGGCGCCTGCGGACGATCAGCTCGCGCACATCCGCCACGGCGGCGGCGGCGCAACGACCCGCATCGTCTGCGGCTTCCTGGGCTGCGATGCGCCGTTCAGCCCGCTGCTGGAGGCGCTGCCCGACGCGCTGACCATGGACCTGCGCGAGACTCCGGCCCGCGAATGGATCGAGAGTACGTTCCGCTACGCCGCGGCGCAGCAGGGACGCAGCCCGCCCGGTGACACGGCGGTCATGTCGCGCCTGTCGGAGCTGCTGTTCGTCGAGGCACTGCGCCACTATCTCGAGCGCCTGCCCGAGAGTCAGCGCGGCTGGCTGGCCGGCCTGCGGGACCCGATCGTCGGCCGCGCGCTCGGCCTGCTCCACTCGAGCTATCGGCAGCGCTGGACGGCCGAGTCGCTGGCGGAAGCCGTCAACCTCTCGCGCTCCGCATTCGCGGAGCGATTCACCTGTGCCATCGGCCGGCCGCCGATGCAGTACCTCACCGAGTGGCGGCTGCTGCGTGCGAGCCGCCTGCTGCGCGAAAGCCCCCGGCCGGTCTGTCAGGTGGCGGTCGAGGTCGGCTACGAGTCGGAAGCCGCGTTCAGCCGGGCCTTCAAGCGCCATTTCGGCGCGTCGCCGAGCGTCTGGCGGCGCGAGCAGCGCTCCCTACCGATTTCCCCTGCTGCGGGTACGTAGCCCTCAGGTCTAGTCTGAGTCCGGGGATCGTCGAGCACAGGTGCGTCGACCGGGGTCACTGGGAACCGGCGCCGTCACCGTGGAGCGTGCTCATGAGCGTCACGGACCTGGCGTGGTTCCTGCAGAACCGGCATTGGGACAAGGTCGATGCCGCGCTGACCTTGAACCCGGACCTCGCGACCGAGTTCTCGCAGCGGGGCGGCTACACCCTCCTGCACAAGTGCGCGGATCGCGACGAGCCGCAGGTGCTCGCGCTGGTCGACCAGTTGCTCGCGGTGGGCGCGGACGTCAACGCCCGCGATTTCAGCCAGGCCGGGATGACGCCGCTGCACGTCGCTTGCAGCGAGAAGGGCTACGCGCCCCGCAACCCGGCGCTCGTGGAACGGCTGCTGGCGGCGGGTGCCGACCCGAACGCACAGACGCTGACCAGCCGCGACGTCGAACACTATCGAAAGACGCGAACGCTGCGCTTCACGGGACTCGCGCCCCTGCACTTCGCGCTGCGGGAGCAGGGATCGGAGCTGATCAAGCTGCTGATGCGCTACGGTGCCTCGCCGACGCTGCACACGCCGGAGCAGGACTGCGGCTCGGCCATCGACAGCTGCCGGCGCGGCGAGTGGAAACGTCACCTGCCCGCGCTGGCGGGCGCCTTGAAGAGCGTCCCGTCGCGGGTCACGTTGAGCCTGCAGGCCCTGGATGCGGACGCACCGGCGGCCTACCTGTCCACCTGCCGGTTCGTCGATCCGGCGGCGCGCGAGCGCGGCGACGCGGCGCTGCCCCCGGTGGAACTCGGGCCCATCGAGGGACCGAAGGTCGACGAGACGCGGGTGCTGGTGGCCGATCTCGCGGTACCGCTCGCGGCGGACGGGCTGCCGTGCAACCTCGAACTCGAAATCCGCGGCGGTGGCGACCCCTGGCAGGTCGAGAGCGGCACCTACGTCGGCAAGCCGATCCAGTACACGCCGGCCGAACTCTCGGTGTCGGTGGTGAACCTGAATGCGGGCCAGGCGGTCGGCCATCGGCTGCGCATGGGCCGCGGCCTCGGGCCGTTCACGTTCGACTCGGGGCTGACCGCCCACCGGTTGCTGCTCGGACTCCAGGCGGACTGACGCGCGGTCGGGCGGCGCGAACCGCACTTGCACGGGCCCGCGGCGCCGCGGAACATCGCGCCCAATGCCGATCGACTACGACCCCATCCCCGAGCCCGGTCCGTTCACCGCGCTGAAGGAACTGCGCCTGCCGTTCGACGCGCTGCGCTGGGCACCGGCGTGGGCGGCGATGAAGCCGGGGCGGTCCGGGACGCCGCGCACCGTGATCCTGTTGCCGGGGTTCGGCGCGAGCCCGGCCTCGATGCGGCCGATGGAGGCGTTCCTGCGCAAGCGCGGCCACCGCGTGCAGGACTGGGGCCTCGGGCGCAACACCGGGCAGGCCAAGGCATTCCGGCACAAGCTCGAAGGCGTGGTGACGCAGGCCGTCGCCGCGCATGGCGAGCAAGTCGTGCTGGTCGGCTGGAGTCTCGGCGGGTTCATCGCGCGCGAGTTTGCGCGGGAGCACCCGAAGACCGTGCGACAGGTGATCACGCTCGGCAGCCCGGTGGTCGGCGGTCCCCGCTACACCGCCACGGCCCGGCGCTATCGCGCCGAGGGACACGACCTCGACCAGCTGGAACGGGACGTGAAGGAGCGCTACCGCACGCCGCTCACCGTGCCGGTGACAGC
Source organism: Pseudomonadota bacterium (assembly GCA_052035645.1). GTDB lineage: Bacteria > Pseudomonadota > Gammaproteobacteria > Steroidobacterales > Steroidobacteraceae > RPQJ01. The sequence continues at coordinate 9,170 of JBPOHK010000121.1, forward strand.
GATCTACTCGAAGCGGGACGGCGTGGTGGCGTGGCAGGCGTGCATCGACCGATGGTCACCGGACGTGAGGCACGTCGAGGTGAGCGAGACGCACGTGGGGCTGGGGTATGCGCCGCGGGTGTTGCAGGTCATCGCGGAGACGCTGGAGGCTGGCGCGGTCACGGGCGGCAAGTAAATGCGCAGGCCTTCGAAACGGCGTGCGGCTGGGATCGGGATCAAACGGACGCCCGGCCTCGCAGCCTGGTCGACCGCCGGCTCGGCTGGCCTGCGGCGGAACGAGCCAAGTTCCGGATTCGGACCGGGTTGCGATCCTTGAATGTGCAGACCAGCTCGAGTTCGCCGCCGAGCGAGCGCACGTAGTCATTGAGTGTGGACAGCAGCAGGTCCCCGCGCTGCTCGATGCGGGAGACTTCGTCCTGGCGCTTGCCCAGCGCACTGGCCACGTCGGTCTGCGTCTTCTGCAGCGCCCTGCGAAGTTCCTGGAGTGACAACTCTTCGGCGATCAGCCTGTTCGCACGCTTGCGTACGGCACGGCGACGGCTGGCCGGCAGATCGGCCAGGACCTGATCGAGTGTTCGGGCCACCTCTATCTCCTCCGTCGTTGCGACGTCAGGTGACTGTCATATCGGACGGGCCAGGACACGGCGGACTATGCTCCCGTCGACATATGCTGTCAAAAGCATGTTGCCCGCATGGCGCGGGAGATTCCGCGCACTGCCGGAGCGACAGGGTCCGCAAGAATGTCTTCGTCAGCCAACTGCGTTTCTGCCCGGCTTGTCGCGATATGGGAGCGCGACCGCCGGGGGAATCGCTCAGGTGCGACGATGCGCCTCGCCCGGCGGTGCCGACGTGATCGACGGCCCGGCCCACTTCGCCTCGACCTTCGGGCCGATGAGGATGGGAGCGTAGACCCACAGGAACGCCGCAAAGGCGCCGGCCCAGAGCGCGGCGCTCACCGCGACGGTCGCCAAATACTCGACACCGGGCAGCGCCGGGGCCAGCACGCGCACGACGATCGCCGCGGCGAGCAGCCCGTAGGCGACGAGGGTCAGCGGGTGCAGGCTCAGCTCGCGGCCGGTGTGGCCGAGCGAGGTACGCGTCATCACGGCGACGATCATGGTGGCGATCGGCCCGAGCGTGAGCGCGTGCAGCCAGTGCGCGGTCACGGGCGGGCCACCGAACAACGCCCAGGCCTTGAGGGCGAGGCCGATCGGCAGCCAGACGTAGCCGAGGTGCAGGATCCACACGATGGGCATGCGCCACGTGCGCAGTGATTGCCACTGCGCGATGCGCCAGGCCTGCGCGAGCGCGGCCAGCGCCGCCGCCCCGCCCACCCAGGCGGAGGGTGGCTGCAGAACGTCCGTGGCCGCGACGGCGATCATCAGCCCGACGACCACGGGCGTGAGGCCGCGACGGGATCTGGGCACGGCGGTGCTGCCGCTCAGGCGCAGCGCGGTGGCGGTGAACGACGGCACGATGCGGCCGCCGATCACGGTGACGAGGATCAGCGTGATGTCGATGGCGGCGAGCGTCGCCTGGTGCGCCGTCCAGGCGTCGTTGCGCCACGCCGCCCAGTGAAACGTCGACTGGCAGACGAACAGGGCCAGGAGCACCAGCAGCAGCGGCGTGTTGCGATTGCGCTCCCGGATGAGCGGCGGGGCCAGGAGCGCGGCCAGCATGGGGAAGAACGCGAGATCGATTGCCGCGACCAGGGCGGCGGGCGTTTCCGCGGAAACGCCCGTGGCGATGCGGCCAGCCAGCCAGAGCGCGAACAGGCCGATGAGCGGCGGGCCGGCGAAGCCCTTGCGACCGGTCCAGCTCGGGACGGCGGTGAGGAGGAAGCCGGCGATGGCGGCGGGAACGAAGCCGAAGACCATCTCATGCGCGTGCCAGAGCATAGGCGGCCAGGCGAGCGGCAGGACGAGGCCGGTCGCGAGGCTGAGCGACCAGAGCGGCACGACGACCAGCGCGATCAGGCCGGCGCCGAGGAAGAAGGGACGGAAGCCGTAGGAGAACAAGGGGGGCATTCGACGGAGACTTGTCGTGCGCGGCTCGAGTGGTGCCCGGATGATGCGGGCTGTACCACCCCTCGTCCAGCGTCGAGCCCGCCGCAGTCGTCAGGTGATGCCGACGAGCATGCCGATCTCGCAGCCAGCCAATGCCGCGACGCACAGTTGCGGATGTGGCGTCGCTCGAGCCACACGTGCCTCACTAGGGGCCACTGCTTCGCCAGTGCAGTTTCCCACGCAGCGAACCGGTCGAGCTCTTGCAGCGCTGTTCGAATCGCACGTCGATCGCCGTCAGTGCGCCCGCTGTGTACGCGACGTTGTCGACGACAAACCAGGCCGTCGCGATGTCGCAACCGCGCCCGTATGCACTCCAGTTGATCAAGCCTCTTGCGTCATTGAACTGCGTGACATTGCCGTAGTACCCGACCTGCAACTGCGTCAGTGGCACCATCGGAACAATGTAGCCCTGCCAAAGCGCTGCATCCTGGAGCGTCACATTGAGCTGACTTCCTTCGGTCGTCAGATCGAAGGTCGTCGCCGGCGCCTTGAGCAGGCGCTTCTGACCCTGGCCGATGAAATCGTCGGGGTCGCTTTCGAAATAGAAGTAGTTGCCGTTGGCCGGGGTTGCACCGGACGGCGGCGCCCAGAGATTGGGCGGCGGTGGATTCTGTGGCGGCGGCGGTGTCCGCAGGTCGGAGGCCGACCAGCGAATGTATCCATGCAATGCGGCGGCAAGGCGGTCACAGTGCTGCTCGAAGCGCAGTTCGATCGCGCTCAGGCTGCTCCCGGTGTAGGTGACGCTGTCGATCACGAACCAGCCGGCGAGTTCGTTGCAGCCACGACCTTCGCCGAACCAGTCGAGGTTCCCAAACGCGGGATTGCCAACAAAAGCCCTTGCCGCGTGGCCGTAGTACCCTGCCTGCAGATCGGGCAGCGTGTACATCGCCTGGAAGCTGCCGTTCCACCACTCGTCACTGTGAACCGAGAGATCGAAGCGATTGCCGGCCGTCCCCATGCCATTGTCACCGACAACAATCACGCTGTTGAGCGGTGTGTAGGCCTTGGCCAGCCCCTGGCCGATGAAATCGCCGCGGTCGCTCTCCAGGTAGACGACGTTACCCGTCGCGGGGATGGCCTGCGCGGGCGGCGACCATAGTCCGCTGGGTGGCGGAACCTGCGGGCCGTCTGGAATCGTCGGGTCGTCGGCACGCCAGTGAATCTTGCCGCGCAGGGCCGGCGTTGCGGAGCCGCAATGCTGTTCGAAGCGCAGGTCCAGGCCGGTGACCGCATCACCTGAGAACGAGAGGCTGTCGATGACGAACCAGCCGTTGACATCGCAGCCGCGGCCCACGCCCCCGACGTTGAGCCGGCCTACGGCGGGGTTGCCGAAAGGCCAGGTCTGCGCCTCGCCGTAGTATCCTGGTTCGACCCGTGTCAATGGCGCCATCGCCTGGAAATGGCCGGAATAGTCGCGGTCACCGAGCACTGCGAAAATGAGCACGCCCGAGTCCTGCTTCACGGTAAGGACCGCGTTGGCCTGCGTGAACAGTTCGGTCCGGCCTTGACCGATGAAATCGCCCGCGTCACTCGCGAGGTACACGTAATTGCCGCTGGATGGGGTGGCTCCCGCAGGCGCGTTCCAAAGCCCGGGCGGCGGCGGATTCACGGGACCGGGTGGACGCGACTCGTCGCCGACGACCCAATGGAGCTGCCCGCGCAACGCCGCTTCACGGTCATTGCAATGCTCTTCGAATCGCAGGTCGAGCCGGACGAGTTCTCCCTGCGCGTAGACCGCGTTGTCGATGATGAACCAGCCATCCGCACCGCAGCCGGCCGCGGACCCAACGAACTCGAATCCCCCGTTGTCATCCGAGCCATACGGCAACCCGGGAATCTTGTGGTACTGGCCGGGCTCCAGTTGTGACAGGTTCACCGGCATCTTGAACCAGCCGGTCCAGTCGTGGTCCGCCCGGATCTCGAACCTGAGCACGCCTTCCACCGCGATCACCGTGAAGACGGCGTTCTGGCGTGTGTACGAGTACTGAGTGCCGGTTGCAGAGACACCGCTGCCGACGTTGTCGCCGGCATCGCTTCGCAGCTCGACGAACGACGGTGTACTGACGGACGTTGGGATACTCGTCTTCGCGGAAATGTTCGCCTTGTTGTTGTCGCGGGCACCGTCGCCGCGCAACGTCGCCGTCAGCGTACCGCTCACGGCCACGAGGGCATCTGCCGTGAGGCGCGCGGTCACCGAGATCTTCAGCGCACTGCCACTGGGCAGCAGCGGCACGACCATGTCGGGGGAGATCGTCGCCGGGCACGAGGCGCCATCGCTCGCAGTGCATTGCGCGTTCGTGATGGTCTGGGCGCTGCTCAATGCGTACTTCAGGGCCACGTCGCGCGCGGCGTCCGGACCGGCGTTGGCCACGGTGAATGAATACGTCGCGATGCTGTCCTTGCGCAGCTCGTCCGCGGCGACGGACCCGAGCACACGGACATCGGCGCTGTAGGCCGTGATGCTGACCTGAGCGCTGTTGTTCGACGTCACTTGATCGTTCGCGGCGGTGACCGAGCCTGAACTCGTGATCGAACCCGTGGCACCGGCGTCCACCGTGACCCCGAAGGTGAACGTCACGGACGCGCCACCCGGGAGCGAAGCAACGCTCAATGTCCGGGCGTCGTCGGGGCAGATCGCGCCGCCGGTGGCGGTACACTGCAGGCCGGCCTTGGCGAGGCCGGTACCGAGCGTCACCGTGAGCACGACGTTGCTCGCCGCCGTGGACCCGGGATTCGTGATGGTGAACTCGAGTTCGGTGTTCGAGACGGACGGGACCGGACTGGTCGAGCCGCGGGACGTGAGCGAAACACTGTCGATCAGGCCGACGGGCGGTGGGTTGCCGCCGCCGCCGGAGGAACCTCCTCCTCCGCCGCAGGCTGTGAGGGCAGCGATCAGGAATGAGGAGACTGCGGCGAGGTGGATGCCGCGGGCCCTCGATGCGCGTGCACACGAAGGGTTGGTGCCGAACCGATCGGTGGATGCCTGGGAACGATTCCCCTCCGGCCGGGAACCGGTGTCTGGAGGCTGCATGTGACGACCGTCCGCTGGCTCAATAGTGGTCGAAATGGACCACAAAGACTGGGGGCCGTCAATTCGTGCAGATGCGACGTGTCGCAGACGGTTGCCAGGCCGAAAGGTCTTGCCTCGACACCGGAGGGTCGTGCGAGCCCGAACGCCCCAGCGCGTGTATTGAAACCACAGGGGACTCCCAGGTTGTCTCAGTACTCGCACGAACGCGAGGATCCGGATGCCGGCATTGGACCGAAGCAGAAGCACCAGGATCCGCCGCTCGATACATCGTTGCCAAGAAATTGCAGTGCTCGCGTGCCCAACGAGAAAATGGAGATCGCGCGCAGCGTGCTTGTCGCCTCCTGAAACAGTTGATCCCCACTGCAGCAGCGAACGGACAACTCGCACCGCACGCAGCGAGACAGTACTTGGCCTTCCCTGGAAACGGATGAATGCTCCGCGCAGTACCAAATCTTGGTGTCAGGAGATCGCGGGCAAAGCCATCAGCCTGTCACCGCTGACACGGTTGGACGTCGGATTAATTACTGGGGGACTAGGATTGCGCGCGCTTCGCACAGCGCGCCCCGTTGGGGCCGTTGCGAAAGCACTCGCATCGCGCGCAGTTCGCGCGACGCCCGCGCATCCGCAACGTCACACCTCGCATTGCGAGGTGTTCGAACCTAGGGTCCCTAGGTTCGCCCTCTAGTCCCCTCGCCGCACAAAATAAAAAGGGCCCGCTTTCGCGAGCCCCTTTTATTTTTGGCTGGGGGACTAGGATTCGAACCTAGGTTGACGGAGTCAGAGTCCGTAGTCCTACCGCTAGACGATCCCCCAATGCAGAGGATTAGCGCTTCGAGAACTGCGTTCCGCGGCGGGCCTTGCGGAAGCCGACCTTCTTGCGCTCCACCTCGCGGGCGTCGCGGGTCACGAACCCGGCGACGCGCAGCGGCTTGCGCAGCGACTCGTCGTACTCGATCAGCGCGCGGGTGATGCCGTGGCGGATGGCGCCGGCCTGGCCGGTGATGCCGCCGCCCTGCACGTTCACCTCGACGTCGAAGCGGTCGTGGGCCTGCACGCACTCGAGCGCCTGGCGCACGATCATGCGCGAGGTTTCGCGACCGAAGAACTCTTCGATCGTGCGGCCATTGATGTTGATGCGGCCGGTACCCGGGCGCAGGTGCACGCGGGCCGTCGAGGACTTGCGGCGGCCGGTGCCGTAATTCGTGTTGGCGGGCATGGTCTCGTCTCTCGTCTTCAGACTTCGAGCGGCTTCGGCTGCTGCGCGGTGTGCGGGTGCTTGTCGCCCTTGAACACGTGCAGCTTCTTGAACATCTTCCGGCCGAGCGGGTTCTTGGGCAGCATGCCCTTGACCGCGATCTCGATCACGCGCTCCGGGTGCTCGGCCATCATCTTCTCGAGCGTGCGGCTCTTGATGCCGCCGATCGCGCCGGTGTGCCAGTAGTAGACCTTGTCGGTCATCTTGGCGCCGGTGACCTTCACCTTCTCGGCGTTGAGGATGATGATGTTGTCGCCGGTGTCCACGTGCGGGGTATACGCCGGCTTGTGCTTGCCGCGAAGGCGCATGGCGACCTGAGTGGCGAGGCGGCCCAGCGTCTTGCCGTTGGCGTCCACCACAAACCAGTCGCGCCGCACCGTCTCGGGGTGTGCGAAAACAGTACTCATCGAAGGCTCCACGGGGCCTGTGCTTGATTCAGCGAGCCGCGAATCTTACTTTAGTCGGCCACCCGATGCAAAAGGTTCGCGACCCCCGGCCGGAGGGGCATTTTGCCCCCGGGGGCCGGGATTTGGGCCATTCCGGCCCCGCCCGGGACCGCACCGCGACCCCTCTCTATATAATGCCCGCCATGGCCCCTCCCGCCCCTGCCCGCCCCCGCGACCTGACGCCCCTGGACCACCTGATCCGGGAATTCGACCGGGCCCTGCGGACGGTGGCGGCCGCCAATTCCTCGGCCCGGCCCTACCCGGCCGGCCAGGCCCCGGAATCGGTCCACGAGAAGGCCGACCAGAAGCACGTGGCGGCCCTGATGCGGGTGAACCACGCCGGGGAGATCGCCGCCCAGGCCCTTTACCACGGCCAGGCGCTCACCGCCCGCACCCCGGCGGTGCGCCGGCAGATGCTCGAGGCGGCCCGGGACGAGACGGACCACCTCGCCTGGTGCGAGGCCCGGGTGCGCGAACTGGACGACCGGACCAGCCTGCTGGCCCCGTTCTGGTACGCGGGCTCGTTCGCGATCGGCGCGCTGGCGGGCCTCGCCGGCGACCGCAACAGCCTCGGCTTCGTGGCCGAGACCGAGAAGCAGGTGATCGAGCACATCGACTCGCACCTCGCGCAGCTGCCCGAGGGCGACGAGCGCTCGAAACGCATCCTCGAGCAGATGAAGGACGACGAGGCGCGGCACGGTTCCGACGCTACGAAGGCCGGCGGCTGGGAGCTGCCGAGGCCCGTTCGGGAGCTGATGCGGCGCACCGGACGGTTCATGACGCGGACCGCCTACCGGATCTGAACCTTGCCCCGGGGCGGCGGTTTGCGCTAAAAGCCTCGTGGCCTTTGACATAAATCACAGGAAGGGAGCATGGAAACGGGCCGACCTCTGAGCGACATTCCCGCGATCAACCGGTTCCTGAGCTATTGCCGGATCCGGACGGTCCCGTCCAAGACCGTGCTGATCCACGCCGGCGACGTTCCCGACGTCCTGTACTACGTGATCAAGGGCTCGGTCGAAGTGCTGATCGAGGACGAGGAAGGCAACGAGATGGTCCTCGCCTACCTCAACAAGGGTCAGTTCTTCGGCGAGATGGGCCTGTTCAACGAGCAGCCCGCACGCAGCGCCTGGGTGCGCACGCGGTCGCAGTGCGAACTCGCCGAGATGACCTACCCGCGCTTCCGCCAGATCGCGGCCGAGAGCCCGACGCTGCTGTTCGAGCTCGCCACGCAGCTCGCGAGCCGCCTCGATCGGACCAACAAGAAGCTCGGCGACCTCGCGTTCGTCGACGTCACCGGCCGGGTCGCGCACGCGATCATGGACCTGTGCAACGAGCCCGATGCGATGACGCATCCCGAGGGCACGCAGATCACGGTCAGCCGCCAGGAGCTGTCGCGCCTCGTCGGCGGCTCGCGCGAGATGGCGGGACGCGTGCTGAAGGTGCTCGAGGAGCAGGGCCTGCTCACCGCGCGCGGCAAGACGATGGTCGTGTTCGGCGTGCGTCCGCGCCTCAAGGGCAAGGCCGCGGCGCTGTCCGGCCCGGCGACGGCCGCTTCGCCGCTCGCGCTGCGCGCGACGTCGAAGGCCACGACCGTCGACGAGGACGATGACGACGAGGACGACGACGAATAAGGGGACATTCCTCTTTTTTCCAGCCTGCGCCGTCGCGGTGCAGGAGTGCGGCGCGCCACCGGCCTGGCCGCCCTTCCGGCTCGATTCGCCGGGACGCCGTAAATCCATCCCTGGAGGCTCCGGGCGCCGCGTCCATGCGGCGCACGGCCCGTCGAATCGACCCGGAACGCCGGCTGGCCCGGTGGGCACCGTGCCGCTGCATCCGCACCGCCCGCGCAACGCGGAAAAGAGGAATGTCCCCTATATCTGGGCGCGCATCGCGTCGATGGTCGCGCGATAGTCCTTGGCGTTGAAGATGGCCGAGCCGGCCACGAAGGTGTCGGCGCCCGCCGCGGCGATCGCCCCGATGTTGTCCACCTTCACGCCGCCGTCGATCTCGAGGCGGATCTCCTTGCCGCTGCGATCGATCAGCTCGCGCACCTGCTTCAGCTTCGGCAGCGCCGAGGCGATGAAGCTCTGCCCGCCAAAGCCCGGGTTCACGCTCATCAGCAGCACCATGTCGAGCTTCTCGAGCACGTAGTCGAGGTACGACAGCGGCGTCGCGGGGTTGAACACCAGCCCGGGCTTGCAGCCCACCTCGCGGATCAGCCCGATCGTGCGGTCGATGTGCTCGCTCGCCTCCGGGTGGAAGGTGATGTAGGTGGCGCCGGCCTTGGCGAAGTCCGGGATGATGCGGTCGACCGGCTTGACCATCAGGTGCACGTCGATCGGCGCGGTGACGCCGTGCTTGCGCAGCGCCTCGCACACCAGCGGGCCGATGGTGAGGTTCGGCACGTAGTGGTTGTCCATCACGTCGAAGTGGACGATGTCCGCGCCCGCCGCCAGCACGCTGGTGACTTCCTCGCCGAGTCGCGCGAAATCGGCCGACAGGATGGACGGGGCGATCCAGGGGGTCTGCTTCATGTCGGCTCCTCGCGGGCGGGCTATTTCATGCCCCGGTGATTCTTGACCGTTTCGTAGGCTTCGAGAATACGTTGTGTCCGCTCGTGCGCGGCCGCCACCATCGACTCGGGCAGTCCCTGCGCCACCAGCTTGTCCGGGTGGTTCTGGCTCATCAGGCGACGGTAGGCCTTGGTGACGTCGGCGTCGCTCTCCCGGGCGGTCACGCCGAGCACCTCGTACGCGTCGGCGAGCGGCGCGGTGGACGAGCGGGTCGAGCCGTTGGTGCCGTGGCTGCTGCCCGAGGAGGCCCCGCCCGCCGGCCGGTAGCCCCGCATGCGCAGCATGGCCTCGAGCGAGGCCAGTTCGAGCGCCGAGACGCCGAGCACGCCGCAGATGCGGTTCATCACGGTGCGGGCGGCCGGGTTGAGGCCGTTGCCCTGCAGCGCCGCCTCGAGCTGGATCTGCACGAACATCCGGCACAGTTCGGGCTGGCCGCCGGCAAGGGCGCGCAGGCGACGCAGCGCCTGCTCGAGCGGGAAGTCGGGGCGCTTGCCGTCGGTGAACAGGTCGATGGCGCGGCGGCGGTCGGCCTCGTTGAGCGAGAACCGCCCCATGGTCGCGCGCGCGGCGTCGATCTCCTGCTCTGTGACGCGGCCGTCGGCCTTGGCGACGTGGCCCATCACCTGGAAGGTGGCCTGGAAGAAGGTCATGCGCAGCTCGGCCGCGCGCTGGGCGGGGTTGCCGCTCAGCTGGCCGCCGCCGAGGTTGGGCTCGTTGCGACGGTCCCACCAGTGGCCGAACATCAGGCCCACGACCGCGCCGAGCAGACCGCGGCCGATGACCGCGCCGAGCAGCGTGCCGATGACTTTGCCGTACCAGCTCATGACTTCCTTATTGACCGCCGCCGAACGCGCCTGCAACACTTTGGCGCCACGGGACGCGCAAAGCGGCCCGGCATTCTAGCAGCAGGCCCCCCATGTCCAGCACGACCGCCTCCCCCCCGATGCACGAATCCCACCTGCGCGGGCTGACCCGGCTGCACCAGGGCAAGGTTCGGGACATCTACGGCCTGGACGACCGCCACATGCTGATCGTCACCACCGACCGCCTGAGCGCGTTCGACGTGGTGCTGCCGGACCCGATCCCGGGCAAGGGCCGGGTGCTCACCAGCATCTCCAACTTCTGGTTCGCGCGCACGACGCACATCGTGCCGAACCATCTCGCCGGGGCGGCGTTCCCGCTCGAACGCGCGGTGAAGGATCCGGCCGACCTGCCGCTGATCGCCGACCGGGCGATGGTCGTGAAGAAGCTCAAGGCCCTGCCGGTCGAGGCGGTGGTGCGGGGCTACCTGATCGGCTCGGGCTGGAAGGACTACCAGGCGACCGGCCAGGTGTGCGGCATCGCGCTGCCGAAGGGCCTGCGCATGGCGGACAAGCTGCCGCAGCCGATCTTCACGCCGTCGACCAAGGCGGCGAAGGGCCACCACGACGAGAACGTCGGCTTCGACGAGATCGCGAAGGTGGTGGGTGCCGAACTCACGGCGCAGGTGCGCGACACGGCGATCGCGCTCTACCAGTTCGCGTCGGCGCACGCCGCGGCGCGCGGCATCATCATCGCGGACACCAAGTTCGAGTTCGGCGTGGACGAGCACGGCACGCTGACGCTGATCGACGAGGCGCTCACGCCGGACTCGTCGCGCTTCTGGCCGATGGACACCTACGCGCCGGGCTCGAGCCCGCCGTCGTTCGACAAGCAGTTCGTGCGCGACTACCTCGAGACGCTCGACTGGAACAAGACCGCGCCGGGTCCGAAGCTGCCGGCCGACATCCTGCGCAAGACCGCGGAAAAGTACGAAGAAGCCTTGCGCCGCCTGACCGCGTAGGCAGGGGGCATTCCCGCGTTTCGGCGCGCGGGGCACCACGACACCGCCGGCACCCACCGCGCCAGCCGACGTTCCGGATCGGTTCGACGGGCCGTGCGCCGCATGGACGCGGCGCCCGGAGCCCCCACGGAGGGGTTTACGGCGTCCCGGCGAACCGATCCGGAATGGCGGCTTGGCCGGTGCGGTGCCGCGCTGGAGGCAAAGTCTTGCGCGCCGAAAAGCAGGAACGTCGGTTACTTCGCCCAGGCGGCGATCACGCGGTGCAACTCGCGCACGCCGTCGGTCAGCGCCGCGGGGCCAGGCTGCAGGATGATCGACGACTTCACCTCGTGCAGTTGCCCGTCGCGCACCGCGGGCACGTCCTGCCAGTGCGGCCGCGCGGCCACGGCCCGCGGCGAAAACTTCTTGCCGCACCACGAGCCGAAGATCACCTCCGGCGCGCGACGCACGATCTCGAGCGGATCCGCGACGATGCGGTCCTTGCCGAGCGCGCACTGCGCCAGCTCCGGAAAGACGTCGTCGCCGCCGGCCACGTCGACCAGCTCCGACACCCAGCGGATGCACGAGATCGGCGGCTCGTCCCACTCCTCGAAATAGACCCGCGGGCGGCGATCGAAGGCCGACGCAGACACGCGGATACGCTCCAGCCCCGACTCCAGCTCGTCGCACAGCGCCTCGCCGCGCGCCTGCGCGCCGACCAGCGCCGCGAGCGTGCGGATCGTGCGCAGGATCTCCGCGACGCTGCGCTGGTTGAACACGTGCACCTCGATCCCGTGGCGCACCAGCTCGGCCGCGATGTCCGCCTGCAGGTCCGAGAAGCCGAGCACGAGGTCCGGCCGCAGGGCGAGGATCCGCTCGATCTTCGCGCTGGTGAAGGCCGAGACCCGCGGCTTCTCCCTGCGGGCCCGCGGCGGACGCACCGTGAACCCCGAGATGCCGACGATGCGCCGCTCCTCGCCGAGCAGGTAGAGCGTCTCGGTCGTCTCCTCGGTGAGGCAGACGATGCGCTCGGCGTAGCTGCCGGGGACGGTCGGTCGGGACATGCGGACTGGGACACCGGTCGGGGGAGCGGGCGCCGATCATGGCACAGCCCTTGCCCGCCGGTGCGGGCCGTGCAAGGCTTTGCGCGCCCATGGACACCCCGCGCCCCGTCTTTCCCGCGCTGCACCTGAAGGTCGAGCACCTGCTGTTCGACCTGCCCGAGACGCTCGGCAGCCGCGCACTCGACTGGGCGACCGCCCCGCTGCGCTACCTGTACGCGCTGCTGCGCGACTTCGCGCGCGGCGACCTCGGCCTGCGCGCCATGAGCCTCGTGTACTCGACGCTGTTCGCGATCGTGCCGGTCGTCGCCGTCTCGTTCTCGGTGTTGAAGGCGTTCGGCTACCACCGCGAGCTCGAGCCCGTGCTGTACGAATTCCTGCGCCCGCTCGGCAAGCAGGGCTTCGAGCTCACGGCCAAGATCATGCAGTTCGTCGAGAACGTGCAGGGCACGCTGCTCGGCACCATCGGCTTCGCCGTCCTGATCTACACCGTCATCTCGCTGATCCAGAAAATCGAGGAAGCGCTCAACTTCACCTGGCACGTCGACCGGCCGCGCAGCCTCGCGCGGCGCATCAGCGAGTACCTGGTGGTGATGATCGTCGGCCCGGTGGTCGGCGTGTTCGCGATGGTGCTGCTCGCGCAGTTCGAGACCAGCGAGGTCGTCGCGAAGCTCTCCGGCCTCGCCACCGGCCACGCCAGCTCGCGCGCCCACTTCGCGCCCTACGTGCTGATCATCGCCCTGTTCGCCTTCCTCTACAGCTACATGCCGAACACGCGGGTGCGGCTGCGCCCGGCGCTGGCCGGGGCCGTGTTCGCCGGCGTGCTGTGGGCGGCCGTGGGCGCGCTGTTCACGCGCATCGTCGTCTACTCGGCCAAGACCGCGGCGGTGTACGCCGGCTTCGCGGTCGTGCTGCTGTTCCTGGTGTGGGTGTACCTGAGCTGGCTGATCGTGATGCTCGGGGCGCAGCTCTCGTTTTACGTGCAGCATCCCGAGCACCTGCGCACCGGCCACGGCGAGATCCCGATGACGGGCGCGCTGCGCGAGCGCATCGCCATGGCCGCGATGTTCCTCGTCGGCGAGCGATTCCTCGACGGCGGCCCGCGCTGGGGCATGGGCGACCTCGCCGACCGCATGGACGTGCCGGCCACCGTGCTCGGCGAGGTCGTCTCCTCGCTCGAGGCGCACGGCCTCGTGCTCACCACCGAGGACGACACGATCGCGCCCGCGCGCGACCTGCAGAACATCACGCTCGCCTCGATCCTCGACGCGATCCGCCACGACGTGCCCGACCCGCGCCGGCCCGAGCCGCGCGCGGTGCCCGCGGCCGACGCCGCCACGCAGAAGGCGGACGAGGCGCTGCGCGCCGCGACGCAGGGCCAGAGCCTGCGCGACCTGATCCGTCCGCCGGGTTGAGTGCGCGCCGGCCTACTCGCCGGCGACGGTCATCTCTTCGATCAGGATCGAGCCGGTGCGCAGGCCGCCGCGCAGGTCCACGTCCGAGCCCACCTCGACGATGCGCCGGTAGAGCTCCCTGAGGTTGCCGGCGACGGTCACCTCGTGCACCGGGTAGGCGATCTGGCCGCCCTCCACCCAGAAGCCGGCGGCGCCGCGCGAGTAGTCGCCCGTCACGCCGTTGACACCCTGCCCCATCAGCTCGGTCACCAGCAGGCCGCGGTCGAGCTGCCTCAGCATGCCGTCGAAGTCCTTGCCGCGGCCGTGCACCAGCAGGTTGTAGTTGCCGCCGGCGTTGCCCGTCGTGCGCAGGCCGAGCTTGCGCGCCGAGTAGGTCGAGAGCACGTAGCCGAGCAGCACGCCGTCCTGGACGATCTCGCGGTCCTGCGTCGCGACGCCTTCCTGGTCGTTGGGTGCGCTCGCGCGCGCGCGCGGCAGGTGCGGCCGCTCCGAGAGCTGGAACCACCCGGGAAACACCTGCGTGCCCGCCGCATCGAGCAGGAACGAGGCGCGGCGATACTGGCTGCCGCCGCGGATCGCGCCGAGGAAGTGACCGACGAAGCCGCGCGCGACTTCCGGGCTGTACAGCACCGGCACCTTCATCGTGGAGAGCTTGCGCGCGCCGAGCCGGCGCACCGCCCGCTCGCCGCTCCTGCGGCCGACCGACTCGGCGTCCTCCAGCTCGCGCCAGTCGCGCGTGGTGCTGTACCAGTAGTCGCGCTCCATGTGCTCGCCCTCCTGGCCGAGCACCGAGCAGCTGACGCTGTGCACGCTGCCCGGGTAGGCGCCGAGGAAGCCGAGCGAGTTGCCGTAGGCGCGCACGCCGCGGTGCGTGCTGATGCCGGCGCCCTCGGAGTTGGTGATGCGCGCGTCGACCGCCATCGCCGCGGCCTCGCACGCGATCGCCAGCTCGCACGCGCGCTCGGGCGTGACGTCCCACGGGTGGCACAGGTCGAGGTCCGGGAAACCCTTCGCGAGCGTATCGGGGTCGGGCAGGCCGGCGCACGGGTCCTCGGCGGTGAAGCGCGCGATGCTGCAGGCCTTGGCCACCGTCTCGCGCAGGCCCGCGGCGCTCAGGTCGGCCGTGCTCGCCGTGCCCTTGCGGGTGCCGAAGTAGACGGTCACGCCCATGCCGCGGTCGCGCTGGTACTCGACCGTCTCCACCTCGCCGAGCCGCGCCGAGACGCTGAGCCCGGTGTCCATGCTGACCGCGGCCTCGGCCTGCGAGGCGCCGAGGGCTTTCGCCTCGGCCAACGCGATCTCGACCAGCGCGAGCAGGTCGGCGCCGTCGGAGGCGAGGGTGGGCGGGTGTTCGAGGGTGGCCATGGTGCTGTGGGGCCGGCGGCAAAAGAAGCGATTCTAGCAGCGCCGGCGGCTCCGGCCGCGCCCGTGCTAGCATCGATGCGGAGGAATAAATGACGGATCCGCAGGAATTCGAGGCCGGGGACGAGGGCCCCAGCAAGAGCGAGCTGAAGCGCCAGGACCGGGCCCTGCGCGAGCTCGGCGTCGCCCTGGTGGCGCTGCCCGACAGCGAGATCGAGGCGCTGGACCTGCCCGAGAAGCTGCTCGACGCGGTCGAGGCCTGCCGCCGGATCACCAGCCACGGCGCCCGCCTGCGCCAGGAAATGTACATCGCCAAAGTGCTGCGCAAGCTCGACGTCGAGGCGATCCGGCAGGCGGTCGACCGGCGCAGCCAGCGCGACCGCGCGCGGGTGCGCGCCGAGCACGACCTCGAGCGCTGGCGCGAGCGCCTGCTGGCGGACGAACCGGACGCCTGGACCGAACTGGGCGAACGCGTCCCCGCGCCGGAGCTGCAGCAGCTGCGCTCGCTGGCCCGGCAGGCCCGCGCCGAGCAGGCGGCCGCCCGCCCGCCGGCCGCGGCCCGTCAGCTCTTCCGCCGCCTGCGGACCGCGCTGGAAACGCCAGAAAACTAAGCTTTTCGGGCCGATTGTGTACAATGCCGCGGTGAAACCGCTGGTTGGCATCATCATGGGGTCCACCTCCGACTGGGAGACCCTGAAGCCCGCCGCCGAGATGCTCGAGCGCCTCGGCGTCCCGCACGAGGTGCGCGTCGTCTCGGCGCACCGTACGCCCGACCTCCTGTTCGAATACGCCACGACCGCGCGCGAGCGCGGCCTGCAGGCCATCATCGCGGGTGCCGGCGGCGCCGCGCACCTGCCCGGCATGACGGCGGCCAAGACCTCGCTGCCGGTGATCGGCGTGCCGGTGCAGTCGAAGGCCCTGAACGGCCTCGATTCGCTGCTCTCGATCGTGCAGATGCCGGCCGGTATCCCGGTCGCGACGGTCGCCATCGGCGTGGCCGGGGCCACCAACGCAGCCCTGCTCGCGGCCTCGATCCTGGCCAACCACGATCCGAAGGTCCGCGCCGCGCTGGACGCGTTCCGCCAGGCCCAGACGGACAAGGTCCTCGCGCAGAGCGACCCGCGCACGCCCGCCCAGCCATGAAGATTGGCATCATCGGCGCCGGCCAGCTCGGACGCATGCTGGCCCTCGCGGGCTATCCGCTCGCGCAGCAGTTCCAGTTCCTCGACACCAGCGCCGACTCGCCGGGCGGACAGGTCGCGCCCATCGTCACCGGCGCATTCGACGACCCGACCAGCCTCGAGCGGCTCGCCGCCGACGTGGACATCGTCACCTACGAGTTCGAGAACGTGCCCGTGAGCGCACTGCACGCCGTGTCGCGGACGCGGCCGTGCCTGCCGCCGGTGGAGGCGCTGCGCGTCTCGCAGGACCGGCTGTACGAGAAGGAACTGTTCACGAAGCTCGGCATCCCGACGCCGCCGTTCCGCGCGGTCGACTCGCTCGAGGGCCTGCGCGCGGCGGTGGCCGCGATCGGCCTGCCGGCGGTGCTCAAGACGCGCCGGCTCGGCTACGACGGCAAGGGACAGTACGTGCTGCGCAAGGCCGCGGACGTCGAGGCCGCGTGGGCCACGCTCGGGCAGGCGCCGCTCATCCTGGAGGGCTTCGTGCGCTTCGAGCGCGAGGTCTCGATCATCGGCGCGCGCAGCACCCGCGGCGAGGTGCGCTGCTACCCGATCGTCGACAACACGCACCGCGGGGGCATCCTGCGCGTCACGCTGGCCCCGCACCGCAGCCGCGCGCTGCAGCAGGCCGCCGAACGCCACCTGCAGCGGCTGCTGCGGCACTTCGACTACGCGGGCATCCTCACCATCGAGTTCTTCGTGCACGGCGGCCGGCTGGTCGCCAACGAGATGGCGCCGCGTGTGCACAACTCCGGGCACTGGACCATCGAGGGCGCGGCCACCTCGCAGTTCGAGAACCACCTGCGCGCGATCCTGGGCCTGCCGCTCGGCGACACCCGCCCGCTCGGGCATGCGGCAATGGTCAACTTCATCGGCGCGATGCCGGAGCGGGCCCGGGTGCTGGCGCTGCCCGGCGTCCACTACCACGACTACGGCAAGGCCCCGCGACCGGGCCGCAAGGTCGGCCACGCCACGATCGTCGCGGCCACGGCCGCGGAGCGGGACCGGCTGGTGAAGCGGGTCCAGCGGCTGCTGCCGAAATAGCCCGGCGGCGGTCGCCCGCGCCCCGGGGCGTCCCGGGAAACTGTGACCGACCCCTTTTCCCGGGACCGGGGCGGCTCACGTATAGTTGGCGCCTGGAGCACCCACTATGTACCTGGAGCACTTCGGCCTCGAGGAACTGCCGTTCCGGCTCAGCCCGGACCCGGCCTTCCTGTACCTGAGCCAGATCCACTCCCGCGCCAAGGCGTACATGGAGTCGACGATCTGGTTCACGGACGGCTTCGTCGTGATCACCGGCGAGATCGGCTCGGGCAAGACCACCCTGATCGAGACCTTCCTCAAGGAGATCGAGCAGGACGTGGTGGTCGCGCAGATCAACCAGACCCAGGTCTCCCCCACCGAGTTCCTGCAGACGGTGCTCGCGCAGTTCGGATTCAGCCCGTTCCGCATGCGCAAGGCCGAGCTGCTCGCCACGCTCAACAACTTCCTGATCGAGCAGTACTCGAACGGCCGCAAGGTGCTGCTGATCGTCGACGAGGCGCAGAACCTCACGCCGAAAGTGCTCGAGGAAGTGCGCCTGCTCTCCGGCGTCGAGACCACGAAGGAGAAGGTGCTGCGCATCATCCTCGCGGGCCAGCCCGAGCTGAACGCCAAGCTCGACGCGCCCGAGCTCGCGCAGCTCAAGCAGCGCGTGCGCCTGCGCTTCCACCTCACGCCGCTCACGGAAGAGGACATGGGGCTCTACATCCGTCACCGACTCAAGGTGGCGGGCGCGGATGACCGCGAGATCTTCGAGCCGGACACGTTCCCGGAAATCTTCCGCTACACCGGCGGCACGCCGCGCCTGATCAACACGCTCTGCGACACCGCGATGCTCGCGGCGTTCACCCAGGACGGCGCGACCGTGACCCTGCACGACCTGCGCTCGGCGCTCGCCGAGCTGCAGTGGGTCGAATTCGCGGCGCGCACCCAGACGCTCTCGCACCGCTCGCTCGACGACACCGCGCCGCACTCGCAGCTGCCGGTCGGCCGGCTGGTGCTCACCAGCCGCGGCGAGAAGATCACCGAGATCCTGCTGTCGCAGGGCCGGTTCTTCATCGGCCGCACGCCGGACAACGACCTGCAGGTCGACAGCAAGTTCATCAGCCGCCACCACGCCCAGGTCGTGGTCGGCCTCGACGGCTGCGTGATCGAGGACCTGAACAGCACCAACGGCATGTACCTGCTCGGCAAGCGCGTGCGCCGTCACCGCCTCGCGGACGGCGACGTGCTGCACTTCGGCACGCACGAGATCACCTTCCGCAAGGTGACGGCCGCGACCTTCGACGACGACCGCACCGTGCACACGGCGGTGCTGTCCGAGGAGGACCTCGAGGAACTCGAGGCCGAAGTCGAGGAAGAGAACGAGGAAAGCTGAGCCGCTACTCGTCGATCGAGTGCGGGTCGTATTCCGAGTGCGTCGAGCGGTAATCGCGCCGCTTCATCCACAGCACCAGCCCCAGCACGACGAAGCCGCCGCCCGCCGCGAACAGCGCGCCCTGCGGGGCGCGCTCGAAACGGAACGCCACGGCGAGCAGGAGCGCGCCCAGGGCCACGAACGCGTAGGGCATGGCCTCGTAGAGCGGGCGCGGGATCCAGAAGCGCGACACGCCAGCCACCGGCCTCAGCCGGTGCCTCCCACCGTCAGGCCGTCGACCCGCAGCGTGGGCTGGCCGACGCCGACCGGCACGTCCTGGCCTTCCTTGCCGCAGGTGCCCACGCCGTCGTCGAGCTTCAGGTCGTTGCCCACCATGGTGATGCGCGTCATCACGTCGGGCCCGTTGCCGATCAGCGTGGCGCCCTTCACCGGCGCGCCGAGCCGGCCGTTCTCGATCAGGTAGGCCTCGCTCGCCGAGAACACGAACTTGCCGGAGGTGATGTCGACCTGCCCGCCGCCGAAGTTGCGGCAGTACAGGCCCTTGTCGACCGAGGCGATGATCTCCTCGGGCGCGTGCCGGCCGGGCAGCATGTAGGTGTTGGTCATCCTCGGCAGCGTGAGGTGCGCGAACGACTCGCGCCGGCCGTTGCCGGTGGGCGCCACGCCCATCAGCCGGGCGTTCAGCTTGTCCTGCAGGTAGCCGCGCAGCACCCCGTCCTCGATCAGCGTGGTGCACTGCGTGGGCGTGCCCTCGTCGTCCACGTTCAGCGAGCCGCGCCGCGAGGCGAGCGTGCCGTCGTCCACCACGGTGACGCCCTTCGCCGCCACTGGCTGGCCGATGCGGCCACTGAAGGCCGAGGTGCCCTTGCGGTTGAAGTCGCCCTCGAGCCCGTGGCCCACGGCCTCGTGCAGCAGCACGCCCGGCCAGCCGGCGCCGAGCACGACGTTCATGGTGCCCGCCGGGGCCGGGACGGCCTCGAGGTTGACCTGCGCCGTGCGCACGGCCTCGCGCACGAGTTGCCGCCAGCGCTCGGAGGCGAGGAACTCGGTGTAGGCGAAGCGGCCGCCGCCGCCCGCGTATCCCTGCTCGCGCCGGCCGTCCTGCTCGATGATCACGCTGACGTTGAGCCGCACCAGCGGACGCACGTCGGCCGCGAGCGTGCCGTCGCTCGCCATGACCAGCACCGTGTCGTGCGAGGCGGCGAGGCTGGCCATGACCTGGGTGATGCGCGGATCGAGCGCACGCGCCTCGCGGTCGATGGCTTCGAGCAGCCGGACCTTCGCCGGATCGTCGAGCGTCTCGACCGGGTCGATCGGCAGGTAGAGGCCGCGGCCGCCCGTGGCGTGCCAGGCCTGCAGCGCGCCGGCGTTGCCCGCACGGGAGATCGCGCGCGCGGCGTGCGCGGCCTCGAGCAGCGCGGGCAGCACGATCTCGTCGGAATAGGCGAAGCCGGTCTTCTCGCCCGCCAGCGCGCGCACGCCCACGCCCTGGTCGATGCTGTGGGCGCCGTCCTTGACGATGCCGTCCTCGAGCGACCAGGACTCCTCGCGCGTGGCCTGGAAGTACACGTCGGCGTAGTCCACCGCGTGGCCCATGACGTCGCCGAGCACGCTCGCGACCCGGTCCTCGTCGAGGCCGGCCGGCGCGAAGAGCGCGGCCCGGGCGAGTTCGAGCGGGTCGCCGAGGCCTGCGGGCCGCACCAGCGCAGGCGGGGCGAACAGGGCGGGCGGGATCGAAGTCTTCATGCACTCAGTCCGGCAGGCGGCGGTGGGAGATGGCGGGGAAATTGTGCCTGACCTCCCGGCTGCGAACGAGGTCGATTTCCGCCGAAATGACCCCGGTCCCGCGCGGCAGCCGGGTGACGACCTTGCCCCAGCAGTCGGTGATCAGCGAATCGCCGTAGGTCTCGCGGCCGTTCTCGTGGAAACCGGACTGCGCCGGGGCGACGATGGGGGCCAGGTTCTCGATGGAGCGGGCCCGCAGCAGCACCTCCCAGTGCGCTCGCCCGGTGGGCGCGGTGAAGGCCGAGGGCAGCACGAACCACTCGGCGCCGAGGGTCAGCAGCCGGCGGAACAGCTCGGGGAACCGCAGGTCGTAGCAGACGGCCAGGCCGAGCCGGCCGACCGGCGTCGTCACGCACACGGGGGCGTCGCCGGGGCGTACCGAGGCCGACTCGCGGTAGCGCTCGGCCTTGCCCGGGATGTCGACGTCGAACAGGTGGATCTTGTCGTAGCGCGCCACGACCTCGCCCCGGTCGTCGAACACGAGGCAGGCCGCCGCCACGCGCCCGGCGTCGCCCTCGACGCGCATCGGCAGCGTGCCGCCGACGATCCACAGTCCGTGCTGGCGCGCCGACCGGGCGAGGAAGTCCTGGATCGGCCCCTCCCCCGGCCGCTCGGCGATCGCCAGCTTGTCGGCCTCGGCGAGGCCCATGAAGGCGAAGTTCTCGGGCAGCGCGGCGAGCACCGCACCCTGCGCACGCGCGCCGCGCAGCATGTGTCCCGCCGCCTCGAGGTTGCGGGCCACGTCCGCCGAGGACGTCATCTGGATCGCGGCGACCTTGCTCAAGGCGTTCCTCCCGGCCCCGATGGCTGCTCCGCCGCGGCGTTCTCGCTGGCCGGCGCGGCGATGCGCTGGACGACCGGATTAGACCACGGTCCGGTCACGCGGTAGTAGGCGCGCGTCAGGCCCTGCAGCTGGCCCTTGAAGAGCTGCGACAGCACCAGCACGCCGGCACCGACCACCGGGCCCGCGGCGAGCGCGCCCGCCACCGTCAGCGGTCCGCTCGGGTTGCCGCTCACGACCAGGGTCTGGTCGTAGTCCTCGGTGACGAGGCCGGTGCGCCCGACCAGGCCGATGTCCACCGCCGCGCCTTTCAGGATCAGGTTCTGCGTGTGGGCATTGCCCTGGCGCAACTCGAAATCGCCGCGCACCTTGTCGAAGGCAAGCCCCTTCTCGGTGACGTCGCGGAAGTCGAGCGAGAGACGGCGCGGCAGCTCGATCACGCTCAGCAGGCCGAGCATGCGGCCCGAGGCCCCCGGCTTGACGTCGAGCAGCTGGCCGTCGTCGAGCGCGAGGTGCAGCTTGCCGTCCATGCGCGCGAGCGCGTCGCCGGACGGTCCGCCCGGCCACTCGACGCTGGCACGGACGTTGGCGCGCTTCGCCTCGACCGCCTCGCGGTAGCCGAGCGCGACGGAGGTGGCGGCGAGGTCGGTGCTCGCCAGCTCCAGGCCGAGGCGCGTGCGCGGGGCCGCGCCCTCCATGTACCAGCTGCCCTGCGCGGTCACCGTGAACGAGGGCGCCTTCGAGGCGAGCGTGTCGAAGCGCAGGCCCTGCGGTACCTTGGCGACGACGGCCTGCACGCTGCCGAAACGGCGTCCCTGCCAGGTGAAATCCTCGGCCTGCACCGCGAGCGCGGGCAGCGTGCGCGGGTCGAGCGGCTCGCCCGCGTCGGTGCCCGGCGCCGCCGGCGGGGACTGCAGCACCAGTTTCTGCATGCGCAAGTCGATCGGGCGGCCGCCATGCAGGTCCTCCGGCACGGTGACCTCGCCGGTCGCCATCGGGCCGCGCAGGCCGATCTTCCAGTGCCCGTCGCCGTAGCGCAGGTTGGCCTGCACGTCG
>JBPOHK010000127.1:0-21354 GCA_052035645.1 Pseudomonadota bacterium
GGCGCGCCGCGGCGCGCCCGCGCCCCCGGCCCTCGGCCGTGCTGAACGCCGCCGCCTATGCGTCCGTGGGCGAGTCGGTCGCGCGGCCGCTCGACTACTACCGCAACAACGTCGACGGCACGCTCACGCTGCTCTCGGCGATGCGGGCTGCGGGCATCGGCCGGCTGGTGTTCTCCAGCACCTGCGCGACCTACGGCGTGCCGGGCGTGCTGCCCATCCCCGAGGACCACCCGCAGGAACCCATCAACCCGTACGGCCGCTCCAAGCTGATGGTGGAGCGCATCCTGGCGGACGTCGACGCGGCGCACGGCCTGCGTTCGATCTCCTTGCGCTACTTCAACGCCGCGGGCGCGGATCCGCAGGGCGAGATCGGCGAAGCACACGAGCCGGAGACGCACCTCGTGCCGCTGGTGCTCGAGGCCGCCGCCGGCCGGCGCGCGAACGTCGCCATCCACGGCACCGACTACCCCACGCCGGACGGGACCTGCGTCCGCGACTTCATCCACGTCAGCGACCTCGCCGACGCGCACGTCGCCGCGCTGCGCGCGCTCGAGCGAGGTGCCGCGACCACGGCGTGCAACCTCGGCAACGGCCGCGGCTTTTCGGTGCGCGAGGTGATCCGCGCCGTGGAGCGCGTCACCGGCCGCACGGTGCCGGTGACGACCGGACCGCGGCGGCCCGGCGATCCCCCCGTGCTGATCGGCAGTGCCGCCCGGGCCGCGCGCGAACTCGGCTGGACACCGCGGCACCCCGACCTCGACACCATCGTCGCGACGGCCTGGGCCTGGATGCAGGCCAGGGGCCGGGTCGCCTCCGCGCGATCCTTCGCACAGGCCGGGTCGGCGCCTTGAAACCGCCCGCGACACTCCGTTCCGCCGCCCTCTGGTCGTTGCTCGACCGGGTGGCGCGCCAGGCGCTGCAGTTCGTCATCGGCATCATCCTCGCCCGCCTGCTGGCGCCGGCCGACTACGGCCTGGTCGGCGTACTGGCGATCTTCATCGCCATCGCCAACGTACTGGCCAACGGCGGGCTCGGCCTGGCGCTGATCCAGCGCAAGGACCTCACCCAGGCCGACGAGACCAGCGCGTTCTATCTCAATGTCGCGCTCGGCGTGCTGCTGACGGGCGTGCTGTATGCGCTGGCGCCTGCCATCGCGGCGTTCTACGGACAGCCCGTGCTGCGCGAGATGGTGTGGGTCGCCTCGTTCCAGGTGCTGCTGACCGCGCTCGGCGTCGTGCAGGGCGCGCTGTTCACGCGCGCGATGGATTTCCGCACGCAGGCGGTGGTGAGCCTGGCCGTCACGGCGGTCAGCGGCACCGTCGGCATCCTGCTGGCGGTCAACGGCGCCGGCGTCTGGAGCCTGGTCGCCCAGGGGTTGCTCGGCTGTGCCCTCAACACGCTGCTGCTGTGGATCGTGAGTCCCTGGCGCCCGCGCGGCCGGCCCGCGTGGTCGCGCCTGCGCGCCCTGGCGTCGTTCAGCGGCAATTCGCTCGGCTCCGGGCTGCTGTACGTCGGCTTCGACAGCCTGTACCCGGCAGTGATCGGCAAGCTGTACAGCCCGGCCAGCCTCGGCTTCTTCACCCGCGCGAACCAGCTGCAGCAGCTGCCGGCGATGATCGTCACGGACGTGGTCGGCCGGGTGGCCTTCCCGCACTTCAGCTCCATGCAGTCGGACACGCCGCGCCTCAAGGACGAACTGCGTCGCCTGACGCGGCTGGTCGGGGCGCTGCACTTCCCGGTCATGGTCGGCCTTGCGGCGACCGCCTCGACGCTGATTCCCTGGCTCCTGACCGACAAGTGGCGTGGCAGCGTGCCCATGCTGGAGGTCCTGTGCTTCGCCGGGCTGCTCTATCCGCTCAACGCGCTGCACGTGAGCGCGATGAATGCGCAGGGCAAGGCGGGGATCGTGCTGCGCCTCGAGTTGCTCAAGAAGGGCATCCTGCTGGCGGTGGTGCTGTGCACCTTCCGCCTCGGCGTGATGGCCATGGTCTGGGGCATGCTCTGCCATTACCTCGCCTGCAGCGCGATCAACCTCGCCTGGAACCGTCGCGGCCTCGGCTACCGGGTGCGCGAATTCCTCGCGGACATCGTGCCCTTCCTGCTGGCGAGCGGCGTCTGCGGAGCGACCGCGATCTACGTCGGCCGCGTGGCGACGGGCCCGGCGCCGCGGGTGATATCGCTGCAGGTGCTGGCCGGTGCGGCGATCTACTTCGCCATCGCCTGGGTGCTGCGGCGGAGCGTGTACCGCGACGCGTGGAGCGCGGCGGCCATCCTCGCCGGGACGCCGGCTGCTGCGACGCGCTCGAGGGTCGCGTGAGCCGCCGGCCCTCCCGCCTGGCGCGCTGGTTCGGGTTCCTGCCGTTCCTGTGGCAGCGCCTGCGCGATCTCTACGTGGACTACCGCCAGCTCTCGCTCACGCCCGAGGAAGGCCTGATCCGCGGCCGCAACGTGCGGTTCGTCGGCACGCCGCTCCTCGCGATCGGCCGGGGTGGCTCGGTGCGGCTCGGCGACGACGTGGTCCTCGATTCGAGCAACCGCGGCTACCACGCCAACATGTTCGCGCCGGTGAAACTTGTCGCCGAGGTGCCCGGGGCCGAGATCGAGATCGGCGAGGCGACGCGCATCCACGGCACCTGCATCCACGCGCGGCGCAGCGTGCGCATCGGCAAGCGCTGCCTGATCGCCGCGAACTGCCAGGTCCTCGACTCGGACGGGCACGATCCGAGCTTCGCCGACGTGGACGGGCGCCTCGCGACGCGCGGCGAGGCAAAGCCGGTCGTGATCGAGGATTCGGTCTGGCTCGGCGCGGGCTGCGTGGTCCTGCCGGGCGTGACCATCGGGCGCGGGACCATCGTCGGCGCCGGCAGTGTCGTGGTCGGCGACCTGCCACCGATGTGCCTGGCGGCCGGCGTGCCGGCCCGGGTGCTGCGCCAGTACTGAGATGACGGCCTCCGGCGTGTCACTGCCTGGATTGATGTGCGCCAGCGGCGCGGTCCTCCCGCCCGACTGGGACGCGGCTGCCACGGACCTGCCGCTCACCAGTCACCGGGTGGACGACTCCGGCGTGCGCCTCGCGCGCCTGTCGAGCGGCATCTGGAACGCCGGCCCGGCCGCCCGGGATGGACGTTACACGGTGTTCGTCGACGGCGAGTTCGCCGCGCGGGATGCGCTGTGGCGACGACTGGGGCCGCCCGGCACGGCCTGTCCCGCCACGGACCAGGCCCTGTTGCTCGGCCTCCTGGCGCAAGGCGCGTCGCTGGAGCAGTGCCTGCGCGAGGCCGAGGGCGGGCATTTCGTCATGGTGCACGATCGATTGCGCCAACGCGTCCTGCTGGCCAATGACCGCCACGGACTGCGTCCGCACTATTACTCCTCGCAGCCGCCGCGCTTCGTGCTCGCACCGACCTTGCAGGCCTGCCTCGAGGCACCCTGGGTGTCGCGCGCGCTCGACCCGCTCTCGGTCGCCGAGTACTTCTGCTTCCAGTGCGTGATGGAGGAGCGGACGCTGCTGCGCGACCTGCAACTGTTCCCGGCCGGATCGGTGGCGGAACTGGATCCCGCGACCGGCGCCTTCACGCTGCGCCCGTACTGGTCGTGGCGCGAACTGGCCGGTGCCACGCCGCCGCGGTCCTTCGATGCGGCGGTCGAGGAGGTCGCGGCCCGGTTCCGGTCGGCCTGCGTCGCATCGAATCGTGCGGAAGAACGTCGCGGCGTCTACCTGAGCGGTGGACTCGACAGTCGCCTGATCGTGGCGGCGCTCGGCGGGGGGCCGTCACTGCCGACGCTCTGCTACGGACCGCCGGACTCCCCGGACATCGTGTACGCGCGGCGCGCGGCACGGGTCGCGGGCACGACTCATCACGAGTTCCTCATGCGCGACGCGCACTGGCTGCGCGAGCTGGCGCCACGCCATGCGCGTCTCACGGAGGGCGGGCACGGACTGTCCCACGCACACAACCTCTGGCGGGTCGAGGCGGCGGCGCGGTACATGAACGTCAACCTGAGCGGGCACTTCGGCGACCTGCTGCTCGGCGGCAGCTACGTCTACGCGGGGACGACCGACGGGCTCGCGGCGTCGCTGTGGTCGGTGTTCATCGGCAAGTGGGGCGGGGGCTTTCGCGACGTCGCGCAGTTCGCGGACGCATTGGCCCTGCCGGCCGGCGACCTCGCGGAGCGGATGCGGTCGGCATTCGCGGCCTCGCTCGCTCCCTACGCCGAACTGCCGCCGTCCGTCGCGCACGACCTGTTCGCGCTGCAGTTCCACGGCCGCAAGCAGATCCAGTACTACCTCGTGCACAACCGGCCGTGGATCGAGTCGCGGACGCCGTTCCTCGACTCCGCGCTGCTGCGCACGCTGTATTCCCTGCCGCCCGAGTGGCGGGCCGACCGCCGGTTGCAGACCGCCGTGCTCGAGCGCTATTCGCCGGCGCTGGCCGCCGTGCCGTGGGCCGGTACGCGCTTGCCGGCCGTCAACCGCGGCTACGCCAAGCTTCGCACGCGGGTCGAGGAATCCGTGGCCGGCGTGATGGCGCGACTGACGGGGTCCGGCACGATCGCCCCAAAGGGCCGGCTCCTGAACCACTGCTATGCGGACTGGCTGGGCCGGGATCTCGCACAGTGGCTGGCCGACACCCTCGGTGCCGGACGCAGCCGCATCGAGCGGCTATTCCGATCGGGGTTCCTCGGCCGCACGCTCGAGCGGGCACGGACGACGCCGTCCCCGGAGATCGCCGTGACCCTGAGCCTGCTGCTGTCGCTCGAGCACGTGACGCGCGAGCTCGAGCTGGACTTCTGAACATGGCTGTCGACACCATCGGCTTCCATTGGCAGCGCCTGCGCCGTGCGAGCTGGCTGCGAACGCTGCGGCTGAGGCTGCGCGCGGGCCAGCCCTTGCTGCGGGTCATCGTCTATCCGCGGGTTCACGCCGCCCTCGCGCCCGACGCGCGCATCGTGGCGCCGGGCCGGCTCGCGCTCGGGCCGGCCTGGCCACGCGGCCGGTACTACGACGCCGAACTCGTCATGCACGAGCGCAGTGCGCTGCACGTCGACGGGGACTTCCGCCTGCACACCGGGTTTCACGTCGCCGTGAATGCCGGGGCGACGCTGCGTCTTTGCAGCGGGTATGCGAACACCGGCGTCAGCATCGACTGCTTCGAGCGCATCACGATCGGGCGGGACGTCGCGATCGCCAAGGGCGTCGTCATCCGCGACTGCGACAGCCATGCGATCGACGGTGCCCGGGACCGGGCGCCGATCGCGATCGGCGACCACGTGTGGCTCGGCACCGGGGCCATCGTCCTGAAAGGCGTCACCATCGGGGACGGCGCCGTGGTCGCTGCGGGGGCCGTGGTCACGCGCGACGTGCCGTCCGGCTGCGTGGTGGCGGGCGTGCCGGCGCGGGTCGTGCGCGAAGGCGTGACCTGGCGGTGAGGCAGGCAGCCGTGGTCCCGAGCGTGAGCGTGCTGATGGCCGTGCACAACGGCCTGCCGACGCTCGCGGAGTCGATCGACTCCGTCCTCGCCCAGAGCTGGCGGGACTTCGAGTTCGTCATCGTCGACGACGGCTCGACCGACGGCTCGAGCGAAGTGCTGCGCGATTACGCCGCACGCGACTCGCGCATCCGGGTGCTGCGCAACGAATCGAGGCGCAACCTGCCCACCGCGCTCAACCTCGGGCTGCAGGCCTGCCAGGCTCCCTGGATCGCGCGCATCGACGCGGACGACGTGGCGCTCGAAGATCGCCTCGCGGCGCAGCTCGACTACCTGAACCGTCACCCGGACGTGGGCGTGCTCGGCAGCAGCTGTCGGCACATCGACGATGCCGGCGGCTTCCTCGGCTCGACGCGGCACCCGGGCGACGACGCGCGCATCCGGCTGCTGATGGCCTTCTGGTGCTGCATGGTGCACCCGACGACCATGTTCCGCCGCGACCTCGCCGAGCGGGTCGGCGGCTACGACACGGAACTGTGGACCGGCCAGGACTACGACTTCTGGTCGCGGCTGCTGCCGCACACGCGCATGGCGAACCTGCCGGTGGACCTGATCCTCTACCGGATCCACGAGCGATCGATCACGCAGTCGCCCGAGCGCCAGGCGGTGCACTTCGAGCTGACCGCCAAGGTGCACTGCCGGCTGATGAGCGACTACCTCGGCCGCACGCTGACCCATGCCGAGGCGATGGCCACGCGCGGCCTGGTGATGGCCGACCGCATCATGGACGACGCTTCGATGGCGCTCGGTCTGCCGCTGCTCGAGCATTACCTCGAGCGCGTGCGGGCGCGGGAGACGCCGGAAATCGCGGCGGAGTTCGCGCGGCTGGCGGCCGAGGGGCTGCTCGCGCAGTCGTATTACCAGAAGTCGCGGGGATCGCCCTGGCGGCGGCGGCTGTACCTCAAGTCCGCGCAGTTCGATCCGCAGTCGCTGGCCACGGCCAAGGGTGCGCGGGCCACGGCGGGCGTGCTGCTGCCGGCCGCGGCGTGGCGGCTGGCGAGGCGGCTGCGCGCATGAAGGCCGGGATCGACGCCGGCTGGGTCAGCGTGATCGTGCCGACCTACAACCGGGCCGGGCTGCTGCTGGAGGCGCTCGAATCGGCGCGCGCGCAGACCTATCGGCCGGTCGAGGTGGTGGTCGTCGACGACGGGTCCATCGATGGCACGACGGCCGCGCTGGCGGCGTGGCCCGGCGCGGCGGCCGGCGACGGGTGGCGGCTGCACTGCGTGAGCCAGCCGAACGCGGGTGCGCCGGCGGCCCGCAACCGCGGGCTGGCGCTCGCGCGCGGCGAGTTCGTCCAGTACCTGGACTCCGACGACACGCTCGGCGAGCGCAAGCTTGAGGTGCAGGTGGCCGCGCTGCGCGCGCACCCGGAGTGGGACGTCGTGGCGGGCAACTCCTCTGAGCTCGAGACCGGTCGCCCGGCCGAGCCCCGCGAACCGCTGACCCGTCTCGCCGGGCTGCAGCGCTGCATCACGTCGTGGACGCTCGCCGTCAACAACCCGCTGTTCCGCCGCTCGGCCTGCGAGCGGCTCGGTCCGTGGGACGCGCAGATGCGCTGCTTCGAGGACGCCAGTTACATGGCCGGCATTTTCTGTCTCGGGCTGACGCTCGGGTACGTGCCCGGCGCGCCGAGCTACATCCGTGCCCATCACGGGCCGGCGCGCGCCGGCCACGGCCCCCGCGTCAGCTTTCGCGGCGAACCGCAGCGGGCGCACGAGGAGGTGCTGGCGCTGTACCGCCACCACTGCCACGTGTGCGCAATGTTTCCCGCGGAACTGCGTGCCGCCGAACCCCATGCCACGGCCCTCGCCAAGGAAGGCTTCCGCGTGGCCCGCAAGCTGATGCGGGTCGGCGAAAGCGAACGGGCCCGCGAACTGCTCGCCCTGCACGCGCACGCCGCCGGCCGCTTGCGGGCCGACCGGGCGTCGCTCGGCCTGCTGACCGGAATGCTCGGCGAGCGGCGCGGCGCCGCGCTGCACGAGCGCTCGTACGACTGGCTGCACGACCTGAAGCGGGCCCTGCGAGGCTGAACGCCGCATGCGCATCACGTTCTGCCACAACGAGACCGAGTACCTCTGCGACGCCCAGAGCGTCTTCCTGCGGCGACTCATGCCCGCGGTGCGCAGACTCGGGCACGAACCACGGCTGCTGCTCGTGGCGCCGCGCGATCCCGCGGTGTGCTCGCTCGCGCAGTTCTGCCGCGAGGAAGGCATCGGGCTCGCGGCCACGCACAGCCTCGGCTCCATGGGCAACAACGTGCGCTGGTGCCTGCGGCAGCTGGCCGCGGCGCCGCCCGACGTATTCGTTCCCCATCACTGTTACTGGGCGCTGTATGCGACCCCCGCGCTGCGCGCGGCAGGCGTCCCCTCGGTCGTGGTCCTGCACTCGGACGACGCGGCGACGCGACGGCTGATCGACGTTTTCTGCCACCCGCAGAGCCCGTTCCTCGTCGACGGGGCGGTGGCGGTCTCGGACGCCATCCGCACGCAGGCTCTCGCGCGCAATCCCGGTCTCGCGGTGGCGAGCATCCCCTGCGGCGTGCCGGTCCCGGCCACCGCGATCGACCCGCCCGCCGGGCGCCTGCGCATCGCCTACTTCGGGCGCATCGTGCAGGAACAGAAGCGCATCCTCGACCTGGGCCGGGCCTTCGCCCGCGTCGCCCGGCAGCAGCCGCGCGTCGAGTGCCACGTGTGGGGCAGCGGCGCCGAGGACGGCGCACTGCGGGACATGCTCGCTCGCGAGCCGGGCGGCGAACGCGTGCGGCTGCACCCGGCGGTGCCCGCGGAGCGGGTCTACGACCGTCTGCGCGAACACGAGGTGCTGGCGCTGCTGTCGGACTACGAGGGCACGCCGACCAGCGTGATGGAGGCGATGGCCAACGGACTCGTGCCGATCGTCACGGACATCGGTGGCGGCACGGCCGCGCTCGTCGAGCACGGCGTGACCGGCCTGGTGGTGCGCGACCGGGACGACGACTTCGACCGGGCGGTCGCGGCGCTGGCCGGCGACCCCGTGCTCTGGTCGCGGTTGTCGGGCGCGGCGGTCGAACGGGTCCGGCGCGAATTCTCCTCGGACGGCACGGCCGGACGGTGGGTCGAGTTCGCCGCCACGCTCGCTGCCGGGGCCCGGCCCCGGGGCACGATCGTCGTCCCGGGGAGCGTGGAGATTCCCGGCCCGTGGCGCCTCGACGGACCCAACTACTTCGGACGCGTGAACGACGTCGTCGCCGGCGTCTATGCGCAAGCGCGCCACGTCGCCCACAGGGCGCTCGCCCGGCGACCGGCCCGGGAGGCCCGATGAGCACGCGCGCCGAGGCCGCCTTCGGGACGGGCAAGAAGGATCCGCTGGGCCTGCGGGCCGTGCTGAGTCCGGCGACCTCGCCGCTGCTGCTGATCCTGATCTTCGTGGCCGTGTGGCTGATTCCATACGGCGTCGAGGGCCCGGGCGACTACTTCACGTCGATGCAGGGCTCGACCCTCGTCTCGGCGCTCTACGGCGGCACGGCCCTGGTGCTGCACCTGTTCTGCGGCCGCCAGTACAGCGCAGTCTTCATCCAGGCCGCCGCCGTCCGGCTCGTCGTGCTCGCGGTGTTCTACGTCGTGGCTCCCGAACCGCTCACGTTCCCCGCCTTCAACATCAATTCGCTGACGCTGCCGGTCTGGGACGACGACGTCCACTATGTCGGTGCCGGGCAGTACATCCTCGACGCCTCGGTCCCGGCGACCGACCTGATCTTCGAAAGCCCGACGCTGCCGTTCGCGCTCAAGGTCGCGCACGTCGGCCTGCTGGTGTCGTGGATCAAGATGGTCTTCGGCGACGCGCAGGTCTGGGTCCGCCTGATGCACGTCTGGCTGGGCTCGATGTGCGCACTGGTGGCGCTGCTCAGCATGCGCGGGCTCGTCGGCCCGGCCTCGCAGCGGCTCGGTGCGCTGCTGGTGGTGGCGGGTCCGGAGTTCGTCCAGTCGTCGATCCTCCTCTACAAGGAGGTGTACGTGCACCTGTCGGTGTCCATCCTGCTCTACGGACTCTGGCAGGTGGCCCGTGACCGCGAACTGCGGACGCAGTCCATGCTGGTGGCATTCGCCGGCCTGGCCTGCATCTGGTGGTCGCGCCAGGAGGTGTTCCTGCTCTCGCTCGGCGTCACGGCCGTGCACTTCTTCGTCTTCACGTGGAAGGGCGGCAGCCAGTACGGTCCCCGCATCGCGCTCGCGGTCGTGTCGACGATCGTGCTGATGTCGATCTTCAACATCGGCCCGAAGCGCGACATGATGGAATCCGTGCTGCTCGAGACGACGTACCAGCAGGGCACGTCGTTCGGCTGGGCGGCCGGCCTGACCGGGCCGGCCCGTCTGTTCCACCTCCCGTTGTCGTTCGCCAATCCGCCGCCTTTCCTGCTGCACCAGTACGTCGCCTGGGACGTCGGCAACTACGTCTGGTTCCGCGACTTCTTCCGCGAGCTGCGCACCGTCCAGTGGTGGTGGATGGCGCCGTGGATCGCCTTCGGCCTGCTCGCCATCTGGAAGCGCCGCAACCGGCTGGCGACCTTCGTCCTGCCGTACCTCTGCGTGTGGTTCTCCGCCGCCATCGCGTTCAACGGCGTCGGGCCGGAGGTTGTGCGCTATCGCGACACCTTCCTGCCGAGCGCGGTGATGCTCGCGATGGTCGGGCACGAGTTCGCGGGCCGGCGCTTCCAGAAGATCACGACGCCGATCACCATCATGGTGGTCTTCGCTATCTGGCTGTTCATGAATGCGCGGTGAGTCGCGATGACACTGCGGGTGTGCCAGGTGGTCGCGACCCTCGACGTCGGGGGCATCGAGCGCTGGCTGCTGAACGTGTACCGGCACTTCGCGAGGGACCATGCGTCCGCCGTGCAGGTGGACTTCCTGACGCTGTTCGGGGCGGGCGGCGCGCTGGCGAGCGAGATCGAGGCGACCGGCGGTCGCGTGCAGGCCGTGCCGTTCTCGTGGCGACACCTGGCGGCGACCCGTGCGGCGCTGCGCGAGCGGTTCGTCGAGGGCCGGTACGACGTGGTGCATTGCCACGCCGACTACCTCGGTGGCGTGGTGTTGCCCGAGGCGCAGCGCGCAGGCGTGCCGCTCAGGATCAATCACATCCACAACACGCGCTTTCCCTTCGACGACCGGTCGCGGCCGCTGCGCTGGCTCGCCGGCCGGATGCTGCGTCGCTGGTCGTTCGCGAGCGCGAACCTGCACGTGGGCTGCTCGAGCGAAGCGCTGTCCGCATTCGCCGGCCCGGCGGGGCCGGGCCTGCGCACCACGGTCGTCTACTGCGGGACGCCGCTGCAGGCCCACGGCGAATGGACCGGCGTGCATCGACGCGATGCCCGTGCCGCGCTGGGCCTGCCGCCGGATCGACCGGTCGTGCTGCACATCGGCCGGCACGTCGCCCCGAAGAACCCCGGCTTCCTGCTCGAGGCCTTCGCCGCCCTGCGCGGCCGCGGCGTCGACGCGCACTTGCTCATGGCCGGTTCCGGACCGCTCACGCCGGAACTTTCGGCGGCGGTGGCCGCGCGTGGCCTGGCGGACCGCGTGCAACTGCTCGGCGATCGCGACGACGTGCCGCGACTGCTGCGCGCGGCGGGCCTGCTGGCGCTGCCGTCGCTCCACGAAGGGCTGCCGGTGGCGGTGGTGGAGGCGCAGGCGGCGGGCGTGCGCTGCCTCATCGCGGACGACGTGACCGCCGAAGTGGAGATCGTGCCCGGGCTGGTGGCGCGGGCCCCGCTGGCGATCGGGCCGGCGGGCTGGGCGGAGCGCATCGAGCAGGAACTCGGGCGCCCGGAGCCGGACGCGCTCGATGCGCTGGCACGCGTCCGGCAGAGTCCCTTCGACCTCGAGACAGGCAGCGAGCGCCTGCTTGCGCTGTATCGCAGTGGCATCCACGGCGGTTCGGCCGGGAGCGTGCATTGACGCGCGACGACTCGCTCGCCGTGCTGCACGTCGCCCTGCAGCCCGTCACCGGCCCCTGGAGCGTCATGCGCAGCCTGGCCCGGGCCCAATCCGCGCGCTATGCGGCCGTCGGCGTCGGCGTGATCACGCAGGACGGCTGGCCCGTGGAGTACGCCGCGAACCTCGCCGGCTTCGCGCCGTTCGCGTATCGCGCCACGACGCCGCGCTGGTTCGGCACGGCGTCCTTTCTCTGGCAGCGCGTCGTGCGTCCGCCCGTCGCGGAGTGGGCCGGCGACCTGGCCCGGCGCGGCGGGGTGGGGCGCTGCGTCGTGCACTTCCACAATGCCTGGCTGTCGGGCGTGTTCCTGCCGGTGCGCGTGCCGGGAGTGGACGTGCGGACAGTCGCCACCTTCCACGGCGTGGCCGGCGCGCCGGCGCTCGCGCGCCAGCCGCTGCGGCGCGCGGCGCATCGCTGGATGGCGCAGCGCCTCCGGCGGCACGGTGCCGCGATGACCTCCGTCGATGCCGAGAACCTCGGGCAGGCGGAGGCGCTGTTCGGTCTCGCGCCGCGCGAATTCGCCGTGGTGCCGAACGGCCTGCCGCGCCGGGCGCAGCGCGCGCGGTCGGGTCCGCGCGTACCGGGCGCCCTGACGCTGGTGCACGTCGGCACGCTGAACGAGGACAAGGGCTGGCGCGTCGCCGCGGACGCCGTCGAGGCCCTGCGGCGCGAGGGCCGCTCCGTCCGCCTGCGGATCGCGGGCGACGGTCCCGATGCCGCGGCGGTGCGGGCGCGGGCCGCCGCCAGCGGCGGCGCGATCGAGTTCCTCGGCTACGTGCGCGAGCCTGCGGATGCGCTGCTGCCGTCGGCCGACCTGCTGGTGCTGATGACCGCGAACGACGGTTTGCCCATGGCCGTGATCGAGGCGCTGTCCGCGGCGGTCCCGGTCGTCTGCACCGCGGTGGGCGGCCTGCCCGGAGCGGTTCGCGATCGCGTCTGCGGTCGCCTGGTGGCGCGCGACGCGGCGGCGCTTGCGGCCGCGCTGCGCGAGGTCTACGACGATCCGTCGCTGCTCGGGTCGTGGAGCGAGGGTGCGCTCGCCGTATTCGGGGAACGCTTCGATCTCGGGCGCGTGCTCGACGCCTACGACGCCATCTACCGGAGGGCCGCGTGAGCGCGCCGCGCACCCGGGTGGTCGTGGCGCAGCGCGGTGCCCGCGAGCACTACATGGCGGCCACCGTGCTCGAGCGGGCCGGCGCGCTCGCGGCGCTGGTCACGGACTGGTACGCGCCGGGTCCGGGGCCCTGGCGCGGCCTGCTGGCGCTCGGCGGGGGCACGGGCCGCCGCATGCTCGCCGCCCGCGCGGAGGCACTGCCCGACGAACGCGTGCACGCCTTCCGCGTCCGCACGCTGGCCGCGCGGCTCGCCGGGCGGCTGCGTTCGCGGGGGCCGGACGGCTATCGCGACCACCTCGCGGCCGACCGGCGGTTCGCGCAGCAGCTGGTGCGCGCGCGCCTGCCGGAACACGACGTGCTGTTCCTGTATTCGTACGCCGCGCTCGAGGCGCTGCAGGCTGCCGCACGGCGCGGCACGTTCACCGTGCTGGACCAGATCGATCCCGGGCCGGTCGAGTTCCGCCTCGTGCAGCAGGAGGCCGTGCGG
Organism: Pseudomonadota bacterium; assembly: GCA_052035645.1. Taxonomy (GTDB): domain Bacteria; phylum Pseudomonadota; class Gammaproteobacteria; order Steroidobacterales; family Steroidobacteraceae; genus RPQJ01. The sequence continues at coordinate 13,062 of JBPOHK010000127.1, forward strand.
TGGCCCGGCTATGCGCACGAGACGCCCGACTATCCCGCGGAGTACTTCGAGCGCGTGCGCGAGGAGTGGCGGCTCGCCGACGTGATCGTCGTCAACTCCCGCTGGAGCCGCGACGCGCTGGTGGCGGAGGGCGTGGATGCGTCGAAGGTCGAGTTGCTGCCGCTCGCGCTGGACGTCGAGGCGATCCAGCCCCGGCCGGCGCCACCGGCCGCGGGCCGCCTGCGCGTGTTGTGGCTCGGGCAGGTGAACCTGCGCAAGGGCATCCCGTATCTCGTCGAGGCCGCGCGGCTGCTCGCCGACGCGCCGGTCGAGTTCTCCGTCGTGGGGTCGATGCAGATCCCGGCGGCGGCGCGTGCGGCGGCACCGGCGAACATCACCTGGCGCGGCCCGGTGCCCCGCAACGAGGTCGGCGCATGCTATGCGCAGGCGGACGTGTTCGTCCTGCCGACCGTCTCCGACGGCTTCGCGCTCACGCAACTCGAGGCGCTCGCGCACGGCGTGCCCGTCGTGACGACGCCGAACTGCGGCGAGGTCGTCGAGGACGGGCGCAGCGGCTTCATCGTGCCGGCGCGCGACCCGGCCGCCCTGGCCGAGGCCCTGCTGCGATTCGTGCGCGACCGCCGGCTCGTCGCCGGCATGCGTGCCGACTGCCGGGCCCGTGCCCGCCAGTTCGGACCCGAGACCTATCAACAGCGGCTGCTGCAGATCCTGCAGTCGCGGACGGGGGCGCGGCCGATGGCCGCGGTCCGGCGCTGATGGGTCGGGTGGCCGTGCTGTTCGACCGCTTCGGGCCCTACCACGTCGCGCGGCTCGTGGCGGCTGCCCGGCGCGTGCCGCTGGTGGGCATCGAAATCTTCGGCGAGTCCGCGGAATACGCCTGGGACCGTGTCGACAGCGGGGCGCGCTTCGACCGAATCACGCTGTTTCCCGACGCCGACGCTGGCACGGTGCCCCGCGCGGACGTGCGCCGCGCGGTGAACGACGCGCTCGAGCGCATCCGTCCCGCCGCCGTCGCGCTGCCCGGCTGGGCGCATCCGGCCGCGCTGGCCGGACTGTCGTGGTGCCTGCGACGCGCCGTGCCGGCCGTCGTGATGTCGGAGTCGAACGCCTGGGACGAACCGCGCGACGCGCGTCGCGAGTCGCTCAAGCGCCGGGTCGTAACCCAGTGTCGCGCCGGGCTCGCGGGCGGCGACGGACATCGCGACTACCTCGCGGCGCTCGGCCTGCCGCGCGAGTCGATTTTCCTCGGCTACGATGCCGTCGACAACGGGCACTTCGCCGCCGGCGCCTCCGCCGCGCGCGCGGATGCGGCCGCGACCCGCGCCTCGCTCGGCCTGCCTGCGCGGTACTGGCTCGCCTCGGCCCGGTTCGTCGCGAAGAAGAACCTGCCGAGGCTGCTGCAGGCCTGGAGCGGATACCGCCGGCTCGCGCTCGCCGCCGCCGACGGCAGCGAGGGCTGCGACCTCGTGCTGATCGGCGACGGCGAACTGAAGGCCGAGTTGCTCGCGTGCCGTCGCGAACTCGGCCTCGAGGACTGCGTGCACCTGCCCGGCTTCGTGCAGTACGGGCAGCTGCCGGCTTATTACGGGCTGGCCGAGGGCTTCGTGCACGCGAGTACGGTCGAACAGTGGGGGCTCGTGGTGAACGAGGCCATGGCGGCGGGCCTGCCGGTGCTGGTCTCGCGCCGCTGCGGCTGCGCCTCCAACCTCGTCGCGGACGGCGAAAACGGCGCCACTTTCGATCCCCTGGACGTCGAGGCGCTCGCCGGCCTGCTGCGGCGGTACTGTGGCCTGCCGCCGGCCGCGCGCGCCGCACTGGGGCGGCGCAGCGTCGACATCGTCGCCGGCTGGGGTACGGAACGCTTTGCCGAAGGCCTCGAGTCCGCGGTGCAGGCAGCAGGCCGGACGCGCGTGCCGCAGCCGTCGGTGCTCGACCGCGCGGTGCTCTGGGGCCTGGAGCGGCGCGGATGACCACGGCCTGTCGCACGGGGTTCGATTGAAGGTCGCGATGCTCACGGGATCGCTGTCGCGCGCCGGAGGCGGTGTGTTCGAGATCGTGCGGGCGCTGTCCTGTGCGCTGGCGGAGCAGTCGGTCGACGTCGCGGCGTTCGGCCTGGCCGACGAGCACACGGCGACGGATGCCTCGCGCTGGCCGCCGGTGCCCACGCACGCCTGCGAGGTGCGCGGCCCGCGTGCCCTCGGCTACGCGCCGTCGCTGGCGCCGCGACTCGACGCCTGCGCGGCGGACGTCGTGCACCAGCACGGGCTGTGGATCCATCCGTCGCTGGTGGGGCACCGGTGGAAGCGCCGCGGCGGGCGGGTCCACGTGATCACGCCGCAGGGCATGCTGGAGCCGTGGGTGATGCGTCACCATCGCGGGCGCAAGCAGGTCGCCTGGGCCTGGTTCGAGCGCGATCACCTGCGCGGCGCCGACTGCATCAACGTCAACAGCCTCGCGGAGCTCCGACACCTGCGCGAGCTGGGCATCGGGACGCCCGCGTGCGTGGTCGCCAACGGCGTCGACCTGCCGGGCCCCGCACCCGCGACGGAGCCGCCGCCGTGGCGCGACACGTGGCCGGACGGTGCGCCGGTGCTGCTCTATCTCGGCCGGCTGCACGAGAAGAAGGGCGTCGCGGAACTGGTCGAGGGCTGGGCCCGCGCCCGTGCCGACGGCCCGGGCGAGTGGCGCCTGGCGATCCTCGGCTGGGACCAGGAGGGCTACGGCGAGCGGCTGAACCGCAGCATCGCCCGGCTCGGGCTCGAGCGCGAGGTTCGCTGGTTCGGCCCGGCCTTCGGCGCCGGCAAGTCCGCCGCGCTGCACGCCGCGCAGGCCTTCGCCTTGCCGTCGTTCAGCGAGGGCCTGCCGATGGCCGTCCTCGAGGCCTGGGCGCACCGTTTGCCGGTGCTCATGACCTCGGCGTGCAACCTGGAGTGCGGCTTCGAGGCGCAGGCGGCGCTCGAGGTGCAGCCGGAGCCCGGGAGCATCGCCGACGGACTGCGCCGGCTGTGGGCGCTGGCGCCGGCGGGGCGGGCCGCGATGGGCGGGCGGGGGCGGGTGCTGGTCGAGTCGCGCTTCACGTGGCCGCGCATCGCGGCGGAACTGCGCTCGGTGTATGCGTGGTGCCTCGGCCAGGGCAGCCGACCGGCCTGTGTCCACACGGGGAGCTGAGATGAGGGCCGCGTACCGACGCATGCACCTGACCACCGGCAACAAGCTGCTGCGGGCGCTCTGGCAGGCCGTCTGGCTCCTGCTGTACCGCCCCTCGCCGCGCCCGTTCCACGCCTGGCGCTGCCTGCTGCTGCGCCTGTTCGGCGCCCGGCTCGGGCGTGGCGTGCACCCGTACCCGTCGGCGCGCATCTGGGCGCCTTGGAACCTCGAGATGGGCGACGGAGCCTGTCTCAGCGAGGACGTGGACTGCTACTCGGTCGACCGCGTCCGCATCGGCGCGCACACGACGGTGAGCCAGTACAGCTTCCTGTGCACCGCGAGCCACGACTCGCGTGCAGCGGACTTCCCGCTCGTCACCGCGCCCATCACGCTCGGCGCGAACGTCTGGATCGCGGCCGACGTCTTCGTCGCGCCCGGCGTGACCATCGGCGACGGCGTCGTGGTCACCGCGCGTTCGAGCGTCTTCGGCGACCTGCCGCCGTGGACCGTCGCACGCGGCAACCCCGCCGTGCCGGGCGGGCCGCGCGTACTGGAGGGCCGCGAGTGACGACGCAGGAGACCCTGCCGGTGACCGTGCTGCTCGCCGCGCGCAACGAGGCGGCGAACCTGCCGAAGTGCCTCGCGGCGCTCGTGCCCGCGGCGCGGGTCGTCGTCCTGGACTCGCACAGCACGGATGCGACGGCCGCGATCGCCACGGCTCGGGGTGCGGAGGTCGTGCAGTTCGACTACCGGGGCGGGTACCCGAAGAAGCGGCAGTGGGCGCTCGAGCACCTGCCGATCGAGACGCCGTGGATCCTGCTGCTCGACGCCGACGAGGTGGTGACGCCGGAGCTGTGGCGCGAGATCGGCGCCGCGATCGGCGGGCCCGCGCCGCGCGACGCCTACCTCGTCACCAAGGGCTTCCACTTCCTCGGCCGGCGCATGCGCCACGGCGGCTTCTCGCACTCGGCGGTGGTGCTGTTCCGGCGCGGCTGCGCCCGCTTCGAGCGCCTGTTCGACGACGAGACGGGCGGGCTCGACATGGAAGTGCACGAGCGCGTCGTGGTCGACGGGCAGATCGGGCGTCTCGCGGAGCCGCTGGTGCACGAGGACTTCAAGGGGCTGGAGGCCTACATCGCGCGGCACAACGCCTACTCGACCTGGGAGGCGCGGCTGCGTCACCGGTTCCTGCGCAGCGGACGCTACGGCGAGGACACCATCCGCCCGCGCCTGCTCGGCAACTCGCAGGAGCGCCGACGCGCGCTGAAGCGCTGGATCATCCGCCTGCCGTTCGAGCCCTGGCTGTGGTTCCTGTTCCACTACGTGGCCCGGCTCGGCTTCCTCGAGGGTCGACGCGGGCTGATCGCCTGCCAGATCCGGGCCAGCTACATCGCGCAGGTGCGGGCCAAGGTCTACGAGCTCGACCTGCGCGAGGCCCGGGCGGGTCGGCCATGAGGATCTCCGTGGTCACCGCGGTGTACAACGGCCGGGCGACGGTCGGCGACGCGCTCGACAGCGTGCAGGGGCAGGTGGGTGTAGACGTCGAACACGTCGTCATCGACGGCGCCTCCGGCGACGGCACCCGCGAATACCTCGAGAGCCGGCGGGAGCAGTTCGCGGTGTTCGTCAGCGAGCGCGACCGCGGCATCTACGACGCGCTCAACAAGGGCGTGGCGCGGGCGGGCGGCGACGTCGTCGGCTTCCTGCACGCGGACGACGTGTTCGCCGACGCCGGCACGCTCGCCGGGGTCGCGCAGGCGTTCGCGGACCCCGCGGTCGATGCCGTCTACGGCGACTGCGAGTACGTGCGCGCGGACGCCGCCGCGTCCGTGCTCCGGCACTGGCGCGCCGGTGCATTCACCCCGCGACGCCTGCGCTGGGGCTGGATGCCGCCGCACCCCACGCTGTACGTCCGGCGCGGCTGGTACGCGCGCCTCGGCGGCTTCGACACCCGCTACCGCATCGCCGCCGACTATCACTTCGTCCTGCGCCTGTTCTCGCAGCCCGGGCTGCGCGTGGCCTACCTGCCGCGGGTGCTGGTGCGGATGCGCGTCGGCGGCGTCAGCAACCGCTCGCTGGGCAACCTCGTGCGCAAGTCGCGCGAGGACTACGATGCCCTGCGTCGCTGCGGCGTGGGCGGCGTCGGTGCGCTGGCGTGGAAGAACCTGAGCAAGCTGGGGCAGTTCCTGTGAGCGAGATCCGCCGGTCCATCGTGCCGCTGCTGCTGCTGCTCGCACGCCAGTCACTGACGCCGGCGCAGGCGGCGCGGGCGCGCGAGCTGTGCCGGGCCGTCGTCGACTGGGACGCTTTCACGCGGATCGCGATCGAGCACCAGGGGCTGCCGCTCGCCTACCGGCACCTGTCGCACCTGGAGGACCCGGGCGTGCCGGCGCCCGTGCTGGATCGCATGCACCGGCTCGCGCTGCTGCTGGTGGCGCAGGCCCTGCGCGTCGAGGCGGCGCATCGCGCATTCCAGGCCGACTGCCTCGCGGTCGTCGGCGCGCGCCACGTGATCCTGAAGGGCCTGCCGCTCGCGGCGCGCTACTACGAGTCGGCGGCGCTGCGACCCTGCCGCGACATCGACGTCCTGCTCGAGCCGGCCGGCCTGATCCCGCTGGTGCTGCGGGCGCGCCGGCTCGGCTACCGCCTGCACGAACAGCCCGAAGGCATGGGCGAGTGGGACACCGCGGCCTGGTGCCGGTTCGCCAACGACGTCTCGCTGGTCTCGCCGAACGGCGTGCTGATCGAGCTGCACAAGACGCTCGACCAGGGCCAGGGTCTCTTCTCGACCCGGCGCCTGCTGCGGCGGGCCGAGACCGTCGAGCACGCGGGACTCGTCATCCCCGTGCTCGGCACGGCGGACCTGTTCACCTACATCTGCGCGCATCACACGCGCCATTTCTGGTCGCACCTGCACTGGTTCGGCGACCTCGACGCGATGGTCCGTCACCCGAGCTACGACGCGCGCGAGGTCGCGCGGGTCGCGCGGGCCGCGCGACTGGAGTCCACGGTCGAGGCCTGCCTCGAGCTGCGCGAACTGGCGGCGCGGTCCCCGGGCGCGGTCGAGGACCCGCCGGGCGGCCGCGGCGCGGAACTGATGCGCCACGCGGTCGACTGCCTGGTGGAGGGCCGCGAGCGGGAAGTGCAGCTGCGCGACACGGTCAGGCTCGGCAATTTCGCGTTCGACTGGCAGGTGCCGCCCGGCCAGGCGTCGCGCGACCGCTGGCGGCAGCGACTGGCGATGGTGCGGCCGTGGCCCGCGGACTATCGCGCCTGGCCGTTGCCGCCGCACCTGCACGGGCTCTATTACCTCACGCGGCCGGTTCGCGTCCTGTGGCGCAGCCTGACCGGTCGCCGGGGCTCGCGATGAGCTACACGCCACCGGGAGTCGCCGAATTGCTGCGGCCCGGGACGGGACGCAAGCGGCTGCTGATCGAGGCGAGCGTTCTGCTGTGCCTGGCGGCCGCGCTGGTGCGCCTCGTGCCGTTCCGGCGCTGGTCGGACCGGCTCGGCGCGCCTGAGGTGCCGGCGGGCGAGGCGCAGCGCACCGAGCACGTCGAACTGCTGCGCGAGGTGGCCCGCGCGGTGGACCGGGTCAACGGATGGTCGGGCGGCCGGTTCACGTGCCTGATGCAGGCCGTCGCCGGCAAGGTCATGCTCAACCGGCGGCGCATACCCAACACGCTCGTGCTGGGCGTGCGCACGACCGCGCAGGGGCGAGGCCTGGGGATTGCCGCGCACGCTTGGCTGAACAGCGGCAGCGTGGTCGTGCTGGGCGGCGAGGGACACACCGAGTACACCGTCGTCGCGCGTCATCACAGCGACCCCCGGCGCGGGGGCGACGCGATCGCATGAGCGCGCTGCTCGCGCGAGTGAATCTCGACGGCGGGCCGGTCGACGGCATCGAGTTCGCGCGCGCGGCGTCGGCGCAGTCCCACGATGGTCGCGACGGCGGCCTGTGGATCGACGGCGCGGCCGCGCTGGCGCAGGCCGCGGGCGCGCCGCGTACGCAGGGCAGCCGTGTCCTGGCGTGCGATGCGCGCATCGACGGCCGCGAGGAACTCGGCCGCCGGCTCGGCTGGCCGCCTGGCCGCAGCAGCGGAGTGTCCGCGGAGGAACTGATCCTCGCCGCCTACGAGCGCTGGGGCGAGCGCTGCCCGGAGCACCTGCTCGGCGACTATGCCTTCGCGCTCTGGGACGCCGCGACGCGCCAGCTGTTCTGCGCACGCGACCACATCGGTGCGCGGCCGCTGTACGTTCATCATGCTGCCCGCGCGCTGGTGGTGGCGAGCGACGTGCGCGCCATCGAGGCCTTCGCGGACGTCGACTCCTCGCTCGACGAGGAAGCCGTTGCACGCTACCTGTGCTGGCTGGTGCCGTCGGCGCGCTCGTTCCTGCGCGCCATCCGTCCGCTGCCGCCCGGGCATGCGCTGCTCGCGAGCGGCACGCGGTTCGCCGTGCGGCCGTACTGGTCGCCGGGGCAGGGCGGGGACGTGCGCCGCCGCGATCCGCGCGACTACGCCCGCGAGTTTCGCGCCCTGCTCGAGACGGCCGTGGCCGACCGGCTGCAGGACGAGCACCCGGTCGGCGTGCACCTGAGCGGCGGCCTCGACTCCACGGGCGTCGCGGTCCTCGCCCAGCGCGCGCTGAAGGCACGCGGGCGCGCGGTCGCCCGCGCGTATGCGTGGACGCCCGAGCTGTCGGACCGGTACCCGGAGGTGCCCGGCGACGAGCGTCGCCTGATCGACGAGGTCTGCCGGCGCGAGGGCATGCAGTGGAGCGGTCCGGAGGCGACGGCCGATGATTTCCGTGCCTCGCTCGCCCGCGACCTCGCGGTTGAGGGCGCGACGGACCTCTTCGAGGAGCGCGCGGTGATGCAGCACGCCGCCGGCCTCGGCATCCGCACGGTGCTCTCGGGCTGGGGCGGCGACGAGGCCGCGACCTATCCCGGCAACGGCTACCCGGCCTGGCTGCTGACGCACGGCCGCTGGATCCGGTTGCTGGACCTGCTGCGGCGCGAGTCGGGCGGGCTGCGCCCCCCCCCTCGCGGCCACGACTACCCGTGGCCCCCCCCCGTGGCGCCCCGGCGGCCCCACCCCCCGTACGCCCCCACCAACCGCCCGCGCCCCCTGACGGCGGGGGCCGG
>JBPOHK010000154.1:0-3941 GCA_052035645.1 Pseudomonadota bacterium
GCGGCCAGCCCGAAGATCCCGAGCGCGGCGATGCCGAGCAGCAGGCCGACGACCGTCGACATGTAGACGGCCATCGCGCGATCGTCGGCATAGGTCGCGTCCGCGTAGTAGCGCAGCGTGCGCTCCCGCAGGATCACGCGGCCGTTGTCGACCTTCGAGAGGGCCGCGTCCGCGGCGTTCATCACCTCGACCAGTCGGCCCGGGCGGGTCCGGACCAGGTAACGGGCCTGGTTCTCGTCCGCGATGCGCGGCACCAGGGCGACGTTGCCGACCTTGTCCCAGCCCGGCCAGGAGCCGTGCATGTGATCGACGATCCCGACGATGGTCGCCGCCTGGCCGAGGCCCGAGTAGACCGGCTTGCCGACCGCCGACTCGCCGGGATACAGCTCGTCCGCCACGGCCTGGGTGACCAGCAGTTCGGGCACGAACTTCGAGGAGTTGCGGTCCGGCTTGTGGACGACGGCGGCATCGAGGTTCCGTCCGGCAGCGAGGCGCACGCCGAAGGCGTCCACGCCCTGCTCGTCCACCTCGAAGTAGTTCATGTCCACGCGCCGGCCCTTTTCGCCGGGCTGGGTGTACACGGACGTGGCGGATCCCCCGCCCGACAGCGGGATGGCGTTGACGGTCGTGGCGGCGATCACGCCCGGCAGCTCGCGCAGGATGCGCAGGTCCTCGCGCATCGTCGCTTCGCCGCCGAACTTGTCGCCGACCGGCGTCCAGCCCACGATGAAGATGTTGTCGACGTCGATGCCTGGGTCGCGGCTGATGAGCTCCAGGCGCTGCACGATGATGTACAGCGAGTTGACGGCAATGGCGAGCGCCAGGGCGATCTGCAGTGCCACCAGGACGGCACCGGTCGGGCTGCGGCGCAGCGAGCTGAGGATGGGTCGGATGTCCATGTGGAGCGGCCCCTTGATCACTGGGTCTTGAGGTAGACGGCCGGCGCCACGCGCCCGATCCGCCAGGAGGGGTACAGGCCGGCGACGGCGCCGGCCAGCAGCGCCAGCGCGAGGGAGACGACGACCACCGTGGGGTCGATCTCCGTCAGGCGCTCGTACGAGGAGCGGTTGAAATCCGAGCCGTAGATGGCGCGGATGCCCGCGAGCCCGGCGAGGGCCAGCAGCAGCCCGGCCATGCCGCCGGCCAGGCCCACGACCAGCACCTCGGTCATGTGCTGGCGCACGATGTCGCGCCGGCTCGCGCCGAGTGCCCGGCGCAGGCCGGTCAGCGGCGCGGCGTTCAGGAACTTCGCGAGCAGCAGGCCCACCACGTTCACCAGGCAGACGCCGAGGAACAGCAGGGCGATGCCGATCAGCACGCGGTTGTCGCGCTGCACCACCTCGTTCCGGTCCAGCCACTGCTCGACGTCGTAGAGGCGGTTGTTGAGCGGGCGCGGCAGCCGGCCGGCGGCCTTCTGCTCGCGGGCATAGTTGTCGAGGAACGACTGGAACCGGTCGCGGTCCGCGGCCGTCGGCAGGTCGGCCCACAGCTGCAGCCACACGCACTCCGAGTTGAGGAAGTCGGCGTAGCTGTCGCCGCCTTCCGACTTCCAGCAGTTGGTGTTGCCGTACACCGGCATCTCGAGCTGGCGGCCCCAGCCGAACGGGATGTAGCCGTCCTCGGGATCGTCGAAGGCGCCGTTGTTGAGGTCGAAGAACTTCGGGCTCGGGGCCCAGGGCGCAAGCACGCCGACCACCCGGTACTCGATCGTGCCGAGCCGGACGCTTCGTCCCACGCTGTTGCCGCCGCCGAAGACCTTGTCGTTGGTCTCGTGGCTCAGCACGACGACGGGCTGCGGCCCGCGGTCGGCCGCGGCATCCCAGCCCCCGCCGAACGCGAACGGCGTGCCGAACGCGCCGAAGAATTCGTTCGAGGTGACGCGCAGGGTCGCGTTGTAGGGCTTGACGCCCTGCCGCTCCGGCACCAGCAACGCACCGGACTTGTACATGATGACGGTGCGCGGCGCCGCCTGCGCCTCGTGCAGGAACGTCGCGTCGCGATACGTCATCAGCGTCGGCGCGTGCTCGGGATGCTCGTCGTCGTACGGGCGCTCCGCGCTCCAGGTGTCCATCGTGACGGCGTGCAGCCGGTCGCTGCGCTCGGGCACCGGGTTGTTGGCCATCGCGTGGTACACGGTGAAGGTCACCGTGCACACGGCGATGCCGAGCCCGACCGCCAGCACCATCAGCAGCGTCAGGCCCGGGTTGCGGCGCAGGCTCTGCACGGCGAGTTTCAGGTCGTAGGCGAACATCGTGGGCTCCGCTCAGGCGAAGGCCGGGGCCGCGCCGGCCGCGGCGGCGTGGTGCGGCGGCTCGTACGGCTTGAAGTCGGTGATCTGGCCGTCGATCACCTGCACGTTGCGGTGCGCGCGGCGCGCGAGGTCCGGGTCGTGCGTGACCATCACGATGGTCGTGCCCATGCCGTTGATCTGCTCGAGCAGGTCCATCACCTGCCGCGCCATCAGGGAGTCGAGGTTGCCGGTCGGCTCGTCCGCGAGCAGCAGCGAGGGATCGCCCGCCAGCGCTCGCGCGATGGCGACGCGCTGCTGCTGGCCGCCGGAGAGCTGCGACGGCAGGTGCTTCATGCGCGAGGACAGGCCCACGAGGTCCAGCGCCGAGTTGATGCGCTCGCGACGCTCGGCGGCCGGCATGCGGCGGTAGCGCAGCGGCACGTCGACGTTGTCGAACACGTCGAGGTCGGGCATCAGGTTGAAGCTCTGGAAGATGAAGCCGATGCGGCGGTTGCGCACCCGCGAGCGCGCGTCGTCGTCGAGGCGGCTCACGTCCTCGCCGTCGAGGCGGTAGGTGCCCGAGTCGAAGGTCTCGAGCAGGCCCGCGACGTTCAGGAAGGTCGTCTTGCCCGAGCCCGAAGGCCCGGTGACCGCCACGAACTCGCCCGGCTCGACCTTCAGGCTGAACTCGCGCAGCGCGTGGGTCTCGAGCAGGTCGGTGCGGTAGACCTTGGTGACGTTGTGCATTTCGAACATCGGGTGGGTCCTCTCGGTGCGAATCGGGTCAGTCCGCGAGCAGCACGCGCGCGGCCTTCTGGAAGTCGCCGGTGTCGGAGATCACGATCTGCTCGCCGGCCTTCAGGCCGGAGACGATCTCGATCTCGCGCACGCTCACGGCGCCGGTCTGGATCGGGGTGCGCACGGCGGTGTCGCCGTTCACGACGTAGGCCGCCGCGCCGCCGCCGGACTCGTAGAAGGCGCCGCGCTCGACCTTGAGCACGTCCTTGCGCTCGTCCATGACGATGCGCACGGCGACGCGCTGGTTCTGGCGCAGGCCGGCCGGCACCTCGCCCTTGAAGCGGACGCGGCCCGTGACCTCGCCGCCCTTCACTTCCGGCGAGATCGACGTCACCTCGCCGGCAAAGGTGCGGGCGCCGTAGGTGATGTCGGCGGGCATGCCGAGGCCGAGCTGGCCGGCGTAGACCTCGGCCACCCGGAACTCGACCTCGAACGCGGAGAGGTCGACGACGGTCATGAGCATCGCGTCCTGCTGCACGGCGGCCTTCTCGGTCACGGCCACGTTGCCGACCATGCCGTCGACCGGGGAGCGGATCTCGAGCTCGCCGACGCGGCGCTTCAGGTCGTCCACCAGCAGCTGCTGGCGCTCGAGCTGCAGGCGGCGCGTCTGCAGCTCGAACTCGAGGCCTTCCTTCTCGAGCCCGGCCGACTGCACGGCGTGGCCGTGGGTGAGGCGTGCCTCCTCCAGCTCGTCGCGGGCCCGCTGGAAGTCGCGCTCGCTGATCACGCGCTGCGACCAGGCCTGGTCGGCGCGCGCGAACTCGCGCTCGGCGGCCTTGATGGCGACGCCGGCCATGTCGCTCGACTGCTGGCTCTGCAGGATCTTGCGGCGCACCTCGATCTGCTGGCGCCGCAGGTCGATCGTCATGCTCTCGAGCGTCGCCTGCTCGCGCTGGAACTCGTTGCGCAGGCC
>JBPOHK010000048.1:0-23097 GCA_052035645.1 Pseudomonadota bacterium
GAGCCAGGAGCAGAGCTCCGGGATCGAGCAGGTGAACCGTGCGGTGATGCAGATGGACGAGGTGACGCAGCAGAACGCGGCGCTCGTCGAGCAGGCCGCCGCCGCCGCCGAGGCCATCGTCGAGCAGGCCCAGGGCCTCAACCAGTTGATCTCGCGTTACCGCCTCGACGCCGCCGAGGGCGGCACGGTGCGTGCGCCGGCGCGGCCGACGCGCGCGCCGGCGGTAGACATGCAGAAGGCGGGATGACGTGCCGTCGATGCGGCACGCAGTGGATGGTGAGCCATGAGCGAAACGACACAGGACAGCAGACACGAGGACGGCGCCGCCGGCGCCCGGGCCGGGACCGCGAGTGAGATGGCGCAGTACCTCACGTTCGTGCTCGACGGGGAGAACTACGGCGCCGAGATCCTGCGCGTGCAGGAGATCAAGGGCTGGGAAGGAGTGACGCGCGTGCCGCACACCGCGGACTACATCCTCGGCGTCATGAACCTGCGCGGCGCCGTCGTGCCGGTCGTGTGCCTGCGCCGCCGCTTCGGCCTGCCTACCGTGGAGTTCGGGCCGGCCGCCGTCGTGATCGTGGTGCGCGTACAGGCCGGGCGCCGCGAGAAGACCGTCGGCATGGTGGTCGACGGCGTCTCGGACGTGTTCAACGTGGCCCCGTCCGAGATCCAGCCGCCGCCGGAACTCGGCGGCCTGGCCCGCTCCGGCTTCATCGCCGGCCTGGCGAGCGCCGGCGAGAAGATGGTGATGCTGCTCGACATCGACCGGCTGGTCGGCAGCGCCGTCGCAGCGGAGCTGGCGGCCTAGCCGCCGGATGCGGAGCACGCGGTCTTGGCCCCCATGGAAGCACCGACCTTCAGCAAGGCACGGGACTTCGTCCTGAGCGACGCCGAGTTCGACCAGGTGCGCTCGCTCGTCTACGCCAAGGCGGGCATCAGCCTGTCGGAGGCCAAGCGCGAGCTCGTCTACGGGCGACTGGTGCGCCGGCTGCGCGCGCTGCAGCTCGATTCGTTCGCCGAGTACCTCGCGCTGATCGACCAGGGCCATCCCGAGGAGATCCAGCAGTTCATCAACGCCATCACGACCAACCTGACGTCGTTCTTCCGCGAGCCGCACCACTTCGAGCAACTGGCCCAGCAGATCGTGCCGGACCTCGTCGCGGCGAACGCGGCGCGGCGCAGGATCCGCATCTGGTCGTCGGCGTGCTCGACCGGCGAGGAGCCCTATTCCATCGCAATGGCCTTGCGCGACTGCGCGAGCGCCTGGGCCGGCTACGACATCCGAATCCTCGCCACCGACCTCGACACCAACTGCGTGGCGCACGCCCGGCGCGGCGTCTACGCGAGCGAGCGCGTGCGCGACCTGCCGCAGTCGCTGGTGCAGCGCTGGTTCGACGCGGGACCGCAGCCCGACACCGTGAAGGTCAAGCCCGAGGTGGCCGCCATGGTCAGCTTCGGCCAGCTGAACCTGATGGACCCATGGCCGATCAAGGGCCCGCTCGACGTGATTTTCTGCCGCAACGTCGTCATCTACTTCGACAAGGAGACGCACCGCAAGCTCTTCGACCGCATGGCCGACCTGCAGCGCGAGGGCAGCTACCTGTTCCTCGGCCACTCGGAGACGCTCTTCCGGGTCACCACGCGCTACGAGCTGGTCGGGCGCACGATCTACCGGCGGGTCGGGCCATGACGGCACTGGTCACCGAGGCCGGCCGCGGCCCGCCGCCACGCGTCAGCGACTGCTTCAGGCACGTGAAGCGGTTCTGGGACCCGCGCCACAGCGCCTGGGCCGCCAAGCTGGTGCCGGGCGACTTCTACGTCACGCCGCACAACGAGGTGCTGCTGACGGTGCTCGGCTCCTGCGTGTCGGTGTGCGTGCACGACCCCGTGCTCAAGATCGGCGGCATGAACCACTTCATGCTGCCGCGGCCGCCGGCGCACGAGACGGACCAGTGGCACGGCATCTCGGGTTCGGCGACGCGCTACGGCTCGGCCTCGATGGAGCAGCTCATCGGCAACCTCGTCAAGCTCGGCGCCGACCGCAACCGCCTGCAGGTCAAGCTGTTCGGCGGCGGACGCGTGCTCGCGGGCGTCACCGACGTGGGCCAGCAGAACATCGCCTTCGCCCGGGAGTTCATGACCGCCGAGCGGCTGAAGGTGCTGGCGGAAGACCTCGGCGGCCCGTGGCCGCGCCAGGTGCAGTACTTCCCGCAGACCGGGCGCGCGCGCGTGCGCCGTCTCGAGCGTCCCGACCGCCAGCTGGCCGAGCGCGAGGTGCACTACCTCGAGAAGGTCGAGCACCAGCCGAAGCCGGGCGAGCTCGACCTGTTCTGAACGGAGTACGACATGGCAGGCAGGAAGATCCGCGTTCTCATCGTCGACGACTCCGCGCTGGTGCGGCGCATCCTCACGGAGGTGCTCAACGCCTCCTACGACGTCGAGGTGGTGGGCACGGCCTCCGACCCGTTCGTGGCGCGCGAGCGCATCAAGGAGGTCAACCCGGACGTCCTCACGCTCGACGTCGAGATGCCGCGCATGGACGGCCTGACCTTCCTGCGCAACCTGATGCGCCTGCGGCCGATGCCGGTGGTCATGGTCTCCTCGCTGACCGAGGCGGGCGCGGACATCACCTTCCGCGCCCTCGAGCTCGGCGCGGTGGACTTCGTCGCCAAGCCGAAGATCGACGTGGCCGGCACGCTCGCCGGTTTCGCGGAGGAGATCCTCGCGAAGATCCGCATGGCCGCCGGCGCGCGCGTCGTGCCGCACGTCGCGCCCCGCCGCGAGCCGGTCAAGCCGGACGCGGTCGCGGCGGGCATCCCGTCGGTCTCCCCGAAGCTCAGCGCCGATGCGGTGCTGCCGCAGGTCGCCGGCCGCAGTTTCCGCACCACCGACCGCCTCGTGGCGATCGGCGCGTCCACCGGCGGCACCGAGGCGATCCGCGAGGTGCTGGAGGTCCTGCCGGCCGACGCGCCCGCCATCGTGATCACGCAGCACATCCCGCAGGCGTTCAGCGGCCCGTTCGCGCGGCGCATGAACAGCATCTCGCGCATGGCCGTGAGCGAGGCCACGCACGGCACGCTGATCGTGCCCGGCTGCGTGTACATCGCGCCCGGCGACCGCCACCTGATCGTCGAACGGGACGGCGCGCGCTGGCGTTGCCGCCTGAGCGACGGCCCGCCCGTGAACCGCCACCGGCCCAGCGTCGACGTGCTGTTCCGCTCCGTCGCGCAGAACGCGGGCGCGAACGCGCTCGGGATCATCCTCACCGGCATGGGCGACGACGGCGCCTGCGGACTGCAGGAGATGCAGGAGACCGGCGCCCCGACCATTGCCCAGGACGAGGCGACCTCGGTCGTCTGGGGCATGCCGGGCGCGGCGGTCAAGCTGGGCGCCGCGGATCGAGTCATGCCGCTGCAGGCGATCGCGCCTGCCATCCTGGCCTGGGCCGCCGAACGGGCGGGCCCGGGCGCCTCCCGCGCCGCAGGCGCCTGACACCGACCGGCCCGAGGATCACCACCATGCAGACGCACTCCGCGACCGACCCCAAGACGCCCCCCGGTCCCTCGGCGCTCGAGTACGAGCCGCCCTCCGCCAGCATGCGCGCCTTCGAATTCGTGCAGACGCTGGCGAAGGAGCTGTCGCAGGGTCGCGTCGACCTGCCGTCTTACCCGGACGTCGCCATCCGCGTGCGCCACGTGCTCGAGGACGAAAACGTGACCAACGACCGCGTGGCGCGCGTGGTCGGCTCCGACGCGGGCCTCGCGACGCGCGTGCTGGCGATGGCGAATTCCGCCGCGCTGTCGCGCGACGGCAGGCCGCTCACCGACCTGAAGCTGGCCGTGACCCGGATCGGGCACCTCAACGTGCGCAGCGCCGCGCTCTCCTACGCGCTCGCGCAGATCCGGGCAGCCACCAGCAGCGAATCCATCCGCGCGCAGCTCGCCGAGCTGTGGGAGAAGAGCACCATGGTCGCCGCGCTCACGCGCGTGCTGGCCGTGCGCTTCAAGGCGGCGGATCCGGACGAGGCGCAGCTGGCCGGCCTCTTGCACAACATCGGCCAGGTGTACATCCTCGCGCGGGCGGACCGGCACTCCGACCTGTTCCATTCGCCGTCGGACCGCGATGCGCTGATGCGCCACTGGCACGCCCACATCGGCAAGGCGATCGCCCAGAACTGGGGCCTGCCGGAGAACGTGTCCGACGCGATCGGCGAGCAGGACGCGTTCGACCGGGCCGACTGCCAGCGCGACCTGATCGACCTGCTGTGCGTGTCGATCCGGATCGTCGAGTTCCGCGGCCCGGTCGAGGAACTCGAGCAGTCGCTGGCGAGCCTGCTGGCCTACCGGCGGCTCGGCGTGCGCGGCAACGCGCTGCGCGAAGTGATGGCCCAGGGCGTCGAGGAAATCGAGAGCCTGAAGGCCGCATTGGGAGGTTGACCTTGCGCGAGCGAACCGGGTCGGGTCCGGTGGCCGTCGCTGCCGGCCTGGCGGCGGCGCTCTTTGCCCTGCCTGCCCCGGCGCTGGACCTCTCGCTGGCCTGGACGGGCGACTTCGCCGCGGTCGCACAGGGCGGGCTCGAGCAGGGCACGCATCACCTCGGGCTGATCGACGCCGCCGCGTCCGGGGAGTTCGAGTGGCTGGGCGGCCGCGAGGCCGAGTGGCAGCTCACGGTGCAGCACACCTACGGCGGCGGCCTCTCGCAGGACTGGGTCGGCGACCTGCAGACGGTCAGCAATGCGGATGCCGAGCGTGGCATCCGCCTGCTGGAGGCCTGGGTCGAGACCGAGGTGGCCGACGGCTGGCGGGTCGGCGCCGGCAAGTACGACTTCAACAGCGAGTTCGACGCCATCGAGTCCGGCACGCTGTTCCTGTCCAGCTCGCAGGGCATCGGCCCCGACATCTCGCAAAGCGGCGAGTCGGGTCCGTCGATCTTTCCGCACACCGCGGTCGGCGTGCACGTCCACGCGCAGCCGGGCGAGTCCGTCGCCCTGCGCGCGGTGGTGCTCGACGCGGACAGCAGCGACCGCAACTGCGGCGGGCCGCTGGCGGCGTTCGAGTACCAGCACGACCTCGGGCGCTCGCGACTCGTCGTCGGCGCCTGGGCCTACGGCGGCCGCAAGGCGCAGCTGGAGGACCCGTCCGACTCGGCCCGCGAGTACGGCGCCTATGCATCGGTCGAGCATCGCGTCACGGAGCAGCTGGCGGGCTACCTGCGCGTCGGCCTCGCCAACCCGTCGGTCGAGCGGATCGGCAGCTATTTCGGCGGCGGCGTGGTGCACTCGGGCGGCCTGCTGCCGGGCGTGGACGACAGCGTGGGCCTGGCGATCGGCGTTGCGCGCAACGGCAGCGACTACCGCGACGCGATGCGGGCCGACGGCTACGCCACGGATTCCGCGGAGTACGCCCTCGAGGCGACGTGGCGCATCCCGCTCGGCGAGCGCTTCGCGCTGCAGCCGGACGTGCAGTACGTGATCAACCCGGACACCGACCCCTCGATCGACGACGCGCTGGTGTTCATCCTGCGCGTCGAAGCCTCGCTCTGAGGCGCGTCAGGCCCGCGCGCGCAGGAAGGCGTCGACCGCGGCGTCGTATTCGCGCAGGAAGGCCCCGAGCACCGCGTCCCCGGCGACGAACGCCCACCAGGCGCCGAGCCGGCCGCCGCCGAGCGTGGGGTCGTCGACGGCGAGCGCCGGAAAGGCCGTCTTCTTCAGGATCGCGAACGCCGGCAGCAGCGTGCAGTCCGCGAGCGAGGCCTGCGCGCCCGCCGCATACGGCGCCGCCATGAAGTGCTCGACGTGGCCGAGGCTCGCGGCGAGGCCCTGCTTCGCCGCCTCGACGGCCTGCGCGTCGCGCGTGGCCGGGTTCAGGTTGCGAAAGAGCGTGCCGGTGTGCGGGCCGGCGTACAGGTCGAAGACCCGCGAGACGAGGCGCGCACGCGCGCGGTCGGACGGCGTGCCGGGCAGGGCGCGGCCGGGGTGCAGGTCTTCCAGGTACTCGCAGATCACCTCGGACTCGGCGATCGCCGCCTCGCCGTCGACCAGCACCGGCATCTTGCCGATCGGGTTCAGCGCGAGGTAGGACGGCGACTTGATGCCGCCCTCCGGCGGCTCCGCAGCGATCTCGACGCCCTGCAGCCGTGCGAACAGCACGACGCGGGCGACGTAGGGCGAGGCGAGGTTGCCGTAGAGCTTCATCCGGTTTCTCCGCGGAGCGAGTGGTGGCGGGGGCGCGAGCTTGCCACTCCCGGCGGGCTTCCGTCACTATCCTGCGATGACTGCAATGAGCCCGGCCCACGTCGCGTCCGTCGAGGAGGCGCGCAGCTTCCTCGCCGCGCAGCCCGACATCGAGGCCGTGCAGCTCGTGCTCACCGATGCCTCCGGCGTCGGTCGCGGCAAGAACATCGCGCGCGAGGAACTCGAGCCGCTGTTCGCGCAGGGCCGCAACGTCGCGGGCTCGATCCTCGGGCTCGACGTCACCGGCGAGGATGTCGAGGGCACGGGCCTGGTCTGGGAGGTCGGCGACGCCGACCAGTCCTGCCGACCGGTGCCCGGCACGCTGGTGCGCGCGCCCTGGCTCGCCCGGCCGACCGCGCAGGTGCTCGGCAGCCTGTACGAACTCGACGGGCGCCCGGCCCGGGCCGATCCCCGGCACGTGCTCGCGCGCGCGATCGACCGGCTCGCCGCGCTGGGGTTCACCCCGGTGGTCGCGGTCGAGCTCGAGTTCTACCTGCTGCAGCGCGGCCCGGACGGTCGCCCGCAGCCGGCGGCGGGCCTGCTCTCCGGCGAGCGCCGCGGACGCATCGACGCCTACGGGCTCGGACGCCTCGACGACATGTCGCCGCTGTTCGACGACCTGTACGCGGCGGCCCGTGCCCAGGGGCTGCCGGTGCGCACGCTGATGTCCGAGTACGCGCCGGGGCAGTTCGAGATCACGCTCGAGCACCGCGCCGACGCGCTGCGCGCAGTCGACGAGGCCATCCTGTTCAAGCGCGCGGTGCGCGGCATCGCGGCCCGGCACGGCTGCATCGCCTGCTTCATGGCCAAGCCGTTCGCCGGGCAGGCCGGTTCCGGCATGCACCTGCACGCGAGCCTCGCGGGCGCCGACGGGCGCAACGCCTTCGCCGACGACGACCCGGCGGGCACCCCGGCGCTGCGGCACGCCATCGGCGGGCTGCGGGCGACGATGGCGGACGGCATGGCCGTGTTCGCGCCCAACGCGAATTCCTACCGCCGGTTCCGCGCCATGAGCTACGCGCCGGTCGCGACGACCTGGGGCGTCAACAACCGCTCGGTCAGCCTGCGCGTGCCCGCCGGCCCGCCGGCCAGCCGGCACGTCGAGCACCGGGTCGCCGGTGCCGACGCCAATCCGTACCTCGTCGCCGCGCTGGTGCTGGCGGGCATGGCGAAGGGCCTCGAGGAGCGGCTCGATCCGGGCCCGCCGGTGACCGGCAACGGCTATGCGAGCGCGCCGCGCGGCGAACTGCCGACGCAGTGGCACGCGGCGCTCGAGCGCGCGCGGGGCAGCGCCTTCCTCGCCGACGCGCTGGGGCCGGGCTTCCTCGACGTCTTCCTCGCCATCAAGGCGCAGGAAAGCGAGAAGTTCGGCGCGCTGGTCACCGACCGCGATTACGAGTGGTACCTCGACAGCGTGTGACGGGGGAGGATTAAGTCAGATCGATCGGCGGTTTTTCGAGAGTTGGGTCAACGTGAGCGCGGGGAGGCGCGCGGACAATCCGCCCCATCGCTCGATCCCGTCCCGAGGCTCCCCATCGTGACCAGACTCTCCGCCCGCACGATCGCCCGCAGCGCCGCCGTTTCGTCCAGGAATGCACCGCACGTGACCATCCACCTCCGCAAGATGTACGTCGACTGCCGGTTCGGGCAGTTGCACCTGCACACGGCCTTCCCGTCCAGCGGCGGCTTCGACGAACTGACGCCGCTGGTCTGCGTGCCGCCGGCCAGCCGCACCGGACGGGTGTTCCGCCCGCTGCTGCGCGAGCTCGGCCGGGACCGCAGCGTCTACGCGCCGGACCTGCCGGGCTGCGGCGAGTCCGACGCGCCGGCCCACGCGCCGGAAGTGCAGGACCACGCCGGGGCGTTCCTCGACCTGCTCGATTCGCTGCGCCTGCGCCAGGTGGACGTGCTCGGCTACCAGGGCGGTTCGGCCGCGGCGGTCGAACTCGCCATCGCGCGCCCCGAACAGGTGCGCCGCGTCGTGCTCTTCGGCGTGCCGGCGGGCGACTCGGGCTTCCAGGCCGGCGAGCGCCTGCCGCTGCTGCGCCAGCCGGTGCTGGTGCTGCGGCCGCGCGACGAGACCTGGGACAGCACGGGCCGCACCGAGGGCCTGCTGCGCGACGCGCGCCGCGTCGAGCTGCCCGAGGCCGGCGGCAACGCGATCGAGTCCGCCACCGCGGAGATCACCGGCTACCTGCGCGAATTCCTCGATCGCTAGGCCGCGGCCCGAGGACCAGCAGCGCCGCGAACAGCGCCATCGGCACCGCGGCGGCGAAGTTCAGCGCCTGCCAGCCGAGCGCGTGGATGGCCGGCCCCGCGAGCAGCGAGGCGAGCGCCTGCGTGCCGAACACCGCGAACTCGTTCACCGCCTGCGCCCGGTAGCGCTCGGCGGGCGCGTAGGTGGTCGTGAGCAGCGCCGTCCCGGCGACGAACAGCAGGTTCCAGCCGACGCCGAGCAGCACCAGTCCCCACCAGTAGTGCATGACCGCGTGCCCCGAGGCGTCGATGCCGACGCAGGCCAGCATCAGCGCCAGGCCGGCCACCATGCCCGCCCGGGTGCCGATCCGCTGGATCAGCCGCCCGCTCACGAGCGCCGGTGCGTACATCGCGATCAGGTGGCTCTGGATCACCCACGCGGTGGCGGCGTCGCCGTGGTGGTCGTGCACGTGCATGCTGATCGGCGTGGCCGTCATGATGAAGCTCATGCCGGCGTAGGACGTGACGCCCGCCAGCACGGCGAGCAGGTACAGCGGCTGGCGCACGATGGCCCCGAGCGGGCGCGCCGGGCCGCCGTTGGCGTGCTGAGCGACCGGCGTCGGGCGGTAGAGCGTCAGCACCGCGGCCGTCGCCAGCAGGAACAGCGCGACGCCGACGAAGGAGCCCGCATAGGCGTGGCCGGGCACCGCCTCCCTCATGGCCAGCGCGACCTGCGGGCCGAGCGCGGCGGCCACGAGCGTGCCGATCATCACCGTCGAGACGGCGCGGCTGGCGTGCGTGGGTGCGGTGGCCTCGGCGGCCGCGAAACGGTGCTGCTGCTGGAACGCGAGGTTCGACCCGAGCACCAGCGCGGCGCCGCAGAGCAGCCGGAAGTCCGCCTGCGCGATCGCGAAGGCGATGACCAGCGCGGCCGTCGCCGCCAGCAGGGCGCTGCCGATGAACGCCCGCCGCCGGCCGACGCGCTGCACCAGCAGCGAGGCCGGCACCGTGCTGAGCGCGAGCCCGAGGATGGTCAGCGAGACCGGCAGCGTGGCCAGGCCCGGGCTCGGCGCGAGGCGGGCGCCGAGGATGCCGCCGAGCAGCGTCATGGTCATCATGCCGGAGGCGGACAGCGCCTGCGCGGCCGCGAGCACCAGGACGTTGCGGGCCTCGTTCAAGCGTTGCGGTGCCAGGCCATGGCGCAGAGCAGGCCGACCGCGAGGCAGCCGACCAGCCACTCGAGCGCCAGCACGCCGGCGACGCGCTTCGGCTCGCGCAGGCGCAGGTGCAGCGCCGCGAGGACCGGGCCGGCCGCGCCGGCCCAGCAGAGCAGCCCGAACAGCACGCCGACCCAGGGCCAGGGCCGGCCCACCACGGCGACCAGCCCCCAGCTCAGCCAGAACACGAAGCCGAGCAGCGCGCCGCCGAGCCCGTAGAGCAGGGCGCCGGCGAGCAGCCGCAGCGTCGACTCGGGGTGCCAGTGCGCGCCGCGCGCGCGCCGCTCGCCCGCCAGCAGCGCCGAGGAGACGAGGCCGCTCCACACCGCGCCGACCAGGCCGCCGGCGAACCCGGCCACGACGCTCATCATCAGCTCGATGCGCATGCGGGTCAGAGCCGGCGCTGGATGGCCGTCGCCAGCCGGTCGATCTCGCGCGTCTCGATGCTCGGGTGCAGGCTCACGCGCAGGACGTCGAAGGCGGCGCCGTGGCGCACGCGACCGACGACGATGCCGTCCTCGGCCGCCATCGACTGGGCCATCACCCCGTGGTCGCGCCCGGCGATGCGCAGCGACACGATGCCGCTGGCGAGCGAGGGGTGCGTCGGCGAGACGATCTCGACGCCCGGCAGCCGCTGCACCTGCAGCCGCAGGTAGGCCGCGAGCTCGCGCACGCGCATCGCGGCCCGGCCCCGGTTCACGGTCTGCTGGAATTCGAAGGCGATGGGCAGCGCGTCGAGCTGCGGGCCGAGGTAGCGGGCCTGCGCGCCGAAGCGGGCCTGCGCGGAGGACGCCTCCGCGGCCACCGGGTCGCCGTAGCGGTCGGCATCGCTCCAGCCCGCGGCACCCTCGACGGACGCGGGCCACAGCCGCGCCTGGGACTCGCGGCGCAGGTACAGCGCGCCGCTGCCCGCGGGCCCGTTGACCCACTTGTGGAAGCAGGTCGCGTAGGCGTCGCAGCCGAGGTCGCGGACCGCGACGTCGACGAGCCCGGGCGCCTGCGCGCCGTCGACGACGCTGAATGCGCCGTGGGCGCGCGCCAGCGCACAGATCTCCTTCGCCGGCATCACCGTGCCGTCGGTGTGCCGCACGTGCGCGAACGCGACCACCCGGGTCTGCGGCGTGAGCGCCGCGGCGAACTGCGCAACGAGCGCGTCCGGCGCCACCGGCGCGCCGGACTGCGGCAGCTGCACCACCTTGATGCCGCGCCGCCGGGCCTGCACCAGCCACGGGTAGACCGCCGCGTCGTGGTCGTGCGTGGTGGTCAGCACCTCGTCGCCGCCCTGCAGGTCGAGGCCCTGCGCGACGAGGCCCAGTCCCGCGCCGGCGCCGGAGGTGAGCACGATCTCGGCCGGGTCCGCGCCGAGGAAGCCCGCCACGCCGGCGAGCGGCGAGCCGAGTGCCTCGCTGCCGAACGTCGCCGCGTAGTAGCCGGGGAAATCGCGGCTCTGGCGCTCCAGGCTGCGGAACTCGCGCGCGACGATCGCGCGCAGGGTGGGCCCGAAGCGCGCCGTGTCGAACCACGCGACGTCCTGCCCGAGCAGGAGCTGCGCGCGCATCCACGGCCAGAGCTCGCGCGACAGCACGGGCACGCGGTCGGCCGGGAAGGTCTGCGCGGGCGCGAGGCCCGGCAGCAGCGTACCGGCGGTGAGCGCGCCGAGGAGCGCGCGGCGCGAGATCGAGTCTTCCATGGGCGGGCGGCGGGTGGGACCGGGGCTGCGCGGCGGCGCCGCGCGGACGCGCGAAGTATGGAAGAATTCCGCCATGCAAGAAAGCTACATCGAACGCATCCTGAAGGCGCGGGTCTACGACGTCGCCATCGAGTCGCCGCTCGAGCCTGCGCCCCGCCTCTCGCGCCGTCTCGGCAACCGCGTGCTGTTCAAGCGCGAGGACCTGCAGCCGGTGTTCTCCTTCAAGCTGCGCGGCGCCTACAACAAGATCTCCCACCTCTCGGAGACCGTGGCCCGGCGCGGGGTGATCTGCGCCTCCGCCGGCAACCACGCCCAGGGCGTGGCGCTCGCCGCCCGGCGCCGCGGCATCGCGGCCGTGATCGTGATGCCGCGCACGACGCCCAACATCAAGGTGCAGGCCGTGCTGGACCTCGGCGGCGAGGTCGTGCTGCACGGCGACGACTTCGACCACGCCTACGAGCACGCGACCGAGCTGGCGCGCGAGCGCGGCCTCACCTTCATCCACCCGTTCGACGACCCGGACGTGATCGCCGGGCAGGGCACGATCGGCATGGAGATCCTGCGCCAGCACCCCGGCGCGCCGGACGCGATCTTCGTGCCGATCGGCGGCGGCGGGCTCGTCGCCGGCATCGCCGCCTACGTGAAGTCGCTCTACCCGGCGGTGCGCATCGTCGGGGTCGAGCCGGAGGAGGCCGCCAGCATGCACGACTCCCTGCGCGAGGGCCGGCGGGTGACGCTCGAGCGCGTCGGCATCTTCGCGGACGGCGTCGCCGTGCGCCGCGTCGGCGAGGAGACCTTCCGGCTGGCGCGGCAGTACGTCGACGAGGTGCTGCTGGTCAGCACGGACGAGATCTGCGCGGCGATCCAGGACATCTTCGAGGACAACCGCACCATCGCCGAGCCGGCCGGCGCGCTGGCGGTGGCCGGCCTGAAGAAGTACGTCGCGCGCGAGAACTGCCAGGACCGCAGCTTCGTCACGCTCAACTGCGGCGCCAACATCAATTTCGACCGCCTGCGCCACGTCGCCGAGCGCGCCGACATCGGCGCCCAGCGCGAGGCGCTGTTCGCGGTCGAGATCCCGGAACGCCCCGGCAGCTTCCTCGCCTTCTGCCAGCTGCTCGGCCGGCGCAGCGTCACCGAGTTCAACTACCGCTACGACGGCGCCGCGGCCGCGCGCATCTTCGCCGGCGTGGCGCTGAGCGAGGGCCGGCGCGAGAAGGAGGCCCTGCTCGCGACCCTGCGCGAGGCCGGCTACCGCGTCATCGACATGAGCGACGACGAGATGGCGAAGCTGCACGTGCGCTACATGGTGGGCGGCCACGCGCACGGGCTCGAGCACGAGCGGCTGTTCCGCTTCGAGTTCCCCGAGCGCCCCGGCGCGCTGCTGCGCTTCCTCGAGGCCATCGGCTCGCGCTGGAACATCAGCCTGTTCCACTACCGCAACCACGGGTCGGACTACGGGCGCGTGCTCGCGGGGGTGCAGGTGCCGCCCGCGGACGGCGAGGAATTCTCGCGCCACCTGCGCGAACTTCAGTTCGCGTACGTCGAGGAGACGACGAACCCCGCCTACCGCATGTTCCTCGGCGACTGAGCGCTCAGCGCGAGGGCAGGGCGGCGCGCCGCCGCACGGCGAACAGGCGGATGAACTCGCCGAACACGCGGTCCGCCAGCGGGCGCGCCAGCGGGAGGTGGCGGTGCGTGGCCGCCTCGATGCGCGCGATGCGGCGTGCGTCCCAGTGCGTCTCGATCTCGCTGCGACCGGACGGCGTGCCGAGCCAGCGCGAGATCAGCGCGGCATCCGCCTCCAGGTGGAACTGCAGCCCCCAGGCCCGCTCGCCGAGGCGATAGGCCTGGTTGCGGCAGCTGCGCGTCCACGCGAGGGGCACCGCGCCCGGCGGCGGGGCGAAGGTGTAGGCGTGCCACTGGAAGATGTAGTGCGGACGGCCGTGGTCGAAATGACGCAACAGCGGGTCGCCGAGCGCCTCGGGGCGCGGATGCAGGCGGTACCAGCCGATCTCCGGCACGGGGTTCGGGTGCACGCGGCCCCCCATGGCCTCGGCCAGCAGCTGGGCGCCCAGGCAGATGCCGAGCACCGGCTTGTCGTCCCGCATGGCCGAACGGATCACTTCCATCTCGGTGCGGAGGTGTGGGTGCCGGTCCTGCTGGTCCACGTTCATCGGGCCGCCGAGCACCACGAGGCCGTCGTAGCGGCGCATGTCCGGTTCCGCCCGAGGGTCGCGGCCGAAGTTGACATAACGGATGCGGAAGCCGGAGTCGCGCAACAGCGGGTCGAGGTGGCCGAGCGGCTCGGTGGCGACGTGCTGGAGGACGAGCAGTTTGCGCATGGACGGGCGGTGGCGACGGGTCGCGCAGACTATCATCGGCCGCCCCATTCGTCGCCATAGCGGATGCATCGATCCCGCTGGCCGGGGACCCGTTGCTAGCATCCACTCGCGTCCCTGCGCCTCAGGGATACGAGGGTGGTTGTCCCCGGTGCGGAAGTCTCGCGTCCACCTCTGGCTGCCGTTGCTGTACCTGGTGGTGGGCATCGCCTGGGTCCTGGGTTCCGACTTCGTGCTCAATGCGGCCATGCTGGGCCCGGGCGCGGTCGGCGTGGTCGGCTCGCTCAAGGGCACGATCTTCGTGGCGCTGTCGGCGCTGCTGCTCTACATCGTGACGTCGCGCCAGCCGGTGCCGGATGCGCCCCGCGTCCTGCCGGCCTCGCGCATCGGCGGCCTGCTGAGGCCCGTGCTCATCTTCCTGCTCGCGGCGCTGGGCATCGCCGCGTCCGGCTGGGTCATCTACCGCCAGCAGTCGCAGGTCGTTCGCCAGGAGGCCGCGGACGACCTCGCGACCATCGGCGAGCTCAAGGCGCAGCAGATCGAGCAGTGGCTCGAAGACCGCCAGAACGCCGTCGAGCACGCCGGCCGCAACGAGGCGCTCGCCTACGCCGTGCTCGACACGTCCCCGCTGCACGTGGCCGCCGACGCGCGGCTCCGGCATTCGATCCTCGAGTCCATCCGCGAGGCGGACGATTTCCAGGGCGTGCAGCTGCTGTCGCTGGACGGCCGGGTGATCGACGGCGCCGGCGCGCCCATCGTCGTCACGCCGCGCCTCGAGCGCCTCGCGCTCGGGGCGCGCGTCACCGGGCGGGTCGTGCAATCCGATCTCTACCTGCCGGACGGCGCGGCGACGGCCGTACCGGTCGTCGATTTCGTCGTGGCCCTTTCCCACCGGGAGGCGCCCGGCGACCGCAACGTCGCGGTGCTGATCGCACGCACGCCGGCCGGTGGATTCCTGGAGTCGTTGCTCGCGAACTGGCCGAGCCACGCCGGCACCGGCGAGAGCATCCTCTACCGTCGCGACGGCGACCGCGCCATCTTCCTGACCCGCCCGCGGCTGGGCGAGCGCCTGCCGCTGGCCGACGCCGTCCCGCTCGGCGACCAGCGCTACGCGGCAACCCGCATCCTCGACGGCGAATACGGGCCGCTCGAGGCCGAGGACTATCGCGGCGTCCCGGTGCTGGAATACGGTCGCCCGATCCGTGGAACGAGCTGGTACCTGGTCTCCAAGGTCGACCGGGCCGAGCTCTACACGCCGCTGCGTCGGCTGATGACGCTCGCGATCTCGCTCGGCCTGATCGCGCTGTCGGCGGCGGCCGGCCTGGTCGTGCTCTGGTGGCGCGGCGAGCGGCTCGCGCTGTCGCTGCGCGTGCACGCGGCGGAGCGGCGCGCGGCCGTGCTCGAGGAGCACTTCTCGCTGGCCGGGCGGTTCATCAACGACGCGGTCCTGCTGTACGACGCGGACGGCCGGATCATCGAGGTGAACGACCGCGCGGAGGCGATGTACGGCTACACGCGCTACGAGATGCTGCGCATGTCCCTGCTCGACCTGCGCCCGGCGGCGTCGCCCGAAGGCCAGAAGGCGCAGAGCGAGTTCCGCGACGCCGTCGCGACAGGCAGCGCCAAGTCGTTCGAATCGCGGATCTGGCGCAAGGACGGCAGCACCGTGCCGGTCGAGATCAGCTCGCGCGTCATCAGCATCGACGGGCGGGTGTTCGTGCAGAGCATCGTGCGCGACGTGTCGGAGCGCGTCCGCCAGCAGGCCCGCATCGCCGAGATCTCCGCCGAGCGCGACCGCCTGCTGGCCGACCTGCAGCTGCAGTTCGAGCGCATGCCGATCGGCTGCATCGTGAGCGACCCGCAGGGCCGCTTCCTGCAGGTGAACCCCGCGTTCGAGCGCATCTTCGGCTACGACGAGGCCGAGCTGACGCGGGCCGAGCCCTTCGCCCTGATCGTGCCCGAGGAACTGCGCGCCGAGATGGCCGCGCGGATCGGCGAGCTGGCGCAGGCGGAGAGCCCCGTCGCGATCGTCAGCGAGAACCTGACGCGCAGCGGCCGGCGCATCAGCTGCCGCTGGACCAATACCCCGCTGCGCGACGATGCGGGCCGCATGACGGCGATCCTCGCCATGTGCGAGGACATCACCGAGCGCGTCGCCACCGAGCGCGCGCTGCGCACGAGCGAGGAACGCTACCGCGCGCTGGCCGAGGTCTCGCCCGTCGGCATCTGCCGCACCGATCGGGCCGGCCGGCTGGTCTACGTCAACCGGCGCGGCTGCGAGATCTCCGGACTGACCGCCGAGGAATGCCTCGGCGACGGCTGGACGAGCGTCCTGCATCCCGAGGACCGCCCGGCCGTTCTGCAGTTGTGGCGGACGTACCGCGCGGCGGGCGGGCGCGACGTGCCGCCGACGGAGTTCCGGATCCTGCGAAGCGACGGCACCGTGCGCTGGCTGCTGCCGCAGGTGCTGCCGGAGCGCGACGCGGATGGCGACGTGAGCGGCTACGTCGGCACGGTGACGGACATCACCGCGCTCAAGGAGGCGCAGGACGGCCTGCGCGAGGCCCGCGACCACCTCGAGGAACGCGTCGCAGAGCGCACCCGCGAGCTCGAGGTCGCGCGCGACGAGGCCGAGCGCGCCGATCGCGTCAAGACCGCGTTCCTCTCCACCGTGTCGCACGAGCTGCGCACGCCGCTCAACTCGATCCTCGGCTTCACCGACGTCGTGCTCGACGGTCTGTCGGGACCGCTCAACGACGTGCAGCACCGCCAGCTGTCGATCGTGCGCGATTCCTCCGTGCACCTGCGCTCGCTGATCGAGGACGTGCTCGACATCTCGCGCATCGAGGCGGGCCAGCTCGGCCTCGAGATCGGCGAGTTCGACTTTGCCGACCTGCTGCGCCGGCGCGTGGCGTCCTTCGAGCCCGAGGCGGGGCGCAAGCGCCTCGCGCTGGGCGCCGAGATCGACCCCGCGATCGGCGCGATCCGCAGCGACGCGCGCCGCGTCGGGCAGATCCTCAACAACCTGCTCTCCAACGCCGTGAAGTTCACCGCCGAGGGCTCGGTGGCGCTGCGGGCCACGCGGCGCGGCGAGCGCGTGCGGGTCGAGGTGCGCGACACCGGGCCGGGCATCGTGGCCGAGGACCTCGACCGCCTGTTCAAGCCCTTCTCGCAGGTGAGCCGGCCCGGCGGCCGGCTGCACGAGGGCACCGGGCTCGGCCTCGCCATCTCCCGCCAGCTCGCCCGTGCGCTCGGCGGCGACGTGACGGTCGTCAGCGAGCCCGGGCTCGGCAGCACCTTCGCGTTCGAGCTGCCGTTGCGGGCGGCGGCCGACTGGCAGCCGACCCACGCCACCGGGGTCTTCCGGCGGGATCCCGCGCTGCACTGAAATCGCGGACAATGCGTCCGCATGCCTGCACCCTACCTGCCCCGCCGGGCGCCGCTCGCCGATGAATGCGTCGTGCGCGGCCTGCGCACCCACCTCACCCGCTGGCCGGGCACCGACCCGCACCCGCTCGTGCTGGTGCACGGCTACATGGATTGCGGCGACACGTTCCAGTTCCTGGTCGACGCCCTGCCGGACACGCTGAGCTTCGTCGCGCCGGACCTGCGCGGCTTCGGCCGCAGTGAGTGGCCGGCCGACGGCTACTGGTTCCCCGACTACTTCGGCGACCTCGATGCGCTGCTCGACGTGCTCGCCGCCGATGCGCCGGTGACGTTGGTCGGCCACAGCATGGGCGGCAACATCGCGATGAGCTATGCGGGCGTGCGGCCCGGGCGCGTGGCGCGCCTCGTCAACATCGAGGGCTTCGGTCTGGCGCCGACGCAGGCCGACGACGCGCCGGAGCGCCTGCGCGAGTGGCTCGACCAGCTGCGCACGCCGGCGGAGCCCGCGATCTTTCCTTCGTTGGACGCCCTGGCCCGACTGCTGTGCCGCCGCCACCCGCACCTGCCGCGCGAGCGCGCGGAGTTCGTCGCCGCGGCGTGGACGCGGGTCGACGCCGAAGGGCGGGCGCACCTGCGCTTCGACCCGGCGCACAAGCGGGTCAACCCCGTGCTCTACCGCCGCGAGGAAGCCGAGGCGTACTGGCGCGGCGTGCGCGCGCCGACGCTCTACGTGCTCGCCCGCGAGTCCGACTATCTCGCGCGCATCGGCGAGGCGGCGCTGCCGCAGGCCATGGCCCGCCTCGTGCCGCAGCTCGAGGCGTGCTGGATCGAGGACGCCGGGCACATGGTGCACCACGAGCAGCCGCAGGCGCTGGCCGACGCGATCGACGCCTTCCTGCGCCGCCACCCGCTATGATCGGCGGCATGACGCACGGCTCCCGGCTGACCCTGCCTGCCGTCCTGCTGGCCGTCGTGGCCGCGGCACTCGTCGCCTCCGGCTGGCAGCCGGCCGACCGTCTCACGTGGTTCCTCGAAGTGGTGCCGGTGCTGCTCGCTGCGCCGCTGCTCGTCGCCACGGCGCGCTCGTTCCCGCTCACCCCGCTGCTGTACTGCGTGATCGCGCTGCACGCGCTGGTGCTGATCCTCGGCGGCCACTACACCTACGCGCAGGTGCCGCTCGGCTTCTGGCTGCAGGACTGGTTCGACTTCTCGCGCAACCACTACGACCGCATCGGCCACTTCATGCAGGGCTTCGGGCCGGCGCTGGTCGCGCGCGAGCTGCTGCTGCGCACCTCGCCCCTCGTGCCCGGCAAGTGGCTGTTCACGCTGGTGCTGCTCAGCGTGCTCGGCATCAGCGCGAGCTACGAGTTCACCGAGTGGTGGGCGGCGATCGCCCGGGGCGATGCCGCCGGCGCGTTCCTCGGCACCCAGGGCGACGTCTGGGACACGCAGTGGGACATGTTCATGGCCGGCATCGGCGCGCTGGTCGCGCAGACGACGGTCGACCGGGTCCACGACCGCCAGCTGCTGCGCATCGATCCGTCCCTGCGCGCGAAATACGGCCCGACGGCGGGCTGAAGGCGGCTTGCGGCAAGTTCCGAGCCGGCCCGCCTTCGGCGCGATGCGGCCGGCCCGCGACGGCGCGATACTGGCGCCGAGGCAACGCCATGACCGCGTGGACCCGCCGCAGCTTCGTCACCGCCGGGCTCGGGCTCGCGGGTTGCGCACGCTTCGACCGGCCGCTGCTCGAGGAACTCTACGGGCCCGCGCAATACCGTGCCGAGCAGCCGCCGCTGATCGTCATTCCGGGCGCGTTCGGTTCGGCGCTGCGCAGGCGCAGCGACGGTCGCGAGCTGTGGCCGGGCCCCGATGCGCGGCTGCTCTTCGGCAGGTACCGCGAGCTCGAGCTGCCCATCGATCCGCAGCGGCTCGAGCCGCGGCCCGACGACGTCGAGGCCTACGAGATCTTCAAGCGCGGACTGGGCCGCGACTTCTACGGCGAGGTGCTGCGCACCCTGCAGCGCGCCGGCGGCTACACACGCTGCTCGGACTGTGCCCCGCCGCGCGCGGGCCGGCGCAACTTCTACGTCTACCTCTACGATTTCCGCCTCGACAACGTCGTGGCGGTGCGCGGCCTGCACGCGCTCATCGAGACGATCCGGGCGCAGTTCGGCGACCCGCGCCTGCCGGTGGACATCCTCGCGCATTCGAACGGCGGACTGCTGGCGCGCTACTACGCGCGCTACGGCACCGAGGACGTGCTCGAACGCGGCACGATCCGGCCGACCTACGCCGGGGCGCCCGCGATCCGCCGCCTGCTGATGGTGGGGACGCCGAACCTCGGCACCCTGCAGCCCGTGCTCTCGCACACGCGCGGCGAGGAGATCGGCCTCGCGAAGATCCCGCCCGAGGTGATGGCGACCTGCCCGGCGCCGCCGCAGATCATGCCGCACCCCGCGCTGCCGTGGCTCGCCGGCACCGACGGCCGACTGCTCGGGCACGACCTCTACGACATCGCCACCTGGCGCGACTTCGGCTGGTCGATCTTCGATCCGCAGGTCGCCGAGCGCACGATCGCCGGGCACGGCGGCGGCGCCCCCGGCCGCGCATACCTCGCGTTGCTGCAGGAGTACCTGGCGCGGCAGTTCGAGCGCGGCCGGCGGTTCGCCGCGTCGCTGTCGCTGGCGGGCGACGGGCGCGACGTGCGGCCGTACGTGTTCGGCGGCGACTGCGCCCCGACGCTGCGCCGGCTGGTGGTCGAGGAGGCGGACGGGCACTGGCACGCGCGCGAGCGCGTCGAGGCCATCCGCCGGCCCGTGGCCGGGGTGGACTACGCGGCCGTGATGTTCGAGCCGGGCGACACCGTCGTGACGCGCTCGTCCCTGCTCGGCCGCCTGTCGGGCGACGTGGCCGCGCCGCGGGCCGGCGTCGAGTCCCTGCGGCTCGCGCACAGCGTCTTCCTGTGCGAGCGGCACCAGTCGCTCACCGGCAACCCGAGCTTCCAGGACAACCTGCTGTACACGCTGCTGAGCGTGGACCCGGCCTGACCGCCGGTTGCGGTATGCTGGCGCACCGCATGCGCCACCCTGCCGCCAGCGCTCGCGCATGAGCGCCACGACCGACGCCCGCCGCGCGCTGCTCGGCAACCGCGACTTCACCCGCTACCTCGCGGCGCGCTTCCTGTCCTCGCTCGCCGTGCAGATGCAGACGGTCGCCGTGGGCTGGCAGGTCTACCAGGTCACGCGCGACCCGCTCGACCTCGGGCTGATCGGCCTGTCGCAGTTCCTGCCGTTCGTCGTGCTGATCCTGCCGGCCGGCCACTTCGCCGACACGCGCGACCGTCGCCGCATCCTCGCCGGCTGTTTCGCCCTGATGTGGCTGTGCGCGGCGCTGCTGCTCCTGTTCGCGTGGCGCGGCCTCGCGAGTGCAGGGCCGGTGTTCGCGGTCATGGTCCTGTTCGGCGTCGCGCGCGCGTTCGCCATGCCCACGGGCCAGGCGCTGCTGCCGAACCTCGTCGACCGCGAGCACTTCGGCACGGCGGTCGCGCTCAACTCCTCGCTCTGGCAGGTGACGACCATCGCCGGTCCCGCGCTCGGCGGCCTGCTCTACATCGCCGGCGCCACGACCGTCTACGCCACGGTGCTCGCGCTGCTGACCGGGTCGGTGCTGCTGCTCCTCGGGCTGCGCCGGGGCGGCGAGGCGGCCGTGCGCGGCGGCACCTTCGATCGCGACACCGTGCTCTCCGGCCTGCGCTTCGTGTGGCGGCGACGGCCCGTGCTCGGCGCGATCTCGCTCGACCTGTTCGCGGTGCTGTTCGGCGGGGCGACGGCGCTGCTGCCGGTGTTCGCCGCCGACGTGCTGCACGTCGGCCCGGGCGGGCTCGGCTGGCTGCGCGCCGCGCCCGGGATCGGTGCCGCGGTCTGCGGTCTCGCGCTGAGCGCGTATCCGGTCAATCGCCGGGTCGGACGCTGGATGTTCGGCGGCGTGTTCGTGTTCGGCCTCGCGACCGTCGCCTTCGGGGCGACGACCCACTATTGGATTGCCCTGGTCGCGCTGACGGTGATGGGTGCCGGAGACATGGTGAGCGTCTACATCCGACACCTGCTGGTGCAGCTCGAGACGCCGGACGAGATCCGCGGCCGCGTGAGCGCCGTGAACGCCGTGTTCATCGGGGCCTCGAACGAGCTCGGCGAGTTCGAGTCGGGCCTGACCGCCGCCTGGTTCGGGGCCGTGCCCGCGGTGCTGCTCGGCGGCTGCGCCACCCTGGTCGTCGGCGCGGTCTGGGCACGCCTGTTCCCGGAACTCTGGCGCATCGACCGGTTCTCCGGGCCGTGACACCTGTACAAACGTACAGTATGCTCGGCCCATGCGCAGGGCCGACCGTCACACGCCGGAGAAGGGCCGCGGGGCCGTCAGCAACCGCGGCGGGCGCTACGAGCCCACGCGGCTGGAGGCCGCGGACGACGGCTGGGGCAGCCTCGACGAGCCGCCGCGCCGCGCCGAGACCACCTTCGTCGCCGACCGGCCGAGGCGCGCCATCACGACCAACCAGTCGCCCGACGTCCCGTTCGACCAGTCGATCAATCCCTACCAGGGTTGCGAGCACGGCTGCATCTACTGCTTCGCCCGGCCGACCCACGCGTACTGGAACCTGAGCCCCGGCCTCGACTTCGAGACCCGCATCTTCCACAAGCCGGGCCTCGCGCAGTTGCTCGAGCGCGAGCTGTCCGCGCCGGGCTACGTGTGCAAGCCGATCAACCTCGGCGCGAACACCGATCCCTACCAGCCCGTCGAGCGCGAACGATGCAGCACGCGCGCGGTGCTCGAGGTGCTGCTGGCGCACCGCCATCCCGTCACCATCGTCACCAAGGGCGCGCTGGTCACGCGCGACCTCGACCTGCTCGGCGAATTCGCGGCGCACGGGCTCGTGACGGTCAACGTCAGCCTGACCACGCTCGACGACGGACTGAAGCGCACGCTCGAGCCGCGCGCGGCGTCGCCGGCGGCGCGGCTCAGGGCGATCGAGGCGCTGGTCGCGCAGGGCGTGCCGGTCGGCGTGCTGCTCGCGCCGATGATCCCGGCGCTCAACGACCACGAACTCGAGCGCCTGGTCGAGGCCGCCGCCGCGCACGGTGCGAGCCGGGCGGCGTTCATGCCGCTGCGCCTGCCGCTCGAGGTCGCCGGGCTGTTCGAGCAGTGGCTGCACGAGCACTACCCGGAGCGGGCCCAGCGCGTGCTCGGCCTGGTGCGCGGCATGCGCGGCGGGCGGCTCAACGACCCGCGGTTCGGCGAGCGCATGCGCGGCGAAGGCCCCTACGCGCGCCTGCTCGCGGCGCGATTCGAGGCGGCCTGCCGGCGGCACGGGCTGAACCTGCGGCGTTCCGTCGAACTCGACACCACCCGCTTCGTCCGCGATCCGGGTGCGCCGCAACAGGCCGACCTGTTCGCGACCTGAGGCACCCTCCGCCGCGGGGAGCCTGACGTATACTCGATCCGGACGTCGACCGAAGCGTGCCTGACCGGCGGGGCCGGCAGGGGGAGGGTGTTCGCCATGTGGCTCCTGCTGAGTGCGCGGCAGATCGTGCGGCGCCTGCGCGCCGCCCGGCCCGGGCTCGGCGCTGCCGTCGCCTGCCTAGGCGTCGCGGGCTGCATGACGGCCAAGGTGGACGAGACGCGGCAGGTGGTCGCGGCCGTGCAGCCGGGCGAGTCCATCGTCGTGCTGCGCCGCCCGCAGATCGACGGCCCGGGCACCGAGGAGGAATTCATCGAGTGCCTGCAGGAGCGCCTCGGCGGCGAGCTGGTCCACCCCATGGACGGCCAGTCGGCGGGCACGCGCCGCGATGCGGCGCCATTCCGCATCTATGGCGAGCAGCAGTTCGTGGACGCGCTGTTCCCCTGGTTCGAGTCGAGCACCGCGCCGTCGAACGCCGCGGGCCTGAAGCTGCTGGTCGAGCGCCCCGGCGTGACCGAGCGGCTGCAGCAGATCGGCGTCCGCTACATCGTCTGGCTGGACGGCAAGACCCAGACGACCGA
>JBPOHK010000180.1:0-1859 GCA_052035645.1 Pseudomonadota bacterium
GCTTGTGCAGCGGCGCGGACTCGGCCGGAGCGCCCGTGTAACGGCTGATCCGCTCGAGCGCCTGCACGGGCACGTAGAGCTTGTCGCCACCGGCATACTCGAGGACCAGGAACTCGGCGGTCATGCCGCCGGCATCCATGGTCGTCATGCCGGTGTAGCGGCCGACGCCATGGTCCTCGTGCACCACCGGCGCTCCGGGCCGCAGGTCCGCGAGCTGCTGGATGATCTTCGCCGGGTCGCGGTCGGAGCGGCGGCGACGCCGCTCCTGGCGGGCACGCTCGCCGAAGAGCTGTTCCTCGGCGTAGATCGTGACGGGCGGTTCGAGGAGCGTGACGCCCGAGGCGAGTGGCGCGACCACGATGACCACGCGCGCGTCCGACTGCAGGAATTCCGCCCAGGTACCGACGAGTGCAGGTTCGAGGCCCTGCGGCCGCAGCAGATCGAGCAGCAGCTCACGGCGCCCAGCGGACTCCGCCGCCAGCAGCACGCGGCCCGGTGCGGCGCGCAGTTGCGCGGCGAACGCCTGCAGGGTCTCTTCCCGGCGCTGGTCGATGCGCGCCGGCGGTGCCGGTTGCGTGCCGAAATCGTGGGTCGGAACGTTGGCAGTACGCAGCGCGCCGGGCTCGACGCCCACAATGTCTGCAGTCCCCAGCCCGCCGAAATCCTGGCCCGTGCCGTCAGCGGGCGGCTCCCCGACGAGCACGTGAGGCAGTTGTGTGAGGCGTGCGAGCCATTCGTCGGCCGGCAGGTTGATCTCGGCCGGATCGAGCACGGGATGCTCGATGTCGAACCGCCGTTCCTCGTGTCGCTCGACGAGCGTGCGCCAGGCTTCGCTGAGCGCCGGGCCGTGATCGGCGGGCAGCAGCACCGTCGTGCCGGCGGGCAGGTAGTCGAGCAGCGTGGCCGTGCTCTCGAAAAAGAGCGGCAGGTAGTACTCGATGCCGGCAGGCGCCAGGCCTTCGCCCACGTCGCGATAGAGCGGCATGCGCGTGAGGTCGCCCTGGAAGCGCGTGCGGAACCGCCGCCGGAAGTTCTTGATGGTCTCGGGCGAAAGGCTGAACTCGCGTGCGGGCAGCAGGTCGAGGCGCGTCAGCCGGTCGAGCGAGCGCTGCGTCTCGGCGTCGAAGCTGCGAATGCTGTCGACCACGTCGTCGAACAGGTCGATGCGCAGCGGCGCCTCGCTGCCCATGGGAAAGACGTCGAACAGCGAGCCGCGGATCGCGAAGTCGCCCGGTTCGCCCACCTGCGGCACGCTCGCATAGCCGGCGCTCGTCAGGCGCAGGCGGAACTGCTCGAGGTCGAGCTTCGTGCCGGTCTGGAGTGCCAG
Source organism: Pseudomonadota bacterium (assembly GCA_052035645.1). Classification (GTDB taxonomy): domain Bacteria; phylum Pseudomonadota; class Gammaproteobacteria; order Steroidobacterales; family Steroidobacteraceae; genus RPQJ01. The sequence goes on from JBPOHK010000180.1 coordinate 1,328, forward strand.
TGCGTGACCGTCCACGAACGTCCGCGGCGGCAGGCGCTGCAGCGAGGTGGCCAGGTCGACGACCACGATGCCGCACCCGAGGCCCGGCAGACGGGCCATGGCGCGCAGCCGCTGGGAGATGATGTCGGGGTGCGGCGAGAACTGGTCGTAAGGCAGTGTCTCGTAGCCGGGGAACGCAAAGATCGGCAGGCCGGGCGGCGTGAAGAAGCCGAGTTCTTCCTCGAGCCGCGCGGCCGACGCGGCATCTCGCGTCACGATCAGCAGCGGGCCGCGGGCGTCGACGGCAGCGCGCGCCACCTGCAGCGCGGTGGCGGCCCCGGTGAGCCCCGTCCAGCGCAGGCCAGGCCGGTCGGCGGAGGGCAGGGGTGGGCGATCGACGGTCGGGGGGATGGCGGCGGGCATGGCGATCCGGTGACAAACGGACCACGGCCTCTCCCGCGTCTCCGCGGGACAGGAACGATGGCGGACAGGGGGGCGACCCGGCGCGAAGAGCCCCGCGGCCCCGGGCCCCCCGGCCTTCTACCCGGGCGGC
>JBPOHK010000106.1:0-65445 GCA_052035645.1 Pseudomonadota bacterium
CCGACGAGCGAAACCAGCAGTGTGTTTGGCACATACTCCACTCGAGTGAGCGCCAGCGCACGACAATCCGGCCTCGCGGGAGCCAACGACGTTGAGGAGACCGCCGACGCGCACATGCGCTCTAACGCCCGCGCTCAGCGGCAAAGGCGAGCTGGCTCGCCATGTGCGGCCGCAGATGGCGTGACAGCTTGCCTTTGTCCGCCTGCAGCGCGTGGTTAGGCAGTCGCGCCGAATTAGTCACCGACAAACCTGACGTAAATGTGGACACCCTTCGATTCCTCGAGAAACTGCACGACGCTATCAATATGCGACCGCAGAGAAATGTCCGCCGCCGAATCAGCGAGTTGCTGCAGCTCGGCGATCAGTACCGGGAGCTGCCGTTGATTCACGACCAAATCGCCGTATGGGTCGATGAATCGCAGGATTGCACTGGATGCCGGTGCCGCAGACACAATCCGAGCATCGATGCCAGGGGCATCAAACCGAGCGAGTGGTTCGCCAACTTCGTCTTCGCGAACTAGGCCGACGTGCTGCATCTGATCGGCTGCCTAACGCTCGCGTTGAGCGGCCGAGCACCGCTGTTGGCTGAGTGACGCGGGCGCATACTCTCTTCGCGCCCGCGGCACTGTGGGATGAAACGTCACGGTCCGCTCCAACGCGTGGTTAGCCGCCCGTAACTACCAATGCCGGTCATGTACATACAACTGGAGCTCTCGCAGGTGTCGACCCCAATGCGACCGATACCCTAGCTGGAAGTGAAACAGTGCATCTGCCTCAGACGTGTTTTGAAACCGCCAAATAATTTCCCGGAGGTCTCCGCAGATCTCCGCGATATCGCTTATGGCGTCCCCAACGGCCAGCTCCGTCTCCGAAATCTTGTCCGATATATCGAGCGGCGTGTTGTAGTAGCCGAAGGACGGAAATTGCTTTGCGACTCGCTGGTACGCAATCGTTGGGTCCTGGCTCGGCGGGTCCGGATACTCAGCGCCGTCAAACTCGAAGCGCACGGTATGAATGCAGGCTGCTAGACGATCCAGAACTGCCTCCAGCGCTTCAATCGAGTCCGATTGAGAGCGGGACGTATCCTCGACAACGTCGAGAACCTCGCGAATCTGTTGCAGCACCGCGGATGCCACAGGCGGCTAACGCCCGCGCTTACCGGCGCGCCGCCGGCTGGCGCGGCCTTTGCCCTGCAAAGGGCGTGACAGACCAGGCGCGTCCGAGTGCTGCGCGTTGTTAGCAGGCTCCGTAACTCTCACCCATCCGATACTGAACACGTACCGACTGCCAGACTCTACCTTCGTAACGCTGTGCACACATGCGTCCGGACGGAAGTACTTGATTCGTTCCGATTCATAGATCGGGGTGGAACATATGAACTGGCCGCCCTTCCGAGCACGCTTCAGCAGGATGTTGAGTCGAAAGTGATCTCCGGCACTGACTGGATCCGTGTGCGGCGGAATCTCCGATCCTTCAGGAAAGCGAAGGACATACATATCTAGGGGCAATGGCCAGTAACTCTGGAGCAGCAACATCTTGTCGTAGCCGGAGCGTTGGCGACCTCGCTGCCACCTGAACGCCGTGCGGAGATATTCCTGAATGCCGCTGGCTACCATGTTGGTTGAGCCTGCTAACGCCGCAGTTCAGCGGCGGCGCGCTGCCGTTTGGAGCGCGCTGCATGTGCATAATGAAATGACGCACATGCGGCGTGCCGCGATACCGTTTGCACCGTCCGCTGCAACTGCTTGTTATGCGGCGCCGCGATGTAGGTGCTGCTGTGCGAGTTGTTGAATGAAGTCATAGCCCCAGAACCCCAGCACTGGAAGTGTTCCCCATTCTTCCTTCCGCGCTTCGCGTAGAGTTTCTGCGCCGCGAAGCACGAATGTTCCCTCACCACCGCGAGAAGAAAGTAGCAGAGGTAGCTCTACGCCGTCAGCCTCAAGCGGGCGCTCGCCAAGAAGCTCTCCACCGGTTTGCGCGATGGCGCGAACGTGCATGACGCCAAACGCAAGAAGCTCCGAACCCGCGATTGACTCAGCAGTTGGCAGCGAGCTGCCGCTCCACTTGTGCAGCCCACCGAAGAATGAACTCCTCGACGGGAGTTGAGCACCACTGAGCTGAAGAACTCGCCCGCAGCCAAAGGACCCGGAGCCGAACGGCACCGCCCAGAACTGCCCCACGCGCAACGACGCGGTGGACTTTGGGCGGAACGGATAGCTTGGACTACGCCGCATAACGCCAAGTAGGCCGACAGGTATTAGGGCTGCAGGATTTCGGCACGCAGCTTTTTGGCTGATACGTATAACGTCTGGCCGGCTCCGGGCACGCTACCGCCATTACGACGCACTTCCGTGTCATTCGCGTGTTTCCCTGCGCAGGGGAATTGGTCCAAATAGACCATCGAACTCCCCTGCCGTCAACACTCCCGAGGCCCGCGCATGGATGCCCGCCCTCGCCTGCTCGACCAGGTCCGGCAGAAGCTGCGCACGCTCCATTACAGCTACCGGACGGAGCAGCAATATGTCCACTGGATCCGCCGGTTCATCCTCTTTCACGACCGCCGGCACCCCTCCTCGCTCGGCGCGACGGAAGTCGAGGCCTACCTCACGCACCTCGCGGTCGACCGCAAGGTCTCGGCCTCCACGCAGAATCAGGCGCTCGCCGCCATCCTCTTTCTCTACAAGTACGTGCTCGAATCCGAGTTGCCGTGGCTCGACCGGATCGTCCGGGCCAAACGGTCGCAGTACCTGCCCGTGGTCCTGTCGCCGGCCGAGGTCGCCTCGATCCTCGAACGGATGGAGGGCCAATACCGGCTCATCGCCAACCTGCTCTACGGCTCGGGGCTGCGCATCACCGAGGCACTGCGCTTGCGCGTGAAGGACGTCAACTTCGCATACCGACAGGTCATCGTGCGCGACGGCAAGGGCAGCAAGGACCGCGTCACGATCCTGCCGGACGTGCTCGTCGCTTCGCTCCAGGCGCACCTCGTCGCAGTGCGCGCCCGGCACGAGCACGCCTTGCAGCGCGGATACGGCGGCGTCGAACTGCCCTTTGCGCTCGAACGCAAGTACCCGAACGCGCATCTCGAATGGGGCTGGCAGTACGTCTTCCCGGCCGCGCAGCCGTCGATCGATCCGCGCAGTGGCGCGCGCCGGCGCCACCACGTCTTTCCCGACACCCTCCAGCGCCACGTGAAGCGTGCCGCGCGCGAGGCCGGCATCGACCGACCGGTGTCGTGCCACACGTTCCGGCACTCGTTCGCGACCCACCTGCTCGAGCGCGGCTACGACATCCGCACCGTGCAGGAACTCCTCGGTCACCGCGACGTGAAGACCACGCAGATCTACACCCACGTCATGCGCCGGGGCGCCAATGCCGTGCAGAGTCCGCTCGACCGGTGAGGCGGGCCACGCGGGCCCGCTTTCGGAACGCCTTTTGACATACCATTTTTGATATAGATACGATAAGGTATGTGGCGCATCGAGGAACATCGTCGCGTGGATCGGCAGCTCTCCGGCACGGTGCAGATCGAGGTTCTGAAGCGTTATGAAAAATGGAAGGACATCGCGAGGTTGTCGGGGCCGCCGGGCCTTCGCGCGATCAAGGGGTTCCATGACGAGGCCCTGGCCGGCGACTGGAAGGGGCATAGGTCCTCGCGTCTCGGACTGAAATGGAGAGTCATTTATCGCGTGGCGGCGCGCGTGCTGCTGATCCAGGTGATCCAGGTCACGCCGCATGACTACAGGAGGCCGTGAGATGAAAGACTTCAAACCCGCCAGGCGACGAGTCGACGTGCCGGTCGGCGAGTCCGTTCGCATTCTTCGTGAGTTGCAGGAATTGAGTCAGAGCCAGCTGTCGGGGCTGACCGGGATTCCGCAGGCAACCATTTCCGCCATCGAGAACGGGCGCGTCAATCTGGGCGTGGAGCGTGCGAAAGTGCTCGCCCGGGCCCTCAAGTGCCATCCGGCCGTGCTCGTGTTCCCGGGCTGGGATGTCGAGAGCGAGTCCGCGGCGTGACGAGCGCCGATGTGAATCGAGAACAGCAGGATAGGGAGAAGGCGGAGGTCAGGACGGCCGGAGGGATGGACGCACCCGCTCCGCTCCCGTGCGGCCCCGTCGGGGCCGTTGCGCTCGCCCCCCGACGCGCGCGCGGGCACCGACTCACCGCGCGCCCGCGCGGTGAACGAACCCCCGACGACGCCGGGGGTTCCGGACGTCCCTCCTCCAGCCAATGAAATAAAAAGGGGCACCCCGACTGGAGTGCCCCTTTTCATTTCATCTGGCGCGGCCGGAGGGATTCGAACCCCCGACCCTCAGGTTCGAAGCCTGATGCTCTATCCAACTGAGCTACGGCCGCGCGAGGGAGACTGGGAAACGAGATTTTACTTCATCGTCGGGATCGTGAACTGCGCGCTCTCGCGCTTGCTCGACGGCCAGCGCGAGGTCACCGTCTTCAGGCGCGTGTAGAACCGCACGCCGTCCGGCCCGTGCACGTGCAGCGGCCCGAACAGCGAGCGCTTCCAGCCGCCGAACGAGTGGAACGCCATCGGCACCGGGATCGGCACGTTCACGCCCACCATGCCCACCTGCACCGCATGGGCGAACGCGCGCGCGGCCTCGCCGCTCGCCGTGAAGATGGCCGTGCCGTTCGCAAACTCGTGGCCGTTCACCAGTTCGAGCGCCGTGGCGAGGTCCGGCACGCGCACCACGCACAGCACCGGCCCGAAAATCTCTTCCTTGTAGATGCGCATCGACGGCTGCACGTCGTCGAACAGGCACGGGCCGATGAAGTACCCGCCCTCGTGCCCCTTGACCTTGAGCGCCCGGCCGTCGACGACCAGCTTCGCGCCTTCCTGCACGCCGAGGTCCACGTAGCCGCGCACGCGCGCCAGGTGTTCCTTCGTCACGAGCGGGCCCATGTCGACGGGCTCGAGGTGCCCGGGGCCCACTTTCAGGTCTTTCAGCTGCTTCTGGATCTCGGCGATCAGGTCGTCGCCCGCATCGCCCACCGCCAGCGCCACGCTGATCGCCATGCAGCGCTCGCCCGCCGAGCCGTAGGCCGCGCCGATCAGCGCACTCGCCGCGTTTGCGGTGTCGGCGTCCGGCATCACCACCATGTGGTTCTTCGCACCGCCCAGGGCCTGCACGCGCTTGCCTGCCGCCGAGGCCGTGCGATAGATGTACTCGGCGACCGGCGTCGAGCCGACGACGCTCACCGCGCCCACCGGCGGGTCGGTGAGCAGCACGTCCACCGCCTCGCGCTCGCCGTTGACGATGTTGAACACGCCGTCCGGCAGGCCCGCCTGCTTCAGCAGCTCGGCCACGCGCATCGGGCAGCTCGGGTCCTTCTCCGACGGCTTGAGCACGAACGTGTTGCCGCACGCGATGGCCACCGGGTACATCCACATGGGCACCATCGACGGGAAGTTGAACGGCGTGATGCCCGCGCACACGCCCACCGGCTGGCGCGCCGACCAGCTGTCCACCGCCGTGCCGACGTTCTCGCTGAACTCGCCCTTCAGCAGCTGCGGGATGCCGCAGGCGAACTCCACCACTTCCATGCCGCGGATCACTTCGCCGCGCGCATCCGACAGCACCTTGCCGTGCTCGGCCGTAATCAGGCCGGCGAGCTCGTCGAGGTGCTGCTCGAGCAGCGCCTTGAACCGGAACATCACCCGCGCACGCTGCAGCGGCGGCGTCGCCGCCCAGGCCGGCAGTGCCCTGGCGGCCGCGGCAATCGCCGCCCGCGTCTCGTCGGCGCTCGCGTACGCGACGACGCCGCGCTCGGCGCCCGTCGCCGGGTTGTGCACGACGCCCGCCCGGCCCGACGTGCCCGCGACGAACTGCCCGCCGACGAAGTGGCCGAGGCTGAACGGAGGGAGGCCGGCGGGGGCGGTCAGCGGCTGGCTCATGTCGCGGTTCCGGGGGTGGCGGTCCAGAAGGGGGCGCCATTCTAGGCGTTTCCACTGCCGGGCCACAGGGGATGGCGGTCGCGCTCCCCGACCCCGCCGGGCGGGATGTGGGCCGTCCGGCCTGTGGTAGAGTGCCCCGCATCTTCCACCGGCCGCCGGGAGCGGCCGCCGCCACCCTCAAGAGGACCTGCCGATGAAGCTCCTGACCGCCGTCGCCATCCCGCTCCTTGGCCTGCTGGGCGCGGCCGCCAACGCCGCCTGCGTCTACCCGACGGCCCCCGACAAGCTGCCGAACGGTACCTCGGCCACCAAGGAAGAGATGGTCGCCGCCAATGGCCAGATGAAGGAGTACTCGAAGTCCGTGCAGGAGGTCTACCTCACCTGCCTGCAGCAGGAAGAGGCCGACGCCATTGCCGCGCTCGACCCGGCCGATCCGGAGTTCGCGCAGAAGAAGGCCGCCGCCGAGGCGATCCACGCCAAGAAGCACAATGCTGCGCTCGACGAGCTGCAGTCCCTGGCTGCCCGCTGGAATGACGAGATCAAGGCCTACAAGGCACGGGAAGCCAAGTAATCCGACCCTCCACGCGGCGGCCGCCGGTCGCCGCGTGGACCCCTCGCCGCACCTTGTCCCGAGGCCGGCATGACGTCCGCCCGCCCCTACCCCACCCCGGCCGAGGCCGAAGCGCTCGTTCGCGGCGAAGTGCGCCCGCTGCCGCTCGAGGAGCGGCCGCTGGAGTCGATCGCCGGCTCCGCGCTCGCGCAGTCGGTGCGCGCCGAGCGCGACCAGCCGCCCTTCGATCGCGTGACCATGGACGGCATCGCGTTCTCCTGCGCCGCGTGGCGCGAGGGTCGCCGTCGCTTCCGCATCGCGGGCGTCCAGGCGGCCGGCACGCCCCCGCTCACCCTCGAAGACCCCGAGCACTGCCTCGAAGCCATGACCGGCGCGATCCTGCCGCGCGGCTGCGACGTGGTGGTGCCCGTCGAGCGCATCGACGTGCAGGACGGCTGGGCCACGGTCGAGGACTCCGTTCCGGTCGAGCCCTATCTCAACGTGCACACCCGCGGCGTCGATTGCCGCGAGGGCGACATGCTGCTCACGCCGGGCCTGCGCCTCGGGGCACCGGAGATCGCGGTACTTGCCTCGGCCGGCCTGCCGCGCGCCCAGGTGCACGCCGAGCCGCGCATCCTCATCATCGGCACGGGCGACGAACTGGTCGCACCCGGCGAGCCGATCGCGGACTGGCAGGTGCGCCGCTCCAACTCCTACGCGCTGCGCGCCGCGCTTTCCCTGCGCGGGTTCACTCGCCTCGCGGAGGCCCAACTCGGCGACGACGCGGCCGAGCAGCGGCGGCGCATCGCGACCCACCTAGCCACGCACGACGTACTGGTGCTCACGGGCGGCGTGTCGATGGGCCGCTTCGACCACGTGCCGCGCACCATGCAGGCGCTCGGCGTGCGCGAGGTGTTCCACAAGATCGCGCAGCGCCCCGGCAAGCCGCTGTGGTTCGGCATCGGGCCGCAGGGGCAGGTGGTGTTCGGCCTGCCGGGCAACCCGGTCTCGGCGCTCATCTGCCTAGTGCGGTACGTGGTGCCGGGCCTGCTGGCGATGATGGGCTCGCGCCCCGTCGCCGCCGAGCCAGTGCCGCTCGGAGCGCCGTTCCGCGTCCGGCCGGCCCTCTGGTATTTTCTGCCGGTGCAACTCGAGCGCAGCGCGCTGCAGGGGCTGGTCGCCATGCCCCGCCCGACGCGCGGCTCGGGCGATTTCATCTCGCTGCTCGGCACCGACGGCTTCGTCGAACTGCCGCCCGGTCCGGCGGAGTATCCTGTCGGCCACCTCGCACCGCTCTACCGCTGGTGAGCATGGCCCAGGATAGCATCCACCACTGGCACTCGCCGGGCGTCCGCGACCGGCTCGACCGCCCGATGCGCGACCTGCGCATCTCGGTGATGGATCGGTGCAACTTCCGCTGCCCGTACTGCATGCCTAAGGAGACGTTCCACGAGCGCTACCGCTTCCTGCGCAGCGCCGAGCGCCTCACCTTCGAGGAGATCGCCCGCCTCGCCCGCCTCGCCGTCTCGCTCGGGGTACGCAAGCTGCGCCTCACGGGCGGCGAGCCGCTGCTGCGTACGGGCCTCGCCGACCTCGTCGCCGAGCTGTCGGCGATCGAGGGCGTCGAGGACCTCGCACTCACCACCAACGGCGTCCTGCTCGCGCAGCACGCCTCGGAGCTGAAGGCGGCCGGCCTGCAGCGCGTCACCGTCAGCCTCGACTCGCTCGACGAATCCGTGTTCGCGCGCATGAGCGGGGGGTTCGGCGGCCTCGCGCAGGTGCTCGAGGGGATCGAGTCCGCGCTGTCGGCCGGGCTGCACCCGGTCAAGGTCAACACGGTCGTGCAGCGCGGCGTGAACGACCACACCGTGCTGCCGCTGCTCGAGCGCTTCCGCGGCACCGCCGTCACCGTGCGACTGATCGAGTACATGGACGTCGGCAACCGCAACCACTGGGAACAGACGCAGGTGGTGCCCTCGGGCGAACTGCTGCGTCGCGTGCGCGAGCACTGGGCGGTGCAGCCGGTCGAATCGCCGCGCCGCGGCGAAGTGGCGGAGCGCTACGCCTACGAGGACGGCGCCGGCGAGATCGGCTTCGTGTCGTCCGTGACCGCACCGTTCTGCGGAGACTGCCATCGCGCGCGCCTCTCCTCCGAAGGATCGCTCTACACTTGCCTGTTCGCCAGCACGGGCGTCGACCTGCGCGGCCCCCTTCGCGCGGGCGCGAGCGACGCGGAACTGCTCGAACTGCTGCGCGGCGCGTGGCGCGAGCGCGAGGACCGCTACAGCGAGCAGCGGCAGGCCCTGCGGGCGCAGGAGCACCCGCTGCGCAAGATCGAAATGCACTACATCGGTGGCTGATGGGCAAGCTCACGCACGTGGATGAATCGGGCCAGCCGGCGATGGTCGACGTCGGCGACAAGGCAGTGACGCGCCGCACGGCCGTGGCCGAGTCGCGGGTACGCTTCCCGGCGGCGGTCGCGGCCGAGTTGCGCCGCAGCGACTTCCACACGAAGAAGGGCCCGGTGTTCCACACCGCGATCGTCGCGGGCGTGCAGGCGGCCAAGCGCACGCACGAGCTGAGCCCGTTCTGCCACCCGCTCGGCATCGAGAACTGCCGCGTCGACATCGACATGGCCGAGAACGACGCGGTAGTGCGCTGCACGGTCTCCGTGCATCACCGCACCGGCGTCGAGATGGACGCGCTCACCTGCGCTTCCATCGCCGCACTCACGATCTACGACATGTGCAAGTCGCTGTCGCACGACATCGTGATCGCCGAGACACGGCTGATCGCCAAGCAGGGCGGCAAGAGCGACTTCGGCGAGGTGCGCGGATGAGCCTGCCGCCGCTCCACGGCCTCGTGCTGGCGGGCGGCCAGAGCCGGCGCATGGGCCAGGACAAGGCTGCCCTGCGCCTGCACGGGCGCACGCAGCTCGACTGGGTGTACGGGCTGCTCGCGCGCCACTGCGAGCGAACGTTCGTCTCGGTGCGGCCCGACCAGCGGGACGATCCGGCGCGGGCGGGCTACCCGGTCATCGTCGACCGCCACCCGGGCAAGGGACCGATCGCGGGCATCGCCGCCGCGCAGGACGAGCATCCGTCGGTGGGCTGGCTGGTGGTGGCCTGCGACCTGCCCTTCCTCGCCGATGCCACGCTCGCCGCACTCGTCGCCGCGCGCGGTCGGCACGACGTGACGGCGTTCCGCAGCGCGTTCGACGGCCTGCCCGAGCCGCTGTGCGCGATCTACGAGCCGGCGACGCGAGCCGGGATCGCCGCGGCCCTCGCCGCGGACCGGCTGTGCCCGCGCAAGTTCATCATCGGGACCGGCGTCCCGCTGCTCGAGCAGCCCGACCCCGTGGCGCTCGACAACGTCAACACGCCGGACGACCTGGCCCGCGCGCAGGAGCGACTGCGCGCCCCGACCTGAGGAGGCCCGCATGCAGGTGCGCATCCAGTACTACGCCGTGCTCCGGGAGCAGGCCGGCCTTGCCGAGGAGGCGGTCGAGACGCGGGCCACGACGCCGGCCGACCTCTACGAGGAGGTTCGCCTCGCTCACGGCTTCACGCTGCCGCGCAGCCTGCTGCGCGTCGCCGTCAACGACGAGTTCGGCGAGTGGCTGCAGAAGCTGCAGGACGGCGATCGCGTGGTATTCATCCCGCCCGTCGCGGGGGGCTGATGGAGGCGTTCGCGTTCCGGAGCCATGCACTCGAGCCGGAGCGCTACCGCGCCGAACTGGAGGATCCGTCGGCCGGCGGCTATGCCAGCTTCGAGGGCTGGGTGCGCGACCACAACGAGGGCCAGCGCGTCCGCCACCTCGAATACGAGGCGTTCGAGGCGCTCGCGGTCAAGGAAGGCGCCCGCATCGTGCAGGAGGCGATCGAGCGCTACGGCGTGACGCGCGCCGCCTGCGTGCACCGCGTCGGCGACCTCGCGATCGGCGAGCTGGCCGTGTGGGTCGGGGTCAGCGCGGCGCACCGCGGCGAAGCCTTCGCCGCGTGCCGCTACATCATCGACGAGGTCAAGCACCGCGTCCCGATCTGGAAGAAGGAACACTACGTCGACGGCGACTCAGGCTGGGTCAACTGCGAGCGCTGCGCGCAGCCGGGCGCGCACGAACATGAGCAAGAGCAAGAGCAAGAACACGCCCACGATCACGCGCCGCCGGCATTCGCGCACGATTACTCGCGCCAGGTCGCACTGCCGCAGGTCGGCGACGCGGGACAGGCGCGGCTACGGGCCGCCTCGGTGCTGGTCGTCGGCGCGGGCGGGCTCGGCGCGCCGGTGCTGCAGTATCTTGCCGCCGCGGGCGTGGGCCGGCTTGGCATCGTCGACGGCGACGTGGTCGAGGCCAGCAACCTGCATCGCCAGCCGCTCTACGGCGTGGCGGACGTCGGCCAGCCCAAGGCCTCGGCGGCGGCGCACCGCCTCGCGCAGCTGAACCGCGACGTGCGGCTCGACGTGCACGCGCGCCACGCGCAGCCGGACAACGTCGACGCGCTGGTCGCGGGCTACGACCTCGTCGTCGAGTGCAGCGACAACTTCCGCACCAAGTTCCTGGTCAACGACGCGGTGGTGCGCGCCGGCCGGCCGGCCGTGTTCGCGAGCGTCTACCAGTACGAGGGCCAGTTGCAGGTGTGGCGCCCCTCGGACGACTGCCCTTGCCTGCGCTGCCTGTGGCCCGAGGCGCCGCGCGACGGGCTGGTGGGCAATTGCGCACAGGCAGGCGTGCTCGGCCCGGTGCCGGGCGTGCTCGGTTCGCTGCAGGCGATGGAGGCGCTGAAGCTGCTGCTCGGCATCGGCACCGATGCGCCGCCGGCCGTGCACGTCCTCGACCTGCTGAACCTGCAATGGCGCTCGCTGCGCGCGCGCCGCCGCGCGGACTGCCGGCACGAAGACGCTGCCATGGCCGGGTTCGATCCCGAAGCGCTGGAACTGGAATTCGACGACCTGGCGTCGGCGCGAGCCACGGGCCTCACGCTCATCGACATCCGCGAGGCCTGGGAGCGCGAGACGGACCTGCCCGGGCAGCGCATCGAGTTCCACCTGCCGCTCAGCCTGCTGCTCGACGGCCGCGCGCCCCCGCCGCCGCCCGGCGACCGCTACCTGATCGTGTGCGCGCACGGCGTTCGCAGCCTCGGGCTGACCGAGCAGCTGCGCTCGATGGGTTACCGCGACGTGTATTCGCTGCGCGGCGGGCTCGCCGCGCTCAGCCCCTGACCTGGCCGCGACCGCGGACCACGTACTTGTAGCTGGTGAGCTGCTCGACGCCCACCGGGCCGCGGGCGTGGAACTTGTCGGTCGAGATGCCGATCTCGGCGCCCATGCCGAACTCGCCGCCGTCCGCGAACTGCGTCGAGGCGTTGTGCAGCACGATGGCGCTGTCGACGCGCGTGAGAAACCGCTCGGCGGCCGCCGCATCCTCGGTGACGATGGACTCGGTGTGCGCCGAGCCGTACTTCGCGATGTGCGCGATCGCGGCGTCCACGCCGGGCACCACGCGCGCCGCGATGATCGAATCGAGGTACTCGGTGTACCAGTCGTCCTCGGTGGCCGGCTTCACGCGCGCATCGACCCGCCGCACCTGCGCGTCGCCGCGCACCTCGCAGCCGGCGTCGAGCAGGTCCTTCACGATCGGCGCGAGATGCGTGGCGACCGCGGCCTCGTCGACCAGCAGCGTCTCGGCCGAGCCGCAGATGCCGGTTCGGCGCAGCTTGGCGTTCGTCACGATCGCGCGCGCCATGCCGAGGTCGGCCGCGCCGTCGACGTAGACGTGGCAGTTGCCCTCGAGGTGGCCGATCACGGGCACCCTCGCCTCCTGCTGCACGCGCGCGATCAGGCTCTTGCCGCCGCGCGGCACGATCACGTCGATGGTGTCCGTCATGCCGGCGAGCATGCAGCCGACCGCCGCACGATCGGTGGTCGGCACGAGCTGGACACAGGCCTCGGGCAGGCCGGCCGCGCGCAGGCCTGCGGCCATGCAGGCATGGAGGGCCGCGCTCGAATGCTGGCTCTCGCTGCCGCAGCGCAGGATCGCGGCGTTGCCCGACTTGAGGCACAGCGCGCCCGCGTCGCTGGTCACGTTGGGCCGCGCCTCGTAGATGATGCCGATCACGCCGAGCGGCACGCGCACGCGCTGGATGAGCAGGCCGTTCGGACGCCGCCATTCCTCCGACACGCGGCCGAGCGGATCGGGCAGCGCGACGACGTCCTCGACCGCCCGGGCGATGCCCTCGACGCGGTCCGCATCGAGCATCAGCCGGTCCAGCTGCGCCTGCGTGAGCCCGCCCGCGCGCCCCGCCTCGAGGTCGCGGGCATTGGCGGCGAGGATGGCAGGTGCTTCGGCGCGGATGGCCGAGGCGGTGGCGGCCAGCGCGGCGTTGCGCTGCTCGCCGCCCGCGAGCGCGAGTACGCGCGCCGCCTCGACCGCGTCGCGGCCGATGCGCTCCATCAACCGGGAGACGTCGCTCGTCGTCAAGTGATCACCAGGTCGTCGCGGTGGATGATCTCATCCCGCCCGCGATAGCCTAGCAAGCCTTCGAGCTCCTGGCTGCGCCGGCCGCGTATGCGCCGCGCGTCTTCCCCACAATAGGCGCTGAGGCCGCGCGCGATCTCGAGGCCGTCCGGGTCACGCACCACCACGGCATCGCCGCGATCGAAGCGTCCCTCGACCCTGGTCACGCCGGCCGGCAGCAGGCTCTTGCCCGCGCGCAATGCCTTCACCGCCCCTGCGTCCACGTGCAGCGTGCCGGCGGGCTTCAGCAGGCCGGCGATCCACTGCTTGCGCACCGTGACGGGCGATGCGTCGGCGACGAACCACGTGCAGCGCGCGCCGCCCTCGATGCGCTTCAAGGGGTGCGGCTCGTGCCCGATCGTCACGCACATGTGGCAGCCGGCCGGCACGGCGATCCTGGCCGCGAGCACCTTGGTGGCCATGCCGCCCGAGCCGACGTCCGACGCCGAGCCGCCGGCCATCGCCTCGATCTCGGGCGTGATGCGCGGCACCTCGGGGATGAACTTGGCGCCCGCGTCCTTCGAGGGGTCGGCGGTGTACAGGCCGTCGACGTCCGAGAGCAGCACCAGGCAGTCGGCACTCGCCATCTGCGCGACGCGGGCCGCGAGGCGGTCGTTGTCGCCGTAACGGATCTCGGCCGTCGCGACCGTGTCGTTCTCGTTGATGACAGGGATCGCGCCGAGCTTCAGCAGCGTGGTGAGCGTATTGCGCGCATTCAGGTAGCGCTTGCGCTCCTCGGTGTCGCCGAGCGTCAGCAGCACCTGCGCCACGGTGAAATCGTGCGCCTCGAGCACTTCCTTCCAGGCGTGCGCGAGGCGGATCTGCCCGACCGCAGCCGCGGCCTGGCTCTCGTCGAGCTGCAGCCTGCCCTTCGGCAGGCCGAGCTGGCGGCGACCGAGCGCGATCGCGCCCGAGGAGACGATCACCACTTCCTGGCCGCGCGCGCGCATCGCGGCGACGTCGGCCGCGAGCGTCTCGAGCCAGCTGCGGTTCACCCGGCCCGTCGAGCCTTCGACGAGCAGGGCGGAACCGATCTTGACGACGACCCGGCGGGCCTTCGCGAGTCGCGCGATCCCTCGCGCGGCCCCGGTGCTCATGCGATCGCGAACTGCTCGGGCGACAGGGCCATCAGGCCCGCCGCGCCGGCACGCGCCGCCGCCGCATGCGCTTCCACGCGCGGCAGCAGCCGGGCGTAGTAGTGCCGCGCCGTCACCAGCTTGGCGGTGTAGAAGTCCGGGTCCGGCGCGCCGGCCGCGAGCTTCTTCGCCGCCACCCCCGCTGCCACCAGCCAGCACCAGCCGAGGCACACGTACCCCGACAGCTGCAGGTAGTCCGCCGCGGCGGCACCGACCTCCTCCGGGTTCTTCATCGCGGCGGCGCCGAGCTCGGCGGTGAGCCGGTCCCACTGGTCCACGCGCTTGACGAGTTCCTGCGCGAGCGGCGCGATCTCCGGCAGCCCCGCGAACTTCTCGGCCGTCTCGCGGATGCGCTTCGACATCGCCTGCTGGCTCTTGCCGCCGGTGCCGAACACCTTGCGGCCGAGCAGGTCGAGCGCCTGGATGCCGTTGGTGCCCTCGTAGATCGGCGTGATGCGCGCGTCGCGCATCAGCTGCTCGACACCCGTCTGGCGGATGAAGCCGTGGCCGCCGTGGATCTGCACCGCAAGGCTCGTGACCTCCATCGCGGCGTCGGTGAGGAAGCCCTTCACGATCGGCGTCAGGAACGCGACGAGGTCGTTCGAGCGCCGCTTCGCGTCGGCGTCCGGGTTGAGGTGGGCGCCGTCGATCTCGCGGCCGGTCAGGAAGCACAGCACGCGCCCGCCCTCGACGAAGGCCTTCTGCGTGAGCAGCA
Source organism: Pseudomonadota bacterium (assembly GCA_052035645.1). Lineage (GTDB taxonomy): Bacteria > Pseudomonadota > Gammaproteobacteria > Steroidobacterales > Steroidobacteraceae > RPQJ01. The sequence continues at coordinate 14,828 of JBPOHK010000106.1, forward strand.
TGCGGCGCACGTCCGGGTGGACGATGATCGGGTCGGCCGGCTTGCCCGGCACCTTCGGGCCGGTGAGCGCGCGGCCCTGCAGGCGGTCGTTGGCGTAGGCGATCGAGGCCTGCCAGGCGAGCTCGGACAGGCCCTGGCCCTGCAGGCCGACGCCGAGGCGCGCGTGGTTCATCATCGTGAACATGCACGCGAGCCCCTCGTTCGGCTTGCCGACCAGCCAGCCGATGGAGTCGTTGAAGTGCATCACGCAGGTGGGTGAGGCGTGGATGCCCATCTTGTGCTCGACCGAGCCGCAGCGCACGTGGTTGGGTTCGCCCGGCTCGCCGGCTGCATCCGGCAGGAACTTCGGCACCAGGAACAGGCTGATGCCCTTGGTGCCCGGCGGCGCGTCGGGCAGGCGGGCCAGCACCAGGTGGATGATGTTGCCGGTGAGGTCGTGCTCGCCGGCGCTGATGAAGATCTTGGTGCCGGTGACGGCGTAGGAGCCGTCCGGGCGCGGCTCGGCCTTCGTGCGCAGCAGGCCGAGGTCGGAGCCGCAGTGGGCCTCGGTGAGGCACATGGTGCCGGACCACTCGCCGGACACCATCTTCGGCAGGAACCGCTCCTGCAGCTCCGGCGCGGCGTGCGCCTCGATGGCGTGGGCGGCACTCTCGCTGAGGCCGGAGTACATCTTCCAGGCCATGTTGCCGGACACCAGCATCTCGCTGAATGCGAGGGCGAAGCCCCCGGGCAGGCCCTGGCCGCCCCAGCGCGGGCTGGCCGTCATCGTGATCCAGCCGTCCTGGCAGTAGCGGTCGTAGGCCTCCTTGAAGCCCGGCGGGGTGTGGACCTTGCCGTCCTCGAAGCGCACGCCGTGCTCGTCGCCGACCCGGTTGGTGGGCGCCAGCACGTCCTCCGCGAACCGGGCCCCCTCCTCGAGGATGCCCTCCAGGAGATCGTGGGTCAGTTCCGTGCGGCCGAAGGAGCGATAATGGTCCTCGAAGTCGAGCACGTCGTGGACCACGAAACGGATGTCACGAAGCGGGGCGCGATACGAATACACGGCGATTCCTTCCTGCGGCTCAGCTTGCCCCCGATTTTACGCGACCGCGGCCCGGCTGGCCGTAAGTGAGTTCCGGTTGCCCGCGGGAGCGCGCGAACCGTATATTTGTTCGCAGTCGAATCGTCGAAGATCCCGCCATTTCCCGCCACGAGGGCCGCTGAGTGAGCCGCGATTACGAACCCGTACCCGGAAAATGGTACGAAGACCTCGACGCCGAGGAGACCTTCCAGGTGCTTTCGGTCGATCCGGACGAGGAGGTCGTCACGATCCAGTGGCCGGACCGCGAAATCGAGGACATCGACCTCGACGCCTGGAACGAGATGGACCTCGAGATCACCGACCCGCCCGACGGCTGGGTGGACGACGTGGAAGAGGACGAGGACGAAGACGAGGACGAGGAACTCGAGGAAGACGACGAGGACGACGACTGGGACGAGGACGACGACGACTGGGACGACGACGAGGACTTCGACGAGGACGACGACTACAGCGACCGCGTGTGAGTCGTCCGGTGGCGGCCCGCGGGCTGCCACCCCACCCGTCGCCGCGTCAGCGCGGCGGCTCCCGCGTTATGTGAAGTGATGACCCGGCCGGGCCGCCGGCGTGGCGCTCAGGCGTCGGCGGGCGAACGGCCCCTGGCGAGGCGTCGGGTCGACGATGCCCACGCGGCATAGGCGGCCGGCAGCTTCTCGCACTGGCGCGCGGCTGCCCGCCGCAGGCGGGGCTCGTGCTCGACCAGCAGCGCCTCGAGCGACTGGACGGCCCGCGGGCCGAGCGAACGTTCCTGGCTGTGGACCCACTGCGCGGCCAGCACGGTGTCGCGGTGCAGACCGATGGCGTCCTGCACCCGGCGCAGGCGCCGCAGCAGCTTCGCCGCCGATTTCGCCTCGACGTCCGCGACGACTTCCAGCGCATAGCGGCAGTGCTTGAGGCGCAGGCGCAGCTCGTGCAGCTCGGCCGCCTCCTCGGGATGCCTTCGCAGGCGCTTGCGGGGCTTGCGCCAGGCCCGCTCCACCAGCGCGAGCACGTCGGCCATGGAGGCATCGGTGCGCACGATCCGCGGCGACTGCTCCGAGCGGGCCGCCAGCGACTTCACCCGCCGGCGCCAGGCCGGTTCGTCCATGTGTTCGCGCAGGCCCTCGCGCGAGGCGGTCCGCGCGCGGCGCAGGGCGAGCGCCAGGCGACGCAGCTGCGCGGGACTCAGCGCCTCGGCATCGCCGACCGCGGACTCGAGCGCACTGCCGAGCACGTCGGACTCGCGGGCCGCGCGCAGGGCCCGCGCAAAGACCCGCAGGTCGGCCCGGTAGCGCCGGGCCCACTGCGCGTCGAGCAGCGGCGCGAACGTCTTGAGGATGGAGCGCAGGCGGCGGGCGGCCACGCGGCCCTGGTGGATGTCCTCCGCGCCGCTCGCCTCGAGCCGGTCGACGACGGCCTGCAACTGCGCCTGCTGCGCCCGGACGACCTGCGCGACGCGCAGGCTGCCCTCGCCCCAGGCCAGGCGCTGTTCGGTCGCGGCGGTGGACGGATGGCTCATGGGTGCTCCGGCGGCGAACTCTGCCCGGAACGCATGACACCGAGGTTACACGGACGGCAGTCGCCTGACCGCGTTGCGGTCCAGAACCATTCCGAGCAGGGAGCCGACGCTGCGGTGCGCCTCGAGCGGGTGGCGCAGCGGAGCGTTGACGTTCAGCCGGTAGCGGTTGCGGCGCCCGCTGCGCTCGCGGATCACCACGCCCGCATCGACGAGGTCGTCGACGATCTTCTGCACCGCCCGCTCGGTGATGCCGACGCTGGTCGCGACGTCGCGCAGCCGGGCCTCCGGGTCGCGCGCCAGGCAGACGAGCACGTGGCCGTGGTTGCTGAGGAACGTCCAGTGCCTCGCCGCGGTCTCAGTGGGCAGGGCCGCCGCGGCGCGGGGCGCCGGAACCTCGCCACCCGTCGGTTGCCTGAAGTTTTGTTCCGGTTTTTTCATTCATGATAGTATGCATCCGCGGTCGGGGCCTGGCTAGGGGGCGATCCCCGGCCGGGCTTGAACTGGCTCCGGTCGGCCCCATCGATCGAACCTTGCATCGCGGGCCCCTGCCGCCCGCTGTGGAGATTGGAACCCATGATGAAGCGCATCTTCCTGTTCCTGGTCACCAACCTGGCGATCATGGCGGTGCTGACGGTCGTGCTGAGCCTGCTCGGCGTCGACAGCCTGCTGGCGCAGAACGGCTCCGACCTGAACATCCGCGCGCTCGTGATCTACGCGGCCGTGGTCGGCTTCACCGGCTCGTTCATCTCGCTGGCCATGTCCAAGTGGTCGGCCAAGCGCATGATGGGCGTGCGGGTGATCGCCCAGCCGGCCAACGGCACCGAGAGCTGGCTGGTGAACACCGTGCAGCGCCAGGCCCAGCAGGCCGGCATCGGCATGCCGGAAGTGGGCATCTTCGACTCGCCGGAGCCGAACGCCTTCGCGACCGGCGCGCGGCGCGACGCCGCGCTGGTCGCCGTCAGCACCGGCCTGCTGCAGCGCATGGACCAGTCGGAAGTCGAGGCCGTGCTCGGCCACGAGATCAGCCACGTCGCCAACGGCGACATGTTGACGCTGACGCTCATCCAGGGCGTGGTGAACACCTTCACCGTGATCCTGTCGCGCGTCATCGGCCACACGGTCGACCGCGTGGTGTTCCGCACGGAGAAGGGCTACGGCCCGGGCTACTACATCACCGTGATCGTGACGCAGATCGTGCTCAGCATCCTCGCGAGCATGGTGGTCATGTGGTTCTCGCGGCAGCGCGAGTTCCGCGCGGACGCCGGCGGCGCCAGCCTCGCCGGCCGCCAGAAGATGATCTCGGCGCTCGAGCGCCTGAAGCAGGCGCACACGGGCCCGCTGCCCGAAAGCATGGCGGCGTTCGGCATCGCGGGCGGCACGGTCTCGGGCCTGAAGAAGCTCTTCATGTCCCACCCGCCGCTCGAGGAGCGCATCGCCGCGCTGCGCGCCCAGGCCTGAGCCCGGAATCCGCGCCGCCTCGCGCGACGAAATCGGGCCGCGTCCGGCAACGGGCGCGGCCTTTTTCGTGCCCGCCGTGAGAGCATGACCGCCCCGCCATGAGCACGCCTGCCACCGCCATCGTCTGGTTCCGGCGCGACCTGCGCCTCGCCGACCACCCGGCCCTCGCGGCCGCCTGCGGGCGCGCCGAACGCGTCGTGGCGCTGTACGTCCATGCGCCGGAGGAAGACGGCGACTGGGCGCCCGGCGGAGCCAGCCGCTGGTGGCTGCACCACAGCCTCGCGGCGCTCGCCGCGTCGCTGCGCGCCAAGGGCGCGGAGCTGACCCTGCGGCGCGGCCCGGCACTCGATGCACTGCGCGCCGTCGTGCGCGAGACCGGCGCGACGCAGGTCTACTGGAACCGGCTGTACGAACCCGCCGTCGTGGCGCGCGACACGCGCATCAAGGCCGCGCTGCGCGAGGACGGGCTCGACTGCGAGAGCTTCAACTCGGCGCTGTTCTTCGAGCCCTGGACGGTGCGCACGGGCCAGGGCGGGCCGTACCGTGTGTTCACGCCGTTCTGGAAGGCCTGCCGCACGCAACTCGACGCGCAGCCGGCGCCGCTGCCGGCGCCGCCACGCCTGCGCTCGCCCGATCCGGCACCGGCCTCGTTGCCGCCAGAGGCGCTCGGCCTGCGGCCCCGCATCCGCTGGGACGACGGCATGCACGCCGCCTGGCAGCCCGGCGAGGACGGCGCGCTCGCGCAGCTCGAGGCGTTCTGCGAGTCCAGCCTCGGCCGCTACGACGACGGCCGCAACCGTCCGGACCAGCCTTGGAGCTCGCGGCTGTCGCCCTTCCTGCACTTCGGGGAAATCGGCCCCCGCCAGTGCCTCGCCGCCGTGCGCAACGCGCTGCTCGATGCACCCGCTGACGAGAAGGCGGCCGAGTCGTTCATCCGCGAGCTGGGCTGGCGCGAGTTCGCGCACCACCTGCTGCACCACTACCCGGAGACGCCGACCCGTCCGCTCGATGCGCGCTTCGAGCGGTTCCCGTGGGAACCGAACGACGCCTGGCTCGAAGCGTGGCAGCGGGGGCGCACCGGCTACCCGATCGTCGATGCGGGCATGCGCGAGCTGTGGACCACGGGCTGGATGCACAACCGCGTGCGCATGATCGTCGCCTCGCTGCTGACCAAGAACCTGCGCCAGCCGTGGCTCGCCGGCGCCCGCTGGTTCTGGGACACGCTGGTCGACGCGAGCCTCGCGAACAACACGCTCGGCTGGCAGTGGACGGCCGGCTGCGGGGCCGACGCCGCGCCGTACTTCCGGATCTTCAACCCGGTGCTGCAGGCCGAGCGCTACGACCCCGCGCGCGCCTACCTGCGACGCTGGTTGCCGGAACTCGCGCGGCTGCCCGACAGCCACATCCACCGACCCTGGCAGGCGCCGCCGGCGATGCTGGCCGAGGCCGGCGTGCGCCTCGGTGTCGACTACCCGGCGCCGGTCGTGGATTTCCCGGCCAGCCGCACCGCCGCACTCGAGGCCTACGCCCGCATCAAGGGGCCGCCTGGCGCCTGAATCCGCGCCTCCGACCATGGCGAAACGGCCGTCATGCCCGCCCGCCACCACCTCGCCCTGCCCCACCTGCTTCTGTGCCTGCTCGCGCTCGCGGGCGGGACGGCGCTCGGCGCCCCGCTGCCCGAACCGGCGCAGCGCGAGCCCCACGCGTGGCGGGCCGTGGGCAGCGGCGAATTGCGCTTCCTCGGCCGGCGCATCTACGACGCGGGACTCTGGAGCACCAGCGGCCGCTTCGAGGGGCTCGACGCCGACCAGCCGATGGCGCTCACGCTCTGGTACGGACGCGAGTTCAGCCGCGACCAGCTGCTCTCCATCACCCACACCGCGTGGCGGCTGCTCGGCGAGACGACGCCGTCGCAGCAGCAGCGCTGGCTCGCGGACCTGCGCGGGCTGTGGAGCGACGTCGGGCCGGGCCAGAACCTCACGGCGGTCGTGGAACCCGGCGGCGAGACGCGCTTCTACGACCGCGAGCGCCTGCTCGGCCGCATCGCCGACCCTCGGTTCGGGCCCGCCTTCCTCGCCATCTGGCTGCACCCGCGCAGCGTGGTCGGCGACCTGCGCACCGACCTGCTCGGCGGAGCGACGGCCGATGCGCGACGCGCGCCGGCGCCCTGAGACGGGGGCACCGTGATGCGCCCGCCGAATGCCGCCGCAACGATTGCCACGGACGACGCGCCTCCTGCCATGGACGGCCCGATTGCGCCCGCCCGCCCCGCCGGCCTCGCCCGCCGGCTGGGGCGGGCGGTGCGGGCGTGGTTCGACACGGGCTCGACCCCGGTGGCCGCCCCCGCCCTGCGCGACGGCGTCGACTGGGCACGCATCCTGCCTTTCGTCGGCATGCACGCGGCCTGCCTGGGCGTTCTGTGGGTGGGCTGGAGCCCGGTCGCGGTCGGTGTCGCCGTCGCGCTCTATTTCCTGCGCATGTTCGCCATCACGGGCTTCTATCACCGCTATTTCTCGCACCGCACGTTCCGCACCTCCCGGCCCGCGCAGTTCGTGTTCGCCGTGCTCGGCGCCTCGGCGGCACAGCGCGGCCCCATCTGGTGGGCCGCGCACCACCGGCACCACCACGCGCACGCCGACCGCGAGCAGGACGTGCACTCGCCCGTGCAGCACGGCTTCCTCTGGTCGCACATGGGCTGGTTCCTCTCGCGCCGGCACTTTGCGCCGGACCTCGGCCGCGTGCGCGACCTGCTGGTGTACCGCGAGCTGCGCCTGCTCGACCGTTTCGACATCCTCGTGCCCTTCCTGCTCGCGCTCGCCATGCTCGTGCTCGGCAAGGTCATGGAGGCGCACTGGCCCGCGCTCGGCACCAGCGGCGGCCAGATGCTGGTGTGGGGCTTCTTCGTCTCGACGGTCGCGTGCTACCACGGCACGTACACCATCAACTCGCTGTGCCACGCCTGGGGCCGGCGCCGCTACGCCACGCGCGACGACAGCCGCAACAACTTCTGGCTCGCCCTGCTCACGCTCGGGGAGGGCTGGCACAACAACCACCACCACTACCCCATGTCCGTGCGCCAGGGCTTCTACTGGTGGGAGATCGACATCACGTACTACCTGCTGCGGGCGCTCGCCGCGCTCGGCATCGTCTGGGACCTGAAGCCGGTGCCGGCCGAGGTCCGCTCCGCCCGCAGGGTGCCGCGATGAGGATCGCCGTCGTCGGCGCCGGCATCGCCGGCCTGTATGCCGCCTGGCGCCTCTCGCGCGAGCACGACGTCACGCTCTACGAGGCGAACGACTGGCTCGGCGGCCACACGCACACGGTGGACGTGGAGCGGCACGGCCGGTCCTGGGCGATCGACACGGGGTTCATCGTCTTCAACGACTGGACCTACGGGAACTTCATGGGCCTGCTGCGCGAACTCGGCGTCGGCTGGCAGCCCTCGAACATGAGCTTCAGCCTGCGCTGCGAGCGCACCGGCCTCGAATACAACGGCACCTCGCTGAACTCCCTGTTCGCGCAGCGCCGCAACGCGCTGCGTCCGTCGTTCCTGCGCATGATCGCCGACATCCTGCGCTTCAACGCCCGCAGCCGGGAACTGCTCGCGGGCGACGACGACACGCTCACGCTCGGCGCCTACCTGGAGCGAGGCCGCTACTCGCGGCAGTTCGTCGAGCACTACATCCTGCCGATGGGACGCGCGATCTGGTCGGCCGAGGCGACGGCGATGCTGGATTTCCCGGCGCGCTTCTTCGTGGATTTCTTCGACCGCCACGGCTTCCTCTCGGTCGACGACCGGCCGCTCTGGCAGGTCGTGCGAGGCGGCTCGCGCGAGTACGTCCGCGCGCTCGAGCGCGCCATGCGCGCGAAGGTCCACCTCTCGACGCCGGTGGCCGGCATCCGCCGCACGGCACAGGACGTGCGCGTGCGCACGGTGCGCGGCGACGTCGAGGCCTTCGATCACGTCTTCCTCGCCTGCCACTCCGTCGAGGCGCTCGGGATGCTCGAGCAACCGTCGGCCGCGGAACGCGAGGTGCTCGAGTCGTTCCCGTATGCGCGCAACGAAGCGATCCTGCACACCGACGCCTCGCTGCTGCCGCGCCGGCCGCTCGCCCGCGCCGCCTGGAACTACCACCTGCTGCGCGACCCGCAGGAGCCCGTCGCCCTCACCTACGACATGAACGTCCTGCAGTCGCTGGAGGCGCCCGAGCGCTTCCTCGTCACGCTCAACCATCGCGACGCGATCGACCCGCGCACCGTCCTCGGCCGCTGGGAGTACGACCACCCGGTCTACCTGCCGAAGGGCGTGGCCGCCCAGCGCCGTCACCGCGAGCTGAACGGCGCGCAGCGAACGTACTTCTGCGGCGCCTACTGGCGCTTCGGCTTCCACGAGGACGGCGTGGTGAGCGCGCAGGCCGCGCTCGCGCATTTCGCCGACGACAGCGAGCGCAATCGCCATGCACAGCGCCCTCTACAGCGGGTGGGTTAGGCACCGGCGGCAGGCGCCGCGGCCGCACGCCTTCCGCTACCGCCTGTGCCTGCTGTGGCTCGACCTCGCCGAACTCGACACGGTCTTCGCGGGACGCTGGCTGTGGTCGACCCGGCGTGCGGCGTTCGCGCGCTGGCAGCGCGCGGACCATCACGGCGATCCGGCCGAACCGCTGGACGAGAGCATCCGCCGGCTGGTCGAGAGCCGCACGGGCCGGCGTCCCGACGGCCCGATCCGCCTGCTGACGCACCCGCGCTACCTCGGCTACGGCTTCAACCCGGTCAGCTTCTACTACTGCTACGAGCCGGACGGCCTCACCCTGTCGACCGTGGTCGCCGAGATCAACAACACGCCGTGGGGCGAGCAGCACTGCTACGTGCTGCCGGCCCGCGCGAGCGCGGGGCGGCCCGACGGCGCGCTGCGTTTCCGCTTCGGCAAGGACTTCCACGTCTCGCCGTTCCTGCCGATGGACATGGACTACGACTGGCGCTTCACGGCGCCTGAGGCGCGCCTGCTGGTGCACATGGAGAACTGGCGCGATGGCGAGCAGGTGTTCGACGCGACCATGACGCTCGAGCGGCGACCGATCACGGGCGCCTCCCTCGCCGCGGCGCTCGCGTCGTATCCGCTGATGACGGCCCAGGTGTCGTTCGCGATCTACTGGCAGGCGCTGCGGCTGTGGCTGAAGCGCACGCCCTTCTTCACCCACCCCGACAAGACCGGCGCCGGCCATCGCAGCCACGCCGGCCGCATCGAGAGTCCGCACGCATGAACACGACCACCACGACCGCCCGCCCCGCCCTGCTGCCCGGGCACCTGCTCGGCGACGACCGCGCCGGCCGCGAGCCGACGTGGCTGCAGCGGCTCGGCCGCAAGCTGTTCCTCGCGCAACTGGAGCGGTTGCAGCACGGCGAACTGACCGTGATCGACGGCGCGGAGCGCCTCAGCTTCGGCCGCCGCAGCGCCGAGTGCGACCTGCACGTGACGCTCGAGGTGCTGCACCCGCAGGTCTACGCGGACGCCGCCTTCGGCGGCACCGTCGGCGGCGGCGAGGCCTACATCCGCGGCCAGTGGCGCGCCGACGACCTCACCGCGCTGATCCGCCTGTTCGTCGCCAACCGCGAGATGATGGAGTCGGTCGAGGGCCCGGCCTCCTTCGTCGCCGCGCCGGCGCGCCGCCTGCTGCACTGGGCCAACCGCAACAGCAGGGACGGCAGTCGTCGCAACATCTCGGCGCACTACGACCTCGGCAACGAGCTCTTCGCACGGATGCTCGATCCGACCATGGCGTACTCCTGCGGCATCTTCGAACGCGAGGACGCGACGCTGCACGAGGCGCAGCTCGCCAAGTTCGACCGCATCTGCAGCAAGCTGCGGCTCTCGCCCGCCGACCACCTCGTCGAAATCGGCACGGGCTGGGGCGGCCTCGCGATCCACGCGGCGGCGAACTACGGCTGCCGCGTGACCACCACGACCATCTCGCGCGAGCAGCACGACTGGGCGCGCGAGAAGATCGCGGCCGCGGGCCTCACGGACCGCATCACGCTGCTGCTCGAAGACTACCGCGACCTGCGCGGGCAGTTCGACAAGGCAGTGTCGGTGGAGATGATCGAGGCGGTCGGCCACCAGTACCTCGACGCGTACACGGCCAAGTGCGCCTCGCTGCTGAAGCCGGACGGCGCGATGCTGCTGCAGGCGATCACGCTGCAGGACCAGATCTACGAGCAGGCCCTGAAGAGCGTCGACTTCATCCAGCGCTTCGTGTTCCCGGGCAGCTTCATCCCGTCGGTGACGGCGATCGCGGACTCGCTGCGGCGCCGGACGGACCTCAAGGTCTTCCACCTCGAGGACATCGGGCCGCACTACGCGACCACGCTGCGGCGCTGGCGCGAGAACTTCTTCGCGCAGCTCGACGAGATCCGCGCGCTCGGCTACCCGGACGAGTTCGTGCGGCTCTGGGAGTTCTACCTCTGCTACTGCGAGGGCGGCTTCCTCGAGCGGCAGATCGGCGACGTGCAGATGCTGCTCACCAAGCCTCGGTGCCGGTTGCCGTCCGTTCGGTGAACGTCGGTGCGGCTCGCTGCGTGGCGAGCTACGCGGTGGGCTGACGCGGTGGGCTGAGAGGCGAAGGACGGCGCGGGTGCAGGGCCGCTGGCTTCCGATGTCCGGCCTGCCCGCAGGGACGCCGTAACCCCATCCTGGGGGGCACGGGGCGCGGCGTCCATGGGGCGCACGGCCTTGCGGGCAGGCCGGACACCGGAAGCGGGCGCGGCCTGAAGGTGAACCGCGGCGTCGAGGCAGCCCGATGCGGTCTCCGCTCCGTCCTCTTCGAACCCCGACGCTGCCACCGCGCGTTCACGCCGGCAGCCGGCTCCTGGTTCCGGGGCGGTCCGGGAAACCGTGCGCCGCATGGACGCGGCGCCCGGAGCCCCCATGGATGGGTTCACGGCGTTTTCACGGACCGCCCCGGAGCCGGGAGCCGAGATGCCGGCGCTGCACCGGACCGCCCCGGAGCCGCAAGCCGAAACACGGGCGAAGCACCGCACCGTCCACCGCGTCCGGTTCCGAGATGCCGGCGCATCACCGGACCGCCCCGGAGTCGGGCACCGAGATGCCGGCCACGCCAGCAGACCGCCCCGCGGCATGCCCTTACTACCCGGTCAGCCGCCGCCGCCCCGATAATCGGCACCAAGCCAAGAACCGGAGCCCGACATGAGCCAAGCCGCCCTCCAGGGACTGTCCAACTCCAAGCTCGCGATCGAAATGACCGACGAGCAGCGCAAGGCGCTCGCCGAGGTGATGACCATCCGCAACCTCACCGCCGGCGAGGTGCTCGTCAAGGAAGGCGACGTCGACGACCACCTGTACGTCGTGTCGAACGGCATGATCGGCATCATCAAGGCCGCCGGCACCGAGAACGAGGTGACGCTCAACACCCTGCGCCCCGGCGACGTGGCCGGCGAACTGTCGTTCCTCGACGGCGCCACCCGCTACGCATCCCTGATCTCCGTCGCCGACAGCCAGGTGCTCGGCCTCAGCCGCGGCGACCTCGAGAGCCTGCTCGACAAGAATCCGCACCTCGTCTACCGCGTGATGCGCGCGATCGTACGGGTGGTGCACGACATCCAGCGGCGCCTCTCGATGCAGACCGCCGAGCTGACCAACTACCTCTACAAGACCCACGGCCGCTACTGACCCGGCCCCGGCCGACGCCGGCCACGCACCAAAGTTGACCACGGGCGGCCCCAGGGCCGCCCGTTTCGCACCCGGACGGGGCAGTGAGGCGGCCAGATGCCCCGATCCACGGCTTGGCACGAAATTCGCTTGGGTCCCACGGAAGGACGCGACCCATGGACCGAAACCAGGCCACCGCCCCGTACGACGAGATGTACACCTCGGGCGGGGAAGTTCGACCGCATTACGACGTGTACGCCGACTGGCTCACCCGCCAGCCGGACGACGCCTTGCGCCAGAAGCGCGCCGAGGCCGACAGCCTCTTCCACCGCGTCGGCATCACCTTCGCCGTCTACGGCGAGCAGGAAGGCAACGAGCGGCTGATCCCGTTCGACATCGTGCCGCGCATCCTCTCGGCCGAGGAGTGGCGCAAGCTCTCGGCCGGGCTGCGCCAGCGCGTGCGCGCCCTGAACGCGTTCATCGGCGACATCTACCACGGGCAGGAGATCCTGAAGGCCGGGGTGGTCCCCGCCGAGCAGATCTTCTGCAATCCCCAGTACCGCCCCGAGATGCAGGGCATGGACGTGCCCGGCGGCATCTACGCGCACATCGCGGGCATCGACGTGGTGCGCGCCGGCGAAGGCGAGTTCTACGTGCTGGAGGACAACCTGCGCGTGCCCTCGGGCGTGTCCTACATGCTCGAGGACCGCAAGATGATGATGCGGCTGTTTCCCGAGCTGTTCGCGCTCAACCGGGTGGCGCCCGTGGAGCACTACCCCGACCGCCTGCTCGAGAACCTCGCCTCCGTCGCGCCCGCGGGCGTGGCCGACCCCGTGGTGGTGGTGCTCACGCCCGGGGCGCACAACAGCGCCTACTTCGAGCACGCCTTCCTCGCCCAGCAGATGGGCGTCGAACTCGTCGAGGGCCAGGACCTGATCGTGCGCAGCGGCTTCGTCTACATGCGCACCACCCGCGGCCTGCAGCGCGTCGACGTGATCTACCGGCGCATCGACGACGACTTCCTCGACCCGCTGGTGTTCCGCACCGACTCGGTGCTCGGCGTGCCCGGGCTCATGTCCGCATACCGCGCCGGCCACGTCACCGTGGCGAACGCCATCGGCACCGGCATCGCCGACGACAAGTCGATCTATCCCTACGTGCCGGAGATGGTGAAGTTCTACCTCGGCGAGGAGCCGCTGCTCAACAACGTGCCGACGCGCGTGCTGCGCCGGCGCGACGACCTCGCCTACACGCTCGAACACCTCGACGAGCTGGTGGTGAAGGAAGTCCACGGCGCCGGCGGCTACGGCATGCTGGTCGGGCCGACCGCGACGGTGGCCGAGCGCGAGGACTTCCGCCTGCGCATCCTCGCGGCGCCCGAGAAGTACATCGCCCAGCCGACGCTGGCGCTGTCGACCTGCCCCACCTTCGTCGAGCAGGGGGTCGCGCCGCGGCACATCGACCTGCGGCCGTTCGTGCTCTCGGGCCGCGACATCACCATCGTGCCCGGCGGCCTCACGCGCGTCGCGCTGCGCGCCGGTTCGCTGGTGGTGAACTCCTCGCAGGGCGGCGGCACCAAGGACACCTGGGTGCTGGAGGACTGACCGCATGCTCAGCCGCACCGCCGACCACGTCTACTGGCTCGGGCGCTACGCCGAACGCGCCGAGAACCTCGCGCGCACGCTCGACGTCGAGTACCGGCTCTCGCTGCTGCCCAAGGAAGTGCGCGCGGACAACATCGGCTGGCGGCGGATGCTGGCGACCCTGCGCATGGACGCGGCCTACGACGAGCGCCACCCGTCCCTCGAGCCGCACCGGGTGATCGACTTCCTGGCCTTCGACCGCGGCAACCCCTCGAGCATCCTCAACTGCCTGCGCTCGGCGCGCGAAAACGCGCGCGCGGTGCGCGGCACCATCTCCTCGGAGATGTGGGAGACGTTCAACTCGACCTGGCTCGAGGCGCGGGCCAACGCGCCCTCGCGCTTCACGGCCCGCAACATCGCCGAGTTCATCGACTGGGTGAAGTACCGCGCCCACCTCGCGCGCGGCGTGGTGCTCGGCTCCATGCTGCGCGACGAGGGCTACAACTTCATGCAGATCGGCACCTTCCTCGAGCGCGCGGACGGCGTCGCGCGGCTGCTGCAGATCCGCCTCGCCTGCGAGGGCACGGACGAGGGACCCGGCCCGGTCACCCACGACTACTATCCGTGGAGCGTGCTGCTGCGCGCGCTCTCCGCGTTCGAGATCTTCCGCCGCGTGTCGCGCGACACCGTCACCCCGATGCGGGTGGTCGAGTTCGCCACCTTCCGCCAGGACGTGCCGCGCTCGATCTACCGCTCGGCCGAGCTGGTCTACGAGAACCTGCTCGCCGTGTGCGGCCCGCAGTCGGGCGAGACCGAGCGCCGCGCGGGCCAGCTGCACGCCGCGCTGCGCTTCGGCACGCCCGAGAGCATGTTCGGCGGCGGCGTCGACCGCTTCCTGCGCAACACCCTCGCCAGCACGGCCGACCTGAGCGACCGGATCGGCCGCGACTTCCTCGGACACACCGCCGCCGCGTGACACCATGCAACTGCACATCCGCCACGAGACGCACTACGTCTACGAGTCCTCGGTCAGCTACAGCATCCAGGCGCTGAAGCTGACGCCCCGGGCCGAGCCCGGCCAGCGGGTGCTGAACTGGAAGGTCAGCGCCCCGGGCGAGCGCATCGAGCAGGTCGACCCGTACGGCAACGTCACGCACATCGTCACGGTCGAGTTCCCGCACCGCGAGTTGCGCATCGTGGTCGAGGGCACGGCCGAGATCGGCCAGGGTGCGAGCGCGGTCATCGACGAGCCGGCCGGGCTTTCCCCGCTCGCCTTCCTCGCCCCGACCGCGCTCACGCGGCCCGACGCGGCGCTGCGCGAGCTCGCCGACCACCACCTCGGCCGGCACCCGCCGTCGCGCCAGACGCTGATGGACCTCGTGGGCGGCATCTGCGGGCGCGTGGCCTACGAGCCCGGCACGACCGACGTGACGCACAGCGCGTCGGAGGTGCTCGAACTCGGTTCCGGCGTCTGCCAGGACCAGGCGCACGTGCTGATCGCGTGCTGCCGCGCGGCCGGCATCCCGGCGCGCTACGTGAGCGGCTACTTCTACGCGGGCGACGTGGGCGGCGTGGCGAGCCACGCGTGGGCGGACGTGTGGCTCGGGCCCGACGAGGGCTGGCAGAGCCTCGACGTGACCCACGGCGAGCAGGCCGGCGCGCGCCACTGCCGGCTGGCGGTCGGGCGCGATTACCTTGACGCGGCCCCGGTGCGGGGCGTAAGACGCGGCGGCGGGCACGAGTCGATGGCAGTCGCCGTCCGGGTCTGCAGCGGACAGGCGCAGCAACAATGACGTATTGCGTAGGGATGGTCCTCGACGCGGGGCTGGTCTTCCTCGCGGACTCGCGGACCAACGCCGGGGTCGACCAGGTCAGCACGTTCCGCAAGGTGAAGGTGTTCGAGAACCCGGGCGACCGGGTCATCGTGCTGCTCGCCGCCGGCAACCTCGCGATCACCCAGGGCGCGACCAGCCTGCTCGCCGAGCGCATGGCCGCGCAGGATGGCGCCTCGGTCGGCCTGCACAACTGCCCGAACATGTTCGAGGCGGTGCGCTGCGTGGGCGACGCGCTGCGCGAAATGCACGCGCGCGATGCCGATGCGCTCAAGTCGCAGGGCGTCGACTTCAACCCGAGCTTCATCGTCGGCGGCCAGATCAGGGGCGAGGCCCCGCGCCTGTTCCACGTCTACGCCGCCGGCAACTTCATCGAGGCGACGCCCGACACGCCGTACTTCCAGATCGGCGAGTCGAAGTACGGCAAGCCGATCATCGACCGCGTCACCCGCCGCAGCATGCCGCTCAGCGAGGCCGCCAAGTGCGCCCTCATCTCGATGGACTCGACCATCCGCTCCAACCTCTCGGTCGGGCCGCCGCTCGACCTCGTGATCGTGCGGCGCGACGAGTGCCGCGTCGCCTGCCACGTCGACATCGACGGCGAGAACCGCTACTTCCAGATGATCCGCAACGGCTGGGGCGAGGCGCTGCGAGAAGCCTTCAGCGCGCTGCCGAACCCGGACTGGCTCGGCGTCCGCTGACGCGGCCGGCCCTCCCGCCGGGCACCCCATTGCTGGCATAGTCACGCCCTCGACCGGCGGGAGCGACCCATGCTGATCCGTGCCTGCATCGCCAAGATCCACCGCGCCACCGTCACCGAGGCCGACCTCGACTACGTCGGCTCGATCACCATCGACGAGGCGCTGCTCGAGCAGAGCGGCATCCGGCCGTTCCAGTACGTCAACATCACCAACGTCGCGAACGGCGTGTTCTGGCAGACCTACGTGATGGCCGGCCCGCGCGGGCGCGGCGACATCTGCCTGAACGGCCCGCCGGCGCGCCACTTCCAGAAGGGCGACAGGATCATCGTGCTCGCCGAGGGCTGGTTCCAGCCCGAGGAAATGGCGGGCATCGACCCGGTGATCGTGATCGTCGAGGACGACCGCAACCGGAAGACGAGTATCATCCGGCCGGCCCGCAAGGGCTGAGCCGGCTGCCGCGCACGGACGCGCCAACGAGGGTCCGCATGCTGTTCGTCATCCTGTCCTACGTGATCCAGCTCGCGCTGGTCGTGCACGTGCTCAAGACCGGGCGCAACATGACCTGGATCTTCATCCTGCTGTTCTTCCCGGCGATCGGCGGTCTCGCCTACTTCATCGTGGAGCTGTTGCCGGAGCTGACGGGCAGCCGCACGGCGCGCAACCTCGGGCGCTCGATGTCGAAGGCCGTGAACCCGAACAGGGACCTGCAGCAGGCCGCGCAGAACCTCGCCGTCGCCGACACGGTGCAGAACGCGATGCGGCTCGCCGAGGAGTGCCTCGACAAGGGCCGCTACGCCGAGGCGCGCGACCTGTATGCCGCGCGGCTGAAGGGCGTGCACGCAGACGACGCCGCGCTGCTGCACGGCCTCGCGCGGGCCCAGTTCGGCCTCGGCGACCACGCCGCCGTGATCGCGACGCTCGACAGGCTCAAGGAAGCGAACCCCGGCTACCGCTCGCCCGAGGCGCACCTGCTGTATGCGCGGGCCCAGGACGAGAGCGGCCGCCGCGTGCAGGCCGAGGAGGAGTACGAGGCGCTCTGCGGCTACTACCCCGGTCCGGAGCCGTTCGTGCGGCTCGGATTGCTGCTGAAGGCCGACGGCCGCGCCGACCGGGCGCGCGAATGCTTCCAGCGCGTGGCGGACGAGAGCCGGATCGCAGGCAGGCACTACAACACCTTGCACAAGGAGTGGGTCGCCGTCGCGAAGCGCGAACTCGGCGCCTGAGGCGTCCCTCGGGAGGATCGAATGCACAAGAGCAGACTGGTCGGCTTCATCATCGACTGCCACACGCCGGACCTGGCCGGCGCCGCACGGTTCTGGAGCGGGGCGCTCGGCATGCCCGTGAAGGCCCTGCCGGGCGCCGAGGGCGAGAAGTACGTGCGCCTCGTCGATCCCGAGGACCGCCTGCACGTCGAAGTGCAGCAGGTGTCGCACCCGAGCCGCGTACACCTCGACATCGAGGCGGACGACATCGAGGCCGAGGTGCGTCGGCTCGAGGCGCTCGGCGCGAAGCGGGTGAAGCAGGTGCACACGTGGTGGGTGATGGAAGCGCCGACGGGCCAGCGGTTCTGCGTGGTGAGGGCGCAGTCCAGCCAGTTCGCGGCCCACGCGAACAGCTGGCCGGGCTCGGCCGACACCCCATGAGCACCGCAACCGCATCGGTAGAACAACGGAGAGCGGCCGGGACCGGCGCCGCTATCATGCGGCCTGCCGCCCCCGCCGCAGGCCACCCCCCGATGCCGTCGATCCGCCTCCTCCTGGTCGCCCTCCTGTTGCTCGTCGCCGGCGCCGTCCGCGCCGAGACCCGCGATCCGCGGTCCGACGCGTTCTGGTTCGGCACGGCGGCCGACGGCACGCCGACGGTCCGGCTCTACTACTTCTACTCGCCGACCTGTCCGCACTGCCAGGCGGCCAGACCGCTGGTGAACGATTTCGCGGCCCGCACACCGTGGCTGGAACTGCAGGCCTACGCCGTCAAGGACAACCGCGACAACGCGCGCTTCTACTACGACACCGCGCAGTCGCTCGGCGTGGAGGCGCTGTCGGTGCCGGGCTTCATCTTCTGCCGGCAGGTGCGCATCGGCTACGACAGCGCGGAGACGACCGGTGCCGAACTCATCCGGGCACTGGAGCAGTGCCACGCGGACCGGCTCGCGAACCCGGCCTTCACGGGCGGCCCGCCGGCCGGCGAGGCACCGGCAGCCGCGGCGGGGTCGCCGGGCGCGGCCGAGGGCGAGGCCGGGACGTCGGTCCGCGTGCCGTTCGTCGGCACCGTCAATGCGCAGGCCTTCTCGCTGCCGGCGCTCACGCTGGTGCTCGCCGGCATGGACGCGTTCAATCCCTGCGCGTTCTTCGTGCTGCTGTTCCTGCTCAGCCTGCTGGTGCACGCGCGCAGCCGCACGCGCATGGCGATCGTCGGCGGGACGTTCGTGCTGTTCTCCGGGCTGGTCTACTTCGTGTTCATGGCCGCCTGGCTGAACGTGTTCCTGATCGCGGGCGAACTGCGCCTGATCACGCTGGTCGCCGGCGTGGTCGCGCTGGTCGTGGCGGGGCTCAACATCAAGGACTACTTCTGGTTCAAGGAAGGCCCGAGCCTGTCGATCCCGGAGTCGGCCAAGCCGGGCCTGTTCAAGCGCATGCGCGAGGTCGTGACCGAGGGCGCGATGGGCCCGATGCTGGTCGGCACGGTGCTGCTCGCGCTGGTCGCCAACTCCTACGAACTGCTGTGCACGGCCGGGTTCCCGATGGTCTACACCAGGGCCCTGACGCTCGCGAAGCTCGAATCGTGGCAGTACTATGCGTGGCTGGCGGCCTACAACGTGATCTACGTGGTGCCGCTGCTGGCCATCGTCGTCGTGTTCACGAAAACCATGGGCGCACGCAAGCTGACCGAATCCGAAGGCCGCATCCTCAAGCTCATCTCGGGCCTGATGATGCTCGGCTTCGGCCTCGTGCTGCTGTTCGCGCCGCACCTGCTGACGAACGCGCTGGCCTCGATACTGGTGCTGGTGATCGCCGTCGGCGTGGCGCTGATCACCGCGAAGTTCACCCGCCCGCGCCCCGCCTGACGGCCGCGTGCCCCGGGGGCCGATGACGACCGCGACGACGAGCCTCGCTGCCGCCCTCGAACGCATCCGCGGCGTGCTCGGGCCCGCCGGCTGCCTCGAGGCGCCCGCGGACGTCGCCCCGTACCTCACGGATTTCCGCGCGCTCTACCACGGCGCAACGCCGCTGGTGGCCTGCCCCGCCACCACGGCGGAAGTGTCCGCCGTGCTCGCCATCTGCAACGAGCACCGCATCGGCGTGGTTCCGCAGGGCGGCAACACCGGCTACTGCGGCGGCGCCACGCCGGGCGAACGCGGCGACGAGATCGTCCTGTCGCTCAGGCGCATGCAGCGCGTGCGCGCCGCCGACGCGGACAACTTCTCGCTCACCGTCGAGGCCGGCTGCCTGCTCGCGCAGGTGCAGGCGGCCGCGCAGTCCGTCGACCGGTACTTCCCGCTGTCGCTGGGCTCCGAG
Source organism: Pseudomonadota bacterium (assembly GCA_052035645.1). Lineage (GTDB taxonomy): Bacteria > Pseudomonadota > Gammaproteobacteria > Steroidobacterales > Steroidobacteraceae > RPQJ01. The sequence goes on from JBPOHK010000106.1 coordinate 34,159, forward strand.
GGCAGCTGCCAGATCGGCGGCAACCTCTCCACCAACGCCGGCGGTCTCAACGCGGTGCGCTACGGCGTCGCGCGCGACCTCGTGCTCGGCCTCGAGGTGGTGCTCGCGGACGGCCGCGTCATCGACGGCCTGACGAGCCTGCGCAAGGACAACACCGGTTACGACCTGCGCGACCTCTTCATCGGAGCGGAGGGCACGCTCGGCGTGATCACCGCGGCCAGCCTGAAGCTGTTCCCGGCGCCGCGCACGGTCGAGACGGCCTTCGTGGCCGTGCCGGATGCCGCGGCCGCCGTGCGGCTGCTCGCGCTGCTGCGGGCGGCCACCGGCGACGCCGTGACCAGCTTCGAGTTCCTGCCGCGCGTCGCCGTCGAGTTCACCGTCCGCCACATCCCCGGCGTCAGCGACCCGTTCGGGCGGCCGCACGCGAACTACGTGCTGTGCGAGCTGGCCACGTCGCGCGACGACCCCGCGCTGCGCGCGCTGCTCGAGCAGGCGCTCGCCACGGCCCTGGAGCAGGGCCTGGCGGAGGATGCCGTGCTGGCGGAGTCCCTCGCCCACCGCCAGGCCTTCTGGAAGCTGCGCGAGTCGGTGCCGGAGGCGCAGCGACACGAGGGCGCCAGCATCAAGCACGACGTCTCGGTGCCCGTCGCCAGCCTGCCGGCCTTCCTGGCGGAGGCCTCGACGGCGGCGCTCGCGATCCTGCCCACGGCGCGACTCGTCGCCTATGGCCACGTAGGCGACGGCAACCTGCACTTCAACCTGAGCCAGCCGGCCGGAGCGGATCCCGCGGACTTCCTCGCGCACACCCACGCGCTCGAGACGGCCGTCTACGGCATCGTGCGCCGCTTCCGGGGCAGCATCAGTGCGGAGCACGGCATCGGCCGCCTCAAGCGCGACGAGCTGGGCCGCCATCGCAGCGCCGTCGACCTGGCCGTGATGCGCGCGATCAAGCAGGCGCTCGACCCGCGCGGCATCATGAACCCCGGCAAGGTCCTGCCCGAGCCGGAGACCTGACGAGGAATCGGGCATGCACAACCGTACGTTCGCGGCCTTGCTGATCGCCGGCGTGCTGGCCGCGGCCTGCGGCCAGCCTCCGGCCGAACCCCCGCCGACGCCCTCGCCGCCGCCCCCGCCGGCCCGAACCGCGGCGCCGAAGCCGACCCCGCCACCACCGCACGCCATGCCGACGGAAGCCACGACCCGGTCGCTCGCACGCGACGGGGCCACGATCCGCTACCGCGTCTACGGCCAGGGCGAGCCGGCCGTGGTGCTCATCCACGGCTGGTCGTGCGACTCGGGGTACTGGGATTCGCAGCTGGACGCGCTGGCCGTCGAGTACACGGTGGTGACGCTCGACCTCGCCGGACACGGCCGCTCTGCCACGGGCGGGCGCAAGGACTGGTCAATGGCGAACTTCGGTGCGGACGTCGCCGCCGTCGTGCAGGCCGCGGGGCACGCGCAGGTCGTGCTGGTCGGCCACTCGATGGGCGGGCCCGTCGCGCTCGAGGCCGCCCGGCAGCTGCCGGGCCGTGTGCTCGGGATCGTCGGCGTGGACACGCTGAGGGAAATCGCGCATCCCTTCCCGAAGGAAATGACCGAGCCGATCCTCGCGGCCATGCGCAAGGACTTCAAGGCGGCGACGGCCGATTTCGTCGACCGCTCGTTCTTCACCGCGCACACCGATCCCGTGGTGCGGAAGTGGATCGTCGAGGACATGGCATCGGCGCCGGCCCGGGTCGCCATTCCCGCGATCGAGCGCCTCGTCGCGCTCGATTTCGGCCCCCTGGTCGCGGAGCTCGACCTGCCCGTCGTCGCGATCAATGCCGACGCGCCACCCACGGACGAGCCGGCCATCCGCCGGATCGAGCCGCGGTTCCGGGTGGTGACGATGGCCGGTGTCGGGCACTTCCCGATGATCGAGAAGCCGGCCGAGTTCAACACGATGCTGCTGCGGATCGTGGCCGCCTGGGCCCCGCCGACCACGTCGGCGGACGCGCCCTTGTCGGCGGACGCCCAGACTCGCTAGATTGCGTCCCGGGGGGAGGATCCGGCCGGCCGCTGCGCCGGCCGACGGTCGTTGCCGCGACCGCAACTACAACAGGGGACCCGCGCCATGCCCATGTCGAAGAAGCTCGCCGCCGAGATGCTCGGCACGTTCTGGCTCGTGCTCGGGGGCTGCGGCAGCGCCGTCCTCGCGGCAGCATTCCCGGACGTCGGCATCGGCCTGGCGGGCGTGTCGCTCGCTTTCGGCCTGACCGTGCTGACGATGGCCTACGCGATCGGCCACATCTCGGGCTGCCACCTCAATCCGGCCGTCACGGTGGGGCTCTGGGCCGGCGGACGCCACCCGTTCGCCGAGGTGCTGCCGTACATCGTCGCCCAGGTGATCGGCGCCTGCCTCGGCGCGTTCGTCCTGTACACGATCGCCTCGGGCAAGGCCGGCTTCGACCTCGCGGGCGGGCTCGCCTCGAACGGCTACGGCGCGCACTCGCCGGGAGGCTACTCGCTGGGCGCCGGACTGCTCACCGAGGTGGTGATGACCGGGATGTTCCTCGTCATCATCCTCGGCGCGACGGATCGGCGCGCCCCGGCGGGCTTCGCCCCGATCGCGATCGGGCTCGGACTCACCCTGATCCACCTGATCAGCATCCCGGTGACCAACACCTCGGTGAATCCGGCCCGCAGCACGGGCCCGGCGCTGCTGGTGGGCGACTGGGCCCTCGGCCAGCTCTGGCTGTTCTGGGTCGCTCCCATCGCGGGGGCGCTGGCGGCCGGTGCGCTGTATCGCTGGCTGGGCAACGAGCGGTAATCTCGGCGTCGGCAACTCGGAAGGGCCGATGGCCAGGATCCTCAAGTCGAAGCTGGTGTGGGCCGCCGCGCTCGTGGCGGTCCTGGTCGCCGCGTATGCCGTGCTCGGCTTCTACGTGGCGCCGAAGGTGCTGCGCAGCCAGGCGACGAAGTTCGTCGCGGAGCAGTACGGACGGGAACTGAAGCTCGGCGAGATCCGCGTGCAGCCCTTCAAGCTGCAGGTCGAGATCCGCGACCTCGCCCTGCCGGACGCCGACCGGCAGACCCTGCTCGGGTTCCAGCGCCTGTTCGTCGACTTCGAACTGTCCTCGCTCTGGCACCGCGCCTACACCTTCCGCGACATCGCCATCGACGCACCGGCCGTGCGAGCCGTGATCCGGCCGGACGGGCAGGTCAATCTCGCGGACCTCGCGCCAAAGGAAGCCTCGCCGCCGCCGCCCGGCGCCGCGTCCGAGCCGCTGCCGAGCGTATGGATCCAGTCGCTGGTCGTCCGCCAGGGCCAGGCCGACTACGTCGACCAGGCGCGCGAGCGCGCATACACCCACCGGCTGGCGCCCATCGAGTTCACGCTGAAGGACTTCCGAACCACGCCGCAGGGCGGCGATTTCGGCTTCTCGGCCCGCGGCGAGTCCGGCGCGAGCTTCGACTGGAAGGGACGCTTCGCGCTCGAGCCGGGGATCGAGTCGCAGGGCACGTTCAACGTCGGCAACCTCGCGGCGACCGAACTCGCCGAGTTCCTGGGCGATGCCCTGCCTTTCGGTCTCAGCGCGGGCCTCATCCACCTGCAGGGCTCCTACCGCGTGGCGCTCGGCGGGCGCTTCGACGTGAAAGCCGAACTGCCGAAGATCGAGCTGACGGGCCTGGCACTGCGCGCGCGCGGCGCGGACGCCGACTGGGTCCAGGTCCCGAGCCTGCTGCTCAGCGACACGAAGCTCGCGCTGCCGGAGCAGACGGTCGGCATCGCCGCCATCACCGTCACCGGTCTCGCCGCCCAGGCATGGAAGTCGGCCGACGGGTCGATCAACCTCACGAGCCTGTTCTCGCCCGCGCCGGCCGATGCGGCAGCGCCGCCCCTGCCCGCGGACGCGGCAGCGCCGCCCCCGGCAGCGACGGACGACGCCTCGCCGCCGACTCCGGCCGACGCCACGGCACCCGCGTCGACGCCCTCGCCCGCGTGGCAGGTCCAGGTCGCGGGCGTCGAGGTGAAGGACGCGACGATCGACTTCGAGGACCGCACCGTGGCGCCGGCCGCAAAGTTCGTGCTGGCGCCGTTCAATGCCGCCGTGCGCGAGGTGAGCCTCGATCTCGCGCGGCCGCTGCCGCTCAGCTTCGATGCGAAGATCAACGGCCAGGGCACCCTCGGCGGCTCGGGCAGCCTGGTGCCGGACCCGTTCGCGGCCGACATCGAGCTGGCGCTCGACGGCTTCGACCTCACCGACATCCAGCCTTACGTGAGCGCGTCGACCGCCATGACGATCCGGCGCGGCACGCTGGGCCTCAAGGGCCAGGCGACCCTGCGGCCGCCCGGCGGCCCGGCACCGGAGCTGCGCTTCGCCGGCGACGTGACGGTGAACGGCTTCCAGTCGATCGACGACGCCCTGCGCAGGGACTTCTTCAATTTCGACCGGCTGCAGCTCGCGAAGCTGCGCTACGACATGGCGCCCGATGCGGTCACGATCGACCAGGTGCGCCTGGTGAAGCCGTACAATCGCGTGAGCATCGGCGCGAACGGCATCGTCAACGTGTCGGCCGTGTTCGACCCCCGGGGCACCGCGGAGGAGCTGCGGCAGCGCGAGGCCGCGGCCGCACAGGCGGCCGAGGCCGCGAAGCACAGGAAGACGCGCGCCGAGCTGCGCGCCGAGAAAAAGGCGGCCGCGGCGGCCGCGAAGGCCCGGGCGAAGGCACCGCCGCCGCCCGCGCCGGAGCTGAAGGAAGCGGGCATGCCGATCCGCATCCGCCAGTTCCGGCTGGAGAACGGGCAGCTCGACTTCGCCGACCAGAGCATCCAGCCCAACTTCGCCGCCGACATCGTCGGCCTCAACGGCACGATCCTCGGCATGTCCTCGGACCCGAAGTCGCGCTCGAAGGTCGAGTTCAAGGGCCGCGTCGGCGAGTTCTCGCCGGTGACGATCAGTGGCGACGTGCAGCCGTTCGCGTTCGAGCGCTACACCGACATCGGCATGAAGTTCGAGAACATTTCGCTGCCGATCTTCAACCCGTATTCCGGCCGGCTCGCCGGCTACAACATCGCGCAGGGCAAGCTCACGACCGACCTGCACTACACCATCGAGCAGCGCAAACTCGACGCGAAGCACCACGTCCGCATCGACCAGCTCGAGTGGGGCGAGGCGACGGCCTCGAAGGGCGAGGCGACGCTGCCGGTGAAGTTCGCCACCTCGCTGCTCAAGGACGCCGACGGCGTGATCGAACTCGACATCCCGATCACCGGCACGCTCGACGACCCGAAGTTCCGCATCGGACCGATCATCTGGCAGGTGATCAGGAACCTCATCGTCAAGGCCGTCACGGCGCCTTTCAAGGCGCTCGGGGCGCTGTTCAAGGACGCCGAGGAGGCCCAGTTCGTCGACTTCGCTCCCGGCCAGTCGACGCTGGAGCCGGCGGCGGCGGAGCGTCTCGCCGGACTCGGCAAGGCCCTCGCGGGCAAGCAGGACATCCGGCTGAAGGTGCCGCTCGGCACGCTCGCGGACCTCGACGCCGGCGCGCTCACCGACCAGCGCTATGCCGCGGAACTTGCGAATGCGACGCGCCGGGTGGTGCTGGGCCGCAAGGCCGGCGCCGAGACGCCCGTGCCGGCCTTCGAGACGCTCGAGGCCGACCGGCAGGTGGACGTGCTCACGGACCTCGTGACGACGCTCACGGGGGGCAAGCCGACGCTGCCACCCGCACCCGAGCGGGCCGAGGGCGAGTCGCGCAAGGATGCGAAGGCCGCGGAACGGACCGCCGCGATCGAGTACCTGCGCGACGCGGCCCGTGCGAAGCTGACGCCCGGCGCCGCCGACCTCGAGCAGCTGGCCCAGCAGCGTGGCCAGGCGGTGGAACGCGCGCTGCTCGCCGACACGGGGCTCGCGCCCGAGCGCGTGTTCCTGGTGAAGGACGGCAAGATCGCGCCGCAGGACGGCAAGGTCCGGCTCGAACTCGCGATGGAGTGATCAGCGGCCGATGCGCCCGCCGCCCTGCCTTCGGATCGCGACGACGCTCGCCCGGGGCGGCAGGTCGCCGCCGTCGGGCCAGTGGCTCTGCGGCCGCGCGAGCGTGCCGCCCTCGCCCGGGTGCTGCACCGACAGGAACAGCGTCTCGCCGTCCGGCGTGAACTCGCAGCCGGCCACTTCAGCGCCTTTCGGCCCGCTCATGAACTGGCGCACGTAGCCGCGCTCCGCGCCGGTAACCGGCACCACGAACGCGCCGTTGTTGTGGGCACGGGGCTGGTCGCCGTCGGTGACCATCCACAGGTGGCCGGCGGGATCGAAGCCGAGGTTGTCGGGGCAGGCCATCGGGGCGGGCTGGCCGGGCCCGGCGTAGCCCGCGTAGTAGGTGTCGCCGGAGGCCAGCCGGCCCGGGCGCAGGTCGGCCGGGCTGGAGAGGAAGCGGGCATCGGCCGCGGCCGGGTCGCCCGGCAGCAGGAACAGGTTCCAGCGGAAGCGGCGTGCGCCGGCATCGTCGTCGTCCTCGACGATCTCGACGATGTGGCCGCGCGTGTTGGCCGGCCTCGGGTTCGCCGCGTCCACGCCCTGCTCCACCTCGCGGCCGATCAGCCGGCCGCGGCGCGCTTCCGCGGTGCGTTCATCGTTCTTCGTGAGCGCCACGTAGACGCGTCCGCTCGGTGCATGGATGGCGATGTCCTCGGGCCGGTCCATCGGCGTCGCGCCCAGGCGATCGGCGGCGAGTCGCGCCTTGATCGCCACCTCGCCCGCGTCCGCGAAGCCGTTGGCCGCGGTCAGCGGTCCCTCGCCGTGCACCAGCGGCAGCCACTCGCCGGTGCCGTCCGCGTCGAAGCGCGCGGCGAGCAGCACACCGTCGTCGAGCAGGTCGCCGTTGGCGGCCCCGCGGTCCGGTTCGATGCGCCCGCGGGAGACGAACTTGTAGACGTACTCGAACACGTCGTCGTCGCCGAGGTAGACCGCCGCGCGGCCGTCGCGGGTAGTCGTGCAGGCGGCGCTCTCGTGCATGCAGCGGCCGAGCGCCGTGCGCTTGCGCCCCGGCGCCCGCGGCTCGCGCGGGTCGATCTCCACCATCCAGCCGAAGCGCAGGGCCTCGTGCGGCTCGTGCTCCAGTCGGAAGCGCGGGTGGAGGTTCTCCCAGCCGTGGAAGCTGCCGCCGTCGTGCATCGGGAAGCGCCGGTGCAGCGCGAGCAGCGCCGGGTCGACGCCGGGCACGGCCGCGAGTGCCTGCAGGCCGCCGAAGTAGTCCTGGAAGTTCTCCTCGGAGGTCAGGTACGTGCCCCAGGGCGTGCGCCCCGCCGAGCAGTTCGCGAACGTGCCGAGCACGCGCGTGCCGGACGGATCGTCCCGCGTGCGCAGCAGGCGGTGCCCGCGCGCGGGCCCGCGGATCTCCATGGGCGTGTCCGCAGTGATGCGCCGCGTGAAGGGAGAGCCGGGCCGCGTTCGCCACGTCCCGTCGACGAGTTCGATCTCGACCACCGAGACGCCGTGCGCCGCCATCGCGACGCGGATCGCCTCCGGGTGCTGCCTCGACCACTCGGCCCGCACGTTGCCGCCGGGGCCCATCTCGCGACGGCCCGGGAACATCAGGTGGTCGTTCGTGTACTCGTGGTTGACGCAGAGCAGGCCGCGGCGCCCGTCGCGAGCCAGCGGGAAGAACGCGATGGCATCGCAGTTGTCGCCGAACTGGCGTCGCTGGCGGGCGGCCGCGCCCGGCTGCATCAGCGCGCCGGCGGCGATGCCGCGCGGGTCGAGCGCCGGTGCGCCGGGGAACAGCGGATCGCCCCAGCGCAGCAGCACGTCGGCGCGGTAACCGGGCGGGACGCGCACGACGTCGTCCGCGGAGCCCGCGATCGGCTGGAAGGTGAGCGCCGGGCCACCCTCGTCCGGCGCCGTCGCCGCCAGCACGCCCGGCAGCAGGAGCGCGGGAGCGGTCGCCGCAGCGGCGAGCAGCAGATCCCGGCGCGAATAGCGACGCGCGACGATGGCTGCGAACGTGTCGGTCACGGGCCGGCGTCCTTCACGGTGGGCACGCCGAAGGCACGGCGGGATCAGTGCCGCTCGCGCATCAGGCCTTCCTGCGCCGTGCTGGCGACGAGGTGGCCCTCGCGATCGAAGATGCGCCCGAAGGCCATGCCGCGCGCGCCCGAACTGCTCGGGCTGATGATCGCGTACAGGTGCCACTCGTGCAGCCGCAGCGGGCGGTGGAACCACATGCCGTGATCGATGCTCGCGAGGGTCACGTCGCCGGCGTGGACCGAGAGTCCGTGCGGCAGCGTCGCGGTCTCGAGCAGGTGGAAGTCGGAGGCATAGGCGAGCAGCACGCGCTGCAGCGCCTGGTCCGCCACCTCGTCGATGAGCCGGAACCAGATGTGGCGCACCGCGGGCCGGGGCACGCCGGGGTACAGCACCCCGACCGTGCGGAACTCGAACGGCCGGTCCTGGCACCAGAACAGGCGCTGCTCGGCGGGCAGCCGGTCGAGCTGGCTGCGCTGCTGCGTCGCGAGATCGTCGAGCGACTCGGGCGGCGCGACGTCCGGCATCGGCGCCTGGTGATCCGGCCCGTCCTCCTGGACCTGGAAGGACGCGGACATGTGGAAGATCTGCTGGCCGTGCTGTATCGCCACGACGCGCCGGTTCGTGAAGCTGGTGCCGTCACGGCTGCGGTCGACCTCGTACACGATCGGGGCCTTGAAGTCGCCGCGGCGCAGGAAGTACGCGTGCAGCGAGTGCACGAGACGGCCGGGATCGACCGTCTCGCTGGCCGCCATGAGGGCCTGGCCGAGCACCTGCCCGCCGAACACCTGCGGGCTGCCGATGTCACGGCTCTCGCCGCGGAACAGGTTGACCTCTAGCGGTTCGAGCTGCAGCAGCTTGACGAGGTCGGCGAGGACCTTGTTCATCGACCGGCCCGCCTGCCGGGAGGCGCCGTCATTCGTTCACGCCGAGGCGCTTCTGCATGATCGGGCTGGTCGTCGTGTACTGCAGGTGCACCTTCTTGGCCGGGTTGAGGTGCTCGGTGATCGCGAAGGCCGCGAGCGCCGCCTCGTGGAAGCCGCTCAGGATCAGCTTCTTCTTGCCCGGGTAGGTGTTGATGTCGCCGATGGCGAAGATGCCCGGCACGCTGGTCTGGAACTTCGCCGTGTCGACCACGATGGCCTTCTTGTCGAACTCGAAGCCCCACTCCGCGATCGGGCCGAGCTTCGGGTGCAGGCCGAAGAACGCCAGCAGGTGGTCGGCGTCGAGGTCCTGGGTGCCGCCGGCGTTGAGTTTCACGGTGACGCCGGTCAGCCTGTCGCCGTCGGTGCGCAGCGCCGCCGCGGTGCCCTCGAAGAATTTCATCTGGCCGGAGTCGACCAGCGACTTCATGCGCGCGACCGAGGCCGGGGCGCCGCGGAACTCGGCGCGGCGGTGCACCATCGTCACGCTCGCCGCCTTGCCGTGCAGGTCGAGCACCCAGTCGAGCGCCGAGTCGCCGCCGCCGAAGATCACGAGGTGCTGGCCGTGGAATTCGGCCGCGCTGCGGACCTTGTAGTGGACCTGGCGCCCTTCGAACGCGTCGGCGCCCTCGACGCCGAGCCGGCGCGGCTGGAACGAGCCCAGGCCCGCGGCGACCACCACCGCACGGGCCGTGAACCGGGTGCCGAGCGAGGTCTCGAGGTCGAAGCGCCCGTCCTCGCGCCGGCGCAGCGTGGTGACTTCCTGGCCGAAGTGGAACTCGGGGCCGAACGGCTTGATCTGCTGCAGCAGGCGGTCGACCAGTTCCTGGGCGCCGCACATGGGCAGCGCCGGGATGTCGTAGATCGGCTTGTCGGGGTAGAGCTCGGCGCACTGGCCGCCCGGGTGCTTCAGCGTATCGACGATGTGGCTCTTGATGCCGAGCAGGCCCAGCTCGAACACCTGGAACAGGCCGGCGGGACCGGCGCCGACGATGACGACGTCGGTCTCGATGGGGGCGGCGGTGGCGACTTCCGTGGACAAGGGGGAACCTCCGGCGAAAGCGTGAATTCTAATCGGGGACCGCCCCCGGCGGGGACCGGACGGAGCCCGGCGGGCCGTCCCGGCGCGGGGCGGGTCCGCGGACCACGACGGACGACCGTAGTGCGGCGAAAAATCCAGGGAAGTCGGGGTCTTCCGCAATCCCTGCGGTATATTCGGCTTGCCGGCAGGGGCTGGGTTGAGACACATTCTCGTCCTTGACGCACATCAAGGCGGCTGCAGGGCTCCCGGCGCAGGCTGGTTCGGCCGCTGCCCGCCCAGGAACGCAGATGAATTCGCACCAGATCCGGTTCGACGCCGACCTCATCCGCCGCTACGACCGCTCCGGTCCGCGCTACACGTCGTATCCCACGGCCGTGCAGTTCACGGACAAGTTCGGCCTGAACGAGTACCGGGCCGCGGCGCTGGCGAGCAACCAGGATCCGATCCCGCGGCCGCTGTCGCTGTACGTGCACATCCCGTTCTGCTCCAGCCCCTGCTTCTACTGCGGCTGCACCAAGGTCATCACGCGCAACCACGAGAAGGCCGAGGCCTACCTCTACCGCCTGCACCGCGAGGTCGAACTGCAGGGCGCGCTGTACGACAAGGACCGCGAAGTCGAACAGTTGCACTTCGGCGGCGGCACGCCGACGTTCCTCACCTCGCTCGAGATCGAGCGGCTGATGGAGAAGCTCGGCCAGCACTTCCGGCTCTCGTCGAAGGAGGACCGCGAGTACTCCATCGAGCTCGACCCGCGCACCATCACGACCGACACGCTGCGCGACCTGCGCAAGGTCGGCTTCAATCGCTGCAGCCTCGGCATCCAGGACTTCGATCCGGCGGTGCAGGAAGCCGTCAACCGCATCCAGTCGGTGCCCGACACGCTGCGCCTGATCCGCGAGGCACGCGAGTTCGGCTTCAACTCGGTGAGCGTCGACCTGATCTACGGCCTGCCGAAGCAGAACATCCCGGGCTTCTCCCAGACGCTGGACACGGTGCTGGCCGCGCGCCCGAACCGTTTCGCCGTGTACGCGTACGCGCACCTGCCGGAGATCTTCAAGCCGCAGAAGCAGATCAAGGTCGAGGACCTCGCGACGCCCGAGACGCGCCTGGCGCTGCTCGGCCTCACGATCGAGAAGCTGTCGGCGGCCGGCTACGTCTACATCGGCATGGACCATTTCGCCCTGCCGGACGACGAGCTGGTGAAGGCGCAGGAACAGGGCACGATGTACCGCAACTTCCAGGGCTACTCGACCCGCGGCTACTGCGACCTCGTCGGCCTCGGCGTCAGCTCCATCGGCAAGGTGGGCGACAACTACATCCAGAACCAGAAGACGCTGCTGGAGTACTACGGCGCGCTCGACCGCGGCATCCTGCCGGTGCACCGCGGCTACACCATGACGCGCGACGACATCATCCGCCGCGACGTGATCCAGCAGATCATGTGCTACGGCGTGCTCGATTTCGACGCCACGGCGAAGCGCCACAACATCGACTTTGCCGCGTATTTCGCCAGCGAACTGGTGGCGCTCGAGCCGCTGGTGTCCGACGGCCTCGCCGAATTCGCGGCCCCGGGCCTGCGCGTGCTGCCGGCGGGCAGGCTGCTGCTGCGGCACCTCGGCATGGTCTTCGACGCCTACCTGCCGCAGGCCCAGGCCTCGGGCCGGCGCTTCTCCCGCGCGATCTGAGCCCGCGCACCCTGCCGGTCGCCCAGCCGTGAACGCCGCCCCCGGCGACCTCCTCGAGTCGCTCGAACTCGTCGCCGGACGCTGCGACGACATCGTGCCGCTCGTCTATGCCCGGCTGTTCGCGGCCCGTCCCGAGCTGCGCGAATTCTTCGCGGTCGGTGCCGGCGAGCGGCCGCGCACCGGCATGGGCAACATGGTCAACGAGATCCTGCGCATCCTCGCGAGCGACGAGACGGACCTCGACCTGCACAACGAGGCCCAGGCGGCGATCGTCTTCCACACCGGCTGGGGACTCGGCAAGGACACGTACCGCGAGGTGATCGACGCGGTGGTGGCCGTCGTGCGCGAGGTGTGCGCGGACGAATGGCCCGGCGTCGCCTGCGCCTGGCAGGGGCGCGTCGCGGTCGTCACGCGGGCCCTGGACGCGAACTGGGACGAGATCGAGGGACGGCGCTAGCCAGCCGGCGCGGGCGACCGCGCACCGCATCGCCGACGATTCTTCCGCGCACCTGCCTCACCCGGTCCTCGCCGGGCGCGGCGCGTCATTGCCCGTCGGCGTAGGCGTCCAGCAGCTCGCGCATGAGCTGCTGCGGATCGCGACCCTGCAGCAGCGGATCCCGCTGACTGTACTCAGCCCAGTACAGCACGTCGCGGTAATCGAGCCGGGCCGCCGCCACGTAGCGGCGTACGGCGCCGACCTCGCCCGCGGCGAGCTGCAGGACGTCGAGGTTGACGCGCTCGGACTCCGGCCCGGAGTACTCGTCGAGCAGCGAACAGACGAGTGGGCGCGCTTCGGCCGGGAACTCGGACTCGACCCGCGCAGCGATTCGTGACGACACGACCATGCTGTCTCCCCCGGGGACTCCGCCCCGCTCTTCCCTGTCCTGCCAACGATGCGCCACGAGCCGGCCCTTCGGCAATCCCTTACGTCCGCGCCGGCCGGCTTGACCTCGGTCAAGGCGTCCCGGCGACCGTGCGACCACGATTGCGCCCCAGAGAAGCGGCGGTGGGCCGCTGGGAGATGGCAATGACAGACACGGGTCGCTTGTGGAAGGTGCTCGGGGCACTGCTGGTGGTGTCCTTCGGCATCCTGCTGTACTACGGACGCGAGATCTACGTCCAGGCGCCGCCGATTCCGAGCGCGGTGACGACGGCTTCGGGGAAGGTGCTGTTCACCCGGGCCCAGTACGACGAAGGCCGGCAGGTGTGGCAGAGCATCGGCGGCCACGAGATGGGCTCGATCTGGGGCCACGGCAGCTACGTGGCGCCGGACTGGTCGGCGGACTGGCTGCACCGCGAGGCGACCGCGCTGCTCGACCTATGGGCCACGCGCGAGACGGGCAAGGCCTACGCCGAGCTCGACGGCGCGCAGCAGGCCGCCTTCCGCGCGCGCCTGCAGCAGGAGATGCGGACCAACACCTACCAGCCGGAGTCCGGCATGGTCACGGTGAGCGAGGACCGCGCCGAAGCCATCCGCCAGGTCACGGACCACTACATGCGCCTGTTCGGGCCCGACGTCGAGCTCAACACGCTGCGTGCGCAGTACGCGATGCAGAACAACCCGGTTCCGGACCCGGAGCAGCGCGCCGCGATGACGGCGTTCTTCTTCTGGTCGTCGTGGTCGGCCTCGACGAACCGCCCGGGCCAGGACATCACCTACACCAGCAACTGGCCGTCCGAGCCGCTGGTGGGCAACGTCCCGACGACGTCCACCTACCTGTGGACGTTCCTCAGCATCCTCGGCCTGCTGGCCGGCGTCGGCGCGCTGACGTGGTACTACGTGGCGAGCCACGGCAAGGAGCCCGCACCGGTCATCCCGGACCAGGACCCGCTGCGCTCGCTGAAGCCGACGCCGTCGATGAAGGCCACGGCCAAGTACTTCTGGGTGGTCACCGCCCTGATCGTCGTGCAGATCGTGCTCGGCGGCATCACTGCGCACTACGCGGTCGAAGGCCAGGGCTTCTACGGCATCCCGCTCGCCGACTACCTGCCGTACTCGGTCGTGCGCAGCTGGCACCTGCAGCTCGCCGTGCTGTGGATCGCGACCGCGTGGCTCGCGACGGGCCTCTACATCGCACCCGCCATCTCGGGCCACGAGCCGAAATTCCAGCGCCTGGGCGTGAACTTCCTGTTCACCTGCCTGCTGGTGATCGTGGTCGGCGCGCTCGGCGGCCAGTGGGCGGCCGTGATGCACAAGATGGGCCTCGGCATGAACTTCTGGTTCGGTCACCAGGGCTGGGAGTTCACCGACATCGGCCGCTTCTGGCAGATCTTCCTGTTCATCGGCCTGATGCTGTGGCTGCTGCTGGTCGGCCGCGCCCTGTGGCCGGCCCTGCAGCGCCGCGACGACGCACGCTCGATCACCATGCTGCTGTTCCTCTCCACGATCGCCATCGGCCTGTTCTACGGCGCGGGCCTGATGTGGGGGCGCAACACGCACCTCGCGATGGTCGAGTACTGGCGCTGGTGGGTGGTCCACCTGTGGGTCGAGGGCTTCTTCGAGGTGTTCGCGACGGCGGTCATCGCCTTCCTGTTCACCAAGCTCGGCCTGGTGCGCGGCAAGTCGGCGACCAACGCCGTGCTGTTCGCCACGATCGTGTTCCTCTCGGGCGGCGTGCTCGGCACCTTCCACCACCTGTACTGGACCGGCACCCCGACCGGCGTGCTCTCGGTCGGCGCGATCTTCTCCGCGCTCGAGGTGGTGCCGCTGGTGCTGGTCGGCTTCGAGGCCTACGAGAACTACCGCCACAGCTATTCGTCGCCGTGGATCGCGGCCTATCGCTGGCCGATCCTGTTCTTCGTCGCGGTGGCGTTCTGGAACCTGGTCGGCGCGGGCCTGTTCGGCTTCCTCATCAACCCGCCGCTCGCGCTGTACTACATGCAGGGCCTCAACACGACGCCGCTGCACGGCCACACGGCGCTCTTCGGCGTGTACGGCCTGCTCGGCATCGGCCTGATGCTGTTCTGCCTGAAAGGCCTCAGCCGCACGGCCTACTGGGACGAGAAGCTGCTGTCGCGGTCGTTCTGGTGCATGAACATCGGCCTGGCGCTGATGGCCGTGCTCTCGCTCGCGCCGGTCGGCCTGCTGCAGGTCGGCGCGGCCGTGTCGCACGGCTTCTGGTACGCGCGTTCGGCCGAGTTCCTGCAGCAGCCGCTCATGCAGACGCTGGTCTGGCTGCGCATGCCCGGCGACATCGTGTTCGCGGCCGGCGCGCTGATGCTGGCGCTGTTCATCGCGCGGCTGTTCATCGGCAAGGCGAAGGTGCCGGCCGCGGAGCAGGACGCGCTCGCCAGCGAGTCCCGCTGAGCCGGAGGTGAGTGCGGGCGGGCGCCTTCGGGCGCCCGCTCCTTTTTCGGGAGCCCACGGTGACGGACACGACGGCAAGACTCCCCATGCTGCTGCGCTCGCCGCACCGCACCCTGTTCTTCACCGGCATGGCCGTGCTCCTCGCGGCCAGCCTCTGGTGGGGCCTGCACCTGCTGGCCCGGCAGACCGGGGTGCCGGTCGCGATGCTGGTGACGAGGACTGCGCCGATCTGGGCGCACGCGTTCCTGATGCTGTGCCTGGCGTTCCCCACGTTCTTCTTCGGCTTCCTGTTCACGGTCTTCCCGCGCTGGATGAACGGCCCGCCGGTGCCGCGCGGGGCCTACGCCGCCACGGCCGCGCTGTTCCTCGCGGCCACGGTCGCCTGGCTCGCCGGCCTGCACCTGTCGACGGGCCTGCTGGTACTCGCCGGGGTCCTCGTCGTCGCGGCGCTGCTGGTCGCGCTGGCGGCGCTGGTGCGCGTCCTGCTCGCGGCCGAGCAGGGGGTACCGCACGCCTACGTGGTGCTGACCGGACTCGTCGTGCAGCTCGTCGCCTGCGCCGGGTTCGCCTTCGGCATCGCGCGCGGCAGCGATTTCGCCCTGCATTTCGCGGTGCGCACGTCGCTGTGGGGCGGACTGCTGCCGGTGTTCTTCGCGGTCTGCCACCGCATGATCCCGTTCTTTTCGCAGAACGCCGTGAAGGGCTACGTCGCCTGGCGCCCGCAGTGGATGCTCGTGGCGGTCGTGGCGCTGAGCTACGGCCGCCTGCTGCTCGCGACCGCGGGCTTCCTGCGCTGGCTCGTGCCGCTCGACCTCGCCCTGCTGGCGCTGACCGCCACCTGCGCGGTGCGCTGGACGACATTCCGCGCCCGCGGCAATCCGCTCGCCTGGAGCCTGTACGTCGGCTACGCGTGGCTGCCGGTGGCGGTACTGCTGCAGACGGGGCGCGACCTCGGGTTCGCACTGACCGGCGACTGGCTGCTCGGCCGGGCGCCCATCCACGCACTCGGCATGGGGTTCTACGCCAGCCTGCTGGTCGCGATGGTCACCCGGGTGACGATGGGCCATTCGGGCCGCCCGCTGCGGATGGATGCAGTCGCGCTCGGCTGCTTCCTCGCGCTGCAGGCGGCCGCGGTCACGCGCGTGGCCAGCGAGGTGGTGAGCGCGCCCTTCTGGATGCAGGCGCTGCTGCTCGCGAGCATGGCACTGTGGCTGTCGGCCTTCGTCGTCTGGACGAGCCGCCTCGCCGGCATCTACCTTGCACCGCGGAGCGACGGACAATCCGGATGACCGAGTACTACCTCACCCTGCGCCACGTGCACATCGCGTGCGCGATCCTGACCATCACCCTGTTCGTGCTGCGCGGCGGCCTGATGCTGGCCGACTCGCCGTGGCTGCAGTCGCGGGTGCTGAAGACGCTGCCGCACGCGATCGACACGGTGCTGCTCACCACGGCGTTGATGCTGACGACCGTGATCCACCAGTATCCGTTCGCCGCCGGCTGGCTGACCGCCAAGGTGTTCCTGCTGATCGCCTACATCGTGCTGGGCCACTACGCGATCAAGCGCGGGCGAACCAAGGTCATCCGCACGGCGGCCTTCCTGGCAGCCCTCCTCGTCCTCGGGTTCCTGGTGAGCGTGGCGCGGGCCCACCACCCGCTCGGCGTCTTCGCGTCGCCGTAGCGCGGCTCAGCGCCCGCTGAAGGTCGGCGGCCGCTTCTGCAGGAACGCCGTCACGCCCTCGCGGAAATCCGCGCTGCCGACGCAGGGCGCCTGTGCCTGGGCCTCGTCGCCGATGGTCTGGGCCAGCGTCGAGGTCGCGGCGCGGCGCATGACCTGCTTGGTGCCGCGCAGCGCGAGCGGTGCGCCCTGCGCGATGCGCCCGGCCCACTCGAGCGCGGCCGCCAGTACCTGGTCGTCCGGCACCGCCCGGTTGGCGAGACCCAGCTCGACGCAGCGCGCCGCCGGGATCCGCTCGCCTTCGATGGAGAGCTCCAGCGCGCGGCGGTAGCCGAGGCGCTGCACCATCTGCCAGCACACGCCGCCGTCGGGCACCAGTCCGATCCGGTTGAAGGGCACCTGCAGGAAGGCGCTCTCGCCCATCACGACGAGGTCGCACGCGAGCGCGTAGCCGACGCCGATCCCCGCGGCGAAGCCGTGCACGGCAGCGATGGTGATCTTCGGCATGCCCGCAAGTGCCAGCACGGCGGGCCCGTATTCCTGCTCGAGTTGCACGATCACCTCGGCCGGCGTCGGGACTTCGCCCGCCGCGAGGTCCGCGCCGGCGCTGAATCCGCGACCCGCGCCGGTCAACACGACGGCGCGCAACTCGTCATCGGCCGCCGCGCGCGCGATGGCCTGCTTCAGCTCGTTGCGCAGGGCGGTGTTGAACCCGTTGAGGTGATCCGGACGGTTCAGCGTCACCACCGCCACCGCGCCGCGCTTTTCGTACAGGGCCTCGCTCATCGTCGTCTCCTGTCAGGCATCGCCGACTCGATCTGATGGACCTACGTAGATTCCGCAGGGGTGCCCGGGACCGGCACTGTTACGGTTTTCCCATGCTAACCGATGGACAGGCCCTTGCCGGGATCCGCGCCCACCACCTGTTCGCCGGGCTGGCTCCGGCCCAGTTGCAGCGCCTGCTGTCGGCCAGCGCCATCGAGGACGCCGAGGCGGGCCAGGTCCTGTTCGACCGCGGCCAGCCGGCGCGGCACTTCTACATCGTGATCGACGGCCAGGTGAACCTCACCCTGTATTCGGCGGCGGGCGACGAGAAGATCGTCGACATCCTCGGCCCCGGCCAGAGCTTCGCCGAGGCCGTGATGTTCATGGCGGGCCCCGTCTACCCGGTCTCGGCGGTCGCGGCCTCGCAATCGCGCATCGCCCGATTCCCGAGCCAGGAGTACCTGGCCATCCTGCGCGAGAGCCCCGAGACCTGCCTGCGCATGCTCGGTCACCTGAGCCAGCGCCTGCACATGCGCATCCGCGAGATCGAGTACCTGACGCTCGAGAGCGCCACGCACCGCCTCGTGCGCATGATCGAGAGCCGGCTGCCGCACGACGCGCCGGGCCCCACCGAGATCACGCTGCAGGAGTCGCGCCAGGAACTCGCCTCGCGGCTGTCGATGAAGCCCGAGACCCTGTCGCGCATCCTGCGGGCACTGTCCGACGGCGGCGCGATCGTCGTCGACGGGCGCAGCCTGAAGGTGCCGGACCGCCGGCGCCTGCTCGCGTTCCTGGACCGACCGACCTGAGCGGCATCCTCGCCGCCGATTGACCAGGATCAAGGCGGTCCTCCTCCCCGCCTCCGAGAATCCTGGCCATGGGGTCGCCGGGCAACCGGCGGCCGATCGACCGAGACCGAGGAGATACCCATGACAGGACGAACGATTCGTCGCGTGACCCGCCTGGGAGCGCTGGCGCTCGCCATTGCGACGGCGGCGGCCGCACCGGCCCGGGCCCAGCAGGTACACCAGGCCGAGGTGGCCGGCGCAGCCGCGAGCCCTGCCCAGGTGCAGGCGGGCGAAAAGGTGTTCCAGACCGTCTGCATGGCCTGCCACCAGGCGGACGGCAAGGGCTTGCCCGGGATGTTCCCGCCGCTCGCCGGCTCCGACTACCTGCTCGGCGGCAAGGAACGCGCCGTCGGCGTGGTCGTGAACGGCCTGCAGGGCGAGGTGGTGGTCAACGGCAACAAGTACAACTCGGTGATGCCCGCGATGGTGCAGCTCTCCGACCAGGAGATCGCCGACGTGCTCACCTACGCGATGAATGCCTGGGGCAATGCCGGCGGGGCGGTCGCGCCCGCGCTGGTGGCCGCCGAGCGTGCCAGGGCGGCCGCCCAGCCGAAGCGCGCCGACTCGCCGACCCAGCACCCGACCACGGTCGCCGAGCTGAAGTACCAGGGCGCCCCGTCCCCGGTCGGCGCGGCCGGGGCCGAGATCGTCATCACGCCGGGCGCGCCGGAGATGACGGTCGACGAGTTCAAGGCCGCGCAGAAGATCTACTTCGAGCGCTGCGCCGGCTGCCACGGCGTGCTGCGCAAGGGCGCCACCGGCAAGCCGCTCACGCCCGACATCACGCAGAAGAAGGGCACGGACTACCTGAAGGTCTTCATCAACCAGGGCTCGCCCGCCGGCATGCCGAGCTGGGGCAAGTCCGGCGAGCTCACGCAGGAGCAGGTCGACCTCATGGCGCGCTACGTGCAGCACACGCCGCCGCAGCCGCCCGAGTTCGGCATGAAGGAGATGCGCGAGACCTGGAACGTGATCGTGCCGGTCGACGCGCGGCCGAAGACCAAGCAGAACCGGTTCAACATCGACAACATCTTCGCGGTGACGCTGCGCGACGCCGGCGAGGTGGCGCTGATCGACGGCGACACCAAGCAGATCATCAACGTCATCAAGACCGGCTACGCGGTGCACATCTCGCGCCTGTCGAACTCGGGCCGCTACGTGTACACGATCGGCCGCGACGGCAAGATCGACCTCATCGACCTGTTCATGGCCGTGCCCGACCGGGTGGCCGAGATCAAGATCGGGCTCGAAGCCCGTTCGGTCGAGACCTCGAAGTACAAGGGTTACGAGGACAAGTACGCCATCGCGGGCGCCTACTGGCCGCCGCAGTTCACCATCATGGACGGCGCGACGCTCGAGCCGCTCAAGGTGGTGTCGACGCGGGGCATGACCGTGGACACGCAGGAGTTCCACCCGGAGCCGCGCGTCGCCGCGATCGTCGCCTCGCACGAGCACCCGGAGTTCATCGTCAACGTGAAGGAGACGGGCCAGATCCTGCTGGTCAACTACGAGGACATCGACAACCTCAGGACCACGACGATCGGCGCGGCGCGCTTCCTGCACGACGGCGGCTGGGACGTCACCAAGCGCTACTTCCTCACGGCGGCCAACCAGTCGAACAAGGTCGCGGTGGTCGACTCGCGCGAGCAGCGCCTGACGGCGCTGGTCGACGTCGACAAGATCCCGCACCCGGGCCGCGGCGCGAACTTCGTCGACCCGAAGTTCGGCCCGGTCTGGGTGACCAGCGCGCTCGGCAACGAGAAGGTCACGCTGATCGGCACCGACCCGGAGCGCCACAAGGCCAACGCGTGGAAGGTCGTGCGCGTGCTGCAGGGCCAGGGCGGCGGCTCGCTGTTCGTGAAGACGAACCCGAAGTCGCACCACCTGTACGTCGACACGCCGCTCAATCCCGACCCGAAGATCGCGCAGAGCGTGGCGGTGTTCGACGTGAACGACCTCGACGCGCCCTACAAGGTGCTGCCGATCGCCGACTGGGCGAAGCTCGGCGACGGCCCGAAGCGCGTGGTGCAGCCCAAGTTCAACGCTGCGGGCGACGAGGTCTGGTTCTCGGTCTGGAACGGCAAGGACCAGCGCTCCGCCATCGTCATCGTCGACGACAGGACGCTCAAGCTGAAGGCCGTGATCGACGACCCGCGGATCATCACCCCGACGGGCAAGTTCAACGTCCACAACACGGTGGAAGACGTGTACTGACCGTGTTCCCCGTTCGGTCCCCCTGAACGGGATTTGGCGGGCCCTGCTCCGGCCGGAGCAGGGCCTTCTTTTTCGGGCCGGGCGCGGCCCGGGCCGCTACTTCGGGTCGTACCCGGTCGCGCCGCCCACCGCCTCGCGGTAGTTGGCATCGAGGTACTGGTTCAGGAGCAGCACGATCCGGTGCAGCATGTCCTTGTCCTGCGCGCCGATCGTCCAGGCCCCGCTCATCGCCGCCGCGCGCTGGTAGAACTCCGGTTCCGCCAGCACCTTCCCGCCCGGCTGCTCGGAAATCCTGAGCCGGATCACCACGTAGGAGTCGCCGGCGAGCGCTCCCGCCCAGAAGCGGGCCCCGCCGCTGACGACCTTGAGCTTCTCGATGCGGGGCTCGAGCAGGAGCGACTGCCCGCGCGTGCCGCCGGCGGCGTCCTGGTTCCACTTTGCGACGATGGGCTGGGTCTCCGCCGTCAGGTAGCCCTGGATCTTGTCCTTCGCCTTCTCCTTGCCCTCGTCGCCCGCATACGGCGGGCCCATCGCGAGCGGCGCGAACTCGTACTTGTCGTAACCCTGCAGCGCGTTCGCCGGCGCGGGATTCAGGGGTTCCGACCAGGCGGCAAAGCTGAGGCCGCAAAATGCCAGCGCAAGCATCCAGTGTTTCATGACCGACTCCCGGTTGGCTCTTTGACGCGGGCGGCGCGCCGTCGCGACACCCGTCCCGGCCAGTTTGACGCCGCGGGGGAGCCGGCACAACGAACCGCGTTCAGGGCGCGCCCTGCGACGAGTGCTGCGACGGGGAAACGGCGGACTCCGCTAGACTCGGTACACCTCGCCGCCCCGGAGACCGACATGTCGCTCACGCGCCCCGCCCTCGATCCCCGCGACCTCGAGCCGATCTGCGCCAGTGGCTATCCGCCGCAGTACGCCGCGCGCGTGCTGCCCCGCGAACGCCGCGCGCTCGGCGATGCGCTGGGCCTCACCCGGATCGGCGTCAACCTGACGACGTTGGAGCCCGGCAAGGAATCCTCGATGCGCCACTGGCACACGCACGAAGACGAGTTCGTCTTCGTCGTTTCCGGCGAGATCGTGCTGCGTACCGAGGCGGGCGAGCAGACCCTGCGCGCCGGCCAGTGCGCGGGCTTCCCGGCCAACCGCGCGGACGGACACCAGTTGCTCAACCGGACGACGGAGACGGCCGTGTACCTCGCGATCAGCAACCGCGACGACGCCGACCTCTGCCACTACCCCGACGTCGACATGCAGTGGAACGCGCCGGAGGCGCCGAACGTGTTCTCGCGCAAGGACGGCACGCCGTACCCGGCAGCCCGATAGATCGACGGGAAGGCGGGGACAGTCCCCGTTGGGGACAGTCCCCAGGTTATCCGCGTCGCCCTGCCCCGCGGCTAGAAGGACCAGTGCAGCGTCAGCGAGGCGTTGCGCCCGGGACGCGTGTAGTACGGGATCAGTGGGTCGCCGCTCGCGCGGCCGCGCACGTCGGCCCACTCGATGTAGCGCGCGTCGGCGAGATTGAACACGCCGGCGTTGAGCGTGAGGCCCGGCCGCAGTTCGACGTTGGCCACCCAGTCGAGCGTGGCATGGCCGTCGGTCTGGTAGAGGTCCACGGGCGTGTCGTCGACGCGGGTCTGCGCCTCGACGGCCGTCAGCATCAGTTCGCTGCCCCAGCGGCCCGAGCGTGAGTCGTAGCGCAGTCCCAGCACGGCGCTCGGCGGGTCGATCGAGTTGAGCGGCGCGTCCTGCGCGAGGTCGGTGCCGCGCGACCAGGCGGCGGCGATCCGCGCCGTCCAGCCGGCCAGCGCCGCCGAGAGCGCCTCGCCCTGCCACGAGACGTTCAGCTCCGCGCCGTAGATGCGCGCGCGGGCCACGTTCTGCGACTGGAACTGGGTGACGCCGGTATCCGGATCGGGCCCGAGGTTGACCTTCGACTCGATGAAATCGCGGTACTCGTTGTCGTACACGCTCGCGGCGACGTTCACAACCGGCGTGCGCCAGCGCAGCCCGAGCTCGTAGCCGTCGCTCGTCTCGGTCCGCAGGTCGGGATTCGGGATGGCGCGCACGTTGAACAGGGGAATCTCGAGTCCGATGTTCACGTCCTCCGGCGGCGGTGAACGGAAGCCGTGGGCGTACTGGAAATAACCCGAGAGCGTCTCGGTGAACTTCCAGGTCAGTCCCAGCTTGGGCGCGAGCGAAAGCTCGTGCAGGTCGACCGGGGTCGAGCTGGGGTTGTCCTCGCGGTAGATGCGGTCGGACCGCGGGCTCAGGCGGTAGTCGTCGAGCCGCAGGGCCGGCACCAGGCTCCAGCGCCCGTCCGGCCTCGAGATCTCGTCCTGCAGGAACACGCCGATCGAGGTCACGTCGCTCAGCGGCAGGTCGCGCGCGGGCAGCGTCTCGCCGAGGATGGTCTGCGTCGACTGGCCGCTGGCCAGGTCGGTCTGCACGCCGTTGCGCAGTTCGTCGATGTGCGAACGCGAGGCCTCGAACCCGTAGACGAGGTCGTGGCGAACGCTGCCGGCGCTGCGCGCGTCGACGAACGTCGCCTCGGCGCCCAGCGTGCGCACGTCGTAGCGGAACCGGCGGTCGATCTGCAGCGGCGGCGTGCGGGGCGGCACGGCACGGCGCGTCTCGTCGCTGTCCTGCCGGGTGTCGGTGCCCTGCACGTAGACGCGCCAGTCGAGCCCGTCGAACCAGGCGCGCGCGGGCATCGCCTGGTCGAGGCTGGCCCGGTAGCGCCGCACGCGATCGTCGCCGACGAGGCGCGTGGTCGCCGCGAAGCGGCCGACGCCGAGGAAGGCGTCCACGGACGTCGCCTGGCGCACCTGGCCGCCGTCGAGCGCAAGCGTGAGCGGGCCCGACGCGAGTTGGCCGAACCGGTACTTCACCAGCATGGAGTCGGCCGTGTAGTCGCGCGGGTCGGGCCGGACGTCCGCGGCCGTCTGCGGCTCGTGGCCCTCGCGACGCACGTAACCGAGCAGGAGATCGCCCGGCCCCGCCGTGGCCGCGCCGAGTGCGGCGACGTGCCAGCCGCCGTCGACGTCGGCGTAGCCGGCCTCGCTGCGCAGCCCGGTCGCCGACCGGGACCCGGCGAGCACGTCGTCGGGCTGCACCGTGGTCATCGCCACGATGCCGCCGAGCGCGTCGCTGCCGTACAGCGAGGAGGCCGGACCGCGCAGGAACTCGATGCGCTGGACGAAGGCGAGGTCGAGGAAGGTGCGGCCGGAGTCGGCATAGCTGCCGACGGCGAACCCACCCGCGGCGGGAATGCCGTCGATCTCCACGGCCACCCGGTTGCCGCCGAGGCCGCGCACCGAGAACGTGTCCAGGCCGAAGCGAAACGGGTCGCTGCGCACCGTGAGGCCCGGCTCGTAGCGCACCAGTTCCTTCACGTCGGAGGCCAGCGTGCGCCCGATCTCGCGCTGCTCGAGGACGGTGACCGTGGCGGCGACCCGCGACAGCGGCGTCAGCCGACGCGCATAGACGGTGATGGACTCGACGTCGGCTGCAGGGACCTCCGCCCGGGCCTCGAGGCCGGGCGCGGCCAGGGCGAGCCCGGCGATAGCCCCGAGGGCCAGCCGTTCACGGGTGAGTCGTGGCGTTGACATGGATCAAGGGCTTTCCTTTGCGGCGCGCGCAGAGTTCGCGCAACGAGCCAGTCTCATGCGTCGAGCGTGAGCGCCCGCACCCGGAGATGCCATGACCAAGATCAAGACGAAGCCGATTCTAGTCCCGCTGGCGCTCGCCGGCGCCCTAGCGGGATCCGCGGCAGCCGCCGAGGCCCCGCCCGCGCCGCCCACCCCCGCCACCTTCTCCGCCGCCGTCACCGGCGGCCAGGCCCACCTGGAGT
Source organism: Pseudomonadota bacterium (assembly GCA_052035645.1). Lineage (GTDB taxonomy): Bacteria > Pseudomonadota > Gammaproteobacteria > Steroidobacterales > Steroidobacteraceae > RPQJ01. Next base: position 58,477 of record JBPOHK010000106.1, read on the forward strand.
TCCGTTACCGCCTGGAGTCCGTGGACCAGGCGCCTTTCGCGGACGACGCGCTCGCCTCCACCCTGCGCAGCCGCCTGAACTACCGGACACAGGAGTGGCACCACCTCGGCGCGTTCGTCGAGGTCGACAACGTCACCTCGCTCGGCAACGACGCCTACAACAGCACCGTCAACGGCGTGACCGACCGGCCCATCGTCGCCGACCCGGAGTACACCGAGTTCAACCAGGCGTACCTGCAGCTGAAGCTCGGCACGTTCACGGCCGTCGGCGGCCGGCAGCGGATCGTCCTCGACGACGCCCGCTTCATCGGCAACGTCGGCTGGCGCCAGAACGAGCAGACCTACGATGCGGTCACGCTGAAGTCGTCGGCACTGCCGAAGACGCAGCTCCAGTACACGTACCTCGCCAACGTCAACCGCGTGACGGGCCCGGAGGAAGGCGCCCAGCCGGCCGACTACCGCTCGGACTCGCACCTGCTCAACGCGAAGATCGACCTCGGCCCGATGGGCGCCGTCAGCGTCTTCGACTACGCGCTCGACCTGCGCAATGCCCCGGCCCTCTCGAGCAACACGGCCGGCCTGCGCTACTCGGGCAGCCACGCGTTCACGAAGACCACGAAGCTCGGCTGGACGGCGTCGTATGCACGCCAGGGCGACTACGCCGACAACCCGAACGACTACTCGGCGGACTACTGGCTGCTCGAGACGACCCTCGAAACCGGGCACTACGGACTCAAGGCAGGCTTCGAGGTGCTCGGCGGCGACACGGCCCCGAACCACGCGTTCCAGACACCCCTTGCCACGCTGCACGCGTTCCAGGGCTGGGCGGACAAGTTCCTGACGACGCCGGCGGGCGGCGTCGAGGACCTCTATGTCGGGGCATCGGCGGGCTTCGGCGCGCTGGCGCTCAACCTCGTGCGGCACGACTTCGGAGCCGAGGCGACCGGCGACGACTACGGGACGGAATGGGACGTGTCGGTCGGCTACAAGTTCGGCCAGCGCTACGAACTGCTGGCGAAGTACGCGGACTACCGCGAGGACGGGTTCGCCACGGACACGCGCAAGGGCTGGCTGCAGTTCGCCGCGACGTTCTAGCCTCATCACCTTCGGTTATGGATGGGACCGGCGGCCTTGCGCACAATGCGGGGCCGACCGGCCCCTCCACATTCACAGCCAGGATTGCCCCCCATGAAGTTCGAAACCCAGGTCGTCCACGCCGGATTCTCGCCCGACCCGACCACCCGGGCGGTCGCGGTGCCGATCTACCAGACGACCTCCTACGCCTTCGACGACACCCAGCACGGCGCGGACCTCTTCGACCTCAAGGTCGCGGGCAACATCTACACCCGCATCATGAACCCGACGACCGACGTGCTGGAGAAGCGCGTCGCGGCACTCGAGGGCGGCGTGGGCGCGCTCGGCCTCGCCTCGGGGCAGGCGGCCATCACCTACGCGCTGCAGACGATCACCGAGGCCGGCCAGAACGTGATCAGCTCGACGGCGCTCTACGGCGGCACCTACAACCTGTTCGCGCACACGTTCCCGCAGTACGGCCTCACCGTGAAGTTCGCGGACCACCGCGACCCGAAGTCGTTCGAGCAGCAAATCGACAAGGACACCCGCGCGATCTTCTGCGAGTCGGTCGGCAACCCGGCCGGCAACATCACGGACTTCGCCGCGCTCGCCGAGATCGCGCATCGCCACGGGATCCCCCTGATCGTCGACAACACCGTGCCCTCGCCCTACCTGTGCCGGCCGTTCGAGCACGGCGCCGACATCGTGGTGCACTCGCTCACCAAGTACCTCGGCGGCCACGGCACCAGCATCGGCGGCGCGCTGGTCGATTCCGGGAAGTTTCCGTGGAAGGACCACGCGGACAGGTTCCCGCGCCTCAACACGCCCGACGTCTCGTATCACGGCGTGGTCTACACCGAGGCCTTCGGCCCGGCCGCCTTCATCGGCCGCGCGCGCGTCGTCCCGCTGCGCAACATGGGCGCGGCAATCTCGCCGTTCAATTCGTTCCTGATCCTGCAGGGCATCGAGACGCTGGCGCTGCGCATGGACCGCATCTGCGACAACTCGCTGGCGATCGCGAAGCTCCTGCAGAAGCACCCGAAGGTGAAGTGGGTCAACTACGCCGGGCTGCCGGACAACGCCAGCCACGCGCTGGCGCAGAAGTACATGGGCGGCCGTGCCTCGGGCATCCTCACCTTCGGCATCGACGGCGGCCGGCCGGCCGGTGCCCGCTTCCAGGATGCGCTGAAGCTGTTCACGCGGCTCGTGAACATCGGCGACGCGAAATCGCTCGCCTGCCACCCGGCGAGCACGACGCACCGCCAGCTGAACCCGGCGGAACTCGCGCGGGCCGGAGTCAGCGAGGACATGGTGCGGCTGTCGATCGGCATCGAGCACGTCGACGACCTCGTCGCCGACCTCGAGCAGGCACTGGCGGCCGCCTAGGTATTTCCTCTCAGCCGCGCCACGCGGGTGGCCGAGACTGAAAACCCCTCGCTGGACCGTCCTACGGAGGAATGCCGGTCCAGTGAGGAGTCGCCATGCCGAGAGTCCCGCCGTCGCACGATGTGGCCCGCGCCGCGGTCGTGCTGTTCTGCACCCTCGTCGTTGCTGCGTGCGGGGGTGGCGGCGGTGGGGCGGGCGACGATTCCGATGGCGGGGGCAGCGGGGGTAGTGGTGGTGGCGGCGGTGGAGGCGGCACGGGCACGCCGGCCTACCGGATCCTCGCCACCAACGACCTCGGCATGCACTGCGTGGACGCGGATTTCTCGACGTTCACGATCCTGCCGCCATTCAACGTCGTCGACGCGCAGGTGCTGAGGACCGATGCGAGCGGCCGGCCCTCGCTGCAGACGGACGCGGCGGTGAGTTTGCGCTACTCGGCGGTCGCGGATGCCAACGGCTCGATCAACAGCCGCAGTGCCGACAAGACGAACTTCTGGACCTACGCGGCCCGGGCATACGGCGCGAATCTCGCCCCCGGCGAGGGATTGAAGGGCCTGTACATGCCGGCCGAGGCCACCTCCCCCGCCCAGACGTCGTTCGCGTGGCAGGCCGCGGCCGGACTCTTCAAGGCGGAGGGCGTGCCCATCGTCCCGGTCGACGACGCCGGCCGCGTCAATCGCTATCCGCTGATGCGCCTGACCGCGACCGACAAGGCCTCCTCGCAGGCGGTGGCGACGCTCGACGTCGTACTGCCGGTCTCCGAGGAGACGACCTGCCGCGACTGTCACGCGACGGGCGCGTCGGCCGCGCGCTCGAACACGCTCACCTGGTCCGCCGCGACCGACGTGGAAGTGCAGTCGCGCGAGAACGTCCTTCTGCTGCACGACAGCCGCATGGGCACGCACCTGATGGCGTCCCGGCCCGTGCTGTGCGCGGGCTGCCACTACTCGGCGGCCCTCGACCTGCAGGGCACGGGTCCGGCCGGCGCCCAGGTCGGCAGGCCGACGATGTCGGCGGCAATGCACGAATACCACGCCGGTCGCATGCGCGATGCCAATGGCGTGGCGTTCGCCGACCAGTTCGTTCGCCAGGGCGGCGCCCCGCCCGCGCCCGACCGCCAGGCCTGCTACCTGTGCCATCCGGGCAAGTCCACGCAGTGCCTGCGCGGCGCCATGACGGACTCCGTCACCTGCCAGAACTGCCACGGCAACATGAGCGCCACCGGCGGCGCCGCGCCGCTCGCCGCGGGCGGCAGCATCGACGGCCGGAACGACGGCTCGCGGCGCCGGCCGTGGACCGACCTGCCGCGCTGCCAGTCGTGCCACACCGGCGATGCCGGCAGCCACCTCACGCTGGCGGACGCCTCCCTGATGGCGACCGACGGCCTGCGCGCGCTGGTGGCATTCGATCCGGCCGACGCGGCGGCCTCGCCCCGCAAGGCGTCGAACACCCGCTTCGCCGAGAACGCCGGCACGCTGTATCGCCACAGCAAGGGGCACGGCGGCATCGCCTGCGAGGGCTGCCACAACAGCACCCATGCGATCTGGCCGAATCCGGTGGACCTGCACAACGACAACGTCGCAGCCCGGCAGCTCCAGGGTCACTCGGGGACGATCGTCGAGTGCACGACCTGCCACGGCGCCGGCACGCTCGCGCTCAACCTGCAGGGTCCGCACGGCATGCACGTCGTCGGCGACTCCCGCTGGCGCAAGGGCGGGCACGAGTCGCTCGCGAAGCAGAATCGCCAGGCCTGTGCCGCCTGCCACGGCACCGATTTCCGGGGCACGGTGCTGTCGCGAACGGCGACGGCGCGGGACTGGGGCAGCCGCACGGTCGCCAAGGGCACGGAGATCGGCTGTTACGACTGTCACGACGGCCCGAACGGCGGCGACTGAGCGCCGCCGGAACTCAGGCGGGCACGCGTCCGGCGTCGGGGCGCAGCGTCCAGAGCATCCACTTGCCGAGGACGCTGAAGGTGAACACACCGGCGCAGGCGAGCAGCGTGCTGCTGAGGTACTCGAAGCCGTCGGCGTAGGCCGGCTGGTGCATGGCGAACAGCACGATGAGAGGCGTCAGCAGGAACGTCTGCAGTTCCGTCGAACGCCGCCCGCCGGTGAACAGAAGCATCGCCAGCGAGAGCACGATCGCCGCGCGCGACAGCGGATGCGTGATCGAGTCGATCAGCGCGAGCAGCGGCACGGTGCCGCACAGCGCCCGCGCGGTGCGCGCCGCCGCGGACTCGACCTTGCCTCCGAGGCAGGGCTCGCCGATCGCCGCCACGGCGAGCGGCAGCCACCAGCCGTGCGGGACGCCGGCCACGCGCGCCGCGAACCATGCGACCAGCGTCAGCACGGCGAGCACCACGGCGTAGGTGAGCGCGGTCTGCGCGCCCACGGCCCGCACCTCGATCTCGATCGGCCGCGCGGCGGTCACCGACACGAGGTACCCGTAGCCGCACCCCGCCAGCATCGCGAGGGAACGCCCGATCACGTCGAGCCCGGCCGCCGGTTCGAACGACCCGATCAGCGCCGCGGCGAGCAGCGCGAGCAGGCCGCGATGGCAGCCGATCGAGCTGCCCGCACCGACGGCGGCCGCAACGGCGATGATCAGGGCGGCCACGCCGTCGGAAACCTGCGCCGTCGTCGCGGCCGCGGCATAGATCGCCGGCACGAGCGCGAAGAACGGCGCGATCGGGCGCGCGAGCACGCAGAGGTTGAACGCGAGCACGGTACCGAGCGCGAGGTAATGAGCGACCTCGGAGTGGCCGGTCCAGTAGGCGGCCACCGCCGGACCCACCAGCAGGGCAAGGAGTTGGGCGGCTCGGACCATGGCGACCTGCGCGACGCTTCCCGGGCCCGCGGCCCAAAAATTTGGAGTGGAAACGGTTTGCTGCAATTTCCCTGCCACGCGAGGCCGGTTCTTGAAAATCATCGGCTTAGCCGACACGCCGTCCGCCGGCGGCCATGATATGTAAAAAAGATCGACGATTTTTCCGACTCCGGCACTGGTTCGCGCCCCCCCGACTGCGGGACACTCGCGCCGTCCCAGCTGCCCGGATCCCGCCATGCGACGCACCCCTGCCCTCACCCGCCTCGCGCTCCTCGCCACGTCGGCACTGGCCACGCTGCTGTCCGGCTGCGGCGGTGGCGGCGGAAACGGCGGTGGAAGCGGCAACGACCCGTGCGGCGAGAGCGCGCGCAAGCGCTGGGTCCTCGACGTCGCACGCGAGTGGTACCTCTTCCCGGAGACCCTGCCCGCCTCCGTCACGCTCGGCGACTACGCCACGGCGGAGGAACTGCTCGACGCGCTGACGGCCGGCGCCCGCGCGCAGGGCCGCGACCGCTTCTTCAGCTACCTCACCACCAAGGCCGAGGAGAACTCGCTGCTCGGCGAGGGTGAGTTCATCGGCTTCGGGTTCCGCACGCGGACCGATCCCGGCAATCGTCCGATGCTGGTGGACGTGTTCGAGGGCGGCCCGGCCGCCGACGCGGGACTCGTCCGCGGCGACGAGATCGTCGCAGTCGACCAGGGCAGCGGCTTCGTGCCGGTCAGCCAGTCGCTCGCGGGCGGCGGCACCATCACGGACCTGCTGGGCGCCGCCGAGCAAGGCGTCGTGCGCGGCCTGCGCGTGCTGCGCTCCGGTTCGACCTTCGACGTGTCCCTCACCAAGCGCACGGTCGCCATCGACCCGGTGTCGGACGACTTCGGCGTGCAGGTGCTGCCGCTTGCCGGCACCGCGGGCGTCGGCTACGTCAACCTGCGCACCTACATCACGCCCGCGGACCCCGAACTGCGCGCGGCGTTCCAGCAGTTCCGCGACGCGGGCCTGCAGTATTTCATCGTGGACCTGCGCTACAACGGCGGCGGCCTCGTCAGCATCGCGCAGATCGTGAACGACCTGCTCGGCGGGGCCCGCAGGAACGAGGACGCTCAATTCCATTTCGTCTACAACGCGGCCAAGTCCAACCGCAATTCGACCGTCGGCTTCCAGCCGCGCGCGCAGTCCGTGCAGCCGGTGCGCATCGCCTTCCTCACGACCGACGGCACGGCCTCGGCGAGCGAAATGAACGTCAACTCGATGAAGCCCTGGGTCGAGGTCGCGATCGTGGGCTCGAACACCTACGGCAAGCCCGTGGGCCAGGAGGCGTTCGATCTCTCCTCGAGCTGCCCGGACCGGCTGCGGCTGATCACCTTCAGGACGACGAACGCGCTCGACGAGGGGGACTACTACGACGGCCTCGCCTCCAAGGTCGATTTCGCCTGCGCGGCGACCGACACGCTCGGCCAGGCCATGGGCGACCCGGCGGAAGGCCTCACCGGCGAGGCGCTGCACTGGCTGGGCACGGGCGCCTGCACCTCGGTCATCGCCTCGGGAACGCCCGGAGGCGCCGCGAAGGGCACGCTGCCGGAGGACCGCTACCCGCGCAGCCGGCACCCGTCCGCGGCCGAGTTCTGGCTGCCCGGCGTCGGCTGACGCTCACCAGGTCGGGTCGGCGATGTTCCGCTCCTC
>JBPOHK010000119.1:0-8838 GCA_052035645.1 Pseudomonadota bacterium
CTGACCCCGGAATTCTCAAGTCTAGATTCACGTTTCCGCGGAAACGTCAGTAACGCGGCGGCGTTCGACGCAGCATGCACCGCGATTCAGAGGCAACCTTCGATCGCTGCGTCGCCCTGGGCAAGTCCGTGAGGCTGCACCAGTATCGAACCGCATTGCAGCAAGAATCCGTCCGTCGATTTGACAATCCGGCGGCGTGCCTCATTCTGGCGCTGCCTCCACTTCGCTCCGCAGGTCGCCCTTGAACCAGACCGATCGTCACCCGCCACCTGCGTCCCTGAAACAGCTGGTCTCCCCGTTTGCCCGCGCCGACGCGCGCAAGGCCACGTGGCAACTGCTGAACACGCTGCTGCCGTTCCTGGCGCTCTGGACACTGGCCGTCGTCTTGCTGGACGAGACCTCGGGCTGGTCGCTGCTGCTGATCCTGCCGGTCGCGGGCCTCTACGTGCGGCTGTTCATCATCCAGCACGACTGCGGCCACGGCTCGTTCTTCCCGGACGCCCGGCTCAATCGCTGGACCGGCGCCGCGATCGGCCTGATGACGATGTTTCCCTACGCCTACTGGCGCAAGACGCATGCGATCCACCACGCGACGTCGGGCAACCTCGACCGGCGCCAGTTCGGCGACATCGAAACGCTCACCGTGCGCGAATACCAGGCCCGCCCGTGGATCGGCCGGCTCGCGTACCGCCTGTATCGCAGCATGCCGGTCATGCTCGGCATCGGCCCGCTCTACCAGTTCGTGGTGAAGCACCGCTTGCCCTTCGACCTGCCGCTCAGCTGGCGCAAGGAGTGGTCGAGCGCCCTGCTGAACGACGTCGCGCTGGCCGTCGCCATCGCCGCGCTGTGCCTGGTCTTCGGCTGGCAGGCGGTGCTCACGGTGCAGTTGCCGCTGATGCTGGTGGCCGGCGCCGCCGGCGTCTGGCTGTTCTACGTGCAGCACCAGTTCGAGCACGCGTACTGGGCGAGAGAAAAAGACTGGTCGGCGGAGCCAGCCGCGATGCGGGGCAGTTCCTTCTACGACCTGCCGCGCGTCATGCACTGGTTCACGGGCAACATCGGCTACCACCACATCCATCATCTTTCGAGCCGGGTGCCGAACTACCGCCTGCGCGAATGCTTCGAATCGTCACCGCAGCTGCAGGCCGCCCCGCGCATCGGGATGCGCGAGAGCCTCGCCTGCGCGCGCTTCAAGCTGTGGGACGAAGAAGCCGGCCGGATGGTCGGCTTCGCGGGACTGCCGCGCTAGGCGGTATACGGCGCCTCGACGATGCGCTGGGAGATCCACCAGATGTTGCCGTGTGGATCGCGCACGCCGCCCTGTCGGTCCCCATAAGGCATGTCGCCCACCTCCATCTCGAGCGTCGCACCCGCCGCGAGCGCCTGCCGCATCGTCTCGCGCGCATCTTCGACGTACAGGTAGTACGAGCCGCTCATCGGCGGATATTGGGGCGAGGCCTCGCTCACCATGACCGTGTGGGTGCCCAGGCGCACCTGGGCGTTGGCGATGGCGCCATCCGGGCGCAGGGTGCGCAGCACTTCGACGCCGCCGAACCCAGCGATCAGGAACCTCACGAAGGCCTCGGCATCCCGCAGGAAGAAATAGGGCGTGACGCTCGCGAACCCGGGTGGGACGTACATGCGGGCAATCTCCTCCTGCGACGGGGGCCCCGGGGGGTGGAAGCGCCCCCGGAATGCGACTCGTTCCAGCCTACGTGCTCCCTCGGCCGGGCTCAAGGCGCCGTAGCGGTTTTCCACCACTGCCGGTTCCCTGGGCGACCGTTAGCCTCGGGGACACCATCGGGCCAGCGGGGACCCGCGGAGACCACACCATGGAAGCATGGAAGATCCTGTTCACCACCGACGTGGGGCTGCTGAGCCTCGGCGTGATCCTGTTCATCATCGCCATGGGCTTCTACCTGCGCAGCCACCTCAAGAAGCTGATGGATTCCGAGCCCGGCACCGAAGGCTGGAAGTAATCCCCCCGCCCTGAAGCCGCCCCGGCCGCCCGCGCCGGGGTTCCGGTCGCCCGGCGCGATAGTCAACGCCTATCGCCCGAAAAGGAACTATTCATTGGCGCTATCTATCGGCGCCCCGTATCGTTCGCCTCCACGGGGACGCACCCCGCCATTCCACACGACCACGGAGACCCTTCAATGTCGCTGATCAACACCACCGTCCCGGCGTTCAAGACGCAGGCCTTCCACAACGGCAAGTTCGTCGAGGTGAGCAACGAGTCCATGAAGGGCAAGTGGTCCGTCGTGATCTTCATGCCGGCCGCCTTCACCTTCAACTGCCCGACGGAAGTCGAGGACGCGGCCGACAACTACGCCGAGTTCCAGAAGATGGGCGCCGAGGTCTACATCGTCACGACCGACACGCACTTCTCGCACAAGGTGTGGCACGAGACCTCGCCGGCGGTCGGCAAGGCGAAGTTCCCGCTGGTCGGCGACCCGACCCACACCCTGACGCGCGCCTTCGGCGTGCACATCGACGAGGCGGGCCTCGCGCTGCGCGGCACGTTCGTGATCGACCCGACCGGCACGATCAAGACGCTCGAGATCCACGACAACGCGATCGCCCGCGACGTCAAGGAAACCCTGCGCAAGCTGAAGGCCGCGCAGTACGTCGCCGCCCACCCGGGCGAGGTCTGCCCGGCCAAGTGGAACGACGGCGCCAAGACGATCAAGCCGTCGCTCGAACTGGTCGGCAAGATCTGACGATCACTCCCGACCCGCCCCCTCCCGCTTCTTGCGGGCGGGGGCGAGGCCGGGAACGCATCCGGCACTGACGGGGAACTCCCATGCTCGACACCGAACTGAAGCAGCAACTGGCCGGCTACCTGACCCGCGTGACGCAGCCCGTTGAACTGGTTGCGACGCTGGACGGCTCGGAGGCCGCGGGCGAGATGCGCTCGCTGCTCCAGGACATCGCCTCGCTGTCGGACAAGGTGTCGTTCGTCGAGCGTGACGTGGCCGGCGTGCGCACGCCTTCGTTCAGCGTGAGCCGGGCCGGCGCCGACATGGGCATCCGCTTCGCCGGCGTGCCGATGGGCCACGAGTTCACCTCGCTGGTGCTGGCGCTGCTGCAGGCGGGCGGCCATCCGCCCAAGGTCGACGCGCCGGTGATCGAGCAGATCAAGGCGCTCGAGGGCAAGTACGAGTTCGAGATCTTCATCTCGCTCTCCTGCCACAACTGCCCGGAAGTCGTGCAGTCGCTCAACCTGCTGGCCGTGCTGAACCCGAACGTGCGCACGACCATGATCGACGGCGCGCTGTTCCAGGCCGAGGTCGAGGCGCGGCAGATCCTCGCCGTGCCGTATGTCTTCCTGAACGGCCAGGAGTTCTCACAGGGGCGCATCAGCCTCGAGGAGATCCTGGCCAAGATCGACACGCGCTCGGGCGAGCGCGCGGCGGCCGACATCAATGCCAAGGCGCCGTTCGACGTGCTCGTCGTCGGCGGTGGTCCGGCCGGCTCGTCGGCGGCCATCTATGCGGCCCGCAAGGGCATCCGCACCGGCGTCGTCGCCGACCGCTTCGGCGGCCAGGTGATGGACACGCTCGGCATCGAGAACTTCATCTCGGTGAAGGCCACCGAGGGCCCGAAGCTCGCGGCCGCGCTCGAGGAGCACGTCAAGCAGTACGACGTGGACATCATGAACCTGCAGCGCGCGGCGGCGCTCGAGCCGGCCGGCGCGGACGGACTGTTCACGGTCAAGCTGGAGAACGGCGCCGCGCTCAAGAGCCGCACGGTGATCATCTCCACCGGTGCGCGCTGGCGGCAGATGAACGTGCCGGGCGAGAAGGAATACTCGGGCAAGGGCGTGGCCTATTGCCCGCACTGCGACGGCCCGCTCTTCAAGGGCAAGCGCGTCGCCGTGATCGGTGGCGGCAACTCCGGCGTCGAAGCCGCGATCGACCTCGCCGGCATCGTCGCGCACGTCACGCTGATCGAATTCGACGGCAAGCTGCGCGCCGACGAGGTGCTGCAGCGCAAGCTGCGCAGCCTGCCGAACGTGCGCGTGATCGTCTCGGCGCAGACCACCGAAGTGCACGGTGAAGGCGGCAAGGTGAACGGCCTCAGCTACAAGGACCGCGGCACGGGCGAACTGCACCGCCTCGAGCTCGAGGGCGTGTTCGTGCAGATCGGCCTGCTGCCGAACACGGACTGGCTGAAGGGCACGATCGCCCTCTCGCCGCGCGGCGAGATCGAGGTGGACGCGAAGGGCCAGACCTCGCTGCCGGGCGTGTTCGCGGCCGGCGACGCGACCACGGTGCCCTACAAGCAGATCATCATCGCGATGGGCGAGGGCTCCAAGGCCGCGCTCGGCGCCTTCGACCACCTGATCCGAACCACGGCGCCCGCGCAGAGCAACGTCGCGGCCTGAGCGCTGCGACGCCCGGCGGCGCCGCGACGGGCGGTTGTACCGCGGGGATCGAGGCGGCATCATCGGCGCCCCGTCCCCGCACCCGCCCTGCCGTGACTGCCCACGCCGCCTCCAGCCCAGCGAGTTCCTTCGTCGTCGCGGCGGACCACCCGGCGCTCGCGGGGCATTTCCCGGGCGACCCGATCGTGCCGGGCGTCGTGATCCTCGAGCGGGTGATCGAGGCGGCCGGTCGCTGGCTGGGACGGCCCGTCGCGGTCGAGGGCCTGCCCCAGGTGAAGTTCGTCGCCCCGCTGCGGCCCGGAGAGCGCGCCGACGTCGCGCTGCGGCTCGAAGGCTCGACGCTCGCCTACAGCGTGACGCGCGACGACGTGCTGGTCAGCCGCGGCAGCCTGCGGCTGCGCCCGACGACGGCACCATGACGCAGGAGTGGCTGGAGCGACCGGAGGGCGGCAGCGTCCGGGCCATGCGCCTGCTGATGTGGATCGCCGTCACGTGCGGGCGACGCGTGTCGCGGCTCGTGCTGCTGCCCATTACGGCCTATTTCCTGCTGCGACGCGGTCCCGAGCGCCGCTCGTCGCGGGCCTACCTGCAGCGCGTGCTGGGCCGGCCACCGACCTGGTTCGAGGTCGCGCGCCACTTCCACGTTTTCGCCGGCGTGACCCTCGACCGCGTGTTCCTGTTGCGCGAGTCGCTCGAGCAGATCGAACTGCGCCAGCACGGCCTCGAACAGCTGCAGGCGGCACTCGACCTCGGCCGGGGCGTGCTGATGGTCGGCGCGCACGTCGGCAGCTTCGACGCGCTGCGGGCCGCGAGCCTGCAGCGCCCGGACGTGCCGGTGCGCGTGGTGCTCGACGCCGAGCACAGCCCGGCCCTCTCCGCGATCGTGCGCAGCCTCAATCCGTCGATTGCGGCCAACATCATCAACCCGCGTCAGGACGGCACGGCCGTGGTGCTCGAGATCGGGGCCGCGCTGCAGCAGGGCGGAATCGTGGCGATGCTCGGGGACCGCAGCCGGCCCGGCAACGCGACGGTCACGGTTGATTTCCTCGGCTCGCCCGCGAGCTTCCCGACCGCGCCATGGCTGATCGCGGCCGCCTCGCACGCTCCCGTGGTGCTGTGCCTGGGCCTGTACCGCGGCGGGGGCCGCTACGACCTGCATTTCGAGCGGCTCGCGGACGACCTGCGCATCGATCGCGCGCGCCGGCAGGAACACCTGCAGTCGATCGTCGCCGCCTACGCCGGACGGCTGGCTGCGCACCTGCGCAGCGCACCGTACAATTGGTTCAACTTCTATGACTTCTGGCAACACACTCCGGGCGGGCTGGGCCCTCGGGCTCCTGCTGATCCCGGGGCTGGCGAGCGCCGCTGACCTCGACCTCCCGACCCTGCTCGAGCGAGTCGCCCGCAATGCCGGCGCCTCGGTCGGCTTCGTCGAGGTCCGCTATTCCCGACTGCTCAAGTCGCCGCTGGTCGTGACCGGCACGCTCGAACGCGGCGACGACGGTTCGCTGGTCCGGCGCGTGAGCTCGCCCTACCGCGAAGCCACGCTGATCCGGGGCAACGACGTCGTGGTGGAGCGCGAAGGCGCGCCGACCCGCCGCTTCTCGCTCGAGCGCGCACCGGAACTGCACGGACTGCTCGGCAGCATCGACGGCATGCTGCGCGGCGATGCCGGCCGGCTCACACAGGGCTTCGCCGCCACGCTCGACGGCAGCGCGGAACGCTGGCGGGTCCGGCTGGTGCCGCGCGACGAACGGCTGCGCAGGCGACTCGAGGAAATCTCCGTGTACGGGGCCGACGCGGCCGCGCGCTGCTTCGCAATGCGCCAGAGCGGCGGCGACGCCAGCGTCATCGCACTGGCCGTCGCAGGCCCGGACGACCTGCCGCTCGCCGGGCGCAGCCAGCTCGAGGCCTGGTGCCGCGAAGGGCCCGCGTCCGTGGTCCGCTGATGCGCGCGGGCCAGGCCGGGCTGCTCGCCGCCGCGATCGCTGTGCTCGCGGCGCTCGGCTGGATCGTCGACCAGCGCCTGACCGTCGGCACCGACCTGCGACTGTTCATGCCCTCGCCGCGCACCGGCGCCGAGCGGCTCGTGCTCGAGGAGATCGGCGAGGGTCCGGCCTCACGAATGCTGCTGCTGGCGATCCGCGGCGGCGACCCGGGCGCCACCGCAGAGACCTCGCGGCGACTGGCGCAGGCGCTGCGCGCGTCGCCCCGCTTCCGGACGGTGGCCAACGGCGAGACGGACGTCGATGCCGTGCCCGACGAATTCCTGCCCTACCGCTACCTGCTGTCGCCGACGCTCGACGCCCGGCCACTCGACGCCGACACGCTCTACGCCGCGCTCGTCGAGCGCATGCGGGACCTCGCCTCGCCCGCGGCCGCGCTGCTCGAGCCCTGGATCACGCGCGACCCGACGCTAGAGACGCTGGTCCTCGCGGACTCGTGGCTGCCGGCGCGCCAGCCGTCGCTGCGCGAGGGCGTGTGGTTCGACGCGTCCGGCCGCGAAGCGCTGCTGGTCGTGGAGACGGCCGCCGCGGGCTTCGACCCGCAGGCGCAGCGCGCGGCGCAGGCGGAGTTGCGCGCGACCTTCGAGCGGCTGCGCACGCGCGCGGACCTCGCGCTGGACGTCAGCGGCCCGGGCGCCTTCAGCGTCCTGATGCAGCAGCGCGCCGAGCACGACGCGCGCTGGATCGGCACGATCGACAGCGTGGCGATGATCACGCTGCTGCTGGCCGCGTACCGCAGCGTGCTGGTGACCCTGCTCTGCGCCCTGCCGCTGCTCAGCGCCGGTCTGGTCGGCCTGGCGGCCGTGGCGCTGGTGTTCGGCTCGGTGCACGGCATCACCATTGCCTTCGGCTTCACGCTGATCGGGGTCGTGCAGGACTACCCGGTGCACCTGTTCAGCCACCAGCGCCCCGGCCTGTCGCCCGAGGCGAACGTGCGTGCCCTCTGGCCGACGCTGGCTACCGGCGTCGCCAGCACCTGTGTCGCGTACCTCGCGTTCTATTTCTCCGGCGTGCTCGGCCTGCAGCAGCTGGCGGTGTTCGCGGTCAGCGGGCTCGCGACCGCGGGGCTGGTCACGCGCTTCCTGCTGCCCGCGCTCGTCCCCGCCGGCACGCGGGATGCCGCGACGTGGACCGGGCTCGGCACGCTCTGGCGCGCGATCGCCTCGCTGCCGCGACCCGCGTGGCTGGCGCCCGCTCTGGTCGTCGCCTGCATCGGCTACCTCGCGCTCTCGCCGCGACCGCTGTGGCAGGACAGCCTCGGCGGCCTGATGCCCGTGCCGCAGGCACTGATCGAGCGCGACACGGCCCTGCGCCGGGCGCTCGGTGCGCCCGACGTGCGCTACCTGATCGCGGTCGAAGGCGACGATGCGCAGGCCGTGCTCGCGCGCAGCGACGCACTCGCGCGCAGGCTCGACGCGGCGGTCGCGCACGGCGAACTCGGCGCCTACGACCACGCGGCCCGCTACCTGCCGACGCTGGAGACGCAGCGGCGGCGCCAGCAGGCCTTGCCGGCTCCCGCGCTGCTGCGCGCCGAACTGTCGGCGGCCGTGGCGCGCACCGAGTTCCGCCCGGAGGCCTTCGATCCCTTCCTCGCCGACGGCGAGGGGGCGCCCCACCTCCCGCCGCTGACGCCGGACGCGCTGGCCGGCACGCCGCTCGCGTCCCGCGTGGGATCGCTACTGCTGCCGCACGACGGGCACTGGACCGGACTCGTCCTGCTGATCGACGCGAAGGATCCGGCCGCCATCGCGCGGCGGGTCGAAGGCGTGCAGGAGACGACCTTCCTCGACCTCAAGGCCGCCTCGGAAGGACTCGTGGCCGGCCAGCGCGACCGCATCCTCGCCTGCCTCGCCGTCGCGGCGGTCCTGCTCGTCGCCGTGGTCGCGGTGGCCCTGCGCAACACCCGGCGCGTGATCCGCGTGCTCACGCCGATGGTGCTCACGACGGCGCTGATCCTCGCGATCCTGCACGCCGGCGGCATCGAGCTCAGCCTGTTCCACCTCGTCGCGCTGGTGCTGGCGGCCGGTCTCGGCCTCGACTACGCGCTGTTCTTCGAGCACGCGGCGGACGACCCGGCGGAGCAGCGCCGCACGCTGCACGCGGTCATCGTCTGCTCGCTGTCGACGTGGTTCGTGTTCGCGCTGCTCGCGACGTCCGCGGTGCCCGTCCTGCGCGCCATCGGCCTCACCGTCGCGATCGGCGTGGCCTGCAACTTCGTCCTGGCCCTGGTGCTGACGCGGCCGCGCGGGGAGACGGCACGTGGCCGCTGATCCCGACATCCGCTCGCTGGTTCCCCACGCCGGGCGCATGTGCCTGCTCGAGCGCATCGTCGACTGGACGGCCGACTCGGTCCGCTGCGCGACCGCCACGCACCGCGACCCGTCGAATCCGCTCGCCACGCCGGCCGGCCTGCACGCCGTGCACCTGTGCGAGTACGGGGCGCAG
>JBPOHK010000022.1:0-45378 GCA_052035645.1 Pseudomonadota bacterium
ACCAGCAAGCGCTACCTCGTGGCCAAGAACGAGGAGGCGTATCGCGACGTCTTCACCATCCATTACCCCGACGAGGAGCGCCCGGACGCGCGGCCGGCCAAGACCAGTCCGGTCTACGACAAGCTGAAGAAGATGGGCGCGGTGTTCGGTCAGCGCTACGGCTGGGAGCGCGCCAACTGGTTCGCGCCCGAAGGTGTCGAGCCGAAGGACGTCTGGAGCTTCCGTCGCTCGAATTACTTCGAGCACGTCGGCAACGAGTGCCGCCGCCTGCGCGAGAAGGTCGGCGTCATCGACCTCACGCCCTTCACCAAGTGCGAGGTGACGGGACCGGGCGCCGAAGCCTGGCTCGACAGCCTGGTCGCGAACAAGGTGCCGACCAGGGTCGGCCGCATCGCTCTGTGCCACGCGCTCACGAAGCGCGGCGGCATCCGCACCGAGTTCACGATCACCAAGCTCGGCGAGGGTAACTTCTACGTCGTCAGCGCCGGCGCCGCCGAGCGTTACGACAGTGACTTCCTGCACAAGCGCCTGCCGAAGGACGGCTCGGTCTCGCTGCGCAACATCACCGGCGCACGCGGCTGCTTCGTGATCGCCGGCCCGCGTGCCCGCGACGTGATGGCCAGGCTGACGGATACGC
Organism: Pseudomonadota bacterium; assembly: GCA_052035645.1. Lineage (GTDB taxonomy): Bacteria > Pseudomonadota > Gammaproteobacteria > Steroidobacterales > Steroidobacteraceae > RPQJ01. The sequence goes on from JBPOHK010000022.1 coordinate 638, forward strand.
CGCTCGACAACGCGTCGTTCCCCTGGCTCACGAGCCAGGTGATCGAGGCCGGCCTCGCCACCGACGTCTACGCGCTGCGCGTGAACTTCGTGGGCGCGCTCGGCTGGGAGCTGCACTTCCCGATCGAGTACGCGAACGGGCTGTTCGAGCAGATCTTCGCCGCCGGTGCCGAGTACGGCATCGGCATGGCGGGCATGCGCGCGATGGAATCGCTGCGCATGGAGAAGTCGTACCGCATGTGGGGCAGCGACCTCACGCGCGACTACACGCCGTTCGAGGCAGGCCTCAAGCGCTTCGTGCGCATGGACAAGGGGCCGTTCACCGGGCGCGAGGCGCTCGAGAAGCAGCTGGCGGCCGGCGTGCCGCACGACTTCGTGACCCTCGAGGTGCACGGCGTGACGGACGCCGACCCGCTCGGCAACGAGCCGTTGTTCGACGAGTCCGGCAGGATGATCGGCCGCGCCACGTCGGGCTACTACGGCCACTGCCTGAAGAAGAGCCTGGTGATCGGTTACGTGAAGCCGGGTTGCTCCGCCGTCGGCACCGAGCTCGAGATCGAGGTGCTCGGCGAGCGCAGGAAGGCCACCGTACTGGTCGATTCCCCCTACGATCCGTCGAATGCCGACCTGAGGGCCTGATGGCGAGGTTTTCCGGCTTCCGGCTCCTGAAGGACGCGTTCGGCGGCCAGCAGGGCTGGACGCCGCAGTGGCGGCGCGTCGCGCCGCAGGCCGAGTACGACGCCGTCATCGTCGGCGGCGGGGGGCACGGCCTCGCGGCCGCGTACTACCTCGCGGCGGAACACGGCATCACGCGCACGGCGGTGCTCGAGAAGGGCTGGGTCGGCGGCGGCAACACGGGTCGCAACACGACCATCATCCGCTCGAACTACCTGTTCGATGCCAGCGCGCAGCTGTACGACCACGCGGTGAAGCTCTGGGAGGACCTCTCGCAGGTCCTCAACTACAACGTCATGTACTCGCCGCGCGGCGTGATGATGCTGGCGCACAGCGTGCACGACGTGCAGGTGCTGAAGCGGCACATCCACGCCAACCGCTGCAACGGCGTGGACAACGAGTGGCTGACGGCGGAGGAGGCGAAAGCCTACTGCCCGCCGCTGAACATTTCGCCGGACATCCGCTACCCGGTCGTCGGCGCCGCCCTGCAGCGGCGCGGCGGCACGGCCCGCCACGATGCCGTGGCCTGGGGCTACGCCCGTGCGGCCGACGCGCTGGGCGTCGACATCGTCGAGAACTGCGAAGTCACCGGCATCCGCCGTGACGGACGGGGCGCCGTGGAGGCGCTCGAGACCACGCGCGGCACGATCCGGTGCGGCCGGGTCGGCGTCTCGGCCGCCGGCAACACGAGCGTCGTGCTCGGACTGGCCGGCATCAGGCTGCCGCTCGAGAGCTTCCCGCTGCAGGCACTCGTCTCGGAGCCGGTGAAGCCCGCGTTCCCCTGCGTCGTGATGTCCAACTCCGTGCACGCCTACATCAGCCAGTCCGACAAGGGCGACCTGGTGATCGGCGCGGGCACCGACGCCTACACGAGCTACACGCAGCGCGGCGCGCTGCACGTCAATTCGCACACGCTCGCGGCGATCTGCGAGCTGTTCCCGATGTTCCGGCGCATGCGCATGCTGCGCAACTGGGGCGGCATCGTGGACGTGACGCCGGATCGCTCGCCGATCATCGCCAAGACGCCGGTGCCGGGGCTGTACGTGAACTGCGGCTGGGGCACGGGCGGATTCAAGGCCACGCCCGGCGCCGGCCACCTGCTCGCGTGGACCATGGCGCACGACGCTCCCCACAGGCTCAACGCGCCCTACACGATCGAGCGGTTCCGCGACGGGCTGCTGATCGACGAGGCGGCCGCGGCGGCGGTGGCGCACTGAGGCCCGGCCATGCTCCTGATCCACTGTCCCTACTGCGGCCCGCGTCCCGAGCTCGAATTCGCCTACGGAGGCCAGGCGCACCTCGCGCGGCCGGCCGATCCGTCTCGGGTCAGCGACGACGACTGGGGTGCGTACCTGTACCTGCGCACCAATACCCGCGGCGTGCATGCGGAGCGCTGGCGACACGTCCGCGGCTGCGCCCGGTTCTTCAATGCGCTGCGGGACACGACGACCGATCATTTCATCGCCACCTACAAGGTGGGCGAGCCGATGCCCTCGTTGCCGACCGGAGGCGCGAAGTGAGCGGCCGGCGACTCGCACAGGGCGGCCGCATCGACCGGCGCCGGGAAATCCGGTTCACCTTCGACGGCAAGGCGTACACGGGGTTCGCCGGCGACACGCTCGCCTCGGCCCTGCTGGCCAACGGCGTGCGGGTACTCGGGCGCTCGTTCAAGTACCACCGGCCGCGGGGCGTGCTGTCGGCGGGCTCCGAGGAACCCGGCGCGCTGGTGGCCCTGATCCGCGACGGCGCGCGCCGCACGCCGAACGTGCGGGCCACGGAGATCGAGATCTACGATGGCCTCGTGGCACAGAGCCAGAACCGCTGGCCGAGCCTCCGGTTCGACCTGAACGCGGTCAACGACCTGGTGGCGCCGCTGATCCCGTCGGCCTTCTATTACAAGACGTTCATGTGGCCGCGCCAGGCCTGGCACCGGCTCTACGAGCCGGTCATCCGCGCTTCGGCGGGGCTCGGCGTCGCCCCGGAGGCCGCCGACCCGGATCGGTATGCGCAGCGCTTCGCCCACTGCGACGTGCTGGTGGTCGGCGCGGGGCCCGCCGGCCTGGCGGCCGCGCTGGCGGCCGGCGGGACCGGCGCGCGCGTCGTGCTCTGCGACGAACAGCCCGGCCTCGGCGGGTCGCTGCTCGACGAACCCGCGGCGACGATCGACGGCATCGATGCGGCGACGTGGATCGCGCAGGCGGAGGCGAGTCTCGCGGGCATGAAGAACGTGACCGTGCTGCGTCGTACCACGGCCTTCGGGTATTTCCCGCACAACCTCGTCGGCCTGTGCGAGCGCCTGACCGATCACCTCGCCGAGCCGGCGCCGGGCGCGGCCCGCGAGCGGCTGTGGCAGTTGCGGGCGGGCGAGGTGGTCCTCGCGACGGGCGCCATCGAGCGTCCGCTGGTCTTCCCGGGCAACGATCGGCCCGGAGTCATGCTGGCCGGGGCCGCGCGTGCCTACCTCCACCGGCACGGCGTGAGCGTCGGCCGGCGCGTCGTGCTCGTCACGGGTTCGGACGCGGCCTACGCCGCGGCGCTCGATCTCAGGGCGGCGGGTGCGACGGTTCCCTTGATTGCCGATACGCGCGCGAATCCCGGTGGCGCGGCGGTCGAGGCCGCTCGCGCGGCGGGCATCGAGGTGCTCGAGTCGGCGACCGTGCTCGGAACGCGCGGACGCCTCGGCATTCGCAGCGTCACAGTGGCCTCGGCGCCCGGTGGCAATGTCGGCGCATCCCGCAGCATCGCCTGCGACGCGCTGCTGATGTCGGGCGGCTACACGCCGAGCGTGCACCTGTTCTCGCAGTCGCGCGGCAAACTCGCGTGGGACGCGGACCGTCAGGCCTTCCTCCCCGGGCAATCGGCCGAACGTGAGCGCTCGGCGGGCGCCTCTCGCGGCGTCGACGGCCTCGCCAATGCGCTGCACGACGGCTCGCAGGCGGGGCTGGCGGCAGCGAAGCGCGGCGGGGACGCGCGACAGTATCGGGTCGCGGCGCGTGATTTCAGCATGCTCGGCGCGCCGGGCGCGCTGCCGCAACCGGGCGGCAAGCCGCGCAGGGGGGCGTTCGTCGACTTCCAGCACGACGTGACGACCAAGGACCTCGCCCTCGCGCGGCGCGAGGGCTTCGAGTCGATCGAGCACATCAAGCGCTACACGACGACCGGCATGGCCACCGACCAGGGCAAGCTGTCGAACCTCAATGCGCTGGCGATCGTCGCGCAGGACATGGGTCGCCAGGTACCGCAGGTCGGCCTCACGACCTTCCGCATGCCGTTCACGCCGGTCACCTTCGGCATCCTCGCCGGCTACGACCGCGGGGACCTGTTCGATCCCGTGCGCACGACGCCGACGCACGACTGGGCCGTGGCGCAGGGCGCCGTGTTCGAGGACGTCGGGCAGTGGAAGCGCGCACGCTACTTTCCGAGGCCGGGCGAGGACATGCACGCGGCGGTCAAGCGTGAATGCCTGGCGGTGCGCTCGGGCGTCGGCATGTTCGATGCTTCGACGCTGGGCAAGATCGAGGTCGTCGGTACCGATGCAGGCGAGTTCCTGTCGCGCATGTACGTGAACAACTTCGCGAACCTCGCGGTCGGCCGCTCGCGCTACGGCATCCTGCTGCGCGAGGACGGGTTCGTGTACGACGACGGCGTGATCGCGCGCGTGGCGCCCGATCGCTTTCACGTCACGACGACGACCGGCGGCGCGGCGCGGGTCTTTGCGTTCATGGAGGATTACCTGCAGACGGAGTGGCCGGACCTGAAGGTGTGGATCACTTCGACGACGGAGCAGTGGTCGGTCGTGGCGGTGCAGGGCCCGAAGGCCCGCGAGGTGCTCGAGCCGCTGCTGAGCGACTGCGACATCTCGGCCGCGGCGCTGCCGCACCTGGCAGTGACCGAAGGCCGGATCTGCGGCGTGCCGATGCGCCTGTTCCGGGTCAGCTTCACCGGCGAGCTGGGCTTCGAGGTCAACGTGCCGGCCGACTACGGCCGGGCCGTCTGGGAAGCCGTCCATGCGTCGGGACAGCGCTTCGGCATCACGCCGTACGGCACCGAGACGATGCACGTGCTGCGGGCCGAGAAGGGATACATCATCGTCGGGCAGGAGACGGACGGCACGGTGACGCCGGACGATGCGGGTGTCGCCTGGGCCATCGGCAAGGCGAAGAAGGACTTCGTCGGCAAGCGCTCCCTGGAGCGCGCCGAGATGCGCCGCCCGGATCGCAAGCAACTGGTGGGGTTGCTCACCGCCGATGCCGGCACGGTGCTGGAGGAGGGCGCGCAAATCGTCGAGTCGCCCGGCCAGCCGGTGCCCATGAAGCTCATCGGGCACGTCACCTCATCCTACGAGAGCGCCTCGCTCGGCCGCTCCATTGCGCTGGGGCTGGTGAGCGGCGGGCGCGCGCGCGTCGGCCAGAAGCTCTACGTGCCGATGCCCGGCCGCGACATCGAGGTCACCGTGACCTCGACGGTGTTCTACGACCCGGAGGGGAAGCGTCTCCATGGCTGAAGTCGCTCCCCGCCAGGGCGTCACCTTCGCAGCCGCGCCGTGGCTGCGCGAGCGCGGCCCGCTGACGCGCTTCATCTTCCGGGGCGGTTCGGTCGCGCAGGCGGCGGCCGGCCGCGCGTTCGGCGTCGTGCTGCCCGCCGCGGCTTGTCGTGCGGCCAGCGCCGGTGAGCGCCACGCATTGTGGCTGGGGCCCGACGAGTTCCTGCTGCTCGCCCCGGATGGCGAGGGCGCCGCGATAGCTGCGGACATTGCCGCCGCGCTGGACGGTGAGCCGCATTCGCTGGTGGACGTGAGCCATCGGCAGGTGGCGTTCGAGGTGCGGGGCGAGCGCGCGGCGTGGCTGCTCGAATCGCAATGCCCGTTGCCTCTGCACCTCGAGGCCTTCCCGGTCGGGATGTGCACGCGCACCGTGTTCGCCAAGGCCGAGATCGTGCTCTGGCGCACGGCGCCAGAGACCTTCCACGTCGAGGTGTGGCGTTCGTTCAGCCGCTACGTGGTCGAACTGCTCGCCGAGGTCGCCAGAGAATAGGGGACACTCACTATTTTTTTCAGCGAGGACTGTCCCCGCTCCGAAAAAATAGTGAGTGTCCCCTAATTCTTCAGGCGGGTGTTGTCGGGGTCGAAGAGCGGTTCGCGGCCGACGACGGCGCGACGACGCTCGCCGAGGATTTCGACCTGCAGTTCCTTGCCGGGCACGGCGACGTCCGTGCGCACGTAGGCCAGCGCGATGCTCTGCCTGAGCCGGTAGCCGTAGCCACCGGACGTCACGAGCCCCACCTGCCGATCGCCGTCGTACACGATCGAGACAGCCGCGGCATCGGCGTCACCTGCGTCCACGATCAGCGGTACGAAGCGCTCCGCGGGACCGCGCGCCGCTTTCTTGCGCAGCGCCGCCTGGCCGATGAAGCCGCCCGGCTTGTCGAGCTTCACGAAGCGGTCGAGCGACGCCATGAACGGCGTGTACTCGGTGGTGAGATCCGCCTTCCACGAGCGATAGCACTTCTCGAGGCGCAGGCTGTCCATCGCGTACAGGCCGTAGTCGTGGATGCCGAGCGGTTCACCGGCGGCCCAGATCAGGTCGTACACCGAGAGGACATGCTCGACGGGCACGTGCAGTTCCCAGCCCAGCTCGCCCACGTAGTTCACGCGCAGCGCGATCGCCTTCGTGTAGCCGACGTCGATGGTGCGTACGGCCAGCCAGGGAAACGCCTCGTTCGAGAGGTTCGCCGGCGTCAGCTTCGCCAGCAACTCGCGCGACTTCGGGCCCACCACGATCAGCGAGCCGTAACGCGCCGAGACGTTCTCGATGCGCACCGAGCCGTCGGCCGGCAGGTGCTCGCGCAGCCAGTGTTCGTCGTGCTTCTCGCCCGCGGCGGCGCTGATCAGCCAGTAGCGTCCCTCGCCGAGGTTCGTCAGCGTCATCTCGGTGACGATGCCGCCGCGCTCGTTGAGGAAATAATTCAGCGCCGTTCGCCCGGGCTTCGGAACCACGCCGGCCACCATGTGGTCGAGCCACGCCGGCGCGCCCGGTCCGGTCACTTCGAACTTGGTGAACCCCGGCAGGTCGAGCACGGCGACGCGCTGGTGCGCCGCTTCGCATTCGCGGGCGATCGCCGCATGCCACGCGGGACGGCGGAACGAGCACTCCGGCTCCGTCGGATCCCCGGGCCGAGGGAAGTACACCGCGCGCTCCCAGCCGCCGCGGGCGCCAAACTTCGCACCCTTGGCCGCCAGCCGCAGGTTGGCGGGCGACGCTTTCGCGGGGCGACCGGCCGGGCGTTCCTCGGCCGGGTAGCCGATGCCGTACTCGTGCTGGTAGGTCTCGAGCGCCTTGGCGAGCACGAACTTGTCGTTCGCGTAGTCGAGATAGCGCCGAGAATCGAGCGGCCACACGTCCCACTCCGGCTCGCCGTTCGCGACCCACTCCGCGATGATCTTGCCCGCGCCGCCGGCCTGCGCGATGCCGAAGGTGAACGCGCACGCGTGATAGAAACCCGGCAGCCCCGGCTGCGGGCCCATCAGCGGGTTGCCATCGGGCGCATAGGGGATCGGGCCGTTGATCACGCGCTTGACGCCGGCGCTGCCGAGGATCGGCACGCGCTCGTACGCCGCCTCGATGTACTTCTCGAGCCGGCCGAGGTCGTCGTCGAACAGCTGGTGCGCGAACTCGTCGGGAATCCTGTCGAGCCAGTGTGCCTTCACGCCCCATTCGTACGGTCCGAGGATCAGGCCGTGGCGTTCCTGGCGCATGTAGTAGCTGACGTCCGGGTCGCGCAGCAGCGGCAGGCGCGCGGGGCCGCGCTCGACCAGGGCCGGGATGTCCTCGGTGATCAAGTACTGGTGGGCGAGGGTGACGATGGGCAGGTACACGCCGACCATCGCGGCCACTTCACCGCCACGATAGCCCGCGGCGTTGATCACCTTCTCGCAGGTGATGGTTCCCTTGTTGGTCTCGACGCGCCACTCGCCGGACGGCGTGCGCTGGATCGAGTTGACCTTCGTGTTGCGGTGGATCACAGCGCCGGCATCCCGCGCGCCCTTGGCGAGCGCCTGCGTCAGCTGCGCCGGGTCGATGTCGCCGTCGTAGGGGTCGTAGAGGCCGGCAAGGATGTCGTGGGTCTCGACGAACGGATGCTTCCGGCGGATTTCGTCCGGCGTGAGCAGTTCGAACTCGATGCCCTGCGCGCGCGCCTGCGATAGGACATGCTTGAATTCGTCGAGCCGGTCGCGCGTGTGGGCGAGGCGCACGCTGCCGGTGATGTGGTAGTTGATGTCGTAGCCGACCTTCTCGGCCAGGCCCGCGTACAGCTTCGTGCTGTGCCGCTGCAGCTTGATCACGTTCCACGATGTCGAGAAGTTCGGGCAGTTGCCCGCCGCGTGCCAGGTGGAGCCGGCCGTCAGCTCGTCGCGCTCGAGCAGCACCGCGTCCGTGATGCCGAGTTGCGTGAGGTGGTAGAGGGCGCTGCAGCCGACGGCGCCGCCGCCGATCACGACTACCCGGGCATGCGTCTTCATACGGGGTTCAACTCCTGATGCGCTGGTTGCCGGGGTCGTACCACGGCTGCAGCTGGACGCGTGCGGCATAGGGCCGGCACGCGACTTCGACTTCCCACCGGCCGCTCGCCAGCCACTCGGGCGTGACGCCGGCTTCGCAGCCCACGTACCCCATGCCGATCGACCGGCCGAGGCGGTGGCCCCAGGCGCCCGAGCGGATGGAGCCGACGATCACGCCGTCCCGCAGGATCGGTTCCTCGTGGTAGAGCAGGGGTGCCGATGCCGAGGCATCTTCCAGCATCACCTGCACGAGTCGCTTCCTGAGCGGGCCGGCGGTCTTCTGCGCCAGCACCGCCTCGCGTCCCACGAAGCCGCCCGGCTTGTCCCACGCGCAGGTGAAGCCGAGGCCCGACTCGAGCGGCGTGTCTTCATCGCCGATGTCATGGCTCCAGTGCCTGTAGCCCTTCTCGACGCGGCAGGCGCCCATCGCGTGATAGCCCGCGTGGCGCAGCCCCAGCGGCTGGCCCGCCTCCAGGATCCGCTCGTAGACATCGAGGCAATGCTCCGCCGGGAAGTACAGCTCCCAGCCGAGTTCGCCGACGTAGGTGATGCGGCTCGCGCGGACCTTCGCGTAGCCGATCTCGATCTCGCGCGACCAGCCGAAGGGATGTGCGTCGTTCGAGAGGTCGGCACCCGAAAGCGTCTGCAGCAGGTCGCGACTGCGCGGGCCCATCACGCCGAGCATGGCGATGCCGGCGGTCACGTCGGTGGCCCAGCAGCGCGCGTCGGGGTGTGCCTCGATCGCCTTCTTCAGCCACGCGAAGTCGCGCGTCTGGCAGATGGCCGAGGTGACCACCATGTATTCCTGCGGACCGAGGCGGGTGATCGTCAGGTCGGCCTCGATGCCCCCGCGCTCGTTCAGCCATTGCGTGTAGACGATGCGACCGGCCGGCACGTCGACGTTCGCGGTCGACAGGCGATTCAGGATCTCGCAGGCGTCCGGCCCCTGCACCAGGAATTTGGCGAAGCAGGTCTGGTCGAAGAGCCCGACCGCATCGCGCACGGCCTCGCATTCGGCGCGGCAGGCGTCGAACCAGTTCTGCCGGCCATAGGAATACTCGTACGCCGGGCTCGAGCCGGGCGCCGCATACCAGTTTGGCCGCTCCCAGCCCGCGGTCTCGCCCATGCACGCGCCGGCCGCCACGAGGCGATCGTGCAACGGCGTGCGCCGCGCGCCGCGAGCCGTCTGGAACTGGTAGTAGGGCCAGTGCATCGCGTAGAGCAGGCCCAGCGTCTCGACCGTGCGGTCGTGCAGGTAACGCCGGTTGGCCTGGAAGGGCATGACTCGCCGGACGTCGACGTCGGCGAGGTCCATCGGCGGCCGCCGGTCGCGGATCCAGTCCGCCACCACCTTGCCCACGCCGCCGCTCGCCGCGATGCCCACCGAATTGAAGCCCGTCGCGACGAACAGGTTCTTCACTTCCGGCGCTTCGCCGATGTAGTAGCGGTCGTCCGGCGTGAAGCTCTCGGGGCCGTTGAAGAACAGCTGAATGCCCGCGTTCGCGAGCACCGGCACGCGCTTCGTCGCGGCGCCGAGGATCGGCTCGAAGTGGTCGTAATCCTCGGGCAGCGAATCGAAGCAGAAGTCCTCGGGGATGCCGTGCATGCCCCAGGGCTTGGCCACCGGCTCGAAGCAGCCCATCAGCAGCTTGCCGGCGTCTTCCTTGTAGTACGCACACTCGTCCTGCACGCGCAGCACCGGGAGGTTGCGCGGCACCTCGGCGATCGGCTCGGTGACGATGTAGAAGTGCTCGGCGGCGTGCAGCGGCACGGCGACGCCGACGTCCGCGGCGAGGCGGTGCGACCACATGCCCGCGCACAGCACCACGGTGTCGGCGGCGATGAAACCGTCCTCGAGTTCGACACCGGTCGCCCGGCCGTTCTCGACCCGGATGCGCGTGACCTTCGTGTTCTCGAAAATCTTCGCGCCGCGCTGCCTGGCGCCCTTGGCGAGCGCCTGCGTGGTGTCGATCGGGTTGGTCTGGCCGTCGCCCGGCAGGAAGATGCCGCCGACGAGGTCGCCGGTCTCGAGCAGCGGCCAGCGTTCCTTGATCTCGCCGGGAGTCAGCTCGTCGATGCGCAGGCCGAAGGTCTTGCCCATCGAGGCGCCGCGCTTCAGCTCCTCGAGCCGTGCCGCCGTCTTCGCGACGCTGATGGAGCCGTTCTGCTTGAAGCCGGTGGCCTGGCCGGTCTCGGCTTCGAGCGCGTGGTACAGGTCGGCGGTGTACTTGGCGAGTTCGGTCAGGTTGCGCGTGGCGCGCAGCTGGCCCACCAGGCCCGCTGCGTGCCAGGTGGTGCCGCAGGTGAGCTGCTTGCGCTCGAGCAGGACGACATCGGTGATGCCGATCTTCGTCAGGTGGTAGGCGATGGAGCAGCCGGCGACGCCGCCGCCGACGATGACCACGTTCGCATGTTTCGGCAGGGCCATGGTGGCGGGACTCGTCAGGCGCGATTGCGCCGGGCGGCGTCGACGGCGGGGAGCATCTGCTCGCGCGGCAGCTTCACCGGCCAGCGGCGGCGGATCTCCGCATCGACCGCCTCGGCGACGTGCGCGGGGTAATGCGAGCCGAGGATCTCGTGCACCTTCTGCTCGGCGCGGGCGGCGACGTCGAGCGAGCCCTGGTCGGCCCACTCGTTCGGGCTCTTGCGATCGCCCACGCCCGGGTACAGGTATTCGGTCTGCATCAGCTGCAGGGTCTGGTCGCTGCCGAGGAAGTGGCCGGGGCCGTTGAGGCACACGTCGCGGATGGTCTCGAAGGACAGCCGCTCCTCGTTCACCTCGATGCCTTTGATCGTGCGCTGCGCGGCGCCGATGATGTCGTTGTCGATGATCAGGCTCTCGAGCGAGTAACCGAGCAGGCTGGCATGCATGCCGGCCGACTCGTAGATCAGGTTCGCGCCGGCATTGCCGACGAGCGCGTGGTTGAGCGCCTTCTCGGCACCGGCCTGGCCGTCCGGCACCTTCGAGTCCGTCATTCCCGATGCCGTGCCGCCGGTGAGGTCGTAGTAGTGCGCCATCTGGCCGGCGGCGGCCGACAGCAGCGCCTGCTCGGGGCTGCCGCCCGACATCGCGCCGGTGCGCAGGTCGGAGACGAAGCACCAGGTGCCGAAGATCGCCGGGTGCCCGGGACGAATCGCGTTGACGTACACGAGGCCCGCCAGCACCTCCGCGACTTCCTGGGCCAGTGCGCCGGCCAGCGCCGCGGGCGCCGTGGCCCCGGCCTGTCCGGCCGACAGCAGCAGGATCGGCATGCCGCCGCGGACGGCCACTTCGAGGCAGCGGCAGGCGTCGGTCGCGAACTTCATCGGCGGCACGACGAAGCAGTTCGACTGGCTGACGAACGGACGCTCTCGCCACTGCTTCTCGCCGCCCGCGATGGCGTGCAGCATTTCGAGCGACGCGGTGACGTGCTCGGGCTGCACCCAGCTGCTGCCCACGTGCTTGGTCGTGCTCGAGACCGCCGCGTAGCAGGTGTTGAAGTCCATCTCGAACGGGTCGGGGATGTCGCGCGGCACCACGGCACGCTGGAAGAAGTGGATGTGCTCCATCACGTCCACGATGCGCCCGATGTCGTAGAGGTCGCGGATCGTCGATTCGCGGTAGTGACCGCGCGCGTCGACCATGTTCACGGCCGCGCCGGCCGTGCCGAAGTAGGTGCGCTTGCCCCAGGGCTCGAGGTCGTGGCGCGGATCCTGCCCATGCAGCACGAAGCGCCGCGCCGCCTTGGCGAGCGTGTCCTCGACCAGCGCCGCCGGGAACAGCAGTCGACCGTGCTCGCTCTGCGTGCAGCCGGCCCGGGTCAGGATCTCGACGCCGCTCTCGGGGGCGTCGGCGAGGCCGACTTCGGCCAGCAGCCGGAGGGCCGTGCGGTGGATCTGCTGGATGTCGTCCGGCGTCAATGGCTGGTAGCGGCCGGCCTCCATGCCGGGGCGGACCGGGCGGAGGTGGTCGGGCAGGGGGCCGGCGCGCTGCGCCCGGCGGGCATCTCGGCCGGAAGGTCGGCGTCCCGGGGTCGGATGATCGGTCACTGGCGACTCCGTTGCTGCGTCCGGACGGTTCGAACGGGGCCCGGGCGGGCGCTAGACTGTCATATCCGGCGGGCCGGATGCCCAAAGATTTATCTACCAACCGGGAAAAGATCTCCCGGGCCGGCACAGGCGCGAAGCCGGGCTTCCGTCGCTTAGAATTGCCGGCCGGTCCGCTGTTCCGCGGCCGGCGACATCGAGGTGAACCATGACGCTTCCGCAGACCCGCGCCGAGTGGCAGTCGCTGGCCTCCACGCTACGCTACCCGACCGGTCACTTCATCGACGGCAGGCACGTCGAGGGCACGGGGCCGCGCTTCACCGTCGTCAACCCGGCGACCGAGCAGCCGCTGTGCGAGGTGGCGTCCGGACAGGCCGCCGACGTGGATGCCGCGGTGCGAAATGCTCTCGCCGCACACCGGGACGGCCGCTGGCGGCGCATGGCGCCGCGCGATCGCCTCGGCGTGCTCAACCGCCTGGCGGATCTCATCGATCGCCACGCGGCGCAGTTCGTCCTGCTCGACACGCTGTGCATGGGCAAGCCCGTGCGGGACATGGTCGGCGTGGACGTGCCGCAGTCCTCGCTCACCTTCCGGTATTTCGCCGAGCTCAGCGACAAGGTGGAAGGCACCGTCACTGCCACGGCGGCGGACGCGTTCCATTACACGCTGCGCGAACCGCTCGGCGTGGTCGGTTGCATCACTCCTTGGAACTACCCGCTGATGCAGATCGCGTGGAAGATCGCCCCGGCGCTCGCCGCCGGCAACACCGTCGTACTCAAGCCGGCCGAGCAGGCGCCGCTGTCGGCGCTGCTGCTCGCCGAACTGTTCGTCGAAGCCGGCGCGCCGCCGGGCGTGTTCAACGTCGTCAACGGGTTCGGGGCCGAGGCCGGCGCGCCGCTCGCGCTGCACCCGGACGTGGCGAAGATCTCCTTCACCGGCTCGACGGTGACCGGCAAGAAGATGCTGGTGTACGCCGGCCAGTCGAACATGAAGCGGGTCAGCCTCGAGTGCGGCGGGAAGTCGCCGCAGATCTTCCTCGCCGACCTCGAGGATCTCGACCGCGCGGTGACCTACGCGATCAACGGCATCTTCGGCGTGATGGGCGAAGTGTGCAGTGCGGGCTCGCGCCTGCTCGTGGACAAGCCGCTGGTGCCGGCGTTCACCGAGAAGTTCGTCGAGCGGGGGCGCAACGCCTTCGTGCCGGGCGACCCGCTCGACCCCGACACCAGCATGGGGCCGCTGGTCACGCACAGGCAGCACGAGCGCGTGCTGGGCTACGTCGCGAAGGGCCGCGAGGAGGGCGCGCGGCTGGTGTTCGGCGGCGACCGCCCGAACCGGCCCGGCTATTACGTCAACCCGACGCTGTTCGCCTCGGTGCGCAACGACATGTGCATCGCCCGCGAGGAGATCTTCGGCCCGGTGGCGGCGCTGATCGAGGTCGACGGCCTCGAGCACGCGCTCGCGGTGGCCAACGACAGCGTCTACGGGCTCGCCGCGTCGGTGTGGACGTCGAACCTGAACAAGGCGCACCTCGCCGTGCGCAGCCTCGAGGCCGGCACGCTGTACGTGAACTGCTACGACCACGGCGACCCGACCTCGCCGTTCCTCGGGCACAAGCAGTCGGGGCAGGGCGGCGACAAGTGCCTCGAGGGCCTGCTCAACTACACGCAGACGAAGTCCGCGTGGGTTCACCTGGGATGAACGCATGACCGGCGCCGAGGAACTCATGGGGCTCGTGCCGGACACCGTGGTGTCCGCGCGGGTGTTCGGCATCGAGAGCGACCTGCAGGTACCGGCGTTCTCGCGCCGCGGCGAGTACGTCCCCGCGATCGACGAGAGCTACCGGTTCGACCCGGACACGGCGCTCGCGATCCTGGCCGGCTTCCGCCACAACCGGCGCGTGATGGTGCAGGGCTACCACGGCACCGGCAAGTCGACCCACGTCGAGCAGGTGGCCGCCCGGCTCAACTGGCCGCTGATCCGCATCAACCTCGACGGGCACGTGAGCCGCATCGACCTCGTCGGCCGCGACGCCATCGTGCTGCAGGACGGCCGGCAGGTCACCGAGTTCCGCGAGGGCCTCCTGCCCTGGGCGCTGCAGCGGCCGATCGCGCTGGTGTTCGACGAGTACGACGCCGGCCGGCCCGACGTCATGTTCGTGATCCAGCGCGTGCTCGAGGCGAGCGGCAAGCTCACGCTGCTGGACCAGAACCGCATCATCAGCCCGAACCCGTATTTCCGCCTGTTCGCGACCACGAACACCGTGGGCCTCGGGGACAGCAGCGGCCTCTACCACGGCACGCAGCAGATCAACCAGGGCCAGATGGATCGCTGGTCGATCGTCACGACCCTGAACTACCTCGACCACGACGCCGAGGCTGCGATCGTGCTCGCCAAGGTCCCGGCCTGCGACACCGAGGCCGGCCGGCGCACGATCATGGCGATGGTGCGGGTGGCCGACATGACGCGCAACGCGTTCATGAACGGGGACATCTCGACCGTCATGAGCCCGCGCACGGTCATCACCTGGGCGGAGAATGCCGAGATCTTCGGCGACGTCGGGCTGGCTTTCCGGGTCACGTTCCTCAACAAGTGCGACGAGCTGGAACGCGCCACGGTCGCCGAGTTCTTCCAGCGTGCCTTCGCCGCCGAGCTGCCGGAGTCGATCGCGCGGGTGAAGGTCGTCTGACCCATGGCGCCGCGCGACCGCGCATCGTCGCTCGAGCGCGCGGAGCGGGCGCTGCGGGAGGCGACGCGGGCGCTCGCCGGCGTCGTCGACGTCGAAGTGACGTTCGGCACGGCCCTGCCGTCGCCGGGCGACGAGCGCGTCCGGCTGCCGCCGCTGCCGATCGAACTCGGCCCGGCCGAGGCGGCGCGCATCCGCGGCCTTGCGGACCGGCAGGCCCTGCGCCGCGCCTACCATGACCCGGTGCTGCACGGCAGGTTCCGCCCGGCCGGTGCGCGCGCGCGCGAGGTCTACGACGCGCTGGAGGACGTGCGCTGCCAGGCAATCGGTGCCCGGGTGCTGCCGGGGGTCGCCGGCAACCTCGAGGCGATGCTGGTCGAAGCGCTGACCCGCAAGGGGACGGCGACGGGCCAGGGCCCGCGGCTGGCCCCCATGGCGCAGGCACTGGCGCTGCTCGTGCGCGAACGCCTGACGGGTGAGGCGCCGCCGCCGGCCGCCGCCGACCTGATGACCCGCTGGCGCGACGACCTCGAGCGCCGGCTCGGCGCGGCGCTCCGGACGCTGCCGTCCCGCATCGAGGACCAGCAGGGTTTCGCCTTCGCCGTGCACGACGTCGTGCGCGGGCTCGACCTCGGCTTCGAGATCGGCGAGGCGGATGATCGTCGTCGCGTGGCGACGACCCCGCCGCAGTCGCTGACGCCCGGCATGGCGCAGGCGACCGGCGACGTGCAGGCGCAGGTGCGCAGCGAGGCCGGCACGCTCGAACTGGACGCCCCGGAACTGAGCGAGGGGGAGAAGGTCGGCTCGCGGCTCGGGCAGGAGGAGGCCGGGCGGACGGAGGAGAAGAACGCGACCGGCGCGAGGCTGCGCCGTGAACTGCTCGCGGACGACTCGGATCATCCGAACCGTCATTACAAGGTCTACACCCGTGCCCACGACCAGATCGTCGCGCCGGGCGACCTTTGCGACGAGCAGGAACGGGCGACGCTGCGCGCGGATCTCGACCGCGAGTCGCGGCTGCTGCAGCCGGCCGTGGCGCGGCTCGCGATCCGTCTCGAGCGCCTGCTGCTGGCGACCCAGACGCGCCGCTGGCGGTTCGACCTCGAGGAGGGCGTTCTTGATGCCGCGCGGCTCTCGCGCGTGGTCACCGACCCGCTCGCGCCGCTGGCCTTTCGCGAGGAGACCGACGCCGAATTCAAGGACACCGTCGTCACCGTGCTGCTCGACAACTCCGGTTCGATGCGCGGCCGGCCGATCCGCGTCGCCGCGCTGTGCGCGGAGTTGCTGGCGCGGACCCTGGAGCGCTGCGGCGTCAAGGTGGAGATCCTCGGCTTCACGACCCGGGAGTGGAGCGGCGGGCAGTCGCGCGAGGACTGGCTCGCGGCGGGTCGCCCGGCCGGCCCGGGCCGGCTGAGCGACCTGCGATACATCGTCTACAAGGCTGCCGACGTGCCGTGGCGCCGGGCCCGGCGCGACCTCGGCATCATGCTGCGGGAGGACCTGCTCAAGGACAACATCGACGGCGAGGCGCTGCTGTGGGCGCACGAACGCCTGCTGCGCCGGCCCGAGCAGCGGCGCATCCTGATGGTGATCTCGGACGGCGTGCCGCTCGACGAGGCGACGCTGTCCGCGAACCCGGGCGGCTATCTCGAGCAGCACCTGCGCAACGTGGTGAAGTGGATCGAGACCCGCTCGCCCGTCGAGCTGGTGGCGATCGGCATCGGTCACGACGTCACCGATTTCTACGCGCGGGCGGTGGCGATCCCGGGCGTGGACCAGCTCGGTCCCGCGATGATCGAGCAGCTCGCCGACCTGTTCGTCGAGCAGCCGGGCGAGCGGGCCGGTCGCGCCCGGCACCGCCGCGAGCGCAGGACGGCATGAGCGGCCCCCTGCATCGGGGCTCCTGCCTGTGCGGGGCAGTCGTCTACGAGGTGCGTGGTCCGCTGCGCAGCGTCATCGCCTGCCACTGCCACCAGTGTCGCAAGCAGACCGGCCATTTCATGGCAGCGACGAGCGCGCCACGCGACCGGTTCCGGCTGCTGCGCGACGAGGGCCTCAGGTGGTACCGATCCTCCGCAGAGGCGCAGCGCGGCTTCTGCGGACAGTGCGGTTCGGTGCTGTTCTGGAGCATGGACGGACGCCCCGACATCTCGATCGCCGCGGGCAGCATCGACGGGCCGACGGGCCTGCGCACCGAGGGTCACATCTTCTGCGCGAGCAAGGGCGACTACTACGCGATCCCGGGCGAGGGCTACCGCAGGGACGAGTGGTCGTGAGCGTGCCGGCGGTGCCCCTCACGATGAGGGCCGTGCTGCTGCGCGGGCACGGTGGATTCGAGCAGCTCGATTGCCGGGACGACGTGCCGGTGCCGAGTCCCGGCGCCGGCGAGGTGCTGCTGCGCGTGCTGGCGGCGGGCCTCAACAACACCGACGTCAATACGCGCGTCGGCTGGTATTCGAAGTCGGTGACCGATGCCACCGACGTGGCCGCGGGCGCGGCGACGACGGCCGCGCAGGACGGAGGCTGGACGGGCAGCCCGTTGCGGTTCCCGCGCATCCAGGGTGCCGACGTGTGCGGCCGGGTGGCCGCGGTCGGGCCCGGTGTCGACCCGGCGCGGATCGGCGAGCGGGTGCTCGTCGATCCGGTCCTGCGCGAACCCGGTGGCGGGGAGTTCGCGGCACGCTATCTCGGCGCCGACTGCGACGGCGGCTTCGCCGAGTACGTCGCGGTGCCGTCCGCGAATGCGCTGCGCGTCCGGTGCGGCTGGTCCGACGTCGAACTCGCCTCGCTGCCGTGCGCGTACGGCGCGGCGGAGAACATGCTGGAGCGGGCCGGACTGGCCGCCGGCGAGACGGTCCTGGTGACCGGCGCCTCGGGCGGCGTCGGCTCGGCGGCCGTGCAACTGGCGCGTCGCCGCGGTGCACGCGTGATCGCGGTGGCGCGGGCCGCGAAGGCGGGCGAGGTGGCCCGGCTCGGCGCCGCGCGCGTGCTCGACCGCGAGGACGACCTGCCGGGCGCGCTGGGCGCGCAGTCCGTCGACGTGGTGGTCGACGTCGTGGGCGGCGGGTGCTTCGGGGCGCTGCTCGAGGTGCTCCGGCGCGGCGGGCGTTACGCGGTGGCCGGCGCCATCGCCGGGCCCGTCGTGCCGCTCGACCTGCGCACGCTCTACCTGAAGGACCTGTGCCTGCTCGGCTGCACCGTCACGCCGCCCGGCGTGTTCGCAAACCTCGTGCGTTATGTCGAGCGCGGCGAGATCGGGCCGGTCGTCAGCGCCACCTGGCCGCTCGGGCGGATCGCCGAGGCCCAGGCTGCCTTCCTAAACAAGGCGCATACGGGCAAGATCGTGCTCCTGCCCTGAGCCGGAGTCCGCTTGAGCAAGAAGATCGACCTCCGCAAGTTGCCGCCGCTCAACGCCCTGAAGGGCTTCGAGGCGACGACGCGGCGCGAGAGCGTGCGCGAGGCCGCGGAGGAACTGTGCCTCACGCATCCGGCCGTGAGCTACCAGATCCAGGTCCTCGAGCAGGATCTCGGCGTGCCGCTGTTCTCGCGCACCGGCCGGGCGCTGGTGCCCACCGAGGAAGGCCGGCTGTTCTACCGGCACGTACGCCTCGCGCTGGAGGCCCTGATCGAGGGCGCCGAGAGCGTGCGCCGCACCCGTGCGGGCACGCCGCTGCGCGTGCAGACCTATGTCACGGCCTCGATCAAGTGGCTGGCGCGCAAGCTGCCGGAGTTCGTCGCGCGGCACCCCGACATCCGCATCCAGCTCAGCACCTGCGCCTTCGACTGGAACTTCGACGATTCCATCGCCGACGTCGGGCTGGTGTACTGCTCGACGCCGCCGGGCCCGGAGTACCACTGGGTGCCGCTGTTCGACTACCGGCTGTTCCCGGTGTGCAGCCCGGCCATGGCGGCGAAGCTCGGGCCGGCGCCGACGCCGTCGGCCATCCTGGAACTGCCGCTGGTGGAGATCTACAGCGAACCGCGCCACTGGGACGTGTGGTGCGAGGCGGCGCAGGTCGCCTACGAGGCGCGGCCCGCGCTGGTCGTGGACACGCTCGCCGTGGCGCTCGAGTTCGCGCTCGAGGGTCGGGCGGTGGCGCTGGTGAACGGGCCGTTCGCCGACGACGACCTCGCGGCCGGGCGCCTGGTGCGCGCGGGCACGCACGAGGTCACCTGCCCGGGCGCCTGGGGCCTCATCTGTCGCGCCGAGACCCAGCAGGCCGCGCGCGTCCGCGCCTTCATGGACTGGATCGTCCGCCAGGCGCCGCAGCGCACCGCTGCCTGATCGTCAGCGCGCCAGCTGCTCGGGGTAGAGCGATTCCCAGAACGGGCACTGGTGCGCCGCGCCCGCGTCGAACATGCCGACCTTGCCGGGCTCGAGGCGCAGCGTCTCGTGGCGCCGGTCGAACGCGTCCCACTGCGGCAGGCCCGGCACGGCCGGTGTTCCCGTGCGCACGAAGGCGCTCCAGTACGCCACCATCTGGTCCGCCAGCGGCACGGACTGCGGCGCCAGTGGCGGACCGTCTAGCACGCTCTTGTTGGAGAAACCCGGAAAGAAGTACGGCATCTCGGCCGTGTGCACCGCGCCCAGCTCGATGCCGGGATCCTTCATGACCGGCGGCGCCAGCGCGTCGGCGAATTCGTACTGGTAGACCGGCTGCTCGCGCGAGGCGAGCCAGGCGGTGCGCAGGAACAGGCAGTTCGCGAGGCCGAAGCCCGGCATGAAATCCGACATCACGCTGCCGAGCGCCGTGGGAATCGACGAGTAGTTCGAGGCCGGGTATCTCGCGAGCACCGCATCGGCTTTCGGGCCATAGAGGGCGGCGAGTCGTTCGCGATAGACCTCGGCGCTGAACTTCGCCCCGGCCTCGACCTCGTAGCCGACGTACAGGCGCATTTCGTCGCGCGTGCCGCCGTTGAGGATCGGGACCTTCACGTAGCGGCCGGACCGGAACGCATCGACGCCCAGCCGTGGCAGGGCCCGGGTGCCGTAGCTCGGCGCGAAGGCCCGCGGATCGTTCCCGGCGACGACGGTGCCGGCGTCCACGAGTTCGCGGGCCGTCTTGCCGCGCAGGCAGGCGAGGGCGGTGGCGTCGTCCTCGCAGCCCACCTGTCGCGCGACGGCACGGCCCGTCCGCTCGGCGGCCTCCGCCACCGGGCGCATGGTCCAGGTGCAGCCGGCGCTCTGGATGATCGCCCGGTGGAACAGTCCGGTGGTGCGCTCCGGGGTGAACAGGTGCATGCACACGCTCGCGGCGCCGGCCGACACGCCCCCGATGGTCACGCGGCCGGGGTCGCCGCCGAAGGCGGCGATGTTCCGCTGCACCCAGCGCAGCGCGGCGCGCTGGTCCTCGAGCGCGTACGACCCGTTGAACTCCGCGCCGAACGCCGGGTGCGGCATGAATCCCAGCGGGCCCAGCCGGTAATTGACCGAGACCACGACGATGTCGCCGTCTCGGGCGAGGCGGTCGAGCGGGTACAGCCGGGTGCTGCCGCCGACGAAGGCACCGCCGTAGAACCACACCAGCACGGCACGCGGCGCGGGAGCAGGCGCGGTCGGCACGGCGACGTTCAGGTGCAGGCAGTCCTCGTCGTCACTGGACTCGGTGAGTCCGAAGCGTTCCGCCTGCGGGCAAGCCGAGCGGTACTGGCTGGCGTCGAGCACGCCGTTCCACGGCGTCACCGGCGCCGGCGGCTCGAAGCGCAGGCTGCCCACTGGCGGGGCCGCGAAAGGGATGCCTTTGTAGAAGCGCACGCCGGGGCCGTCGACGCCGCGCACGAGGCCGTCCTGCGTGCGCACGAGCAGGGGCGGCACGCTGTCGGCAGCGTGCGCGGACGGTGCCGTCGCGCACAGCAGGGCGGCGAGCGCGGCGAGGGCGTGCCGCGGCACGCGTCGGATCTTTGCGTTCATCGCGGATCTCCGGAATGCGCTTCAGCGGGTCTTCAGGCGCAGCGAGTCCCAGCTCGCGTCGGCCGTCCAGCCGCCGTCGACCGGCAGCGTCACGCCGTTGATGAAGCCGCTCAGGTCCGGGTCGGCGAGGTAGGCGATGGCCGAGGCCACGTCGAGCGGACGCGCAAAGCGGCCCATCGGCACGCGACGCACGATGTCGTCGTCGGTGTAGGCCCCGGTGCCCATGTCCTTCGCGTCCATTTCCGTCTTGATCCAGCCCGGGCACACGGCATTGACCCGCACGCCGCGCCCGCCCCACTCGGCGGCCAGCGTGCGCGTCAGCCCGACCAGTCCGTGCTTGGAGGCGTTGTAGGCCGCGCGATGGATCACTGCGTGCAATCCGGCGATGGAGGCCACGTTGACGATGCTGCCCGTTCCGCGGGCGAGCATCTGCGATCCGAACGCGCGACAGAGCAGGAATGGGCCCAGCAGGTTGATGTCGATGACGCGTCGCCACTGGGCGGTGCTGGTGGTCTCGGCCGGCTCGATCAGGCTGACGCCGGCGTTGTTCACCAGCGCATCGACGGCGCCGTGATCCGCGGCGACCCGCGCGGCGAGCGAGTCCACGAACTCCTCGGACGCGACGTCGCCGACCACGGCGTGGGCCTCGAGGCCCTCGTCCGCGAGGCGAGCCATGGCCGCCTCGAGCGGCTGCACGTCCGTGAGCACGACCCGGTATCCCTGGCGCGCGAGCACGGTCGCGGTCTCCAGTCCCAGCCCCTGTGCAGCTCCCGTGACGACGGCGATACGCATCTCGATTTCCCCTGGCGCTATTCATGGTCCGGACGTCGGACGGCCCATTGTGTCGCATCGCGGGGTGCGCCGGCCACGGCGACGGGCCCTGTCGTCCTGCGCCTTTGCGCTACACTCGGCGCTCCGCAGGGGGAGGCCTCGACCCGATGAATCGCACGTCGGCGGCTGCGCGCGCACCGCTCGGGCTGGTCGCGCTGCTCGCGACCGCACTGCTGGTCAATTACGTCGATCGCGGCAGCATCGCGACGGCCGCACCCCTTCTCGAAAAGGAATTGAGCCTATCGCCCATTGAGATGGGCTGGGTGCTCGCTGCTTTCTACTGGGCATACGCGCCGCTGCAGCCGGTGAGCGGCTGGCTGGCGGACCGGTTCGGTCCGGCGCGCGTGCTCGCGGGCGGGTTCCTCGTGTGGAGCCTCGCGACCGCGCTCACCGGCTTCGTCGGCGGCCTCGTCGCGCTGGTGGCTCTGCGCCTCGCGATGGGCGTGGGCGAATCGACGTTCTACCCGAGTGCACTCAGCCTGCTGTCGCGGAACGTGCCCCCGGTGCAGCGCGCCCGCGCGACGGCGGTGATGCAGTTCGGCGCCGTGGTCGGTCCGGCACTGGGCACCTTCCTCGGCGGGCTGATCATGGTGCGCCACGGCTGGCGCGCGATGTTCATCGTCATGGGCTCGGCTTCGCTGCTCTGGCTCGTGTTCTGGTTCCGCTGGATGCGCCAGCCCCGGGCCGGCGGCCCGCGTGCGCCGGCGGCCGGCGACGACCCGCCGTACTGGCTCATCCTGCGCCAGCGCGCCCTGTGGGGCGGGATGCTCGGCACCTTCTGCGGCAACTATGCCTTCTACTTCGTGTTCTCGTGGCTGCCGCTCTACCTCGTGAACGAGCGCGGGCTCTCGCTCGAGAGCATGACGCAGGCCGCCAGCGCGTTCTACGTCGTCGACGGCGCGACCGTGCTCGCCGCCGGCCTGCTGCTGGACCGCTGGGTGTCCCGCGGCGCCAGCTTCAACCGCGCCTACAAGACGGCGCTCGCGTGCAGCAGCGCAGGCGTCGGCCTGTGCCTGATCGCCAGCAGCCAGGTCTCGGGCCTGTGGCCGGCCGCGGCCATCCTGCTGCTGACCGGCGTATTCGACGGGCTCAACAGCCCCTCGAACCCGTCCGTGACCCAGACGTTCGCCGGGCCCTGGGCCACGGGCCGCTGGATGGGCATCCAGAACGCGGTCGGCAATGTCGCGGGCATGTCAGCGCCGGTCGTGACCGGATACCTCGTGCAGCGCAGCGGGCATTACACTTCCGCGTTGCTCGTCGCGGGCGCCGTGGCGCTGTGCGGCCTCGTCGCCTGGCTCGTGATCGTGCCGGAGGTGAAGCCGGTGGACTGGGCGGCCGAACGGGCGAAGCACGAGGCGGGTCGACCGGCATGAAGAAGATCCTCGAACCGGCGCGCGAGATCGACGTGGTCCACGAGACCGAGGTGCTGGTGGTCGGCAGCGGCCCGGGCGGACTCGCGGCCGCGCTCGCGGCGGCGCGCGCCGGCGTCGACACGACCCTGGTCGAGCGCTACGGCTGCTTCGGCGGCAACATCACGCAGGTCGGCGTCGAGGGCTTCGCGTGGTATCGCCACGAGCAGACCGTCGACAGCGAGGGCATCGGGCGGGAATTCGAGGAGCGCGCCAAGGCCATGGGTGCGGCCATGCCCGAGCCCCAGTCCATCAGCCACTCGCTCGACGCCGAACTGTTCAAGCACGTGGCCGACGTGCTGGTCGCGGAAGCGGGCGTGCATCCGATGCTGCACCGGCAGTTCGTCGCGCCGATCGTCGAGGACGGCGCAATCCGCGGCATCGTCGTCGAGAGCAAGGCCGGGCGCGAGGCGATCCTCGCGCAGCGCGTGATCGACGGGACGGGCGACGCCGACGTCGCTGCCCGAGCCGGTGCGCCGGTGCGCAAGACGCCCCGCGAGGAGATGATGTCGGCCTCGGTCATGTTCTCGATGACCGGCGTCAACAAGCAGCGCTTCATCGACGCCGTGAAGGCCGACCCGCAGACCTACCGTGACTGGGTCGGCAACGGCGAGTGGAACATCGAGACCAGCGGCAAGGAGGACGACCTGTTCTCGCCGTTCCTGCGCAAGCCCTTTAAGCAGGCCGTCGCGGCGGGCGTGATCCCGGCGTCGCTCGCCACCCTCGCCGGCACCTGGGGCACGGTGAGCGACCAGGGCGACCTCACCTACCTCAACCTCGTGTTCCTGGCCGCGGACGGCACCGACCCGGACGACCTCACCCGGGGTGAGATCGAGGGGCGCCGGCAGGCCATCCACGCGGTCGAGGCGCTGCGGCACTTCATGCCCGGCTGCGAGCAGGCCAAGCTGCGCAACTTCGGCATGACCCTCGGCATCCGTGACACGCGCAAGGTCGACGCCCTGTACAACCTCACCGCGGCCGACGTTCGCGGGCAGGGCCGCTTCGACGACTCGATCGGCATCTTCCCGGAATTCATCGACGGCTACGGCCTGCTGATCCTGCCGACGACCGGCCGCTACTTCCACGTGCCGTACCGCTCCCTCGTGCCGCGCGGCGTCGAGGGACTGCTCGTGTCCGGCCGGTGCATCGGCGGCGACAAGGTCTCGCATGCGGCCGTGCGCAACATGATGTGCTGCACGGTGAGCGGTCAGGGGGCCGGGGTCGCGGCGGCGGTCTCCCTGCGCACGGGCCAGCCCTTCGCGCGCCTCGACCTGGGCCGCGTGCAGGCGGAACTGCGCCGCCAGGGCGCGAGGATCCACTGACCATGGCGGCACGTCACTACGACTTCGTCATCGTCGGCGGCGGCTCCGCGGGTTCCGCGCTCGCCAATCGACTGACGGCCGTGCCCGGCACGTCGGTCCTGGTGCTCGAGGCAGGCCGCCTCGATTATCGCTGGGAACCCCGCATCCACATGCCGGCGGCGCTGTCCATGCCGATCGGCAACCCGCGCTTCGACTGGGGCTACCGGACCGATCCCGAACCGCACATGAACGACCGGCGCGTGTACCACGCCCGCGGCAAGGTGCTCGGCGGCTCCAGCAGCATCAACGGCATGATCTTCCAGCGCGGCAACCCGCTCGACTACGAGCGCTGGGCGAAGGATCCCGGCATGGAGCGGTGGGACTATCGCCATTGCCTGCCTTATTTCCGGCGCATGGAGACCTGCCTCGCCGGCGCAGACGACTGGCGAGGCGGGGACGGGCCCCTGGTGCTGGAGCGGGGTCCGGCCGTCAATCCGCTGTTCGAGGCGTTCTTCGCGGCGACGCGCGAGGCGGGTTACCCGCCGACCGACGACGTCAACGGCTACCGCCAGGAGGGCTTCGCGAAATTCGATCGCAACGTGCACCGCGGACGCCGGCTGAGCGCGGCCCGCGCCTACCTGCACCCCGTGCTGCAGCGACCGAACCTCAAGGTCGTGACGCGCGCGCACGTCGCCCGCGTGGTGTTCGAGGGGACGCGCGCGGCGGGGGTCGAGTACCGCGGCCACGGCGGGCCGGCGCAGGTGGCACGCGCCGGCGAGGTGATCCTGTGCGGCGGCGCCATCAACACGCCGCAACTGCTGCAGCTCTCCGGCGTCGGCCCGGCCGCGCTGCTGCGCCCGCTCGGCATCGAGGTCGTGGCCGACCTGC
Organism: Pseudomonadota bacterium; assembly: GCA_052035645.1. Lineage (GTDB taxonomy): Bacteria > Pseudomonadota > Gammaproteobacteria > Steroidobacterales > Steroidobacteraceae > RPQJ01. The sequence continues at coordinate 25,923 of JBPOHK010000022.1, forward strand.
CCGGCGTCGGCGCCAACCTGCAGGACCATCTGGAGGTGTACGTGCAGTACGCCTGCCGCGAGCCGGTGGCCGTCGACCCGGGCATCGGCTGGCCGCGCAGGCTGCTGGTGGGTGCGCAGTGGCTGTTCCTGCGCTCGGGCATCGGCGCCACCAACCACTTCGAGGGTGGCGGGTTCTGCCGCAGCAACGAGGACGTCGATTATCCCAACCTGATGTTCCACTTCCTGCCGATGGCGATCCGCTACGACGGCACGCTGCCGGCCGAGGGGCTCGGCTACCAGGTACACGTCGGCCCGATGTATTCGGACGCCCGCGGCTGGGTGCGCATCCGCTCGGCCGACCCCCTCGAGCATCCCTCGCTGCGCTTCAATTATCTCTCGACGGACCAGGACCGCCGCGAGTGGGTCGAGGCGATCCGTGTGGCGAGGCGCATCCTCGGCCAGCCGGCCCTCGCCAGATACAGCGGCGGCGAGATCTCGCCGGGGCCGGGCGTCGAGACGGATGCACAGATCCTCGACTGGGTCCGTCGGGACGCGGAGACGGCGCTGCATCCCTCGTGCACGGCGAAGATGGGCACGGGTCCCGACGCGGTGCTCGACCCGGGCTCGATGCGCGTGCACGGCGTGCAGGGCCTGCGCGTGGTCGATGCCAGCGCGTTCCCGTACGTGACCAACGGCAACATCTACGCACCGACGATGATGGTGGCCGAGAAGAGCGCCGACCTCATCCTCGGCCACACGCCGCTGCCGCCGTCGGCGGCACCGTATTTCCGGCTGCGCGACGGCAGCCCGCTGTATCCACCGGGGGATCCCCGCAATGCGACTGGAGTGAAGGCATGACCGCGAGGGTGATCGACGGCAAGAAGATCGCGGAGGAGACGCGCGCCGAGGCGGCGGAAGGCGCGCGGAGGCTGCTGCAGGAGAAGGGCGTGGTGCCGCACCTGGCGGCCGTGCTGGTCGGCGACGATCCGGCCAGTGCGGTCTACGTGCGCAACAAGCAGGTGGCGTGCGAGAAGGCCGGCTTCCGGAGCACGCTGCATCGCCTGCCGGCGACCACGGGCCAGGCCGAGCTGATGGCGCTGGTGCACGGCCTGAATGCCGACCCCGCCGTGCACGGCATCCTCGTGCAGTTGCCGCTGCCGCGGGGGCTCGACACCACGGCGGTGCTCGATGCGATCCACCCGGCGAAGGACGTGGACGGTTTCCATGCCGAGAACGTCGGCCTGCTGTCGCAGGGCCGTCCGCGCTTCCTGCCGTGCACGCCGGCCGGGGTCATGCGCATGCTGAAGGTCTCCGGGATCGAGACCGCAGGCAGGCATGCGGTGGTCATCGGCCGCAGCGACATCGTCGGCAAGCCGATGGCCATGCTGCTGTCGGCGAAGGGGGCCGATGCGACGGTGACGCTCTGCCACAGCCGAACGACCGACCTGCCGGGCTTCTGCCGCGCAGCGGACCTCGTGGTCGCCGCCATCGGCATTGCGCAGTTCGTGAAGGGCGACTGGATCCGGCCGGGCGCCGTCGTCATCGACGTCGGCATCAACCGCGTCGGCGACCGGCTGGTGGGGGACGTGGACTACGACGCAGCGGCGCAGGTTGCCTCGGCGATCACGCCCGTGCCCGGCGGCGTGGGCCCGATGACCATCGCGATGCTGCTCGCGAACACGCTGCGCTCGGCCCGCATGCTGAGCGGGCTACCCGCCACCTGAGCCGGCGGCGACCACGGGCTTGAGGAGCAGGGCGGCGCGGCGGGCCGCGTCGCTGAGGCCCTGGCCGCCCGCCCGGGCGTGCTCGATGATCTGTGCGCGCATGCGCGGGTCCCAGAACCGCGTGATGTGCGAGGCGATTTCCTGCGGCGCGCCGTCCTCGCCGGCCTCGGTCAGGAAGAACTCGCCGATCTGGTTCGCCATCGTGACCAGCCGCTCGATGTCCATGCGTCGCCCCGTTCAGCCCGGCGTGCGCGAATGGCGGGCGCCGCGCGCGAGTTCGAGCTGCTCCTCGTTGCGCTTGCGGTAGCGTCGCTGCCAGTCCGAGGGCCGCTGCACCTTCACGGCCTGCACCGCGGTGACCTTGTACTCCGGGCAGTTGGTCGCCCAGTCGGAGTTCTCGGTCGTGATGACGTTGGCGCCCGAGTCCGGGAAATGGAAGGTCGTGTACACGACGCCGGGCTGGACGCGCTCGGTCACCACCGCCCGCAGCACCGTCTCGCCCGCGCGACTCGTGACGCCGACCCACTCGCCGGTCTCGATGCCGCGGTCCTCCGCGTCCTGCGGGTGGATCTCCAGCACGTCCTCGGCGTACCACTGCGAATTCGGCGTACGCCGCGTCTGGGCTCCCACGTTGTACTGGGTGAGCACGCGCCCGGTGGTGAGGATCAGCGGGAAGCGGGCGTTCACGCGTTCCTGCGTCGGCACGTACTCCGTCACGTAGAAGCGGCCCCGGCCGCGCACGAACTGCCCGACGTGCATGGTCGGCGTGCCGTCGGGGGCCGACTCGTTGCAGGGCCACTGCAGGCTGCCGAGCCGGTCCAGCTTGGCGTAGGACACGCCCGCGAAGGTCGGCGTGAGGCGGGCGATCTCGTCCATCACCTCGGACGGGTGCGAGTAGTCCATCGCGTAGCCCAGGGCCCGTGCGAAGCCGAGCGTGACCTCCCAGTCCGCGAGCCCGGCGAGCGGCGGCATGACCCTGCGCACGCGGGAGATGCGCCGCTCGGCGTTGGTGAACGTGCCGTCCTTCTCGAGGAAGGAGGCGCCCGGGAAGAACACGTGCGCGTACTTCGCGGTCTCGTTCAGGAACAGGTCCTGCACGACGAGGCACTCGAGCGCCGACAGCGCGGCGGTGACGTGCTGCGTGTTCGGGTCGGACTGGGCCATGTCCTCGCCCTGCACGTACAGGGCCTTGAAGCTGCCGTCGAGCGCCGCCTCGAACATGTTGGGGATGCGCAGGCCCGGCTCCGGCTCGAGCGTCACGCCCCAGGCGGCGTCGAACAGCTGGCGGGTGGCCGGGTCGGATATGTGGCGGTACCCGGCGAGCTCGTGCGGGAACGAGCCCATGTCGCAGGACCCCTGCACGTTGTTCTGGCCGCGCAGCGGGTTGACGCCCACGCCCTCGCGGCCGAGGTTGCCGGTCGCCATCGCGAGGTTGGCGATGCCGAGCACCATCGTGCTGCCCTGGCTGTGCTCGGTCACCCCGAGCCCGTAGTAGATCGCCGCATTGCCGCCGGTCGCGTACAGGCGGGCCGCGCCGCGCACCAGTTCGGCCGGCACGCCGGTGACTTCCGCCATCGCTTCGGGCGAGTTCCGCTCCTGCGCGACGAACGCGCGCCATTTCTGGAACGGGCCCGGCTCGCAGCGTCCCGCCACGAAGGCCTCGTCGACCAGGCCCTCGGTCACCACCACGTGGGCGAGCGAGTTGACGAGCGCGACGTTGGTCCCGGGACGCAACTGGAGGTGGTAGTCGGCCTGCACGTGCGGGCTGCGCACCAGGTCGATGGCGCGCGGGTCGGCGACGATGAGCCGCGCGCCGGCGCGCAGTCGGCGCTTTAGTCGCGAGCCGAACACCGGGTGCCCTTCGGTCGGATTGGCCCCGATGACGAAGATCACGTCGGCGTGCTGCACGGAGTCGAAGGTCTGGGTACCGGCCGATTCGCCGAGCGTGTGCTTCAGGCCGTACCCGGTGGGCGAGTGGCAGACGCGTGCGCAGGTGTCGACGTTGTTGGTGCCGAGCGCCGCACGCACCAGCTTCTGCACCAGGAAAGTCTCCTCGTTGGTGCAGCGCGAGGAGGTGATGCCGCCGACCGAGTGGCGGCCGTACTGCGCCTGGATGCGCCGGAACTCGCCGGCGGCGTAGGCGAACGCCTCGTCCCAGCTCACGGGCTGCCACGGGTCGCTGGTCCGCCGGCGGATCATCGGCGTGGTGATGCGGTCCTCGTGGGTCGCGTAGCCGTAGGCAAAGCGTCCCTTCACGCAGGCGTGGCCGCGGTTGGCCTGGCCGTCGCGGCTCGGCGCCATGCGGATCACCTGCTCGCCGCGCACCTCGGCCTCGAAGGAACAGCCGACGCCGCAATAGGCGCAGGTGGTGGTCACCGCGCGCTCGGGCCGGCCGAGCGCGCGCAGCGGCTTCTCCGACAGGGCGGCGGTGGGGCAGGACTCGACGCAGGCGCCGCAGGAGACGCATTCCGACTCGAGGAAGGGCTGGTCCTGGCTGGCCACCACGCGCGAATCGAAGCCGCGGCCCTCGATGGTGAGGGCGAAGGTGCCCTGCACCTCGCCGCAGGCCCGCACGCAGCGCGAGCAGGCGATGCACAGCGAGGGGTCGAACTCGAAATACGGGTTGCTGGCGTCGCAGGGCGCCTGCCCGTGGCCGGCACCGTCGATTCCGTAGGGGCTGGTCGTCACGCCGACCGCCGCGGCCACGTCCTGCAGCTCGCAGTGCGTGTCGGCGGGGCAGCCGGCGCAGTCGAGCGGGTGGTCGGACACGTACAGCTCGACGACGCCCCGGCGCAGCTGGCGGAGCTTCTCGCTGTCCGTGCGCACGCTCATCCCGGGCGCGACCAGCGTGGTGCAGGAGGCCGGGTAGCCCCGCTGGCCGTCCACCTCGACCAGGCAGACGCGGCACGAGCCGAAGGACTTGAGCGTGTCGGTCGCGCAGAGCTTCGGGATGCGGCCGCCCGCGAGCGCCGCCGCGCGCATGATCGAGGTGCCCGAGGGCACGGTGACCTGCGCGCCGTCGATCGTCAGGGTGACCGGTTCGCCCGCAGCGGCTGGCGTGCCTAGGTCCTGGCGGTTGATCGCGTACATCGTCTCTCCCCCTCGTCCGGTCAGTCGCGGGCGAAGTCGCCCGGGAAGTGCCGGAGCGCGCTCAGTACCGGGAACGGTGTCATGCCTCCGAGCCCGCAGAGCGAGCCGTGCTGCAGGGTCTCGCACAACTGCTCGAGCTGGGCGAGGTTCGCGGCGCGCCGCTCGCCGCGCAGGATGCGGTCGATGACCTCGACGCCGCGCGTGGAGCCGATGCGGCACGGCGTGCACTTGCCGCAGGACTCGAGCGCGCAGAACTCCATCGCGTAGCGGGCCATGTGCGCCATGTCCACCGTGTCGTCGAACGCGACGATGCCGCCGTGCCCGACCAGCGCGCCGATCGCGGTGAAGGCCTCGTAGTCGAGTGGCGTGTCGAATTGCGACTCCGGGAGGTAGGCGCCGAGCGGGCCGCCCACCTGCACGGCGCGGATCGGCCGGCCGGACAGGGAGCCGCCGCCGAAGTCGTACAGCAGTTCGCGCAGGGTGACGCCGAACGCCTTCTCGACCAGGCCGCCCTGGCGCAGGTTGCCGCCGAGCTGGATCGGCAGCGTGCCGCGCGAACGGCCCATGCCGTAGTCGCGGTACCAGGCGCCGCCCCGCGCGAGGATGGTGGGCACGGTGGCGAGCGAGATCGCGTTGTTGATCACGGTGGGCTGGCCGAACAGGCCCTGGATTGCCGGCAGCGGCGGCCGGTAGCGCACTTCGGCGCGCCGGCCCTCGATGCTCTCCAGCAGCGAGGTTTCCTCGCCGCAGATGTAGGCGCCCGCGCCCACGCGTACCTCGAGATCGAAAGCGTGGCCGCTGCCGCAGACGTCGCGGCCGAGGTAGCCGCGCGCCCGGGCCGCCTCGATCGCGGCACGCAGCGTGCGCACCGCGTGCGGGTACTCGCAGCGGACGTACACATGGCCCCGCGTGGCGCCGACCGCGACACCGGCGATCGTCATGCCCTCGATCAGCGCGAGGGGATCGCCTTCCATCAGCATGCGGTCCGAGAACGTGCCCGAGTCGCCTTCGTCCGCGTTGCAGACCACGTACTTGCGGTCGGCGGTCTGGGTGCGCACCGTCTGCCACTTGATGCCGGTCGGGAAAGCCGCGCCGCCGCGGCCGCGCAGTCCCGAATCCAGGACCTCGCGCACGACGGCCTCGCCGCCGATCTCCAGCGCCCGCCGCAGTCCCTCGTAGCCCCCGTGCGCGACGTAGTCGTCGACGCTGAGCGGCTCGGTCACGCCGACGCGGGCGAACGTGAGCCGCTCCTGCCGCGCGAAGTACGCAAGCTCCTCGACCCGCCCGAGCCGCAGGGCATGCGGGCCCGCGTCGAACAGCCCGGCGTCGACCAGCGCGGGTACCTGCGCGGCCGTCACCGGTCCGTATGCGATGCGCTCGCCGCGCGCGTCCACGACCTCGAGCAGCGGCTCCAGCCAGACCATGCCGCGCGAGCCCACGCGGCGCAGGTCGACGTTGCGCCCTTGCCCGGCCGCCGCGCGGCGCAGGGCCTCGGCCGTCGCCTCGGCGCCGAGTGCCAGGGCGGCCGCATCGCAGGAAAGGTAGAGGCGGGTGGTCATCAGCGTCGCCGCCAGTCGTCGACGAGCTCGTCGAAGCGCTCGGGCGTCACCCGCCCGTAGAGCTGCTCGTCGATCATGACGCTCGGTCCCGCGGCGCAGTTGCCGAGGCAGTACACCGCCTCGAGCGTGAACGTGCCGTCGGGAGTCGTGCCGCCGAATTCGACGCCCAGCCGCTGTCGCGCATGCGCTTCCGTGCGCCGGCACTGCACGGCCTGGCAGGCCTCCGATCGGCACACCTGCACCACGTGGCGGCCGGGCGGCGTGGAACGGAAGTAGTGGTAGAAGCTGATGACGCCGTGGACGTCGGCGCGCGAGAGGTTCAGCGCCTGCGCGATGCGCCCGACCTGCGCAGGCGGCACGTAGCCGAGCGTGTCCTGGATCGCGTGCAGGATGGGCAGCAGCGCGCCGGGCTGGCCGGCGTGGCTCGCCAGGATCTCGTCGACCTGCGCCTCGCGCTGGAGATCGGTCTCGGTCATGGGACGGAGCGGACCTCACGCGTCGCTCTGGGCATCGTCCCGGGATCTTACGGGCCGCCTGTCGCGCCTGCCACCCTGTGAACGGCCCTGGCCGGCCCAGCGAATTTCTAGATGCTGCGGTGCATCACCTCGACGTCCGCTCAGGGACGACAGCCGTCCGGCACGTACTTCGCGTCGACCGTCTCCGTCGACCCGTCCTCCTCGTCGCCGCCGTTCATCGCGCGTGCGATCTGGCGCGCGGGCGACTCGGCGGCCCCGCATTGCCAGCGAATGTCGCCCGCGCCGTCGACGGCGGGCTCGATCGTCAGGGTCCGGCCGCGGATGACCGCGTTCGCCAGGCCGCCGTAGGTGATTCGCACCGAGCCGTCGACCACCTCGATGCTCGTCACGTAGAGTCCCTGGTAGCCGTCGGGCGCGCCGAGGCCTGCAGCGGAGTTGTCGGCCGGCCAGACGCCATCCTCCATGTAGGTCTGGGCGACCGCGTCAGCGCTGCCCGCGGCGAGCGTCAGCCCCTCGACTACCTGCGTCCGCACGACATAATCGCGGTAGAAGGGAATGGCGAGCGTCGCGAGCACCGCGACGATGGTGACGGCGATCATCGTATCGACCAGGGTGAATCCCGCTTCGCGGTGGGTGCTCATCGAATGCGCTCCGGTGCCTGCGTTCCTCGGGTGCATCTTTCGGCAGCAGAGCTTCGTTGCGCGAGCGAAGACGCCACCGCGCTGAACCAGACCCCCGCCCGGATGCCTGCGCAATGAAAGAGAATGTGCCCGCGCGCCGTTCCGCAGCCGCGAACCACGCATGCGGGCCGTGTCGCGCGAAACACCGAATTGTCCGGACTGGAACATTCTGTCTAGAGTCGACGCCCGATGGACGCATCGCCGACGCCCCAGTACGCCGAACTGGTCGACCTGCCGAAGCTGCAGGAACTGATGGAGAGCTTCAGCCAGGTGCTCGGCACGGCCAACGCCGTGCTGGGTCCGGACGGCGAGATCATCGCCCGCGCCGGCTGGGTCGACGCCTGCGTGAGGTTCCACCGCCGCGAAGGGCAGAGCTGCCAGCGCTGCGTCGACAGCGTGCGGGCCCGGATGGCGCACCTCGCGGCCGGCGCGCGCCTGGGCACCTACGTCTGCCCGAACGGGCTGGTGGATGCGATCGCACCGATCGAGGTCGAGGGACGGGTGGTCGGCGCGGTGCTGACCGGACAATTCTTCACCGCGCCACCGGACCTCGGGTATTTCCGACGCCAGGCGCAGGCGTTCGGCTTCGAGGAAGCCGCCTACCTCGAGGCCATTGGGCGCGTGCCCGTGCTGAGCGGAGCGAGGGCGGAGGAGATCACCCGGCTCTACGCCCGCCTCGCCGCGACGCTCGCCGAGAGCGGGCTCGAGCGTCTGCGTCACCGGCGCACGAACCTCGAACTGCAGCGCCTGAACCGGGAACGCGAGGACCGCGCGGCCGCCCGCACGGCCGAGCTCGCGGCGAGCGAGGAGCGACTGCGGCTCGCGCTCGCCATCGCGTCGGCGGGGTGGTTCGAACTGCACGTGCCCACGGGGGCCGTCGTGGTCTCGCCGGAATACGTGCGGCTGCTGGGCCACGATCCGCAGCAGTTCTCCACCAGCTTCGAATACTGGATCGAGCACGTGCACCCGGACGACCAGCCCGAGGTCCGCAGGCTGTTCGCGGAGGGCGTCCGGCGGCGGGGCGTCTCGGAAGCGACTTATCGCCGGCGGCGCATGTCCGGCGATTGGCTGTGGATCACGTCGGCGGCCGAGGTGGTCGACTGGAGTTCCGACGGCAGGCCGCTGCGACTGATCGGAGTGCACCGCGACGTCACTCAGCGCAAGCAGCAGGAAGCCGAGCTCGAGCGTTACCGCAACGAACTCGAGCACCTGCTGCTCGAGCGCACGACCGCGCTCGACGAGACCAGCGCGCGCCTCGCGCTGACGCTGTTCGCCATGGAGCGGGCCGGCGTCGGCATCGCCTGGAACGATCCGGCCACCGGCCGTTTCCTGCACGTCAACCAGGAGTGCAGCCGGCAGTTCGGCTACTCGACGGAGGAGATGCAGCGGATGACGATTCCGCAGCTCAACCCGGACCACCCGAGCCAGTCGTACCAGGACATGGTCGCGGCGATCCGGGCCTCGCCCAACGGGATGACCTTTCAGACCACGCACCGTCGCAAGGACGGCAGCTGCTACCCGGCGGAAGTCACCGCCTACGTCACGCACTCGGCGACGCAGGAGTGGCTGATCTCGTTCTTCCACGACATCACGGGACGCAAGGCGGCGGAGGCCGAGCTGATCCAGGCGAAGGACGCCGCCGAGAACGCCAGCCGGACCAAGAACGCGTTCCTCGCGACCGTGAGCCACGAGCTGCGCACCCCGCTGAACGCGATCATCGGCTTCAGCTCGCTGGTCCGCGACGGCGTGCTCGGGCCGGTGCCGGGTCCGCTCGCGCACCCCCTCGACATCATCCATCGCTCGGGACAGCAGCTGCTCGACCTGGTCACCGAGATCCTCGACCTGACGAGCATCGAGGCGGGTAACCTCCGCGTCGACCTCGCCCCGCAGCGGCTGCGCCCGCTGCTGGTCGAGCAGTGCGAGTCGCTGCAGGTGCAGGCGGGCGAGCGGGGCATCGAGCTGCGCCCGGTGCAGTGCGAGGACGCGCTGGAGGCCCTGGTCGACCGGCGGCGCCTGTCCCAGGTGCTGCGCAACCTCCTGTCGAACGCCGTGAAGTTCACCGACCAGGGCCACGTCGTGGTCTCGGCGCGCCGCGTGTCGGATCGCGTCGTGGTCGAGGTCTGCGACTCGGGAATCGGCATTCCCCCGGACCAGCTGGCCCAGCTCTTCCGGCCCTTCGTGCGCGTGCGGGACGGCGCGGGGAGCGTCCGGCCGGGCACCGGGCTCGGCCTCGCCATCAGCAAGCGGATCGTCGAGGCGATGGGCGGCGAGATCGGCGTCGACAGCCGGCCGGCCGGCGGCAGCCGGTTCTGGTTCAGCGTGCCGGCCGTCCATGCGGCTGCAGTCCCGGCGACCGCGGTTCCACCCGGCTGACGGCTTTTCTTGACGCCGTCTCCCGGCCGGCGGACGATGGTCCCAAGGCGACCCGAGGGACCGTCATGTCTGCCCGCGAACCCCACGAGAATTTCATCGACCCTGCCGTATTGTTCGGGCCGCTCGGCCTGGAACTCGACGGGGAAACCCGTGAGCTGCGTGACCACGATCCGGATCCGTCCGGCGAGGTGCCCGCCATCACCCGCATGCCCGCCGGCATGGAGGTGATCGAGCACCGGGTCGGCCGGGCTGTCGCCACCTGGGTGCTGCAGGTGCGCTGCCAGTGCGGCCGGCGCTGGTTCGAGACCCAGGCGGTCGATGCCACGCACTGCCCGCGTTGTGGCATGTACGTCTACGTCGACGTGCAGGCGGGGCGCGGCCCCGGCCGCTGAGCTCCCGGCGCTGGCAGGCGGTTCCATCCGAGTTTCGGAAGGACGCGTATTTGGTTGATTTCCCAAGATCTTTGACGCACTCTTGGCGCTTTGCTCGGGCCATGGCGGCGGAGGCGCAAAGGGACGGATGAGTACCTGGTTCGTCGTGCACACCAAGCCGCGGCAGGAAGCCGAGGCGCGGGCGCAACTCGAGCGCCAGGGTTACCCCGTCTATTTCCCGCAATTGCGCCTGCCACGCCTGCGGCGCTCGCGCTGGGCCGAGGTCGTCGAACCGCTGTTTCCGCGCTACCTGTTCGTGGCCGTCGAGGTCGGCGAGCAGGCGCTGGCCCCGGTGGGCTCGACCCGCGGCGTCAGCGCGGTGCTGAGGTTCGGACCGCGCTACGCGGAGGCGCCGCCGGAACTGGTCGCCACCTTGCGGGCGCGCGAGAACCAGGACGGCCTGCACGTGCTCGCCGATTCGGCGCTGGCCCGGGGTGACCGCCTGCGAGTCCTCGCGGGTCCGTTCGAGGGCTTCGAGGCCGTGTTCGAGGCCCACAGCGGTCCGGAGCGGGCCCGCGTGCTGCTCGAGGTGCTCGGGCGGCAGACCGAGGTCACGTTGCCGCGGGGTTATCTCGTGCCGCGGCTGCAGCGGGCCGTCGCGGCCGGGCGCTGCTGAGGTGGCCGCGAACGTGCCCGGGGCCGCATCGGCGAGCACGCTGCTGGTGTGCACGGCGAACATCTGCCGCAGCCCGATGGCGGAGGTCATCTGGCGGGACGCGGCGACCCGGCTCGGCCGGCTGATGCCGGTCGCGTCGGCCGGCATCGAGGCGACACCCGGTCGTCCCGCGGACGACGAGTGCGTCGGACTGATGGCCGAACGCGGCATCGACCTGAGCGGTCACCGCTCGATGCGCTTCAGTGCCGCCGAGGCGGCGCGGCACGAACTGGTGCTGGTGATGGAGCCGGATCACCAGCGGCGGATCATGGCGGCCGTCCCGACGCTCGCCGGGCGGGTGCACCTGCTCGGGCGCTGGGGGGTCGGAACGATCAGCGATCCGTACGGGTCCAACCGCACGGACTACGAGGAGTGCCTGGACCGGATCGAACGCTCGATCCAGTCCTGGATGAACCGCATCGGCGGTCGCTCCGTGGCGAACAGGAGTGCGTGAGTTGAGCATGGTCTCTGTCAGGAAGCTGCGCCTCGTCGCGCTGCTCGCGGTCGCCGGACTGCTGGGCGGCTGCCTGAGTGCGCGCATCGACGAATCGACGGTCGAGCAGGCGAACACCACGCCGCCGCGCCAGACCATCGCCGGCTCGCTGCCGGCCGTGCCCGTGGTCGGCTCCACCGATTACCGCGTCGGCCCGATGGACATCCTCGACATCCAGGTGTTCGGCGTGCCGGACCTCTCCAAGCCCGCGCGCGTGAGCGAGGACGGCGAGATCTCCGTGCCGCTGATCGGGCGGGTGCCGGTCAACGGCAAGACCACCAGCGAACTCGAGCGGGACCTCGCGGCGCGCTGGTCCGCCGGCTACCTCGAGAACCCGCAGGTCACCGTGTTCGTGAAGGAGTACATGAGCCAGCGGGTGACGGTGGAGGGCGCCGTGCGCAAGCCCGGCATCTATTCGCTGACCAGCCGCACGTCGCTGCTGCAGATCATCGCGCTGTCGAACGGGCTCGACGAGCTCGCCAACCCGCGGGGCATCGTCATCTACCGCAACATCGGCGACAAGCGCTACGCCGCCGCCTTCGACATCCGCGAGATCCGCGCGGGCCGGCTGGTCGATCCGGAGGTGCTCGGCAACGACATCGTGGTCATCGACTACTCCGGGCCGCGCTCGAACCTGAAGGACTTCGTGTACACCGTCCCGCTCCTCGCCATGTTCATGGTGCTCTGACGATGGCAGTCGAACCCCAGGATCCGCGGGACGAAGATGAACTGGCACGCCTGCCGGAGGACGCATCGCGCGCCCGCCGCGGCAAGCAGCTCGCCGAGATCCCCAGTCGCGAAGCCGCGGTGACGCTGGCCTCCGAGGGCCACGAGGAGGAGGAGGTCGAGCTCACGCTGCGCGACACCTGGCGCATCCTCGTCAAGCGCCGCTGGGCGGTGCTCGGCGCGACGGTGTTCGTGACGGCCTTCATGCTGTTCTGGGCGCTGATCCAGACGCCCCTGTTCCAGTCCAATGCGACGCTGCAGATCGAGACCTCGGGCCTGCGCATCTTCAAGTCCGAGGGCATCGAGGCGATCGACACGGGCGGCGACTTCATGGGCACGCAGGTCGAGCTGCTCAAGAGCCGCGCGATCGCGCTGCGCACCGTGCGCAACCTCGGCCTGGTCAACGACAAGGCCTTCCTCGACTCGCTCGACAAGCCGAGCCCGCTCGCCATGCTGCTCGGCCTGACCGGCGGCTCGTCCGACCCGGAGCCGGCGCAGAAGGTCCCGCTCGCCGAGCGCGAGCAGCAGATCGTGAACCGCGTGATGGAGGGCCGCTCGATCAACGTGGTGCGTGGCTCCCAGCTCGTCAAGGTGAGCTTCGTGAGCACCGAGCCGAAGGTGGCCCAGCACGTGGCCGACGGCATCGCCAAGGCGTTCATCGAGGCCAACGTCAGCCGGCGCGAGGAGAATTCGCAGTACGCGCGCGGGTTCCTCGAGGAGCGCCTGGCCCAGACCAAGCTCAAGCTCGAGGACAGCGAACGGGCGCTGATCGACTACGCCCAGCAGCAGGGCCTCGCGAGCGTCGACCAGAACACGCTGCTCGCGACATCGAACCTGGAGCAGCTCAACAACGCCCTCGGCGCGGCCACGGCCGCGCGCATCAAGGCCGAGTCGAACTGGCGGCAGGCCATGGCCACCGGCGGCATCTCCTCGGACGCGCTCAAGAGCCAGGTGCTCGACAAGCTGCGCGAGGCCCGCGTCGAGCTGATGGCTGAGTACGAGTCGCGCCGCTCGACCTACAAGCCGGACTACCCCGAGATGCAGCAGCTCTCGCGCCGCATCGCCGAGGTGGAGGCGCGGATCAAGGAGGAGACGGCCGCCTACGCCGAGGCCGCAAAGGCCGAGTACAACGCGGCGCTGGCCAACGAGAAGCTGCTGCGCGAGCAGGTGGCCGCGCTGCAGGCCGAACTGCTCGACCTGCAGGGCCGCAGCGTGCAGTTCAACATCCTCAAGCGCGAGTCCGACACCAACAAGCAGCTCTACGACGGCCTGCTCGCCCGCTACAAGGAAATCGGCGTCGCCGGCGACGCCAACTCCAACAACGTGTCGCTGGTGGACCCGGCCCTCGAAGGCTACCGCTTCCACCCGAACATCCCGCGTCGCGTCGCCATCGGCCTGCTGCTCGGACTGATGCTCGGCATCGGCCTCGCATTCCTGCTCGAGAAGCTCGACGAAACGATCAAGATGCCGGAGGACATCGAGCGGCACCTGCGCCTGCCGGTCATCGGCGTGGTGCCGAAGGTCGAGGCGGCCTCGCTCGCCGAGGTCTCCGAGGACCCGCGCTCGTCGTTCTCGGAGGCGTACCGCTCGCTGCGGACGGGCCTGCAGTACGCCACCGAGGCGGGCGCGCCCAAGATCCTGCTCGTCACCAGCGCCGTGGCGGGCGAGGGCAAGAGCACCACGGCGCTGATGCTGGCGCGCAAGTTCGCCCAGCTGGGCGAACGCGTGCTGCTGATCGACGGCGACCTGCGCAAGCCCTCGCTGCACAAGAAACTGACGCTGGACAACGAGGTCGGCCTCAGCAGCTACCTCTCCGGCCAGGTCGAGGGCCCGGCGATCTTCAAGCCGACCGTGCACGAGAACCTGACGGTCGTGACTTCCGGTGCGACCCCGCCCAATCCGGCCGAGCTGCTGGCGGCCGTGCGCTTCCGCTCGCTGCTGACGGTGGCGGCGCATTCGTACGACCAGATCATCATCGACGGACCGCCGCTGCTCGGCCTGGCCGACGCGCCGATCATCGCCAACGCGGCGGACGCGACCCTGGTGGCCATCGAGGCCGGCCACGCCCGCATCGGCGTGCTGCGCGGCGCGCTCAAGCGCCTGTTCGCGGTGCGTGCGCGGATCGCCGGCGCGCTGCTGGTGAAGTACGACGCGAAGCAGGCGGGCTACGGCTACGGCTATGGTTACGGCTACGGCTACTCGGACTACTACTATCACTATTCCGAGGTCGCGGACGCCCACCGGCTCAAGCGGCTCTGAGCGATGAGGTCGCGCAGGCGTTCCTGGCCCGACGCCCGGACGGGCCTGGTGATCGTGGCGGTGGCCGCGGTGGTCGGCTTCGCGGCCTGGCGCATCGTCAGCCTCGCGCTGTCCGATCTCTACGACGTCGCCGAACCCGCCAAGGCCCTGCGCTGGCGAGACGACGCCTCGGACGCACTGATCGTCCTGGCCGAACAGCGCATGGCGGGCGGCGATGCCGACGCCGCAGCCGAGCTCGCGCGACGTGCCCTTGCCGCGAACCCGTTCGACGGTCGCGGGTACCGCGTCCTCGCCGACGTCGCGGCGTCGCGCGGTGATGCCGTCGGCCAGGCCCGCCTGATCGAGCAGGCGGTGCGGCACGCGCCGCGCGACATTGCCGCCCGCGCGCAGGCGGCCCAGCTCGCGTTGCAGCGCGGCGACGCTGCATCGGCACTGCGGCACTACGACCGGATCCTGCGCGTCGCTCCGGCCGCCCAGCCGACGGTCATCCCGGCACTCGTGCAACTGGCAGCGCTGCCCGGGGCACGCGACGCGGTGGTCGGCGAACTGGCTGCCCGGCCGTACTGGCGCGCCGAATTCCTGCGCCAGTTCGCGCGGCTCGCGCCGGACGGCGATGCGCTCGCGCCGGTGTTCGAGTCGCTGCGGGCCCGGGGCGGGCTCGACGAGGAGGAGACCTCCCTCTATCTCGGCCGGCTGGTCCGGGACGGTCGCTGGGACGATGCGTTCCTCGCCTGGGCGGGCAGCCTGCCGCCGCAGGCGCTCACGTCGCTCACGACACCTTTCGACGGCGGCTTCGAGAACCCCACCCGCACGGGCGGACCGTTCGACTGGTCGATCGCTCCGCCACAGGGCATCGAAGTGGAGGTCCGGCCGTCGCCCGAGGGGCGCGGGCGTGCCCTGTGGATCGAATTCCTCGGGCGCCGTGCGCCGTTCCGTGACGTGCGTCAACTTCTGAGGCTGCAACCGGGGCAGGCCTATGTGCTGCAATGGCGCAGTCGGCTCGATGGCCTGCAGACGGCGCGCGGCCTGCGCTGGACGGTCACCTGCGCCGGCGGCGACGGCGCGGCCCTGCTCGGCACGCCGGCCCAGGCCGGCACCCGCGGCTGGACGGAACAGCGGGCCGGCTTCAGCGTGCCGGAGGGTTGCACGGCCCAGTGGCTCACGCTGGAACTGGAGGCGCGCATCCCGTCGGAGAGCCAGGCCTTCGGCAGCGCCTGGATCGACGACGTGGCGCTGACGGCCGCGCCGATCGTGCACGAATCTGCTGCGACCGTGGTACATTAGCCGCGGATTGCCTGAACTGGAGTTCGGACATGACCCTGACTGCCCGCCTTGCGGCACTGATTGCGACTGCCACGCTCGTTTCCGCCACCGCGGCGGCGCAGGATCCGGCGCCTCCCGCGGCGACCGCTGCCGCGTCCTCCGACGAGGTCGCGACCGTGCAGTCCACGAACGGCAAGGTCCTGCTCAATCGCGGCTCCGACTACAACCCGGCCACCAAGGGCCAGCGCCTCATGCCGGGCGACCGGCTCGTCGTGCTCGAAGGCGGGGCCGTGGGCGTGCGTTACGACAAGGGCTGCGTCCAGAACGTCAACCGGCAGACGATCTACACGATCAACTCCGACCAGGTCTGCGAGGCCGCGTACATGGATCGCGGGCTGCGCACTCCGGCGGCCGCGGGCGCCTCCGAAGGCGTGACGACGGCGAGCGTGATGAAGTGGGGCCTGATCGGCCTCGGCATCGCCGCGCCGGTCTACATCATCGCGACCAACACCCAGGGCAGCCCGATCAGTCCCTGATCCGGATGGCCCTGGTCCGGCAACGCGCGAACAGCCCGGCTTCGCGCGCCATCCTCGTACTCACCGCCGTCACGCTTTCGCTCGCATTCCTGCTGGGCGGCGGGCAGGGTTCGGCCGGCGAGACGCTGCTGGCGCTGCTGGGCGTCGCGCTGGCCATCGCAGCCGCCTTGCGCCTGCAGACCTCGGTCGTCGTCGAGGACCGCATCCGCGCGTTCTGGATCCTGCCCGCGCTGCTGCTCGCACTCCCGCTGCTGCAGCTCGTGCCGCTGCCGGCCGTCCTGTGGCGCCTGCTGCCCGGGCGCGGCGCCATCGTCGATGAGCTGGGATCCGCCGGGGTCGACATCGGCCTCGGCCACTGGTCGCTGGCCCCGCTCGAGACGGAGCGCATCCTCTGGTCGGCGCTGGTGCCGGTCGGCATCTTCATGGCGGCGGCCCTGCTGCGCGGCAAGGAGCAGCGCCTGCTGGTCCTGCTCGCGCTGGGCTTCGCGGCCATCAATGCCTTCCTGGGGTTGTGGCAGTTGCTCGACGGTCCCGGCAGCCGGCTCTACCTCTACGAAATCACCAACCGGGGCGAGGCGGTCGGACTGTTCGCGAATCGCAACCACCTCGCCGGGTTCCTGGCGGCGGCGCTGCCGGTGGCCGTGGGCACGCTGGCCGACCGGCTGCGCAATCATCCGCTCGGCGTGCGCGACCTGTGGGCCTGGGCCCTCACCATCCTCGTCGTCGTGCTCGGCGTGACCATCACCGCGACCCACTCGCGGGCCGGCTTCCTGATGCTGATGCTGAGCGTGGTCGCCTGCGCGTTCGTGGTCGGTCGCCTCGGACGGTCGGGGGCGCTGGGTCCGTCGCTGCCCTGGCTGCGCGTCGGCGGCCTGCTCACCGGCGTGCTGATCGTGCAGTTCACGCTCTACGGCGTGCTGCAGCGGCTCGATGCCGATCCGCTCGACGACCACCGCTGGGCCATGACGGCGAACACCGTGAAGGTCGCGGCGCCGGCGTGGGGCACGGGCTACGGCCTCGGCACGTTCCGTCACGCCTACGACGACATCGGCGATGCGGCGGCCGACATTCCCGAGTACGTCAACCACGCCCACGACGACTACGTCGAGCTGTGGCTGGAGGCGGGACTCCCAGGGGTGCTGCTCGCCATCGCGGCCGTGGTGCTCGTCGTCGTGCAGGTGCGCCGGCACCTGCGGCCGTCGGAAGGCGCCGAGGCGGGGGAGGGCAACCACCGGGGCGTGAAGCTCGGCGCCGCATTCGGGCTGCTGCTGCTGGCGCTGCACTCCCTGGTCGACTACCCGCTGCGATCGCTCGCCGTCGCGGCCTTCGCGGCCCTGCTGGCCGCCCTGCTGCTGGGACCGGTTCGCATTTCCGGACGCCGACGCAAGGCCTAGTGGCATTCCCGGCCGCCAGCGGCTAAAGTCGCGGCCTGTTCAACGATTGAACAGGCCCTTCCCGCTGCCTGCGCATGCGCACGGTAGTGCGGTAGCCATTCCAGCACCGGATGGACGAAATCCACCTTCGCCTGATGAAGGCGATCGAGAGCAATCCGCAGGCCACGCAACGCGAGCTGGCGGAGGCCCTCGGCGTGAGCCTGGGCAAGGCCAACTACTGCCTGCGGGCGCTGGTCGACAAGGGCTGGGTGAAGGTCCGCAACTTCCGCGCCAGTCCGAACAAGCTGGCCTACGCGTACCTGCTGACGCCCGCCGGGCTCGACGGCAAGGCGCGGCTCACCGTGCGCTTCCTCAAGCGCAAGCTCGACGAGTACGACCTGCTGCGCGCCGAGATCGAGCAGCTGCGCCGCGAGGCGGCCGACGCCGGCATCACCACCGATTTGCAACGCTGAGAGATCCAACCATGCGCAGATACAACCCCCGCAGACGCGTCCTGGTCACCGGCGGCGCCGGCTTCCTCGGATCGCACCTGATCGACCGGCTGCTCGAACGCGGCGACGAGGTGGTCTGCGCCGACAACCTCTTCACGGGCACCAAGCGCAACATCGATCACCTGCACGACCACCCGCGTTTCGAGTTCGTCCGCCACGACGTCACCTTCCCGCTCTACATCGAGGTCGACGAGATCTACAACCTCGCGTGCCCCGCGAGCCCGGTGCACTACCAGCACGATCCGGTGCAGACGACCAAGACCAGCGTGCACGGCGCGATCAACATGCTCGGCCTCGCCAAGCGGCTGAAGGCGCGCATCTTCCAGGCGAGCACCAGCGAGGTCTACGGCGATCCGTCGGTCCACCCGCAGACCGAGGCCTACTGGGGCAACGTCAACCCGATCGGCCCGCGCAGCTGCTACGACGAGGGCAAGCGTTGCGCCGAGACCCTGTTCTTCGACTACCACCGCCAGCACCGCCTCGACATCCGCGTGGCGCGCATCTTCAACACCTACGGGCCGCGCATGCACCCGAACGACGGGCGGGTGGTCAGCAACTTCATCGTGCAGGCGCTGCAGGGCCAGGACCTGACGCTGTACGGCGACGGCCTGCAGACGCGCAGCTTCTGCTACGTCGACGACCTCGTCGAAGGCTTCCTGCGCTTCATGGACCTGCCGGCGGGCGAGGGCGGCCTGCCCGGGTTCCCGGGCCCGATCAACCTCGGCAACCCGGTCGAGTTCACGATGCGCCAGCTGGCCGAGAAGGTCATCGAGCTCACGGGCTCGAAGTCCAGGATGACGTTCCGGCCGCTGCCGGCGGACGACCCGATGCAGCGCAAGCCGGACATCGGCCGTGCCCGCGAGCACCTGAAGTGGGAGCCCAAGGTGCAGCTCGCCGAGGGGCTGCAGCAGACGATCCGCTACTTCGACCAGCTGCTCAGCGCGGGCGAGTGACCCCGCACGGCACCCAGGCATCGGGCGGGCGCACGGTCCTCGTGACCGGCGGCGCCGGCTACGTCGGCAGCCACGCCTGCAAGGCGCTGGCCGCCGCGGGCTACCTGCCCGTCGCCTACGACGACCTCAGCCGCGGCCACGACTGGGCCGTGCGCTGGGGGCCGCTCGAGGTCGGGTCCATCGCGGACCGCGCGCGGCTCGACGCGGCGCTGCAGCGCCACCGGCCCTCGGCCGTGCTGCACTCCGCCGCCTATGCGTACGTCGGCGAGTCGGTCGAGCGGCCGCGCGACTACTACCGCAAAAACGTCGACGGCACGCTCACGCTGCGGTCGGCGATGGGGGGTGCGGGCATAGGGCGGCTGGTGTTCTCCA
>JBPOHK010000061.1:0-18487 GCA_052035645.1 Pseudomonadota bacterium
AGCGAGCGAGACGAACCAGTGCTCGTTCAGGCACTCGTCGCGGAACCGGCCATTGAACGACTCGACGTAGGCGTTCTGGTTTGGCTTGCCCGGCTCGATCAGTCGCAGTGCGATGTTCTTTCGATGCGCCCACGTCAACATGGCTTTGCCGGTGAACTCCGGGCCGTTGTCGGTTCGGATGACAGCCGGCGTGCCGCGCTGCGAGCAGATCCCGTCGAGGATGCGCGTCAGGTGGTCACCGCCGATCGTGTGCTCCGGGACGATGGCCACCGCCTCGTGCGTCGCGTCATCGACAATCACCAGGCACTTGATCGCGCGACCCGAGGCCGCCCGATCGAACACGAAGTCCATCGACCACACCTCGTTGGCCCGGCCCGGCCGCACCAGCGGCTGCCGATCGGCCACCGGGATCTTCTTGCGCCGCCGGCGCCGGATATGCAGCTTCTCGAGCGCATACAGCCGCTCGACCCGCTTGTAGTTCACGTGCTCGCCTGCCTGCCGAAGCTTGAGGTGGATCATGCCGACGCCATAACGACGATGCCGCTGCGCCAGCGCGACGATCCGCGCCCGCAGTGCCACGTTGCGATCCGGCCGCGGCTCGTACCGCAGCGAGCTCGCGCTCATGCCCACGGCCGCCAGGCAGCGCCGCTCTGTCAGCCCTCGCGTTTGCATCCACCGCACCAGCTCGCGACGTACCGGGGCGGTTACCATTTTTTTCGAAGCGCTTCCTTGATCACTTCGTTCTCGAGCATCGACTCGGCCAGTAGCTTCTTCAGCTTCGAGTTCTCCGCCTCGAGTGACTTAAGCCGCTTGGCATCGGAGACGTCCAGGCCACCGAACTTGCTGCGCCAGAGATAGAAGCTCGCCTCCGAGAATCCATGCTTGCGGCACAGCTCCTTCACCGGCACGCCTTTGTCGGCCTCCCGCAGGAACCCGATGATCTGCTCTTCGCTGAATCGCTTCTTCACGTCTAACCTCCCGCCGGGGTTAGACTCTAAACCGATCCGCTACTCAAAAGCGGGGGGACGTCGGGTCCAGGCCGACTATTCCGGGTGGCGTCCGCTCTGGGACGGCTACAACGAGTTCTACGGGCGACACGGCGCAACCGCGTTGCCGGAGCACATCACCGCCATGACCTGGCGGCGGTTCTTCGATCCTGCCGAACCCGTCTTTGCCCTCATTGCGGAAGACCGGGGCCAGATCGTCGGTCTGGCGCACTACCTGTTCCACCGCAGCATGACCAGGATTGAACAGGTCTGCTACCTCAGCGATCTGTACACCCAGCCGTCCCTGCGAGGCAAAGGCATCGGTCGCGCGCTCATCGAAGCAGTCTGCGCTCAGGCCAAGGCGGCGGGCGCGTCACGGGTCTACTGGCAGACCCACGAGTCCAATGCGGCCGGACGGCAGCTCTACGACAAGGTCGCCGGGCATTTCGGCTTCATCGTTTATTCGCGCGATGCTTGAGCCCAGCCACGAGGACGAGGCCTGGCCTCCGCTCAGACGCCAGGTGCCGTCCATGCGCCGTGCCGGCGCGCGACGACAAGCGCTGGACGTTCTGCCCGCCCGGCTCGATCGTCTGAGCGCCGGGCAGCCGTTGCCAGGCCCCGACGTCAGGAGGTGACGCATGGCCAGGAGTGTCTTCATCAATCTTCCGGTCGCCGATCTCGCGCGGTCCAGGCGTTTTTTCGAGGCGCTCGGCTTCCGGCGCAATCCGCAGTTCGAGGGCGACGAAGCGGGGTGCATCGTCGTCAACGAATCGGTTTCCGTCATGCTGTGCCCCCACGCGAAGTTCCGCGAATTCACGCCGAAGGCCATCTGCGACACCAGCCAGGCGGTCGAGGTCCTGCTCAATCTCGAGTGCGACAGTCGCGAAGAGGTGGACAGCCTGGTCGCCAGGGCGATCGCCGCCGGCGGGTCGACCTACGATCGTCCCGAGGACTTTGGCTTCATGTACACGCACAGCTTTGTCGACCCGGATGGTCATGGATGGGGGCTGTTCCACCTGTCGGCCGAACCGCCGCAAGGGTGAGCCGGGTATTGGCGGCACGATGATCCGTCGTGAGCGTTCATCGGGAGGAACGATGCAGAGGATGTCGCGTCGAATGTTGCTGCTGTCGGTCGGATGCGTCGTCGCCCTCTGGAGCGGATCGCCGGCCAGCGCTGCCACACTGGAGTCGATGGCCTGGCTGGCCGGCTGCTGGGCCAACGAGAACGGCGACGCAGGGTCGGGCGAGTTCTGGCTGCCGCCCGCGGGCGGCAGGATGCTCGGCATCGGGCGGGTCGTTCGCGACGGCAGGACCGTCGAGTACGAATTTCTCGAACTCGAGGCAACGGTCGATGGAGAACTGATCTATACGGCCACCCCTTCGCGACAGGCTCGCGCTGCATTCAAGGCCACGCTTCAGGATCGCTCATCCGTGACGTTCGAGAATGCGGCGCACGACTTTCCCCAGCGGATCACCTACACCCGCGTAGAGCCCGGCCGCATGGTCGTGCGAGTCGACGGGGATCACCAGGGCAAGAGACGCTCGTTCGAGTATCGTTTCGCCAGGTCCGCCTGCACAACATGACGGAACCGCCCATGCCGTCCGTCCGGCTCTTCGCCCTCGACGGCGGTCTTCGACGCCATCCGCGGGTGGCGCAGTGGTTCGCCCAGCCGCCTGCCGAGCTTCGCGGGCTCGCCCTGCGCTGGTTCGAGGAAATGCGCTCCTGCGGTCCGGACGTGATGGAACTGCTGCACGACGGGCAGCCCACCGTTTGCGTGGGCAACGTCGCGCTCGGGTATGTCGCGACGTTCCGCGATCACGTCAACGTCGGGTTCTTCCTCGGCGCGACGCTGCCGGACCCGGCAGGACTGCTGCAGGGAACCGGCCGGTTCATGCGTCACGTCAGGCTCCAGCCAGGCCTGCCCACGAACGAAGCCGCCCTTGCGGAACTGATCGTCACGTCCTATACGGACCTGAAGGCCAGGCTGGCGGCGAGGTAGAACGGCCGGGTCGGGTTCGACCTGTGTATCCGGAGGCAACGTGTCCAGGCTGCGCGTAGAGAGTTTCACCGTTTCGCTGGACGGGTTCGGCGCGGGGCCGAACCAGGACATCGACAACCCGCTCGGCGTGGGCGGCACGTCGCTGCACGGCTGGGCGTTCTCCACGCGGACGTTCCAGCGGGCGGTCTTCGGTGGCGAGGGCGGTTCGACGGGAACGATCGACGACGACTTCGCCGCGCGCGGCTTCACCAATGTCGGCGCCTGGATCCTCGGCCGGAACATGTTCGGCCCGATTCGCGGTCCCTGGCCGGACGAGAGCTGGCGCGGCTGGTGGGGCGAGAACCCGGTCTATCACGTCCCCGTATTCGTGCTGACGCACCATCCGCGCGCGCCGCTGGTCATGGAGGGCGGGACCACGTTCCACTTCGTCACGGACGGCATGGCTGAGGCGGTCGCCCGCGCCCGCGAGGCCGCGAACGGCATGGACGTGCGCCTGGGGGGCGGCGTCAACGTCATCCGGCAGGGACTGCGCCAGCGCCTGATCGATGAGATGCACGTCGCGATCGCGCCGGTCCTGCTCGGTTCCGGGGAACGACTCTTCGAGGGGATCGACCTGCCGTCCCTCGGCTACGCCGTCACGCGTCACGTCGCCTCGCCGCTCGCGACTCACGTGGTGATCGCACGGCAGCCGGCCCGGTGACGGGACCGCACGAACCATGGACTCGTCCCTGCACGCCTGCGTCGGTTGCGGCGCCCGCTTCCCGCCCTGCGACGGCCCCGTGCACGCGTACATGGAGTCGTCGGCCGGTTGCTGGCAGGCGTTCGGCCTGGTGCTCGAGCGCGAGTACGGCAACCCGGAGCTGATGCCCGTGCACCGCCTGTCCGTGGACGCCTACGCGGTGCAGCACCCCGGTGGCGAATCGCGCCAGGCCATCCAGTCCGTCGGCTTCCACCTGGCGCGCCTCTGCCTGTTCCTGGAAGGGCAACTGGCTCCCGCCGAGGCGAACGACGCCATGCTGCGCATCGCCCGGCGCAAGTCGGACATGCACCGTCTGGCGCGGCCCGCATGGCTCGGCACGGTTACCGTCGCCGACGTCCTCGTCGCACGCGAGGCCGAGAGCCACCGCGCAGCCGTCCAGCGCTGGGCCGCCTCGGCGTGGCAGGCCTGGTCGGCGCACCACGACACCGTCCGCCGCTGGGCGACACCGGGTCGGTGATTCCGTGCCTCGGCCCGACACTGCCGGATCGCATCGGAGCTGAACCATGCATGGCCAGGTTCTCCGGTTCTGGTTCGAGGAAACCGATGCCCGCCTCTGGTTCGCGTCCGACCCCGCCTTCGACGCGCGGATCCGTGCGCGCTTTGCCGGCCTGTTGCGGCAGGCGGCCGCGGGCGAGCTTTACGGCTGGCGGGCCACCGCGGCCGGGCGCCTCGCCGAGATCATCGTGCTGGACCAGTTCTCCCGAAACGCGTACCGCGATACGCCGCGCGCCTTCGCGCAGGACGCCATGGCGCTGGTGCTCGCGCAGGAGGCCGTGGCGGGCGGGGCGCTCGAGGCCCTGGCTCCCGTGCAGCGAAGCTTCCTGCTGCTGCCGTACATGCACAGCGAGTCCCGGGCGATCCACGTCGTGGCCGAGGCGCTCTACCGGGCCCATGCGCCGGCGGAGAACCTCGATTTCGAGTTGCGGCACAAGGCGATCATCGACCGGTTTGGGCGGTATCCGCAC
This sequence comes from Pseudomonadota bacterium, assembly GCA_052035645.1. GTDB lineage: Bacteria > Pseudomonadota > Gammaproteobacteria > Steroidobacterales > Steroidobacteraceae > RPQJ01. The sequence goes on from JBPOHK010000061.1 coordinate 4,712, forward strand.
AGAAATGCGCTGCTCGGGCGCACGTCCACGCCGGAGGAGCTAGAGTTCCTGACGCAGACCGGATCGCGGTTCTAGGCGGGGGAGGTTCCTCGTCGGCCCGCGAGGGCGACGCAGGAGGCGTCCTCAGACCATGCGCACCACACGCCGACCCGCGCCGAAGAACGAGTACGAACGCACGGTCCTGCATAACGTCGACACGTTCGGCTGGCACTGCACCAGCGTCACCCGCGACGACCCCGGCGACGATCCGCCGTTCACCTACACCGTGGGCCTGTTCGAGACGTTCGGTGCGCCCGAGATGATCCTGTTCGGCCTGGGGCAGGACGTCGCGCATTCGCTGCTCGGCATCTACGCCCGGCGACTCGCGGAAGGCGACCCCATCGCGCTCGACGTCCCCAGCACCGAGATCATCGCCGACTACGCGTGCGTGTTCGTGCCGGTGGCCCGGTCGCGTTACCTCGACTACGTGTTCTCGGCGCTGTGGTTCTACGGCGAGGCCGAGTTCCCGGTGTACCAGCTGGTCTGGCCCGATCCGAGCGGTCGCTTTCCCTGGCATCCCGAGGCCGGTCGCCGCTTCAGGAGTGAACAGCCGGTCCTCGGCACGCATGGCGGCTCGTGACGGCGCCTCGTCCATGGCCGATGATTCGCGGGCACGCTCGCCGGTGACCAGCCTGGCGGAGGTCCCTTGGTACTGCCGCGCAATTCGAGGAGGTTCCCGATGTCGACGGACGAGGCGATTTTCCACACGTCCCGGGTCGTGCCCGCGACGCCCGAGGCGGTCTACCGTGCGTTCGAGCGGCCGGAGCTGCTGGCCCGCTGGTGGGGGCCGGACGGCTTCACGAACACTTTCGAGGCGTTCGAATTCCGGGTGGGCGGGCGATGGACGTTCGTCATGCACGGCCCGGACGCGACGGACCACCCGAACCGCAACGTCTTCGTCGACCTCCAGCCCGGCCGCCGCGTCGTGATCCGGCACGATTGCCCCCCGTTTTTCACGCTCACGGTGGATCTCTCGACGGCCGACGGCGGAACGCTCGTGAGCTGGGAGCAGGCGTTCGACGACGTGCGGACCGCGCGGGCGGTGCGATCCATCGTCGAGCCGGCGAACGAGCAGAACCTCGATCGCATGGCGCGGGTGCTGGCGTCCACGGGCGACGACTGACCGGTCGCAGGCGAGCTTCAACCGACGTCCGCCGCCCGTCGACCGGCTGCGCCACGTCGACGCCTGTGACGCAGTGCACGTCCGCGGCATCTGCTGGGCCCGGCATCCCTACATTTCCGGAACCGGGTGCCGATGCGTTCCACACGGGAGTGGACTGGACGGGCCCCGCCCCGGCCGGCGTCGGTGAACTGCGTGGCGCAAGCCACAGGACGAGGATCCCGCGATGAAGGACCATTCCGAGGAAATCCGCAAGGCGCTCCTGGCGCATGGTGCCTGGAAGCACCGTCTGGGCACGGCTGTCGCCAATGGCGCCAGCGAGTTCACGGTCGCGCAGGTCGAGGTGGACGACCGGTGCGAGTTCGGGCAGTGGCTGCACGGTCTGCCGGCGGACGTGAAGTCGACGGAATGCGCCGGCAAAGTCCGTGCGCTCCATGCCGACTTCCACAGGGAAGCGGCCCGGGTGCTGGGGATGGCGGTGCGCGGCGACAAGGACCGCGCGCTGAAAGCCCTGGAGCCCGGCGAGAAGTATTGCGCGGTGAGCGGCCAGTTGACGCTCGCCCTGCAGAAATGGGACAGGTTGCTCGCAGGCAAATGACCGCGTCGAGCGAGCCTGTCGCGCCCGGGGCCGGCTGATCCCCCGGCGCGGGCCCGGCCGGGTTGCGGATTGCGCCGGCCGGGCTCCCGGATCGAGGTGGAAAATCCCGCAGGCGCACGCCATCATCCCCGCCATCCCGACCGGCGGATGGGGGAGTGCGATGAAGAGCGGGTCCTGCTTGTGCGGTGCCGTCCGGTTCACCGTGACGGGCGAGTTGAAGCCGCCCGATGCCTGCCACTGCGTGCAGTGCCGCAAGTTCTCGGGACACTACGGGGTGGGCACGGACGTGCCGCGCGACCGCGTGACCATCGTCGGCGCGGAGAACATCAAGTGGTACTTCAGCTCCGCCAGGGTTCGCCGGGGGTTCTGTTCGAACTGCGGTTGCTCGATGTTCTTCGACCCGCCCGCCAAGGACTGGCTCGGCATCTCGATGGGCGCGTTCGACGGGCCGACCGGCACGCACACGGAGCTGCACATCTTCATGCGCGAGAAGGGCGACTACTACGAGATCGCCGACGGCCTGCCGCAGTACGACACGATTCCGCAGCATCCATGAATCGCGCCGTCGTGCTGCTGCTGGGGCTCGTGTGCTGCGCGGCGGCGCTCGCCAAGCACGTCTACCCACAGAACCTCGAGCCGATCGAACAGGGCGCCGCGTATCGACTCGCCGAGAACTACGTGTTCCAGGAGAAAGCGGCGACGTTCACGCTCTTCGCCGGAACCTACCGGGCGAAGTTCCAGGACCGGCGCGCCACGTACCTGGTCGGCGACGGGCCGTGCCTGCGGATGCACGTCGTGCCGCCGAAGAATCCAGCAGCCGCCTGGTCCGACACCTGGGAGTGCGGCGTGTACCTCCCCAGGGACGAAAGCAAGGGCGCCGCGTTCTTCGTGATCCGCCGCACGCCCGAGACGCCCCACTCCGGCAACGGCGTGCTGATCGACGGGATCATCCGGGCCGGCTACGGCAGCTTCGACTTTCCGACGTCGCGCCACGACGATGCCGCACTGCGGGAGCGGCTGGTGCCCGCGCCTCAATGACCTCAGCACAGGGATCGGTGCCGACATGGACGCCTTGACGCAACTCGCCGGGCTGGTGATCGCGGACCTCGGCGGCGACGTCTCGATGCTCGAGGAGCACCGGGATCCGTCGGCGTTCGGCTCAGGGTGGCTGCTGCTGGGACGGGCGACGCCACGGCTGCGCCTCGTCTGGGACGGCAGGGAGCGGTGCGCATTCCTGCAGGCACCCACGGCGACCGGGGAATGGGTCGACATAGCGGGGCCCGTGGCGGCGGGCGACCTGTCGATCGGCGGCGCGGTGGCATCGCCGGTCCGCTCGTTGCTCGAGGCCGCGAGGGCGGAACTGGCGCGGTCGTAGCGTGCCGTGGGCGTCCGGGGTTCCGGGCAGGCCCGGCATCGTCGTGTCTCAACCATGAAAGCGGGAGGTCGAGGGAATGGCCGAAAGCAAGACACGGGCGACGGAGGCGAGCGTCGCCGATTACCTCGCGTCGCGGGCCAGCCCGGCGCAGGCCGAGGACTGCGCGCGCCTGGTCGCGTTGCTGAAGAAGATCACGAAGCAGCCGCCGAAAATGTGGGGCCCGAGCATCGTCGGGTTCGGCGCCTATCGGTACCGGTACGAGAGCGGGCGCGAAGGCGAGTCCTGCCTCACGGGCTTCGCGATCCGCAAGTCCGAGCTGGTGCTGTACCTGGTCGCGGAGTCGAAGGACCAGCCCCGCCTGCTCGAGAAGCTCGGCAGGCACAAGATGGGCAAGGCGTGCCTGTATTTCAAGCGACTGGCCGACCTCGACCTCGCCGTGCTGGAGCGCCTGGTGGCCGGCTCGGTGGCCGAGGTCCGGCGTCGATACGGTTGAGGCCGGCCCTGCGGGACGCCGCCAGGGGATTGAAGTCCAGTGTCAGAGACGGCGACGTTCGAGTTCACCCTGGCGCCCGATGCGCTTGCGGGCTTCCTGTCCGCACTGGCGGCGCACCTCGAGCAGGTCGGCGTCGGTGCCGACGCAGTCGTCGACGGCGACCTCGCGGCGCCGCTGCGGCGCCGGTTCGCCGACCTGCGCGCCGGGCGGCGACGGGAGGAGTGCGTCACCCTCGCGTTCCCCGGCGATGCGGCACTGGCCGCATTCGCCGGCGAGTACCCGGAGAGCTGCTCGCGCCGGGCGGGGCACGTCGCCGTGGGGTGCTTCTGGGTTTTCTGCGGGCCCGCGGACGACGACCTCGTCGTTTCCTTCGTCAGCGCCACCCGGTCCATCGCGCAGCTCATGCTCGAGTCGCCCTCGGTACGCGCGGTCTTCGAGTCGCTCGCGGGGCACGCCCGTGACGGCCAGATGCGCCTCGTCCGCGAGTGACCGTCGGTTCGCAACCTGCGTGCGTCCCCTGGGCCTGCCTGCCCACCGGCCAACCGGCCACGGTTTGACATAGGCCGGTCGGCGCACGGCTTTGGTGCAGGCCGGTCCGGCCATCGGCACGTCCCGATAGGCAGCGCGCTGCTGCTGTGCTTTAGTGCGCGACGGGGGGCAACGCTTCGGCCGGAAGCAAGACGAAGAAGAACGGACGCGACCGATGGCGATCGAACACAGCGCGCGCCTGGAGGGCGGGCTCCTCGTCGTGAAGGCGAGCGGGTTTGACGAGAACATCGAGCAGGTCCGCGAGTACGGATTGTGGATCATCGACGAGGCCCTGCGGCTGGACGTCACCCACATCCTGTGCGACGAGCGCGACCTCGAGTACCGGCTCAGCACGCTCGACACGTTCGCGATCGCGAGCTACATCGCGGAGGCGGCGCCGCGCATGGCGAAGATCGCGCTGGCCTGCAATCCGAGGTTCATGGCGGACGCGGTGTTCTGGGAGAACGTCGCGGTCAACCGTGGACTGATCGTGAAGGTGTTCAAGGACATCGACGACGCCCGAGCCTGGCTGACCGATGCTGCGAACTGAAGCGCGCCGGGGTCCCGAGTGCCCTGCGGGCATGCCGCCGCGCGGGCACGGCGTCCCCGGCCTGTCACTCGACGAGGAGGGAGTCATCATGAACTCAGGCAAGACGAACCTGGTGTCCCGGCTGCTGCGCGTCGCGAACGCGGTCCTCGCCCTGGGCCTGGCCGGCCTGTCGACGCCGAGTTTCGGCGACGGTGCGATCGACATGCACGCCGTCGTGCAGGAGACGCAGCAGATGTCGCAGGGCAGCGGCGACATGACGCTCGTGTGGTGGCTTCCGGAGCAGTTCTGGGAAGCCAGCATGGCGCAGAACCCCGACGTCTCCCGCGCGCAGGTGGACGAGTTCGTGAAGACCGTGCGTCCCTACACGATGATCGCGGTGGTGGACGGGCAGATCGGCGCCTTCGCCGGCGTGACGTACAAGTCCGACCAGGTGATCCGTTCGACGGTCTTCCTGCGCGACGCGCAGGGCGAGAGCTATGCGCCCATCGCCGAGTCCGCGATCAATCCCGACACGCGGAACCTGCTGCAGATGCTGAAGCCCGTCATCGCCAACATGCTGGGCCCCATGGGTGAGAACATGCACTTCCTGCTGTTCCCGGCTGTCGACAAGCAGGGCCGGCCGCTCGCCGACCCGACGAAGGCCGGCGCGTTCCAGGTGGCCGTGGGCGAGAAGACGTTCAGCTACCGCCTGCCGCTCGGCAGCGTGCTGCCGCCGAAGTTCGACCCGGGCACCCGGGAGCGCTTCCCGGGCAACTACAACTTCAACCCCTACACCGGGGGCAAGCTGACCGTCACGCCTCCGGCCGGGACGGCGAGCCCCGCGCCCTAGCGGACCCGCCCGCGGGGTGCCCGGCGTCCGGGGCGGGTGGTACGCTCGCCCCACTCGCCGCCGCACCGCGCTCGCGGGCGGCCGCGGGTCGGGAGGGGCAGGGCGATGGCAGACGAAACCGTGCTGGAGACCTGGCACCGGCTGGTGAGGACGGGCGACGCGGCGGGCCTGCAGGTCCTGCTGGCGGAAGACGTCGTGTTCCACTCGCCCGTCGTGCACACGCCGCAGCGCGGTCGTCCGCTCGCGTCCTGGTACCTCGCCGCAGCATTCAAGGTGTTCTTCGCGAACGGGTTCCGCTACGTTCGCGAGGTCGTGCAGGGACGCAATGCGGTCCTGGAGTTCGAGGTCGAGATCGACGGCATCCTCGTCAACGGTGTCGACATGATCGCCTGGAACGAGCTTGGCCGGATCGTCGACTTCAAGGTGATGCTGCGGCCGCTCAAGGCGATCAACCTCATCCACCACAAGATGGCGCAGCGGCTGGACGAGTCGCGCTAGGCGGCCGTCACCGCGGCCACGCGGTCGGGGCGGGGCCCTGCGACGAACCGCGCCGCGCCGGCATCGGGACATACCACCATTCCCGGGGCGCGGCCCCGGTCCTACCCTCGGCGGCCACCGAACCGACGTGCGCCGGACACCGCAGAGGAAGCCCCGTGATCCGTCCCGCCCTTGCCGCCGATGCCGAGGCCATTGCCGGCATCTACAACCACTACGTGCGCGACACGCTCGTCACGTTCGAGGAAGACGCGGTGCCCGTGCCGGAGATGGCGCGGCGCCTCGCCGAGATCGAGCAGGACCACCTGCCCTGGATCGTCTACGAGGAGGGCGACTGCGTCGTCGGCTATGCATTCGCCTCGCGCTGGAAAGGGCGCTGCGCGTACCGTTACTCGGTCGAGGTCAGCATCTATCTCGACCCGGCGGCCAAGGGTCGCGGCATCGGCACGCAGCTCTACGAGGTTCTGCTCGCCCAGCTCAAGGTCCGCGGCAAGCACACGGTGATCGGCGGGATCGCGCTGCCGAACCCGGCGAGCGTCGCCCTGCACGAGAAGTTCGGCATGACGCAGGTGGCGAACTTCCGGCAGGTCGGGTTCAAGTTCGGCCAGTGGATCGACGTCGGCTACTGGCAGGCGCTGCTCAAGTAGCGCGCCCGGAATGAAACGGGGGCGGACCCTCGCGGACCCGCCCCCGTCGTACACACCGGCCGCCGCGGCGGCCCCGCCCCCGCTCAGAACTTCTGGCTGAACTTCAGCGCGATGGTGCGCGGGGTTGCGTTGACATTGTACGTCTGCGGTCCGCAGACCGCTTCGGCGCACTCGGCGTAGCGATAGAGCGTCGCTTCCTCGTCGAACGCGTTGTTGATGAACAGGTCGAGGTTCCAGTTGCCGCGGCCGATGCCGGTCGAGAGGTCGACGAGCGTGTAGGCGTCGAGGTCTCCCACGATGTCGTTCTCGAACTCGCGCAGGTCGGAGCGGCGCTCGCCGACGTAGACCAGCGCGCCCTGGACGTAGGCCTCGAAGCCCGCCATCGGGAACTCGTAGCGGCCCGTCACGTTGCCCTTGAACTTCGGCGTGACCGGCAGCTGCGTGCCCTTCTTCGCCTGCGGATCGTTGAACGTCACGTCGCCGGTGTCCGGGTCCGTGAACGGACAGTTGCCCGCGGTGATGGGATTGCCGCGGTCGTCGGTGAAGCCGCAGTAGTTCTCCGTCAGCTCCGAGTCGAGGAACGAGACGCCCGTCGTCAGGTTGAACTGCTCCGAGACGGCCCAGCTGACGTCCGCCTCGATGCCGCGGATACGGGCCTGCGCGGCGTTCTTGATCTCCGTCAGGCCGTTCGCGCCGAGGAACGAGAACTGGAAGGCATCCCAGTCCTCCTGGAAGATCGCCCCGTTGAAGCGCACGCGGTTGTTGGCCCAGGTCGTCTTCCAGCCCGCCTCGTAGTTGTAGAGGTAGTCGGCCTTGTACGGCGGCAGGGTCGCGCGCCGGTTGATGCCGCCGGGACGGAAGCCCTCCGAGTAGGTGGCGTACACCAGCTTGCTGTCGTCGAACTTGTAGGTGACGTTCACCTTGAGCGTGTTGCCGGTCTCGTCGGTCGACTTGTCGACGTTCTTGCACGGCGCGGCATCGACGGCCCCCGTGAAGTCCGGGCCCGACGGTCCGGCCGGCGAGTTGAGCGTGCAGGCCGCCTCGCCCGTGCCGCCGCTGAAGTTCTCGCTGAAGCCGAAGAAGCCCTTGAGCGAGTTGTCGGTCTTGAAGAAGCGCAGGCCGCCGCTCACCGACCAGTGATCGGTGATGTCCCAGGTGACCTCGCCGAAGGCCGCCATGTCCTTGTCGACGCGCAGCTGCTCGGTGAGCCACAGCGTGTCCGGCCAGCCCGTGACCCAGAAGTCCTCCGTCAGGCCCTTGACCATGTAGCGCTGCTGGATGCCGTGCTCCGAGCGCTGCGCGAACAGGCCCACGACGCCGCGCACCGGCAGGTCGCCGGGCGAAGCGAGGCGGATCTCGTTGGTGACGCGCTTGTAGCGGTCCTTGCCGTGGATGAACTGGCCCGGGTTGATCAGGTTGCCGTCGTTGTCGTACATGTAATAGCCGTAGCCGGCGTACACGTCGTACCAGTAGGCGTAGTCGGTGTAGTCCTGGCGCGTGTCGACGTCGCGGTCGAGGTACGAGCCGGAGTACAGCAGGTCCCAGTTGCCGATCCTGCCTTCGACGGTGAGTGCGGCCTGCACCCACTTGTCGTCCGACCACTCCGGGTAGAAGTGCGTGACCTCGTACTGGCCCACGCCCGGGTCGTAGCCGTAGATGCCGTGCTCCTTCTGGCGCTGGGCCATGACCTGCGGGGTGATGGTCCAGTTGTCCGTGAGGTCGAACCGCAGCGCGGCGCGCATGCCGGTGGTGTCGGCCTCGTTGTAGTCGTCCCTGGCGACGTCCTCGTTCGTGTCCGTGATGCCCGAGACCGGATAGGTGCGCGAACCGCGCACGTTGTCGATGTACCCCGGGTCGTGGCGGTGCCAGCCGACGAGGCGCACGGCCATCTGGTCGCTGATCGGCAGGTTGACGAAGCCCTCGAGCAGGTAGCCCGCATCGCCGTGGGCAACCATCGAGCCTTCGGCGCCGTAGCCGGCCGAGAACTTCCCGATCTCCGGCTTGTTGGTGATGATGCGGATCGTGCCCGCCTGCGAGCTGGCGCCGTACAGCGTGCCCTGCGGACCCGCCAGCGCCTCGACGCGCGCGATGTCGTACATGTGCACGTCGAGCGCGCCCTGGATCGTGGTGATCGGCTGCTCGTCCAGGTAGATGCCTACGCTCGGCGAGGAGCCCGAGTGGTTGCCGTCGCCGCCGCTCGCGACGCCGCGGAAATACACCTGGGCGAAGCCGGGGCCCGCGCTCTGGTAGGAGACGCTCGGGAGGTATTTCACGTAGTCGTCGAACTGCGTGACGTTGAGCTGCTCGAGTTTCTCGGTGCCGATCGCCTGGATGGAGATCGGGATCGACTGCATGCTCTCCTCGCGCTTCGTCGCCGTGACGATGATCTCCTCGAGGCCGCCGCTGGAGGTCGGCGCCGCCGCCTGTTGCGCGTCGACGACGGGGGCGACGGCGAGCAGGCCGCCGGCGATCGGCAGGCCGTTGCGCAGGATGAGCGCCTGGGCTGCGCGAAGCTGCTGGGATGTTTGCATCGGGAACCCCTGAATGGCGGCAAATCCGCCGGCCGATTGTATGCTCGCCGAGGTGCCGGCTTACAGGGGTGGAACGTCGGGGTACGCTGGCAGAATGAGTCCAAGTGCATCCCGCAGCGGGCCCAGCCATTTGTCGTAATTTCGCCACTGGTCGACGGACTCTTTGTAAATGGGCTGGCGTACCTGCTCCGAGCTCGCGGTGCGCACTGCGCGCTCGTTCTGGTAGAAGCGCAGGCAGGCGTCCTCGAACGGCAGGCCGCAGTAGTCGAGCAGGCGGCGCACTTCCGCCTCCGTGTCGGCGACCATGCGCTCGTAGATCACGCGGTGGACGCGGCCCGGCAGCACGGCGTCGAAGTGCGCCATCAGCGCGACGTAGTCGCGGTAGTAGCGGCCGACGTCCTCGAGGCTGTAGCTGAAGTTCTGCCCGCGCGCGAAGTGCTGCTTGAACGCCGAGAAGCCGCAGCTCAGCGGATGGCGGCGGGCGTCGACGATCTTCGCGTTGGGCAGGATCAGGTGGATCAGGCCCACGTGCAGCCAGTTGTTCGGCAGCTTGTCGATGAAGATCGGCTTCGCGGTCTTGCGCTGGATCCGCGTCTCGGCAAGGTAACGCTCGCCGAGCGCCCGTCGCCGGTCCGGATCGAGCGTCGCGACGACCTCGGGGTACGCCGACGGGTCGCTCTTCTTCCTGCGGCCGGACAGTTCGCGCACCATCTCGACGAGATTCGGCAGCTCCATGGTGCCTTCGATCGCGGAGTGACTCGAGAGGATCTGCTCGACGAGCGTGGACCCGGCGCGCGGCAGCCCGACGATGAAGATGGGATCGGCGTCGGGGCAGCCGCCCCCGGCGTGCGAGGTGAAGAACTCCCGCGTGTAGAGCCGGCGGTGCCGTTCGACCTGCCGCGTGGTCTCGTCGGCGTCGTACGGCGTGCGCGCGAGCCGCAGCCGGTTGCCCTCGGCGTAGTGGCGGAACGAGGCCTCGTAGTCGCGGGCATCCTCGAGCGCCTTGCCGAGCGCGAAGTGGAAGTGCAGGCGGTCCTCGTCGCCGAGATCCTCCCGCTCGAGCTGCGCGCGCATCGTCGCGAGGTCGGGCCCGGAGAACCGGAACGTCTTGAGGTTCGCGAGACTCCAGTAGGCCTCGCCGAGCCCCGGCTGCAGCTCGATGGACCGGCGATACGCGTCGATGCTCTCCGCGGGACGGCCGGCCGTCTTGAGCGAGTGCCCGTAGCTCATCCACACCTTGGCCTGCTGCGGGTACTGCCGCAGCACGCCGGCGTACAGCTCGATCGACTGCGCATATTCGCCGATGCGCGCCAGCGCGGACGCCTTCAGGCTGCAGTAGCCCGGGTTGCCGGGCTCGCGCGCGAGCAGCCGGTCGAGTTCCGGGATCGCCTCCGCCGACTTGTTCTGCCGGTGCAGGACGATGGCGAGGTTGTGGCGCGCCGCATCGAAGCTCGGGGCGAGCTCGAGGCAGCGACGCAGCAGCACCTCGGCATCCGCGTGGCGGCCGAGGCGCGCGCCGACTTCCGCCAGCATGCGCAGCGCGGCGACGTCCGTGGGATGCGCCTTCAGGTGCTCGCGCAGCAGCGACTCGGCGACCGCGATGCGGTTCTCGCACAACGCGGCCGCAGGCTCGAGCAGCCGCGGGTCGCGGGTCGACATGCGGATGTGATTGGCATAGGCCTTGTCGGCAGCCTCCGCGTTGCCCATCGCCGAGAGGTGGTCGCCGAGCAGGCGCCAGGCGTCGCCGATGTCGGGCTTCAGGCGCACGGCGTGGTGCAGCGCGGCCACCGCCGCGTCGCCGCGGCCGAGCGCCCCGAAGGTCAGGCCGAGCTCGTAATGCGCCGGGGCCCACCCCGGCTGGGAGGCGGCGAGGGGCTCGAGCACGGCGAGGGACGCATCGAGGTCGCCGAGCTTGCGCTTCGCGATGCCGACGATGAGCACGGCGAGGGGATGGCGCGGCACCTGCTCGAGGATTGCCTCGGCCTGCTCGATGGCCAGCGCGGGCGATTCGCCCAGCAGGCGGGTCGCGTGCTGGAGCGCGACGTCCAGGGTGCCGACCGGATCCTGTCCTGCGCTCATCCTCGACCTCGGGACTTTGACACTCCCGGGCGTGAATGAAAGACTCCGGGGCGCCCGAAGTCTAGCGCAACCCAGCCAGAGGGGCCGCCCGATGCGCCATTGCCTGCCACTCGTCGTCGTCGCCCTGCTCGCTACCGTTCCGGCGGCGTTCGCAGCTGGATCGCCGGCCGCCGCGGACCGCCCCGACACGGGCTCGATCGCGGTGCGCTGCGGCCGGCTCATCGACGGCGTGGCACCGGCGGCCACCGGCCCGGCCACCGTCCTGATCGTGGACGGCCGCGTGCAGGCGGTGGGCGCCGACGTGGTCGTGCCGGCCGGCGTGTCGCGACTCGACCTGTCGGGTTACACCTGCCTGCCCGGGCTGATCGACATGCACACCCACCTGACGGACGGCAGCCACGAGACGGGCGACCTGAGCGTCTACTACCGGCGTACGCGCGCGCAGCAACTCGAGATCGCGAAGCAGAGCGCCCTCGAGACCCTTGAGGCCGGCTTCACGACGGTGCGCGACGTCGGCACCTACATCGCCTGGGTCGACCGCGACCTGCGCGACGCGATCAATTCGGGTTCGACGCCCGGTCCGCGCATGCAGGTGGCCGGCTACTACCTGACGATCCCGGCGGGCGGCGGCGACCTCGTCATCCCCGGCCACCCGGAGTCGGAGATCCCGCCGCAGGTGCGCATGGGCGTCGCGCGCGGCCCGGAGCAGTTCCGGCTCAAGGCCGAACAGGCCGTGGCCGGCGGCGCCGACGTGCTCAAGGTGATCGCTTCCGGCGCGGTGCTGGCCTATGGCGGCGTGCCGGGCGAGCGCGAGATGACGCCGGAGGAGATCAAGGCGGTGGTCGACGTCGCGCACGCGCACGGCCTGCGGGTGGCGGCCCACGCGCACGGTGCGCAGTCGGTGAAGGACGCGATCCTCGCCGGCGCCGACACCATCGAGCACGCTTCGCTGATCGACGAGGAGGGCATCCGGCTCGCGAAGGAGCACCAGACGGCACTGGCCATGGACGTCTACAACGGCGACTGGATCGATACGGTCGGGCGCGAGGAGAAATGGCCCGAGGAGTTCCTGCGCAAGAACGTCGAGACCACCGAGATCCAGCGCCAGAACTTCACCCGGGCCCACGCCTACGGCACGCCCATCGTGTTCGCCTCGGACGCCGCCGTGTATCCGCACGGGCTCAATGCGCGGCAGTTCCCGATCATGGTCCAGCGCGGGATGACGCCCATGGAGGCCATCCAGTCGGCCACCTCGCTGGCCGCGAAGTACATGGGCTGGGGCGACCGGGTCGGCGCGCTGACCCCGGGGCACTTCGGCGACCTCGTCGCCGTGGCCGGCGACCCCATCGCGGACATCCGCGTGCTGCAGCAGGTGCCGGTCGTCATCAAGGGCGGCCGCGCGTTCAAGCTGCCGGCGAAGTAGCCTCGCCCTCGCGATGAACGTCGATCTGCACGCTCCGGCCGGCACGGGAAGCGTGGACCGCATCGCGGAGCACGTCTGGCGCATCGTCGCGCCGAACCCGAGCGCACTGACCGGGCCGGGCACCAACACCTACGTCGTCGGCGATACCGACAAGATCGTGCTGGATCCGGGTCCGGACGATGCGGCGCACCTCAATCGCGTCCTCGCGGTGGCCGGTGGACGCGTCGGGCAGATCCTCTGCACGCACTCGCACACCGACCACTCGCCCGGAGCCGCCTCGCTGAAGGCCGGCACGGGGGCGACCGTGCGGGGGCTGCCGGCGCCCGACGACCGCTTCCAGGACGCGAGCTACGCGCCCGATCGCGGGCTGGCCGACGGCGAAGTCATCGACGCCGGCGGCGTCGCGATCCGGGCCCTGCACACGCCGGGGCACGCGTCGAACCACGTCTGCTTCCTCATCGAGGCGGACCGCATGCTGTTCACCGGCGACCACCTGATGAGCGGCTCGACGGTCGTGATCCTGCCGCCCGACGGTTCGATGCGGCTGTACGTCGAGTCGTTGCGGCACCTGCTCACGCTGCCGATCGACGTGCTCGCGCCCGGGCACGGGTCGGTGATCGCGCGTGCGCACGCCGACATCGAGCGCGTGATCGCCCACCGGCTCGCGCGCGAGGCAAAGCTCGTGGCGGCCCTCGCCCGGCGCGGCACGGCGACGCTCGATGACGTGCTGGCCGAGGTCTATGCCGATACGCCGGTGAAGCTGCACGCACTCGCGCGCCATTCGCTGCTCGCCCACGCCATCAAGCTGCACGAGGACGGCCGCGCGTCGCGACGCGGCGAACACTGGACCTGGCTCGGGCCGTGAGCGCCACGCGGCTGCGATCGATCCGCCTGGAGCGGGTCGGCGTTCGCCACGGTCGGCAGTGGGCCGTCCGCGACCTGGACTTCGAGATCCGCGCGGGCGAGCGCTGGCTGCTGACGGGCCCCAACGGCGCCGGCAAGACCGTGCTGCTCAAGCTGCTGCGGGGCGACCTGTGGCCGACACCCGACGGGCGCGAGTCGCGCTGCT
>JBPOHK010000008.1:0-5568 GCA_052035645.1 Pseudomonadota bacterium
CATTTGCAGGTCGAGGTCCGCGTCGTCGGGTCAGGCAGACGCCCGGCAATGGTACCGAAAATATGACATAATATACATTATGCGCACTATCTGTACCGTCATCCCAATCAGGCACCCAGGAAAAGCACCAGGCCGGAGATCACCACCAACGGCAGGACGGCGATCCAGACAAGGATGCCCAGGCAGCCGGATCGGCGCCCCGCTGTGACACCGTCGATCCGGGCGCTCTGTCGAGCCGGTCGAGACGCGAGCCACCTCTGATGGCACGACTGGCAGAAGAACCGGGTCTGATTCTGTCGCCACGCCTGGATCGTTCGCGACGTATGCGACGTCCGGGCGTTGCAGGAGGCGCAGCGAAAGTGGGTCTCCTTTGGTCGTCGCGTCGGAACAAAGCGCGCTGCGAGTCCGAGCGCCAACAGCAGGACCAGCAGCAGGCCGAGGATCGCATTCGTCATCGTCGTAACACTCCGTGCCGGACCTGGATTCTCGAGCGCAGGCCGGGCAGTCAGTCGGCATCCCGTGATGCGTCGACACGTTCTTCGGCAAAGAACACCGGCGAGTTCGCCAGATCGATGAACCGGGCTTCGTCCTCCAGCAATGCAAGGCTCGCGGACTGCCCCGCATCGGTCGTGACCGCCGCCAACAGTGCCGCCTTGCTATCCCACCACAGTTCCGCGACGCCGTCGTAGTCGAGCCCGCCCGATCCGCGCGCGCTGGACACCAACGAGAGCGCCGGTTCTTCGACGGTGTGGCTCTGCACGTAACGCCGCACGCCAAGGGCGGCTGCGTTCCCGCGGACCAGCGGCGCATGTTGCTCGCGCCAGTACCGCTGGAACTCGCTGCGCGAGAGTGACGGCAGGCGCCTCAGGCAATAAATCATCTTGAACATCGGCGGGCAACTCCTGCGCGATACGGACAAGTCGCGGTGAGTATCTCGAAGGTAATGCCGGCGCGAGCGGGCGTGGCTGCGGAAAACCGTGATCGCGCCTCAACCGTCCAGAGCACCCGCCCGGCGCAGCCACTGGCGCGTCTCGTCGATCCAGCGTCGATCGGCCCCGACGACCTCCCATTGCCGCAGCAGCGGTTGCAGCAGCGCCTCGGCCTCTGCTGCACGCCCTCTCGACAGCGCAACGCGGGCCCTTGCAAGCACGCACTCGGCGGACAGCACCGAGTCTTCGACCTGCGCGCGCTGGTAGAGCCGGTAGCACGCCTCGGCCGCGACCGCGCCGCGCTCGTCGTCGCCGAGGTCGAGCGCCGCATGGGCGATCTCGGCCTGCAGCCCCGCACGAACGGCCAGGGGCAGCGTGTCGAAATCGGGTGACTCGGCGCGCGCGCGGGCCACGGCGAGCGCCTGCGCGGGATGCTGTTCCTGCCGGAACGTGAACGACACCAGGCCGTCGGCCTGAGCCGCGATCTCGGGCCACGCCGCCCTCGCCTGCCTGGCGACCTCGGCCGCCGTCTCGCGCGCGAGGGATCCTTTCCCCAGCAACGCCTGCACGGCCGCGAACTGCAACTGCTGTCGGGCATGTGTGCGTCCGGCCGTGTTGCCGAGTCGCTGGCTGAGGGCCCGGGCGCGTGCCGACTCGCGCGCGGCCTCCTCGCTGCGTCGCGCGCCGACGAGTGCCGACACCAGCGTATCGGCGTACGAGCGGCGGTCCTCGGTCTCGGTCGGATTCTGATCGAGTTCGAGAGCCACGGCCTCGCGCACCAGGGGCAACGCCTGGTCCACCCAGCCGACCGCGATCAGCGAACGCGAGAGTTGCAGTTGTGCGTTCCGTACGCGCACCGTCGGCGCCGCATCCAGCTGGATCTGGTCGCGCAGCACCTGACGCAGAATCGGCACCGATTCGCGCGGTCGCTCGTTGGCGCGCAGTGCATCCGCGTACCAGCGCTCGACTGAGCTGAGCGCCGAGTGCGGACGCTTCCGGCCGAGCGCCTGCCGTGCGCGCTGCAGGGCGTCCTCGGCCGTCGCCATCTGTCGCACGCGGTCGCCGAATCGTCCGTACGTGTTCGAAAGCAGCCCGATGCCCCAGATGGTGTCCTCGTGGAGCCGGCCCAGGTAACGCTCGCGCAGGGCCGTGGCCTGCAGCAAGTCGGCGTAGGATTCCTCGGCCCTGTCCTGCTTGGCCCGTACGTACGAGCGCTGTTCGATCGCATCCGCCGTGTCCCGCGCGGTCTCGGGCAAACCTTGCAGGGCGAGCGGGATCACCTCCGCCAGCAGCGCCTCGGCGCCCCTGGGGTCCTTCAGGCCGATCGCGATCGCACGCTCGATCTTCAGGCGCAGCGTCACCGGGTGATCGCGGCCGAGCGCGCGTTCTGCGCGTGGAATGGCGGTCACGAGCGGCGCCTCCGCCTTCACGGGCTCGCCCAGCGACGAGTAGCTCTGGGCCACGATGAGTCCCAGCCGGGCCGCGATCTCCGGTTCGTCGGCAAACTCGGTTTCCAGCCGCTGGGTCGCCGTGTCGAGCAGGTCGACCGCTCGCACCGGCCCGCCCTCCCCGCTTCTCGGCACCGCGGACGTGAAGATCGACGCAATGAACCGCTGTGCCTCCGCTGCGCGCCCCGCCTCGATGCGCGCCTCGCGGGCCTGCCAGGCCGCCATGCCGCCGCCGACCAGCAGCGCGAGGGCCACGGCGCTCACGGCCGCCACGCTGCCGAGGTTGCGGCGGACGAACTTGGACAGCCGGTAACGCCGGCTGGGCGGCTTGGCGTGCACCGGTTCGTCGGCGAGGTGGCGCGAGATGTCCTCGGCGAACGCTTCCATGCTGGCGTAGCGATCCTCGGGGCGACGCCTGAGCGCTCGCGCGAGAATGGCGTCGAGGTCGCCCCGCAATGGCCGGGCGACTCGTGGATCCTTCGCCAAGGTGCTGGCGAGCGGCACGTCGGCAGCGAGGATGGCTTCCTCCAGGGCGGCCGTCGACTCGCGGCGCAGGCGATAGGGCCGTTCGCCGGCCAGCAGTTCGTAGAGCACCACGCCGGCGGAATACACGTCGCTCGCCACGGTGATCGGCCGACCGAGGATCTGTTCCGGCGACGCGTACTCGGGCGAAAGCGCGCGCCCCGCCCAGCGCGTCAGCCCCGTGTCGCCCGAACCGTCGGGGCCGAGCAGCTTGGCCGCACCGAAGTCGAGCAACCGCACCTCGCCGTCGCGGCCGACGAAGATGTTGGAGGGCTTCAGGTCGCGATGCACGATCAGGCGACCGTGCGCGTAGGCCACCGCACGGGCCACCTGCAGGAACAGATGCAATCGCTCCTCGACGGTGGCACGCCGGTCCCGCGCGTAGGCGTCGATCGGCTGACCGTCAATGGCCTCCATGGCGAGGTAGGGGCGCCCCTCGACCGTCGTGCCGGCGTCGTACAGGCGCGCGATGTTCGGGTGCTCCAGGGCCGCGAGGCTGTCGCGCTCCTGCACCAGGCGCTCGCGCACGGCCAGCGACCAGCCGTGCAGCGGCAGCTTGAGCGCGACCTGCCGCTGCAGCGCGCCGTCCACGCGCTCGGCCAGCCACACGGTGCCCATGCCGCCACGGCCGAGCTCCCGCAGCAGGCGATACGGGCCCACGCAGTCGCCCGGGAGGTCGCTCACGGCAACCGCGTCGTTCAGGGCTGCGGACAGGTGCGGCGACGCCTTGCCGGCCATGAACGCATCCGTGTCGTCGCGCGCACGCACCAGCAGCGGAGTGATCGCCTGGGCCATGGCGGGCTCCTGGCGCGAGAGCGCGTCGAGCCAGGCCACGCGCGAGGCCTCCGGCAGCGCAAGCGCCTCGGCCAGCAGTTCGTTCAGGCGGCGCAGGTGCTCGACCCGTTCCGGCCGGGAGCCGGCGTTGCTGCGAGTGGTCATCGGCTCAGCGCTCCAGCAGGCCGGCCAGCAGCAGGCGCGCGCGCTCCCAGTCGCGTCGCACGGTACGGTCCGTGACGCCGAGCACGCGACCGATCTCGAGGTCGCTCATGCCGGCGAAGTAGCGCATCTCGACGATGCGGACCAGCCGCGGATCGACCTGCGCCAGCGTCTCGAGCGCAGCGTGCACGTCGAGGATCTCGCCATCCGTCGCGCCGAGTTCGCAGGCGACGCCCGTGTTGAGCGTGACGTGCGCCGCCCCGCCTCCACGCCGTTCGGCAGTGCGGCGCCGCACGTAGTCGACGATGATCGAGCGCATGGACGACGCTGCGTAGGCGAGGAAGTGCTCGCGATCCGCCGTCGCGATCGATCCTGCGCGCTGCAGGCGCAGGAAGGACTCGTGTACGAGCGCCGTGGTGTCGAGGAGCGTGTGCCCGCTCCCGCCCAGGCGTGCGTGGGCGATCCGCCGCAGATCGGCATAGATCTCGGGAGTGAGGCGCGCCGCCAGTGCCGGCACCTCGGCGACACTCGCACTCTCGCTGTCCTGACTGGGCCCGTTCATGTGTGGCTTCCGTTGCACGGGTGAGGGCTCGCGCGGCGGATTGTACGGCAGGATTCCGGGCGGGGAACCCCCGGAAAAAAAGCATCCCGACGATGTCCGGATCCGGCCCGCGACTGCGTTTATCCAGTCAGGAGGACATCATGCCGAGATCAACCTGCGCCGTTCGAATGGAATCCGAACCTTCGCCGGTGGCGGCCGCGTCGCCCGCCGAACCTCGTGTCGCACCGGTGCGCCCGGTCAGGAACAAGCCGGTCTTCCGTGCCGTGCCGCGTCGCCGCCGCGAGCCCGACCGCCGCTTCGAAGGCTGGCTGCTCACGGCGGTCGTGCTGCTCGCCTGCGCACTGGCGGCGATCCTGGTGCACGCAAGCCGGCACGTCGAGGCGACGTTCTGAAGATCCACGTGCGACCAGTGGACATCCGCGTGCGATGAACGGCGTCGATCACGGTATCCTTGCCGGGCCGTGACCGAGCCGAAGACAGTCCCGTCCGACCCGTTGAAGCGCTGGAGCGACGCCACGTTCGCGCCGTTCCGCCACCGGATCTTCCTGGTGTTCTGGTCGGCGACGCTGGTGTCGTCGTTCGGCAGCCTGATCCAGACGGTCGGCGCATCGTGGCTGATGGCCACGATCGCGCCCTCCGTGGACCGGGTGGCGCTGGTGCAGACCGCCGCGACGCTGCCGTTCTTCTTCCTGTCGCTGCTGGCCGGCGCGCTGGCGGACACGCGCGACCGGCGCTCGATCATGCTCGCCAGCCAGTCGCTGGCGCTCCTCGCCTCCGCCGTTCTGGCCGTGGTGGCCCTGTTGCACCTCGTCACACCCGGACTGCTGCTCCTGTTCACGTTCCTGATCGGCTGCACGAACGCTTTCCTGGCGCCGGCGTGGCAGGCGTCCATCGGCGAGCTCGTGCCGCGGGAGGACATACCTCCGGCCGTCGCGGCCAACGCGCTCGGGATGAACCTTGCGCGCAGCGTCGGACCGGCGCTGGGCGGGTTCCTCGTGGCCGCGCTCGGCGCCGCTGCGGCGTTCGTCGCAAACGCCGTCTCGTACGTGGCCATCATCGTCACCACCTATCGGTGGCGGCCGTCCCGCCCGCGGGCCGAACTGCCGCCGGAGACGATCGGCACGGCACTCGCCTCCGGGCTGCGCTACGTCAGCCTCGCGCCGCAGATCTG
>JBPOHK010000027.1:0-209858 GCA_052035645.1 Pseudomonadota bacterium
GGGGCGGCGCCCCCCACCCCCGCCCCGGCCGCGGCCGCCCCCGCCCCCCCGGCGCCGCCCCCCCCCGCCGCGCCCGCCCCGCCGCCCCCCACGTGGCGCGACGCGCCGCCGCCGGCCGTGGCGCCCGGCCGCCACCCGCTGGCCGCCGAGGTTTCGGGCGGCGCGCAGGACATCGACGCGGGCATGGCGGCGAGTGCCGCATCGGTCCCGGCCGGGCCGCCGGCGGTGAGCCGTGCGCCGGGCGCGGGCGTGGCCACCGCGGGTGGCGTGACGACGATCGGCGGCGGCACGGTGCGCTACGAGCCGATCCCGGCGGGCGTGGTGGAACGCGCGATTTCCGCGGAGAGCCGCGCGGCGGCACCGGCGACACCCTCGCCGGCGGGCGCGCGGCCTGCACCGCAGGAGCCCGCGCTCCCGGGCGCCGACGAGATCACCGCGAGCGGCGGCGTGCCGGCGCTGCACCTCGACCTGCACGTGTACTCGTCGCGCCCCGCCGAGCGCTTCATCTTCGTGAACTCGCACCGCTACCGCGAGGGCGACACGCTGCAGGAAGGCCCGACGGTCGAACAGATCACGCAGGCGGGCGCCGTGCTGAGCTATCGCGGCAACCGCTTCCTGCTGTCGCGCAACTGATGGCGCGGACGGGACCGTGAGCGCGACGGCCGCGGCGCTCGGCGCCGACACGCTCGACGGACTGCGACTCAACCGGGCCCTGAAGGCGGGCATCCTGCGCCTGCTCTCGCGCCAGGAGCACCTCAACAAGATCAACGTGTTCCCGGTGCCGGACGGCGACACCGGCACCAACCTCGCGCTCACGATGAGCGCGGTGCTCGGCGCGCTGCAGAAGGCGCCCGACGCGCACGCGGGGCAGACGCTGACCCGGATCGCGGATGCCGCACTCGACGGTGCGCGCGGCAACTCCGGCGCGATCCTCGCCCAGTTCTTCCTCGGCCTGTGCGACCGGCTCGGCCACCTCGGCCGGCTGAGCGCCGAGGACTTCGCCGACGGCGTCCGCGGCGGCGCGGAGTATGCCCGCGAGAGCCTGAGCGAGCCGCGCGAGGGCACGATCCTCACCGTGCTCACGGATTTCGCGCACGCGCTGCAGGAGGCACGCCGCGAGGGCCAGCGGGATTTCCGCGCGCTGCTGCAGCGGGGCGTGCACGCGGCCCAGGCCTCGCTCGAGCGCACGCGGTTCCAACTCGAGGCGCTCAGGCGGGCCAACGTGGTCGATGCCGGCGCACAGGGCTTCGTCGAGCTGATCAGCGGCGTGTCGGAGTACATCGGCAGCGGCTCCGACGACGACCCGAACGTGGAATCGGCCGCGGTGCTGGACGCCGGCGCGGAGCTGACCGCAGGCCACGAGGAGAGCCTCGCCGAGCGCTACTGCACCGAGTGCATCGTCACCGGGCACGCGGTGGACCGGCGCCACCTGCGCGAGGAGCTCGCGGCCCTCGGCAGCAGCCTCGTCGTCGCCGGCCTGCACGACAAGGTGCGCGTGCACGTGCACGTCAACGATCCCGCCGAGGTGTTCCGCATCGCGGCGCGCTACGGCACGGTGTCCGCCGAGAAGGCGGACGACATGCAGCGGCAGCAGCACTCGGCGCACGTCACGGGCCGCCAGGTCGCGGTGGTCACCGACTCCGCCGCCGACATCCCGGACGACGAGATGGACCGCCTCGGCATCCACATGGTGCCGGTGCGGGTGCACTTCGGCGCACACAGCTACCTCGACAAGGTCGGGATCACGCCGCAGGAGTTCTACGACGAACTGCAGCGCAACCCCGAGCACCCGAAGACCTCGCAGCCGCCGCCGGGCGATTTCCGCCGGCAGTTCGAGTTCCTCGCCTCGCACTATCCGGCGGTGCTCTCGCTGAACCTGTCGCGCCAGGTGAGCGGCACCTGCGGCGCGGCCGAGACCGCCGCCGGCCGGGTGACGACCCACGGCCGGGTGCGGGTGGTGGACTCCATGAACGCGTCAGTCGGCCAGGGCCTGCTCGCCATGTACGCCGCCGAGTGCGCCGGACGCGGCTGGGAGCTCGAGCGCATCGTCGCGGCGGTCGAGGCCATGCGCGCCCGCACCCGGACCTACGGGCTGGTCGGTTCGCTGGAATACGGCGTGCGCGGCGGCCGGCTGCCGCGCTGGCTCAAGAACGTGGCGGATGCGCTGCAGCTCATGCCCGTGCTGCACGCCGACAGCCGCGGCCGGGTCTCCGGCGGCGGCGTGCTGCTCGGCCGCCGGCACCTGCGCGAGAAGTTCGCGCGGTTCGTGCGGCGCCGCATGCGCGCGGGTGTCCGCTACCGCCTGCTCGTGGGACACGCGAACTGCGAGGCCGACGGCCACTGGCTGCTCGAACGCCTGCGGGGCCCGAACGTCGCGTACGGGCGGGTGCTGCCGATGGGCAGCGCGCTCGGCGTGCACGGCGGGCCGGGCATGCTGGTGGTGGGCCTGCAGGAAGACGAGGTGACGGAATGAAGATCGAGACGCTGGCGATCCACGCGGGCCGCGAGGAGGCACGCGAGTTCGGCGCCGTGCGCGACCCGCTGCACATGACGACGACGTTCGCGCGCGCCGCGGACGGCAGCTACCCCGACGGCTACTACTACTCGCGGGCCGACAACCCGAACCGCGCCACGCTCGAGCGTGCCGTGGCGGCGCTTGAGGGCGGCGCCGGCGCGGTCGCCTTCGCCTCGGGCTCGGCGGCGACGCTCGCCGTGTTCGCGCAGGTCGCGGCCGGCGAGCGCATCGTCTGCTCGTCCGACTGCTACCACGGCACGCTCAAGCAGTTGCGCGAGCTGGTGCCGCGCAGCGGCGCGCAGGTCGAGTTCGTCGATACGACGGACCTCGCCGCGGTGGAGCGCGCGCTCGCGCCCGGCGCCGCGTTGCTGTGGTTCGAGACGCCGTCGAATCCCCTGCTGAAGCTGAGCGACGTCGCCGCGCTCGCCGCGCTGGCGCACGCCCGCGGCGCGCTGCTCGGCTGCGACAACACCTTCGCGAGCCCCGTGCTGCAGCAGCCGCTCGGGCTCGGCGCCGACCTCGTGATGCACAGCACCACCAAGTACCTCGGCGGACACAGCGACGTGCTCGGGGGCATCGTCGTCGCACGCGACGACGGCCCCGTGCTCGCGGGTCTGCGCGAGTACCAGGGCACGGCCGGCGGCGTGCCCTCGCCGTTCGAGTGCTGGCTGCTGCTGCGCAGCCTGCCGACGCTGCCCTGGCGCGTGCGCGCGCAGTCGGCGAACGCGCTCGCGGTCGCGCAATTCCTCGCGGCCGACCGGCGAGTGGAGCGCGTCTACTATCCGGGACTGGTGCAGCACCCTGGCCACGCGATCGCGGCCCGCCAGATGCACGACGGCTACGGCGGCATGCTCTCGCTGCAGGTGCCGGGCGGCGCCGACGCCGCCCTGGCGGTCGCGGCCCGCGTGCGGCTGTTCACGCGCGCGACCAGTCTCGGCGGCGTCGAGAGCCTGATCGAGCATCGCGCATCGATGGAAGGGCCGCACTCGCGCACCCCGCCCAACCTGCTGCGGGTCTCGGTGGGCCTCGAGAACGCCGCCGACCTGGTCGAGGACCTCGACCAGGCCCTCGGCTGAGCGGTCAGGGCTTCGGCGCGGCCGTCTCGAGCGGGCGCGAGCGCTCGGCCCAGGCGTTCATGTCGCCTTCCAGGTGCAGCAGGCGCCGATAGCCGTTCGCCGCGAGCACCTCGGCCGCCAGGCCGACGCGCCGGCCGGAGCGGCAGTACATCACCACGTCCTTGTCCTTCGGGATGTCCTTCAGGTGCTGACCCACCTGGTCGTGCGGGATGTTGATCGCACCGGGCACGTGTCCCTGCGCGTATTCCTCGGGAGTGCGCACGTCGAGGACGAAGAGCGTGGCGTCGTGGCGGGCCTGGCGCGCGAGCAGCGCGTCCTGGCTGATCGGGGCGGGAGCCGCGGCGGCATTGGAACCGACGTCGGCGGCGAAGCCGGCGGTCGCGAGCAGGAGTGCGGCGAGTGCGACGAGCGTCTTCATGCGGGTTCTCCGGGTTCGGGGCGGCCGGCACACGCAGGACCGGCCGGGTCACCAGCGCTGCGGGACCTTCTGCAGCTTCGCCACATCGTAGCCCATCTCGCGCACCCGTTGCGCGAGGCGCGCGTAGTCCGCGTCGGGAATGACGGGCGTGCGGGCCATGATCCACACGTAGTCGCGCCGGCTGCGGGCGATGATGGTCTCGCGGTAGTCGGCATCGACGTGGGCGATCACGTACTCCGCCTTGATGGGCCAGACGAACTGCATGCCCCAGACCGCGTTCTGCGTGCCCGGGCGGACGAAGCCGCGGGGCTTCATGGTCTTGAGCGGGCCGTCGAAGCCGTCCTCGCGGAACGTGAACGTGGTGGCCACGGTGCCGTCCGGCGCGAGCCGGTACGACTCGACCGCGTTGTGGGCGCCCTTTTCCGGCGGCGTGGGGATGTTGGCGATGACGTACCAGTCCCCCATGAAGCGCGGCAGGTCCACGCTGGGGGCGACCGAGACGGTGGGCGCGGACGTGCAGCCGGCGCAGACGAGGGTGAAGAGCGCGAGCGCGCCGCCGCGGCGGGCATGGGACATGGTCGTCTCCTGTGTGGCGACCGGTTTCGGCCCGGCCCGCGGTGCGGATTCAGCGCCGGCCGCTACTCGACGTAAGCGTCGGCCTCGATCTCGACCAGCATGTCCGGATCCACGAGACCGCTCACCTCGACCATGGCAGTGGCCGGTCGGATGGCCCCGAAGAACTCGCCGTGCGCGCGGCCGATGGCCTCCCACTGCTGGATGTCGCGCACGTAGATGCGCGTGCGGACCACGTGCTCGAGGCGGGCGCCCGCACGCTCGAGCGCGCCGCGGATGTTGCGCAGCACCTGCCGAGTCTGGGCACCGGGATCGCCGACGCCGACCAGCATGCCGTCCGGTCCGGTGGCCGTCGTACCGGCGACCCAGACGTGCGGACCCACCCTCACCGCGCGCGAGTAGCCGACGATCGGCTCCCAGGCGGTACCCGTTGCGAAGTTCTCACGCTTGCCCACGCCACGCCTCCGGGAAAATAGGGAAAATAGGGGACACTCACGAATATTCCAGTCTCGTCTCGGCCGAAAATTAGTGAGTGTCCCCTATTTATCGTGCTTGCCGCGGGCGAGTTGCAGGAGCGCGTCGCCGCTCACGCGGTACACGGTCCACTCGTCCATCGGCACCGCGCCCATGCTGCGATAGAAGCCGATGGCGCGCTGGTTCCAGTCCAGCACCGACCACTCGAACCGTCCGCAGCCGCGCGCGACCGCGATCCCGGCCACGTGCCGCAGCAGGGCCTCGCCGAGGCCGTGGCCCCGGTAGGCCGGCCGCACGTAGAGATCCTCCAGGTACACGCCCGGCCGGCCCATGAACGTCGAGTAGTTGTGGAACCAGAGCGCGAAGCCGGCCACCTCCTCACCGACGCGTACCAGCGCCGCATCGCAGTACGGCCGCGGCCCGAAGAGGTGCTCGCGCAACTCGTCGGGCTGGACGCGCACCTCGTGCAGCAGGCGCTCGAACTCGGCCAGCTCGCGGACCAGTGCGACGATGGCGTCGACATCGTCCGGCCGGGCCGGGTCGATGCGGAAAGCAGGACGTGGCTCGGTCATGGCGGCACCTTTTTTCAGATTCCCTCGACAGAGTCTTGCACCACGCCTTGCCTGCATGGCGTTTCGAAAGTATTGTTAACCGACATTTTACTCCAAACCAGACGGATGCCGACCGACAACGACCGCCTGCCGCTCAATGCCCTGCGCGTGTTCGAGGCCGTCGCGACGCACCTGAGCTTCACGGCCGCGGCACGCGAGCTCGGCGTGACCACGGCCGCAGTGAGCGCCCAGGTCAAGTCGCTGGAGGCCGACATCGGCGTCCCGCTGTTCCGCCGCCACACCCGCGCCGTGGCGCTCACCCAGGAAGGGGCCGAGCTGCTGCCCGGCGTCCGCCGCGGTCTCGACGAGATGCGCCGGGCGGTGGACCGCATCCGACGCGAGCGCGTCGGCGGCATGCTCAACCTGAGCGTACCCAGCGAATTCCTGCAGCGCTGGCTGCTGCCGCGGCTCGGCGAGTTCACCCGCCAGCACCCCGAGATCGAAGTGCGCTTCGGTCCGTCGCGCGCCGCGCTCGATTTCGGCCGCGACGACTTCCACGCCGCCATCCTGTACGGCTCGGGCCAGTGGAGCGGGCTCAAGTCGGAGCGACTGCTCGACGAGTGGGTCTTCCCCGTCTGCAGCCCCGCCCTGCTGGCGAAGTTCGGCCCGATCGACACGCTCGCGGACTTCTCGCGCTACCCGCTGATCCACAGCCGCTCCGAGCCGTGGGTCGACTGGCTGCGGCGCGTCGGCGGCGACACCACGCGGGCCGACATCGCGCCGGTGATCGAGGACTCCGCGGCCTCGCTGTCGGCCGTCGAGCAGGGCAAGGGCGTCGCGCTCGCCCGCTGGTCGCTGGTGGCCGCGGACATCGCCGCCGGCCGGCTGGTGCGACCGATGCTGCCGAGCGTCCAGCAGCGCAGCGCCTGGTACCTCGTCGCCCCACCGGAGAATTTCGGCCTGCCCAAGGTCGTGCGCTTCCGGGCCTGGCTGGTGGAGTGCTGCCGCGAGTTCGCGCCGCCCACCGGGGAGACGCTCGCGGCCGAGTGAGCGTCCCGGCGGAATCTCTGGCGCCGCCGGCGGAAAGCCGGTAGTTTGGGTGCGTCGACCGGGGAAGGGATGGTGCCCCATGACAGACGGCAGAACACGTCTGCGCTTCCACTGCGTCTCGATCGTCGGCGGCGAGGCAGCCTGCCCCGCGGTCCGCGAACTCGACTCGCAGCGCCTGCTGTCGGCCGACGCGCCGCGCCTTCCGCTCGCGACCTGCGACCGGCCCGAGCAGTGTCGCTGCACCTACCGGCACTTCGACGACCGGCGCGCGGGTCCCCGCCGCTCCATCGAGAACGGACGACCCCAGGCCGGCTGGAGCGACGCGGAGCGCCGTCGGACCCGTGGCCGGCGCGAGACGGACATCGACGACCGGTGACGCTCAGCCGCGTGCGCGCGGCAACCGCAGCCTCGCCGCGACCGGCCGGTGGTCCGAGCCGATGTCGGGGCCGACCTCGGCCTGCTCCACGCAAAGCGTGGGCGACGCCAGCACGTGATCGATGCGCAACGCCAGCGGCCAGAAGCCGGCGCGCCACGTCGGCTGCCAGCCGCGGCCGGCGAAGGCGTCGTGCAGCCCCGACGTCGCCAGCAGGCGCACGAAGACCGGGGAATCGGCCGTGAGGTTCAGGTCGCCCACCACCACGGTCGGCTCGCTCGCCGAGCGGACACGCGCCGCGACGGCGTCGAGCGCACGGTCGCGCAGTCCGGCGAGGTTGGGCAGCACGGGCCAGCGCGTGTGCACGCCAAGCACCTGCACGGCCTCGCCGCGCACGCGGACGACGGCCCGGATCGAGGGCATGCCGTCGCCTGCGAGATCGACCGTCCCGACCTCCTCGAACGGCCAGCGGCTGAGCAGCGCCATGCCGTAGGGATCGTCGCGCGGCAGGATCCTCACGTGGGGAAAGGCCGGGATCCGCGCGAGCGGCTCGCTCCACGACGGCGTCACCTCCTCGAGCACGACGACGTCGGCGTCGCCCCGGGCGAGCCACGCGAGCAGCGGCGCCGGATTGCGGTTGGTGTACTTCACGTTGGCCGCGACGATCTCGAACGGCGCGCCGGCGCAGGCCGGGACGGGCGGTGCCGCGACGAGGCCCCGCGCGCCCGGCATCCAGTGCACGGCGGCGAACACTACCGCGAGCAGCGCACCCGTTCGTGAACCGGCCCACAGCAGCAGCGGCACGAGCAGCACGGCGGCCGCGGCGAGCTGCAATCGGAAGTGCACGAACAGTTCGAACGGCCAGCCGAGCGGCGCGAGCCAGCCGGCGACCGATGCGAGCGCGAGTCCGGCGAGCGCAGCCCGCACCAGCCGGCCCGCGGCGCGCGTCGCGGCGGAAGCGGGCGGGGCTGCGGCGGGAGCGGTCAATTCGGCGGGCCTAGACCTTCGCGAGGAACGCGTCGAGCGCGAGCACGCACTCGGGTTCGTCGAGCTGCGGCGTGTGGCCGCGATTGGGCACCGTGACGCGCTCGAGGTCCTGCTTCACGTCGGCCATGCGGTCGAAGGTCTCGACCGTGAGGATGTCCGAGCTCGCGCCGCGGAACGCGAGGGCCGGCACCGGGCCGAGGGCCTGGAACGTCGCCCACAGGTTCGGCGCGTCGCTGCCCGCGCCGGCCCGCACCGCCTCGCCGATCATCGGGTCGGCGTCGAGGCGCGGCACGCCGTCGACCTCGGTGTAGGCGCGACGAGCGTGTTCGAGCCACTGCTCGTCGGTGAAATCCGGCAGCGCGAGCCCGTAGGTCGCCTTCGACTGCGCGATCGCCTCGGCCCAGCTGCGCACCGGCGCGTGCCGGCCCACGTAGTTGGCGATGCGCTCGCGGCCCTCGGCGGCGATCTCCGGGCCGATGTCGTTCAGCACCACGCCCGCCACGCGCTCCGGCTGCAGCGAGGTGAGCACCATCGAAAGGATGCCGCCGAGCGACGTGCCGAGCAGGACGAGGCGCCCGACGCCGGCGTGCTCGAGCAGGCGCAGCAGGTCCTCGAGGTAGACGCCCGGATGGTAGTTGTGCCACTTCGGGTCGTGCTGCGAATAGCCGCGCCCGCGCAGGTCGGCGCAGAGCACGCGGCGGCGGGCCGCGATGCGCGGCGCGATGGTCTCGAAATCGCGGGCGTTGCGCGTCAGGCCGGCGATGCACAGCACCGGAGGCGCGCGCTCGCGCCCCGGCGAGGCGTACTCGCGGTAATGCAGCTGCAGCCCGTCGCGCGACGGGTAATAGCGGTCGGTCCAGGTCGCGTTGGTCATGGGTTCCGGTGGCGCTGCGGCACACGACCCGTGGCAAGGTAGTGGCCTTTGGCCGTGAATTCAACGCGCATTGCGCAGTCCGGGGGGCTCGACCAGAATCGGGGCGTCGCTACCCGGGCCACTCGCTTGAAGACCATGTCTGCGCGCCATCGCCGGCCCGGCGTTGCCGGTCTGCTGCTTGCCGTCGTCGCGACGGCGGGCTGCGGCGGGCCGGTCGACCCGCCCGCCGCCGCGGCACGCCTGCCGCGGCTGCCCGTCGCCGGCGACGGCGTCACCGTGTCGGGTCTCTCGAGCGGCGGCTACATGGCGGTGCAGTTCCACGTCGCGTGGTCGAGCCTCGTGCACGGCGCCGGCGTGATCGCGGCCGGCCCCTATTACTGCGCGGAGGACTCGATGCGCCGCGCGCTCGGCCGCTGCATGGCCGGCGGCGAGCCGATCCCGACCGGCGAACTGGCCGGCGCCACCAGCCGCGTCGCGCTCGAGGAGGCCATCGACCCCATCGCGGGCCTGGCGGACGACCGGGTCTGGCTGTTCCACGGGCAGGCGGATTCGACCGTCGACAAGTCGGTCGTCGACGCCCTGGCCGAGTACTACGCGCTGTTCGTCTCGCCGTCGAACATCGTGCGCGTGGAGCATCCGACGGCCGCGCACACGTTCCCGACGGACTCGCCCGCGGCCGGCCCCTGCGGGCAGAGCGAGCCGCCGTACCTCGGCCGCTGCGGGCTCGACGGCGCGCGCGCACTGCTCGAGCACCTGTACGGCCCCCTGCGGCCCGCACGGGCGCCGGCGGCCGGCGAGCTGACCGAGTTCGACCAGCGCCCGTACGCCGCGCGCGGGGGCAGCGAATCGTTCGCGGCGCAGGGCTGGCTGTTCGTGCCCCGGCAATGCCGCACCGGCGCGACGGCGCATTGCCGGCTGCACGTGGTCTTCCACGGCTGCCGGCAGGGTAGCTCGTTCGTGGGCGATGCGTTCGTGCGCGGCGCCGGGTACCTCGGGACGGCGGCGGCGAACGACATCGTGCTGCTGTTTCCGCAGCTCGTCGCCAGCTTCCAGCCGCTCAATCCGAACGGCTGCTGGGACTGGTGGGGGTACGAGGGCCGCTGGTACGCGCTGAAGGGCGGGGCCCAGGTGATGACGGTGCGCGCGATGGTCGCCGACCTGCTCGGCGAGCCGGACCCGGCCGGCTGATCAGGCGAGCGCGCGCGGCCGCTGCGCGCCGTAGAGCATCCGCACGCGCCGCACGCCCTTCAGGCGCCGGCTCGAGCGGCGGATCTCCTTCATCAGGCGCAGCAGCAGGTTGTAGTCCTCGAGCCGGCCTCCGGCGCAGTATTCCTCGCTGACGCCGATGTGCAGCACCGTGACGTGCTCGAGATCGGCGCGCACATAGAGCGCGACCGCGATCGGCCGCCCGGTGTCGTCCTCGACGGCGAACAGGCACTGCGCACCCGCGAGGCCGCCGACGCGCACGCGCAGGTGGCCCTCCTCCTCGACGATCTCGGGGGGACCGAACTTGTCGATCGCATCGACGATCTGCGCGAGGACGCGCGCCTGGCACTGGTTGAAGAACAATAGGCGCTCGAGCGCCTGACGCTGGCTGCGCGCGACCCGGGAGGTGAACGAAAACGCGTTCCCCATGGCTTGGCCTTCGCGGTCTCGGGCGGACGGACCGCCTGACCTCGGTCCGCGGGCGATCATGCTCGCGGCCTCGGAATATGTCGAGTCGTGGCGGATCGCCAGATTGTTGCGATGCAGCAATCAAGTTCAGGCCATTCGGCGGCCGGCGGAGTGCTGAACTTTGAATTGCTTCAGGTTTCCGGCATCCGGCATTGGACCGGGAGCCGCCCATGGCGCGCAATATCGTCCGTGACCGGACCCGTTCCACTTCGCACTTCCTCGCCGTCGGCCAGTCCGCCCGAATCCGGGCTGCAGGTCGACGTCGTCGTGCTGTCCGACGAGCCCGGACTGTACGACTCGATCCGCGACGCCATCGACGAGCGCAGCCCGGTGTGGCGCGCGCGGACGGCCGAGGAGGCCGTCGACCTCCTGATCACCGGACGCTGCGGCGTGCTGCTGATCGATCTCGCCTCGGTCGCGGCACAGCCCGACGTGCTGGTGCACCGGATCCTCGAGCAGTTCCCGGACGTCGTGGTGTGCGCCGCGGGCCTGCGCGAGGACGAACCCCGGCTCGC
Organism: Pseudomonadota bacterium; assembly: GCA_052035645.1. Taxonomy (GTDB): domain Bacteria; phylum Pseudomonadota; class Gammaproteobacteria; order Steroidobacterales; family Steroidobacteraceae; genus RPQJ01. The sequence continues at coordinate 11,081 of JBPOHK010000027.1, forward strand.
GCACCTCGTGAGCGAGGGCCACATCTACCGCTACATGCACAAGCCGCTGTCGGCTCGGCGCGCGGGCATGTTCCTGCAGGCGGCGATGCGCCACCACCACGCGAAGCGCGCAGGCCCGGTGCCCGTCCTCGCGGTGCCGGACAACGTCGTCTCGCTGCCGAGCCGGCTCGAGCCGCTGCGCTGGGTCGTCGCCGCTTTCGGCATCGCGCTGTTCGTGATGCTGCTGTCGGTGTTCGTCGACGACCGGCCGCCGACGTCGCTCGAGTTGGCCGATGCGCCAGCGGCCGACGCCGCGCCGCCGCCGGAGCCGGCTCCCCCGGCCGCGGCCGCGCAGCCCTCGCCGCCTGCCAACCCGGTGCTGGCCCGCGCGCGCGAGGCGCTCGACGCCGGACGCTTCGAGGCGCCGCCGGGCCGCAACGCACTCGACCTCTATCGCGCCGTCGTGCTCGCCCAGCCGGGCAACGCGGATGCCCGTGCCGGCCTCGAGGCCACGCTCGTGCACGTGCTGGCCGACGCGGACGCGGCGCTCGCGCAGGGACGCATCGCCGAGGCCCGACGGCTGGTCGATCGAGTGCTCGAAGTGGACCCGCAGCGAAGCGCCGCGGTGCAGCTGTCGGCGCGGGTGCAGGAGAAGATGCCGCCGCCCCCGCCGGCCCCGGTCGCGACGCCCGCCCCCGTCCGGGTCGCCGCCCCGGCCGCAGCCGCGGACGGCAAGCTGGTACGCGCCTCGACGACTGCGTCGGCATCCACGACGTCGGCCGCGGCCTCGGGTTCCTCCGCCACCTCGGCCGCGAAGCTCGCCGCGCAGCCCGCCGTCGTCGCGCCGCCGCCCGGCGTGAAGCTGCCCGACCCCGTCACGCGCCTGCCGCGGCCCGGCGATGCCGTCGCCGAGACCCGGGCGACCGCCCCGCCGCCGCCCATCGTCGTGCGCCCGGACCCGCTCGCCGCCCGCATCGTGAACGCGGCGCCGAAGACGCCGCCGCGGCCGCGCATCTATGCTCGCGCCGTGGAACCGTTGCCGATCGCCGGTTACGAGAAGACGCCGCACCCGGAGCCGGAGACGACCGCGGCGCACGACGCTGCCGCGGGCACCGGCCCGGCGGCCTCGAGTGGCGTGGTGCTGCCGGCCGAGTCGTTCGAGCGCCTCGAGGTCACGGACCCCATCTACCCGCTGGAGGCGCTGCGCACGCGCACCGAGGGCTGGGTGGAACTGGAGTTCACGATCACGCCGAACGGCGCGGTGCGGGACATCGAGGTCGTGGGCGCTGAGCCGCGCGGCGTGTTCGACCGCTCGGCCGCCGACGCGCTCGCGCGCTGGCGCTTCAAGCCGCGGCTGGTGAACGGCCAGCCGGCGACGCAGCGCTCCACGCTGATCATGCGCTTCAACCTCGACAGCTGAGCCGGATCAGGTCGCTGCGAGATCCACGCGCTGGCCGGGACGCGCCACCTGCGCGTTCACGCCCTGCGCCGCGAGCGCCTGCCGGAGTCCCTCCGCGCCGTCCGCCTCCCCGTGCACCAGCCACACCGGCGGGCTTCCCTGCACGCCGTCGTACCAGCGCAGCAGGTCGGCCTGGTCGCCGTGGGCCGAGAACCCGCCGAGCGTGTGGATCTTCGCCCGCACCTCGACCGGCGAGCCGTGGATGCGCACGCTCGGGCGGCGATCGACGATGGCGCGGCCGAGGGTGCCGACCGCCTGGTAGCCGGTGAAGACCACGTCGCACTCCGGCCGCGAGAGGTTGTGCTTGAGGTGGTGCACGATGCGACCGCCCGTGCACATGCCGCTGCCCGCGATCACGATGGCCCCGTGGCGCAGTCGGTTGATCTGCATCGACTCGTCGGCCGTGCGGCACAGGTGCAGGTTCGGCAGTGGCGCCAGGTCGCCGACGCGCAGGCGGGCCTGCCGCGCCTCGGCGTCGTACAGCTCGGTGTGCGACCAGTACACGCGGGACGCCTCGATCGCCATCGGGCTGTCGAGGAAGATCTGCCAGTCGCCGAGCCGCCACTCGTCGAAGTGCATGCCGAGCTCGTAGATCACGTCCTGGGTGCGGCCGACGGCGAAGGCCGGAATCAGCACGTTGCCGCCGTCGCGGCTCGCGGCGCGCAGGATCTCGCCGAGCTCGCGCAGCGTGCCCGCGCGCTCGCGGTGGCGCCGGTTGCCGTAGGTGCTCTCCATCACCACGAGGTCGGCCGGCACCGCGGCGGCCGGATCGCGCAGGATCGGCGAGTCGTACTGGCCGAGGTCGCCGCTGAACAGCAGGCGCCGCTCGACCTCGCCCTCGCGCAGGCGCAGCCAGGTGCTGGCGGAGCCGAGGATGTGGCCCGCGTCGAGGAAGGTGACGGCGAGGCCGGGCACGACCTGCGTCTCGCGGTCGTAGGGCACGGTCTGGAACTGCTCTAGCGTGCGCGCCGCGTCCTCGACGGTGTAGAGCGGCTCGACGACGCGACGGGCGCCCTTCTGCGAGCGCTTGCGGCTCTCGCGCTCGGCCTCGCGCGCGGACATCGCCGCGCAGTCCGCCAGCAGGATGCGCGCCAGGTCGCGGCACGCGGCGGTCGCGAAGACCGGGCCGCGGAAGCCCCGCTTGCGCAACAGCGGCAGGCGCCCGCAGTGATCGATGTGCGCGTGGCTGAGCACGACCGCGTCGACCCGCGCGGGATCGAAGGGAAAAGCGTCGCGGTTGCGCTCGTCGGGGTGCTCGCCACCCTGGATCAGGCCGCAGTCGAGCAGGATTTGGCGGCCGCCCACCGACAGGATGTGGCACGAGCCGGTGACTTCACCGGCCGCACCGAAGAACTCGAGGTGCACGCGCCCGCCTCAGGCGATGCGCTGGCCGGACACCGCCACCGCGGCCGCGTCGGCCGGCACTTCGCGATCGCGCAGCACGCGCACGGCGGCCTTCACCACGCGCGCGTCGTAGCGCCGGCCGGCCTGCACCTGCAGTTCCTCGATGCAGGCATGCAGGCTGAGCGCGGCGCGCTGCGGACGCGGCGACATCATCGCCTCGATCGCGTCGGCGACCGCCACGATGCGCGCCTCGAACAGGATCTCCTCGCCCTTGAGCCCGCGCGGGTAGCCCGAGCCGTCCAGCCGCTCGTGGTGCTGGCGCACGGCGTCGGCCACCGGCCACGGGAACTCGATGCGCCGCAGCGACTCGGCGCCGCGCTCGGCGTGGGTCTTCACGAGGTCGAACTCGGCGGCGGTCAGCACGCCGGGGCGCCAGAGCAGTTCGCGCGGGATCTGCAGCATGCCGACGTCGATCAGCTGGGCGATGACGCGCAGCCCGCGCACGGTGTGGCCCGGCAGGCCGAGGCCCACGCCGATGCCGGCCGCGAGTTCCGCGACCCGGCGCGAGCGGCCGAGCTTGCAGCCGTCCTGCGACTCCGAGAGCGCGGCCAGCGTCTCGATCGCGCCGAACATCACGCGCTCCATGTGGTCCATGGCGCTCACGATCTCGGTGTCCGAGCGGCGACGACGCAGGAGCTTCCAGAGGCTGTCGGCGACCTGCCAGGCGTGCCGGCGGTCGTCCTCGTCGTAGCGCTCGTCCTTGTCGGCGAGCAGCAGCACGCCGACCAGCCGGCCGCCCTCGATCATGGGCATGGCGAGCTGGCGCTGCAGCGTGGACGGCAGTCCGGCCGAGCGCAGCGTGCCGGTCTCCTCCGCGTCGTCGCGCGCGACCGGGCGCTGGGTGCTGAAGCACTCGAGCAGCGCCGTGCCGCCGGGCGCGGCGCCGCGCCAGCGGGAGATGACCGAGAGCGTGTCCGCGGTCGAGGTGCGGTCCCGCTTCGAGGTCAGCTCGAGCTGCGCCGCATCGGCCACCGCGAGGAACACGTAGCCGCCGTGGCTGCCGGTGAGCTCCTGCAGCAGTTCGAGCGCGTGGCCCTGCAGCTCGCTCTCGGTCAGCGAGTGCGCGCGCTGCGACAGTTCGAGCAGGCCCCGCACGCGCCGCGTGTCGCGGTCGTTGCGCTCGGCCGAGCGCAGGCGCGCGCCGATGTCGCGCACGGTGACGGTCGCGAGGCCCGCCTCGGCGGCGACGCGCATGGCCACCTCGACGTCGATGATCGTGCCGTCGAGCCGGCGCCAGCGCGTCTCGTGCGGCGGCAATTCGCCGCCCGTGAGGATGGGGTGGCGGGCGGTCGTTTCGTCGGCGCCCTTGACCTCGAACTGCGCCAGCGTCGCGGCATCGAGCGCCCCGGGCTCCGCGCCGAGCAGGCGGTGGAAGGCGGGATTCGCATGCCGCAGGCGGCCCTCGCCGTCGGCGATGCAGCAGGCGACCGGCAGCTGGTCGAGCGCCTGCGCCCGCAGCGAGGCGGACTCGGCCTGCGCCTGGCTCGCGCGCTCGTCGGTCACCTCGCGGGCCGTCATGAGCCAGTGCGCGCGGCCGTTGTAGGACACCGAACGGCGGCGCAGCTCCAGCACGGCGCGCGAACCGTCGGGCCTCGGCACCGCGACGTCGACCGGGCGGATCACGTCCTCGCCGAACTCGAAATCGGGCAGCAGGTCGGCGAGCGGGCGCCCGCGCAGCTTCTCGGGCTCGACGCCGAACAGCGCGCCGGCCGAGTCGTTCACCAGCTGCAGCCTGCGGCTCTCCATGTCACACAGGAACGTCGGCAAGGGCTGCGCCATGAACACGCGCTCGACGTCGGCCGCGGCGGCCTGGATGCGCACGCGCGAGTTCTGGATCTCGGCGAGACGCGATTCGAGCAGCGCGAGCCGCGCCACCTCGGCGTTCTTCTCCTCGGCGCTGCTGCGCGCGCGGGACTCGGACTGGACCAGGTGCTGCTGCGCCGCCTCGAGGTCGCGGATGCGCGCCAGCAGGTCCTTGATGCGGGCGGATTCGGAGGCCGCGAATTCCGTGCGGGCACGGGCTTCGTGCTCGGCGCGCTCGCGCGCGGCGCGTTCCGATTCGGCCAGCTTCGCGTTGGCCGCCTCGAGGTCCTGCAGCTGGCGACTGGCATCCTGCAGCTGGCGGCCGGCATCCTGCAGCTGCTTCTCGACGCTTTCGATCTTGCGCCGGTCCAGCTCGCGCTTCTCGATGAGCTCGGGCGTCAGCACCGGCATGCGCACCGTGCCCGAGCCGGGCGCGGCCTCGCCGAGCGCCGTCAGCAGTTCCTCGAGCGTGGAGCCCTTGGGCAGGAAGCGGTCGGCGCCGACCTCGGCGGCGAAGGCCTCGTACTTCGTGCCCTCGACCCGCAGGGAGAACAGCAGCACGGGCACGTGCTGCAGCGCCGGATCCTCCTTGACTCGGCGGCACAGCGCGAAGCCGTCGAGCTTCGGCAGCAGGACGTCGCTGACGAGGAAGTGCGGTGCGTCGCGACGGACGTGGTCCAGCGCCTCGACGCCGGTGCGCGCACGCGCGACCACCAGGCCGTTCTTCTGGAGGAACGTCTCGATCGTCGCGAAATCCTGTTCGCGCTCGTATGCCAGCAGGACCGTCTTCATGGCAGCGCGCCGTCCTTCGCGCGAGGCGCTATGCCGCCCCCAAGCAGCTTTCGGGACACCAGCGTTCTCAATGGCTTAGCCGTGCGCCAGTATGCGCCAAGGCGGCCAAAGCGCCAAAAAACGGCCCCACCGCAAGACGCCGGTCACAGAACGCCTGTGACCGGTGTCGCGGTTCGTCCGCCCGCGCCGGAAGGCGACGCGTCGACGGGTCGGCGTCTCAGGCCGGGCGCAGCTCCGCGGCGGACTGCGGCAGGTGACGGCGCAGATCCTCCGGCGGACGGTGGACGAGGTCCTTGCGCACCTCGTGGACCACGCAGGCGCGGGTCGGCCGCGACAGTTCCTCGCGCATCAGGCCGAGGAAGGGCGGACCGGCGACGACGATGAGTTCCTCGAACTCGTCCTGCCGGCGCGCCTCGTCCAGCCGCCGGGCGATGCGACGTGCGAAGCGCACGGCTTCGCGACGGCGCGGGTCGAGCTCGCGACCCACCGCGTGCCGCGCGCCGCCGACGCTCTCGTACGTGCGCCCGGGCCGGTCGCTCGAGAACTCGCGCGCGTGCAGGTGCGCCGCCGGATCGCTGATGCGGGCCACCTCGCGGGGCCGGGTGCGCAGCGAGGATGCATCGTAGAAGATGGCTTCGGCCTGGTCGGCCACGACGATTCGGATACGGCTCATGGCTTTCTCCTATTGTCGGGACCAGATTGCGCCCGCACGCAGCGCACGGCAATGCGGGGAAAATGCAGCGGCCGTGGCTGTGGGCCGCCGGAAATCGCGCTAGGCTAGCCGCGGGCCAGTGGAAATGGATCGCATGTACGAAATCTCGCGACGGACGATGCTGGTGGCGCTCGCCTGCGCGGCCCTCGGCGGCTGCGTGTCGCCGTGGTCCGTGGAGACCTACGCGCCCCCGGGCGCAGGCGTGGCCTCGCGCGGCTCGTTCTTCGTCACGGGCGGGGAACTCGGCACGCCGTCCATGATCGATCCGGCGCTGCGCGCCGAGCTCGACGCCTCGCTGCGCGGCGTGCTCGCGGCCGAACTCGCGCGCAAGGGCTATGCGCAGGCGTCGACGCCCCAGGCGGCGGGCGTGCTCGTCTCTTACCAGGTGGCGGGCCAGCGCAAGCTCGTCCCGTCCGAGGAGCGGCGGATCGGCGCGCCGTCGCCGAACGACGTGCTGAGCCCGAGCGCGGTGCAGCCGCCGCCGCTGTCCGAGCTGCCGCGCGATCACCTCGTGCGCGAAGGCACGGTGATCCTGCTGGCGGAGGATCCGGCGGGTGGCGGCCTGCTCTGGCGCGGCCTCGTGCGCTCGGAGATGCGCGACGGTTCGCCCGAGGAAGGCGTGCGCGCCGTGACGGACATGCTGCGCCAGATCGCGCTCGAGTTCCCCGCCCGCCCGGCTCAGCCGCCGAAGTAATCGGGCGCGTTGCCCGGCTTCCACTTGATGTTGCAGCCGAGGCTCGGACGCTGCCCCGGCAGCGGCGGTTCGCCCGCGAGCAGGGCGTCGAGCGCGGCGCGCAGGTCGGCACCGGTCACCGGCACGCCGTTGCCCGGTCGGCTGTCGTCGAACTGCCCGCGGTAGACCAGCCGGCGCTGACGGTCGAACAGGAAGAAATCCGGCGTGCACGCCGCCCGGTACGCCTGGGCCACGGCCTGGGTCGCATCCAGCAGGTACGGGAACACGTAGCCGACGTCCGCGCTCTCGCGACGCATCGCGTCCGGTCCGTCCTCGGGATAGGCCTCCAGGTCGTTGGCATTGATCGCCACCACGGCGAGGCCGCGCGGCGCGTACTCCCGCGCGAGGGCCGCGATTCCGCCGCGGACGTGGCGCACGAAGGGACAGTGCTCGCACATGAAGACGACGAGCAGCGCCGGCGAGGCGGCGAAATCCTCGAGCGCGTGCGGCCGGCCGTCGAAGTCCGGCAGCCGGAAGGACGGCGCCGGCGTGCCGAGCTCGAGCATCGTGGACGGTGTGCGTGCCATGCGGCCTCCCGTACCGGCGGACTCAGCGACGCACGACCAGCAGGGCGCCGGCGGCGACCAGCACCACGCCGAGCAGCCGGGCCGGCGTCACCGCGTGGCGCGGAAAGCCGACGATGCCGTAGTGGTCGACGACCAGCGCCGCGGCCATCTGGCCCAGCAGCACGAGCGCCAGCAACGCCACCGCGCCGAGCCGCGGCCCGAGGAAGGTGACCGAGGCGACGTAGGCGGCGCCGAGCAGGCCGCCGAACCACGCCCACGCCGGCACCTGGCCCACGGCCCCCGGCGCGATCCGCGAACCGCTCGCCAGGCCCACGGCGACCAGCGCGGCGAGCCCGACCAGGAAGTTCACGACCGAGGCCCAGATCGACGAGCCCGTCGTTGCGCCGAGCGTGCCGTTCATGCCGACCTGGAAGGTCAGGCCGGCGCCGACCACGATCGCGACGAGGATGAGCCAGAGATTCATGCGCGCTCCCGGTCCGCCGTGGTGGCGGGTTCAGCGGCGCCCATCTTGCCAGCGACGGACCAGCCAGGCACAGGTGCCGAGGCCGACGGCCCAGGCGACGAGACGACTGAGGCCCGCCCAGGTCGTGTCGAGGTCGAGCATGCCCCAGCGCCGGAAGATCTCGCGCCAGTCGTGGTAGTCCTCGGGATCGAGCCCGCCCACGAGCGGCAGCTGCATCGCGCGCGCGTCCGCCATGTAGGTCGCGACGTTGAGCAGGCTCTCGCAGGTCCAGCCGAGGCAGAGCGCGAAGCCGAGAGTGTGCCGGCGCGTCCAGAACGTCCAGGTCGCCGCGGCGGGAATCGCCAGCTGGAACAGCGTGCCGCCGTAGACGGTGAGTCGCGAGGAGAAGATTCCGACCAGCGGATGGCCCGCCTCGTGGAAGGCGAGGTTGGCCGAATCGAGGATCGGCACCCAGCGATCGCCGAACGTCGCCTCGGTGAGCATCCAGGCGATGAAGGCGATCGCGGCCGCGCCCCGGACCGTGTCGATGGGCGGCCAGGGCTCGGCGGCGATCTCGGCCAGCCGTTCGCGGAGGGTCATCCGCTCAGATTACCGCCTCCACGGTGCGCTCGCGACGCACCCAGGCCTGGCAGACGAGTCCGCCGATGCCGGCCAGCAGGGCGATGAACGTCACCCAGCCGCCGACCAGCGGCAGCTTGCCGAGGATCGCCAGCAGCACCAGCGCCAGCAGGAAGGCGAGGATCCGCCAGCCGGTCGTGAACGGCCGCGCCCGGTCCGAGAGTTCGAGGCCCTTCTCGCCCAGGAACAGTGCGCTGGTGACCCAGCCGAGGAACAGCAGGAGTCCGTACAGCGGCACCAGCAGCAGGGCGAGCGGGATGCCGATGATGGTGACGAGCAGCAGCACGCCGAGCACCGGCGCGCAGACCAGCACGGCGAAGCCGACGCCGAGCGACTGCAGCGGCTGGCGACCGACGAACTGCGCCGCGCGCGACGAGAAGCCCGGGAACACGAACAGGAACAGCGTGCCGGCGAGGAACACGCCGGTGAACCAGAGCGCGGAGCCGACCCCGTGCGCGACCTCTCGCACGCGGTCCGCCTCGTCGTCGAACGCGTGGTGCGACTCCACGGCATGAAACTCCATGCCGCCGCCGATGACCGCGCCCGACGGGACCTGCGGACGCGTCGCCGAGTGCACGATCAGCCGTCCGTCGATCCGCGTGTCCGGCCCGATCTCGATCTGCTCGCCGCGCAGGATGGCGTCGCCGCGCACGTTGCCGTTGACGCGCACCTGGCCCGCGGTGACCTGCAGGTAGTCGCGCACGTCGCCGTCGAACGCCACGTCACCGCCCGTGAGCGAGGCCGCGCCTTCGATGACGGTGGCCGGGCCGACGGCGATCTCGCCGCCGGCGATGCGGGCGTTGCCCGCGACGATCGCGTCGAGCTTGAGGTTGCCGCCCGCCGCGTAGAGATCGTCGCCGAGGTGGCCGCCCACGGAGACTTCGCCGCCGGCGACGACCAGGTCGCCCTTCACCTCGGTCGCGATGGAGACGTCCCCGCCCGCGAGCAGGGCGTCGCCGGCCACGGGCTCGGTGAGGTTCAGCGTGCCGCCGGCCGAGAAGAGGTCGGAACCGAACTGCCGCGTGACGACCTCGTCGTCATCGACGTGCACGTCGCAGCCGGCGAGCAGGACGCCCGAGGCGAGCACCAGGGCAACGAGGACGCTCGATCTCATCCGCGGTCTCCGTCGAAGAACGTGGACCGAGTGTACGACGGACGCACGCGGGGTTCGGACGGGCCGGCGCAGCAGGGCACCGCACCGTCGCAAAAAAAGAAAAGCCGCGAGTGACGCACACTCGCGGCTCTCCAGATCGTCTTCCCTGACCGACCCTGTACCCCCCGGTCGGGTCTCCCTGGTCCCGCGCGATTCTGGACTCGCGCTCGGTCTCCCCCGCTTGCGTGGGAGGCTTTGTACGTGGAATTTCCGGTCGCGTCACCTTGCAGCGCAACAACAACGCCTGCCGCGGCCCCTTGGCGGCGCCTTGGGCATCGATGTTGCGTCAGCGCGACAGTGACGCGCGGACGGGCTCAGCGCAACGACAGGGTCAGGCGCAGGCCATAGGTCCGGGGCGCTTCGAGGAAGGCCGTGGCGCCCTCGGGCAGCGGCGGGAAATTGCTGCCGCCCGCCGTCGCCGCGATCACCGCCTCGTTCTCGAGGTTGCGGGCCCAGGCGCCGAGGCTCCAGCGGTCGTCCGCCGAGAACCAGGTCAGCGAGGCGTCGGTCTTGGTGTACCCGTCCTGCTTGCCGCCCGGCGTGTGGCTGAAGTCGGCGTAGAACGAGCTCTCGTAGCGCGTGCCGAGTGCCGCCCGCAGGTATCCGCCGCCGAAGTGGAAGTCGTGCTGGTAGCCCAGGTTGACCGTCCAGTCGGGCGCGTACTGCATCTGGTAGCCGTCGAAGTTCGTGCGGCCGTTCCACGTCACCGTGTTCGCCGGCACCTGGAAGTCGGTGGTGCGCGCGTGCACGTAGCCGACGTTCAGGTTCAGCCGGCCGTCGTCGCTCGGCAGCCAGACCAGGTCGAGCTGGTAGCCGTAGATGGTGGCCTTGTCGACGTTGAAGCTCAGGTTCGAGTTGGTGACGGTGTTGTACGCGGAAGCGATCAGGTTGTCGTACGAGTAGTAGAAGAGTTCTTCGTTGAACTGCAGGCGGTCGTCGAACATGCGCGACTTGCTGCCGAGCGTGTAGGCGGTGATGTCCGCCGACTCGACGCCGTTGTCGAGCGCGGGCGTGCTCGCGAACCCGTTGAAGGTGCCGGGCTGGTAGCCGGTCTGCGTCTGCGCATAGACCATGAAGCTGTCGTTGACGTCGTACTCGACGCCGGCCTTGTAGTCGAAGTTGCTGAAACCCTCGTCGTAGTCGTAGGGCGCGAGGCCCGAGCCGTCGTAGTAGCGGCCGTTGGCGGTGCGATCGTCCTCCTGGTAGCGGCCGCCGAGCGTGACGCGGAAGCGGTCGGTCACGTCGTAGGTGGCCTCGCCGAAGACCGCGCTGCCGCGCAGGTGGTTGTCGTCGACGATGCTGACCGGGAACAGCGCCGTCGAGAGGTCGAAGCCGCCGAAGGAGAAGATGCCGTAGCTCGTGAGGTCGTAGTGGTAGAGCCCGGCGAGCCACTTGCCCCAGCCGTGATTGCCGGCGACGCGCAACTCGTGGGTCTGCTGGCGGTAGCCGTTCGACTGGTCGCCCGGGAAGGCGCCGAGCCAGTAGTCGGCCGACGTGTACATGTCGAGGTACGACGGGATGTAGGTCAGCGAGATGGCATCCGACAGCGCGTACTCGATCTCCGCGCCCACCATGTGGTTGTCGTATCGCTGGTCCTGCGCCTGCGGCTGCCCGAACAGGTTGGTCTCGGCGATCGACGCCCAGGGCTCGGGCAGCTGGTCGTTCCACGGGTCGGACCGCAGGTACGCGTCCGGGTCGAGCTGGCCGGTCACCGGATCGACGCCCTTCACGACGAGATTGGCGGGGTGGCCCTCCTTGTCGACGGCGGCGAGCCACAGGTAGGCACTGAGGTCCTCGGTGGGTTGCCAGAGGAAGGAGAGGCGCGCGCCCCAGTCCTTCTGCGAGTCGGCGCCCGAGGTCATGTAGCCGTCGTGCTGCAGCCAGTCGCCCGCGAGGCGGATCGCGAACGTCTCGCCGAGCGGGAGGTTCTGCGCCACGCTCAGGTGCACGAGCGAGTCGCTGCCCGCCTCCACCGTCGCCAGCGTCTCGAAATCGCGGCCGGGCCGGCGGAAGCGGACGTTGACGGTGCCGCCCATGACGCTGCGTCCGTACAGCGTGCCCTGCGGACCCGGCAGCACTTCGATCTGCTCGACGTCGTACAGCGGGACGCTGGTCGCCTCGCGCGGGATGAACACGTTGTTGAAGTTGAGCGCGGTGGGCGGCTCGATCTGCGGCAGGTCGAGCGTGCTGCCGACGCCGCGGATGTAGATCTCCGTCGAGGAGGTCTCGGCCTGGAAGCGCACCGAGGGGACCAGCTGCTGGGCGCCGCGGATGTCCGTGACGCCGGCAAAGACCAGCGCTTCGCCGTCGATCGCCGTGATCGCCGCGGCCGTCTTCTGCAGGTCCTGCGAGACCTTGGTCGCCGTGACGATGATCTCCTCGAGCTGGCCGTCGGCGGACGCGCCGGCCGGGGCGAGTGCCTCGGCGACGGCGACGCGCAGCGGCGATGCTGCAATGCCAAATGCCACGAGTGCCGCGAGTCGTGCCCGCGTGTCGAGCTGCTGCTGCATAACCCGTCCTTCGTCAGTTCAGTGCTTGGTCGCCGCGCCTTCGGTCATGTAGGCGACGAATCGCGGCAAGCGTGGGAGGTAATAGTTTCGCACGTCGTCCAGGGCCAGTCCGCTCGCGCGGACGAGGCGTTCCGTCGGGCGATCGAGGTGGCAACCGCCGCCGATGCGCTTCTGCAGCGGCGTGAGGCGCCGCTGCCAGCGCGCCACGCCGGCGTCGGGCGAGAGGCCGTGCTCGAGGAACAGGAACCGGCCGCCCGGCCTGAGCACCCGGCGCACCTCGGCCAGGGCGTGCCCGACATCGGGGATCGAACACAGCGTGAGCGTGCAGGCCACGGTGTCGAACGAGTCGGACTCGAACGGCAGGTGCTCGGCGTCCAGGTGGTGGAAGTCCACCTCGATGTTCGAGGCCGCGATGCGCGGAGCCGAGTAGCGATCGAGGTCCACGTCGGGATCGATCGCCTCGATGCGGCGCACGGTCGGCGGGTAGTACTGCAGGTTCATGCCGGTGCCGAAGCCAATCTCGAGGATGCGCCCCTGCGCGGACGCCAGCGTCCGCCGTCGCAAAGGGCGCCAGACCTTACTCCGCATCGCGAAATCGAGCAGGTAGGGAAAGACACAGTGGTGATAGAGGCCCACCGCGACTATTCCGCCGGCGCGGCGGGACCGGGCGCCGCGACGCGCCAGAGCACGCTGATCGCGCCGCGCAGCTGGCCGGGCTCGAAGCCCGTGGCCGCATCGGCCGGGTAGTCGCGGGCGAGCGCGCCGGCGACCTCGGGCGCAATGACGGTGCCGTGACAGGTCACGCACAGGGTGTCCATCGGGATCGCGCGCAGGTAGCGACGCTCGACCGAGTCGCCGCGCTGGATCTCCAGCGCCGCCTCGAGGGGGCGCGCCGGCGGGCCCTTGGCGAACTCGGCCGCGAAGTGCTCCAGCACGTCGCGCTGGACGTCGTCCGGAGCATTGGCGGGATTGCGCACCCGCAGGGCGGTGCGACCGACGACCGCGCCCGACTCCTGCGACAGTTGCGCGGCGATGGCCGGGGCGCGGGTCTTGCAGACACCGATGGCGGCGACCGGTCCGCCCGTCTGCATCGCCTGGCCCAGCTCCGCCTTCAGCGCGCTGCCGAGACGGTCGGCCAGGGTCCGGCTCTGGACGACCCAGGGCTCGGCGGACGGCAGCTCGGCGGCCGACGGCGTCAGCGGCAGGGCCGCCAGCGCGGCGAGTGTGATCCAGGGGCTGCGCATGATTCGTTTCTCCTGTCGTTCCGGCGTGCCTGGCGGGCCTCTGAAGGCGCATTCGTTCATGAATTCCAGGCAATCAATCTCGACGATTTATATAGGAATTCAACAATTTTATTCAAAATAGATATATAGAAGCACCATCCGTGCGTACACCCCCGGGCGTGCCAATTCGGCGCCGCTCAGGTAGATTGCGCGCCCTTACGCGGGGTCGCCCGCAGACACAATTCTAATAGAGCCGCCATGGGACGCATTTTCGAAGTTCGCAAGCATGCGATGTTCGCCCGCTGGAACCGCATGGCCAAGCAGTTCTCCCGCATCGGCAAGGAAATCACGATCGCGGTGAAGAAGGGCGGCCCCGACCCGAATTCGAACCCGGCGCTGCGCCGCGTGATCCAGAACGCCCGCGCCGTGAACATGCCGAAGGACAAGGTCGAGTCCGCGATCAAGCGTGCCTCGGGCCGCGACGCGGCCAACTTCGAGGAAGTGATGTACGAGGGTTACGCCCCGCACGGCGTCGCCGTGCTGGTGGAGTGCGCCACGGACAACCCGACGCGCACCGTCGCCTCGGTGCGCAACGCCTTCAACAAGAACGGCGGCAACCTCGCCACGACCGGCAGCGTCTCGTTCCAGTTCAAGCGCATGGGCGTGTTCCGCCTCAACCCCGAGGGCATCGACCAGGACGACCTCGAGCTGTACCTGATCGACCACGGCCTCGAGGAGTTCGGCGAGAGCACCGGCGAAAAGGGCGAGCCGCAGCTGATCGCGCGCTGCCTGTTCGAGGACTTCGGGACGCTGCAGAAAGCCCTCGAGGAGCGCGGCATCGCACCCATCTCGGCCGAGCACGAGTACATCTGCCAGACGCCGACGGAACTGCCGGAAGAGCAGGCCAACGAAGTGCTGGAGATGATCGACAAGCTCGAGCAGGACGAGGACGTGCAGAAGGTCTACCACACGCTCGCCTGAGCCTGACCGCGTCGCGCCGGACAACGGCGCGACGCTTCCCGCCGAGGAGCCCGCCCGATGAGCGTCGATCACTTCGCCGGCCGCGCCGACAGCTACGACCAGAACCCGTGCCGGGTCGACAACGTCGCGAACATCGCCCATGCGATCCTGCGCGGCGTGCACATCGACCGGGCCAGCCACCTGCTGGACCTCGGCTCCGGCACCGGCCTGCTGCTCGAGCGCATCGCGCCACACGCGGGCCGCATCACGGCCCTCGACGCCTCGAGTGCCATGAACGCCCAGCTGCGCGCCAAGCTGCCCGGCCTCGGCTGCCCGGTGGACCTCGTCGAAGCGGACGTCGAGACCGCGCCCCTGCCGGGCGTCTACGACGGCGTGATTTCCTCCATGACCCTGCACCACATCCGGGACGTCGAGGCGCTGCTGCGCAAGCTGCGCGCCGGGCTGAAGGAAGGCGGGTTCATCGCGATCGCCGACCTGGATCGCGAGGACGGCAGCTTCCACGAGGAGGACACGGGCGTCTTCCACCACGGCTTCGACCGCGGGGAACTCGCCCGGTGGGCCGGGGCCGCCGGGTTTCGCGAGGTGCAGATCGCTGCGGCGAGCGTCGTGCAGAAGCCGCAAGGCGACTTCCCGGTCTTCCTGCTGACCGCCCGTCGCTGACCGCGGGGGGGCGGCTGCGCGCGGCCCGGGCGGGCGGCCTTGCCTCCCGTTCGCCGACGGCTGCGAACAGTCTCGTGGGAAGTCACTAGAATCCGCAGCCATGCAGCCCGCCCGCGACCTCTTCTCCTACCGCAAGCACTGGGCCCACCGGTTCGGCACGGCGCCGTTCCTGCCCATGTCGCGCGAGGAAATGGACGCGCTCGGCTGGGATTCCTGCGACGTCATCCTCGTCACCGGCGACGCCTACGTCGACCTGCCGAGCTTCGGCATGGCCATCGTCGGACGCGTGCTCGAGGCGCAGGGCTTCCGCGTCGGCATCATCGCGCAGCCGGACTGGCACTCGGCACGCGACTTCCAGAAGCTCGGCAGGCCGAACCTCTTCTTCGGCGTGACCGGCGGCAACATGGATTCGATGGTGAACCGCTACACCTCGGATCGCCGCATCCGCAGCGACGATGCGTACACACCGGGCGGCGCCGGCGGAGCGAGGCCGGACCGCTGCGTCATCGTCTATTCGCAACGCGCGCGCGAGGCCTACAGGGACGTGCCGGTCGTGATCGGCGGCATCGAGGCGTCGCTGCGGCGCATCGCGCACTTCGACTACTGGTCGGAGAAGGTGCGGCGCTCGGTGCTGATGGACGCGAAGGCGGACCTGCTGGTGTACGGCAATGCGGAGCGGCAGATCTGCGAGATCGCGCATCGGCTCGCGGCCGGGCAGCGCATCGAGGACATCACGGACCTGCGCGGCACGGCGTTCGTGCGCAAGGCGCTGCCCGAGGGCTGGACGGAGATCGACTCGACGGAGATCGACGCGCCGGGTCCGCTCAATCCGCCGGTCGATCCGTACGCGCTGGAGCCGGTGGGACTCGCGGGAATGCAGTCCCCCGGCGCAGCGGCTTCGGGTTCCGGCTCCGTGCCGAGGGACGCCGTGAATCCATCCCTGGAGGCTCCGGGCGCCGCGGCGCGCGAGCGCCACTTCGCGACGGCGGCCCGGCGTTCCGGGCCTGTCCCGGAGGCCGTCCGCGCCATGGATGGCGCGGTCGGAGCCTCCAGGGATGGATTCACGGCGTCCTCCGGGACAGGCCCGGAACGCCGGGACGTCGTCGCACACACCGCGCCGCTACGCTTCCACCGACGGCTGCCCAGGACAGCCGACCGCGATCACAGCGTGATCCGCCTGCCCGCGTACGAGCGCGTCGCCGAGGACCCGATCCTGTACGCGCACGCGTCGCGCATCCTGCACCAGGAATCGAATCCCGGTAATGCGCGTGCGCTGGTGCAGCGGCACGGCGACACGGACGTGTGGCTCAACCCGCCGCCGATCCCGCTGACGACGAAGGAGATGGACGCGATCTACGAGCTGCCGTACCAGCGCGTGCCGCATCCGTCCTACGGCAATGCGAAGATCCCGGCGTACGAGATGATCCGCTTCTCGATCGCGATCCAGCGCGGCTGCTTCGGAGGCTGCACGTTCTGCTCCATCACCGAGCACGAAGGCCGCATCATCCAGAACCGCTCGGAGGATTCCGTGATCCGCGAGATCGAGCAGATCCGCGACACGGTGCCGGGCTTCACCGGCGTGATCTCCGACCTCGGCGGGCCGACGGCGAACATGTATCGCGTCGCCTGCAAGTCGCGCGAGATCGAGGCGGCGTGCCGCAAGCCGTCGTGCGTGTATCCGGGCATCTGCCCGAACCTGAACACGGACCACACGCCGCTCATCAGGCTGTACCGCCGCGCGCGCACGCTGCCCGGCATCAAGAAGATCCTGATCGGCTCGGGCGTGCGCTACGACCTCGCCGTCGAATCGCCGGAGTACGTGAAGGAACTGGTGCAGCACCACGTGGGCGGCTATCTCAAGATCGCGCCGGAGGCGATCTCCGAGGGACCGCTCTCGAAGATGATGAAGCCGGGGGTGGGAACCTACGACCGCTTCAAGGCGCTGTTCGACAAGTACTCGCGCGAGGCCGGCAAGGAGCAGTACCTGATCCCGTACTTCATCGCCGCGCACCCGGGCACCACCGACGAAGACATGCTCGAGCTGGCGCTGTGGCTGAAGAAGAACGGGTTTCGCGCCGACCAGGTGCAGGCGTTCCTGCCCTCGCCGATGGCGACGGCGACGGCGATGTATCACTCGGGGAAGAACCCGCTGCACAAGGTGACGCGCCGCTCCGAGGACGTCGTGATCCCGAAGGGCACGCGCCAGCGGCGCCTGCACAAGGCGTTCCTGCGCTATCACGACCCGAACAACTGGCCGCTGCTGCGCGAAGCGCTGCGGCAGATGGGCCGCGCCGACCTGATCGGCAACGGCAAGCAGCACCTCGTGCCGACCTACCAGCCCATCGGCACCGGTCGCGCCCACGAGGGCAGGCGCCGGCCCGGTGCGGCGCCGGCCGCGAAGGCCTCGGCCCGCCCGTTCCGTACGCAGCATACCGGGCTGCCGCGCACCCCCAAGAAGTAGAAAAACAGGGGACACTCACTATTTTTTTTCAGACGGGGCCGTCCCCTCTCTGAAAAATAGTGAGTGTCCCCTATTTTTTCAGGCGCCTTTCTTCGCCTTCTTTTCCGCCCGCTTCTCCTTCAGCGACTTCTGCGGCTTCTTCTTGTCTTCCTTTTTCCGGTCCATGCCCTTGCTCATGACCCTGTCTCCTCGTCAGTGACGTCGATTGCGCGTCGGCGAACCCCGACGCGCATCGCTCGCATGGTAACTCCACCACCGCCGCAACGCAGCCTCACCCGATCGCGCGCATCTCCTCGGGCGTGAAACGAATCGCGCCGGCAGCCACGTTCTCCTCGAGATGGGCGCGCTTCGAGGTGCCCGGGATCGGCAGCATCACGGGCGAGCGCGCCAGCAGCCACGCGAGCGCGGCCTGCGGCACCGAGATGCCACGCTTCGCGGCGAGCGCCTCGAGCGCCTGCCGGCTGCCCGACCCGGACTCGCGCGGGTTCTGCGACAGCGGCGACCACGGGATGAATGCGATGCCGGCCTGCTCGCAGACGGCCAGCACCGGGTCCGAGGAGCGGTCGGCGACGTTGTAGCGGTTCTGCACGGAGACGACCTGGACGAGGCCGCGTGCCTCGGCGAGCTGCGCCTCATCGACGTTCGACACGCCGATGTGGCGGATCTTGCCTTCCTTCTGCAGCTTCGCGAGTTCGCCGATCGAGTCCGCGTACGGCACCTTAGGGTCGGGCGCGTGCATCTGGTACAGGTCGATGCGTTCGACCTTGAGCCGCCGCAGGCTCGCCTCGCAGGCCTCGCGCAGGTGAGCGGGCCGCCCGTCGCGGTCCCACTTCTCGCGCACGGGCCGCACCAGGCCGCCCTTGGTCGCGATCAGCAATCCCTTCGGGTAGGGCGCGAGCACCTCGGCAATCAGGTTCTCGCTGACATACGGCCCGTAGGCGTCGGCCGTGTCGATGAAGTTCACACCCAGTTCGACCGCCCGTTGCAGCACCGCGCGGGCCTCGACCGGATCGGCGGGATCGCCCCAGATGCCGTCGCCGCAGATGCGCATGGCGCCGAAGCCAAGGCGGTTGACGACGAGGTCCCCGCCGAGGCGAAGAGTGCCGGCGGCCGACGCCGGGGCATTCGCCGCGCCCCTGGCCGATGCGGAGGCGAGGCCGGCGGCGCTCGCGAACGCGATGCCCGACAGCACGGCACCGGTCTGAGCGAGCAGGTCGCGACGGGACAACTCGGGTCGGTGCATGGGTCACCTCCGTCGGAATGAGACGCAGAGCTTACCGCGTTTGACTTAAGGGACACGATGGCCGTGACCGGCGTCACGACACCGGGCATCGCGGGCGACCGGGCGGCCCGGACGGGCTAGCGTGGCCCCACTCGAGCGGCGGTCCGCGAGGCCCGCCGACATCCCGCAAGGGGGTGACCATGAACGTCGCCATCGTTCACACGGAGCTGAGGAATCTCGCCGCCCGGCGACACCAGCTCAGCCCACGCAGCCGGCGCATCCTGCGCCGCCTCGCCCTCGTGCTGCTGCTCGCCCTGCCCTGCATCGCGATGGCCGCGCCGCCCGACTGGGCGCCGGCGTCGGGCTGGCGCCGGCAGCACGACGCGAGTTACCCGGGTTACAGCGGCCGACAGTGGTCGGACGACTACGGCGTGCGCTCAGGCTCGTGCAACCGGGCCGAACTGGGCGCCGTGCTCGGTGCCATGGCCGGCGGGGCGGTCGGCACGCAGGTCGGCAAGGGCGACCGGCAACCCGTCGCCATCGCGCTCGGCGCGGTGATCGGCGCCGTCGTCGGCGCGGACATCGGCCGACGGCTGGACAGCACCGACCGGGCCTGCGTGGGTCACGCGCTGGAACTGGCCGCGGCCGGGGACAGTGTCTCGTGGGTGAACCCGAACACGCAGGTGTCCTTCCAGCTCACGCCGCTCGAGAGCCGGCGACCGCTGCCGGGCTGCCGCAAGTTCCGGCTGATCGCGCACGGTGCGTTCGGTCTGGCCGAGGGCCGCACGGTGGCCTGTGCCGATACGCAGGGCGTGTGGAATCTCGCACCCGAGCGGCAGGCCGCCCGCTGAGGCTCAGCGGCAGGGCCAGGTCGACTGCAGCCCCTCGTAGAACACCTCGCCGATCGGGCGGCGGGCGAGGTCAGGCGACTTCTCGAGATACCTGAGCACCGCGCGCACGTAGTCCGGCGTGGCGACCTTCGGCGGCGGGCAAACCCCGAGCAGGCGCGCCGGATCCTGGGCCTGGAACTGCTTGAACACGTCGTCCGGGTCGAGCTTGTAGGTCACGGCCATGCGCGAGCCGAAGCTGAGCGCGCCGAGCTGCGCGCCGATGCGCATGCCGTTCAGCAGGCCCTGGGTGACGCCGAGGCAGTAGGTGATGTCGCGGTCGTCGATGCTGGTGTCGCCGTCGACGGCCTTGAGGTAGGACTGGCAGTAGCTGCGCCACTCGCTGGCGGGCGGGCTGACCTCGTCGGCGGCGCGCAGCGGCGCGGCGGCGGCGAGGGCGACGAGCAGCAGGGACAGGGTGAGCGTGCGCATGGCGGGATCCTAGCGCGAAGCCGGGCGCCGGTCAGGAGGAGCGCGCGAACTGCACGTCCTCGAGGAACTGGGCGATCGCCTCGTCCTCGAACACGTCCTCGATGCCGTCGGTGACCTTGCGCTGCCAGTTGGCGTGCTCGGTGCTGGTGCCCGGCACGTTGACCGGGTCGGTCATGCCGATCAGGTCCTCGACCTGCAGCACGGCGAGCGCCGCGGCACTGCGGGCCAGGAACAGCTGGATCGCCCGCGCCAGTTCGTCGCTGAACGGGGCATCGCCCGAGGTCGCGGATTGCGGCTGCAGGCCGCACGCTGCCAGCGCCGCGAGGAGCTGCGCACGGTCGCGCCCGCGCTCGTCGTGGACGTGACGACGGATTTCCTCGCCCGGGAACAGGTTCAGCCGGTCCCGCAGCGCGAGGTCGCGCCCTTCCCACCAGCCGCGCAGCGTCGGCAGGTCGTGCGTGGTGACCGTCGCGATCGAGCGGCGCACGTAGTCCGCCGGCCGCAGGAAACTGCCGTCGCCGGACTTCTCGAACAGCAGCACCTTGTAGTGGTACACGGCGTACTCCGCCATGGCCCGGCGCATCTCGTCCGGCACCGTGCCGAGGTCCTCGCCGACGACGAGGCAGCGCGCGCGTTCGCTCTCGAGCGCCAGCACCGACATCAGGTCGTCGAGCGGGTAGTGCACGTAGCCGCCCTCGGTCGCGCCGAGCCCGGCCGGCACCCACCACTGGCGGAACAGCGCCATCACGTGGTCGAGGCGCAGCGCGCCGAAGTGGCGCATGTTCGCCGCGACGAGGCTGCGGAACGGCCGCAGGCGCGCGGCCACCAGCGCGTGGGGATCCTGCGGCGGGATGCCCCAGTCCTGGCCCTTGAGCGCCAGCGGATCGGGCGGCGCGCCGACACCGGCGCCCATGCGGTAGACGGACTGGTCGGACCATGTCTCCGAACCGGCCGGATTCACGCCGACGGCATAGTCGCCGTAGAGCCCGACCGGCATGCCGAGCTCGGCCGCCAGCCGCTGCACGGTCGCGAGCTGCTCGTCGGCCACCCACTGCAGCCAGGCGTGGAAGCGCACGTTCTCCGCGTTCGCGGCCGCGAACACCTGCACGCCGATGTTGCCGGGGTGGCGCAGCTCGGCCGGCCACACGGGCCAGCCCCAGTAGCGGCCCGGGTCCTCGGCGCGCAGGTGCGCGTCGATGGCGTCGTGCAGCGCGTGCAGCCGCAGCGACTCGCCGCGCTCTTCCTGGTACGCGAGGAAGGCCCTCGCCCGCGCCGTGCCGCGCGCGAGGTGCTCGCGCACGAAGTGGTCGTAGACGAGGCGCAGCAGCGGCAGCTTGGCCGCGGTCACGCCGGCGTAGTCCACGTTCTCGGCGGCGCGCAGGCGCTCGATCTCCGCGCGGAACGCCGGCGACGCCGCCCGTTGCCGCGCCTCGGCGCACTCGGCGAACTCGGGGACGCGCGGCAGCGCGACGTACAGCACGTTGAGGAAGTGCCGCGTGGACGGGCTGTACGGGCTGAAGTGCTGCGGGTTGGCCGGGAACAGCGCGTGCAGCGGATTGAGACCCACGAAGGCGGCACCGTGCAGCGCCGAGCGGCGCACGACGTACTCCAGGTCGGCGAAGTCGCCGATGCCCCAGTTGTCCCGGGAGCGCAGCGTGTACAGCTGCACCGCGACGCCCCAGAGCTTCTCGCCCGTCGCGAGCGCCTTCGGCTCGAAGCAGCGCGCCGGCGCGACGATGAGGGTGCAGTCGCCATGCGGACCGGCCGGCTGCGACGCCTCGAGCGCGTGGTAGCCGCGCGGGAAGTCCTCGGGCAAGGTCAGCAGGCGGCGCGTGATCGTGCGCCCGTCCAGGTCGCGCCGCTCCAGCTCCTGCAGGTCGCCCGCGCGGACCGAGCCGCGGCGCTGCTTGCCGTCCGCGGCCGTCGCAATCCAGGCGAGGGGCTGCTCGAGCTGGCTCGCGGGAACGGCGACGACGACGCCCGTGCGGCCCGGGCGCAGCACCGCGACCGGCGGCAGCAGGGCGCGCCAGCGGGAGGACTCGAATTCGTCGATCTCGCGCTGCACGGCGGCCGCGTCGGTGACGTTGCAGCCCATCGCCGCGAGGATGGCTGTCTTGGTGCGCGCGCTGAAGGGCCTCAGTTCGCCGCGATAGTCGTGGTAGGCATCGCCGATGCCCCGGCTCCTTGCCAGGCTGTCGAGCAGCGAATCGAGCATCACAGCTCCGCGAGGATCTTCTTGCGCATCTCGTTGTACTCGTCCTGCGTGATCAGCCCCTCGGCGAGGAGCTGGTTGAGCGTGCGCAGGCGCGCCGGCGCGGTGCGGCGCTCGGCACCGGGCTTCGGCGCGGCGCCCTCCGCGGGCGGCAGGAGGCTGATCTTTGCGAGCTGGTCGGGCGGCGGTTCCTCGCCCGAGCCGGGCGCCGAGGGGCTGCCGTCGGGCGCGATGCCCGGGATCGCCGGGAGCCGTCCGACCGTCGTGTCGTAGGTCGACAGCACGCGCTTCTGCACGGCCGGGTCGGGCGCGAGCACGTCGATGACGGGCGGGGTCGCCTCGTCCGCGTCTGCGCGGATGCCCCATTGCGACCAGCGGATGCCGCGGGCCACGCCCATGGTGAGCATCACCTGCCTGTCGGAGCCGAGCTGGCCGGGGCGGCTCGGCTTGTCGAGGTCGGCGCCGGTGACGATCACCGTGTAGGCCCAGCCCGGCTGCGGCACGCCGCCCAGCCAGTCGCTCGGCACCAGGAACTCGATGCGCCGGCCCGCCACGCGCACCTTGTTCGGGAAGTGGAACAGTTCGTCGACGCGTGCGGAGGAGTTCGCCTGCAGTCCCTCGAGGTCCTCGGTCGACACGCGGCCCTTGCGCGTGCGCAGTTCGGACTCGAGCACGTCGTCGAAGTACAGCTGCAGCATGGTGCGGGCGATGTCGGGCCGCGGCGTGAGCACGATCGCCTTCTCCCAGGCGTCCGCGCGCTCGACCGTGACTTCGCGGCCGGGCACCGTGCCGGTCTGGCCCGAGCCCGTGACGCGGTCCTTGTCGACGTAGACGTCGATGTTGAAGGTGTAGAAATCGTTGCGGGCGATCTTCTCCATCGGCGTCTGGCCGATCTCGGTCACCCGCCCGACCGGGCTGCGCACCGGCTGGCCCATCTCCGCCACGAACCAGATGCCGTCCGCGCGCTGCTCGACCGAGAGGCTGACGAGGTCGAGGTCGCCCCGGGTCATGTCGTCGCGGTTCGGGTAGATCAGGGCGCCGCTGCCGTCGTCGTCGCCGCGCACGTCGGTCAGCGTGAACAGGGTCTCGGCCCGCACGGGCGCGGCGGCCGCCGCGAGCACGGCGGCGAGCAGCAGGCAGGACGGCGGGCCGGGCAGGCGTTTCATGGGTTCCCCGAAAAATCGGGGCGGCCACGCGAACGTGACCGCCCCGGGGAGATCATGCCAGAAGAATCAGAAGCTGACCTTCATGAAGATCTTCATGCGGTACTGGCCCAGGTTCACCGAGTCGACCGGGATGTCGCCGAGCGGCGTGGCGATCGTGTCGACCCCGGCGCCCGGGATCAGCTTGACGCGCTTGCCGTTCGAGTCCGTGTAGAAGTGCGGGTCGTAGGTGCCCCAGAAGTAGTCGATGGTGCCGCCGAACTCCACGCCCGAGAGGAAGTAGCTGAAGTCCAGGGCCACGCGGTTCTTGGTGGTCTTGCCCGTCACGTACTCGGCCCAGCCGAAGTCGTTGCTGCCCTCGAAGCCGAGGCCGACCGGCGCCACGTCGATGGTGCCGTCGATCAGCTCGACCGTGTTCAGCTCGTAGATCAGCGTCGCGTACAGGTCGGGGTTGACCTGGTAGCCGACGCTGAAGCCGTACGTGTCGTAGTCCGCCTCGCGGTCGTCGCAGCCCACGCACCCGCCGAGACCCACGTTCGGGATCCAGTTGCCGTTCTTCACGGCGTTCGGGTAACCGTCGTAGGCGTCGGCGAGCAGGCCGGCCTTGGTGACGCGCTTGTCCTCGTCCGAGATGTACTTGTAGCGGGCCATCAGGTCGACGCCGTTGCCGAGGTCGACCGTGTACTTCGCCTTCAGCATCAGGATCTGCATCAGGCGGTCCTGGTACGGCGAATACGGCGCGCGGTAGTCGCCGCCGTAGCCCCAGGAGTGGGTGCCTTCCTGGCGCATGTAGGTGGCGCAGCCCGTGTCCTTGTCCTGGCCGCCGCAGGCCTGCCAGTTGGTGTTGAAGTCGATGTAGCTGTACTCGCCGGCGAACTGCCAGTCGCCCCAGGTGTACTTCGGGACCAGCGTGATGCCCTTCCAGCCGATGACCGAGTACGCCACGGGCTCGTCGAAGTCCGTGAAGTCGTTGTCGGCCATTCCGGAGACCACCTGCTGCACCTCGCCGTTCCAGCCGCCCCAGCCGAGGCCGGCCATGGCGTTCGCGTTGGCCCGGTTGCCGTAGTTGTAGTCGGGACGGCCCCACTGCCAGGTGCCTTCCTGGCCTTCGGTCAGCAGCACGTCGGCCTCGCGCCGGGCGGCCGTCGCCGAGACGTAGTCGGAGCCGATGTCGAAGATCTGCGCCGAGAGCGACAGGCCGTCGATGAACACGCGATTGAAGTCGAAGTTGAGCAGCCAGGCCGTGTCGCTGGTGCTCTTCTGCGGCAGCGGGCTGAAGCGGCAGTTGCCGTTCAGCGTGCCGTCGCAGCGCGTGTCGTTCACGTTGTAGTCGCTGTAGTAGACGGCGCCGCGCATGTCGACGAAGCCGAGGCCCGAGTACTGGCCCTTCAGCGCGAACACGGAGTTGTCGTAGGCCGTGCGCGTGCCGATGCCGTTGAGCGGGTTCGGGTCGCTCTTCTCCAGCTCCTTGTCGCGCGCGTACATCGCGATCATCGTCGCGTTCCAGTCCGGGCTCGGCGCGTACTTCACCTGGCCGACGTAGTTCGCGTCGTTGGTGTAGATGTCCGTGCCGAAGGTGCCCGTGCTGTAGCCGACGCCGTCCCAGTTCGGCAGGGAGACGCGCGCCACGTCCCAGCGCAGCTTCTTGCCGAGGCCCGAGCCCTGCAGCAGCACGCCGCCGATGTTGTCGCGGTCGATGTAGCGGTACTTGCCCTGCGTCCAGGGGTCGAACATGCCCCAGTCGCTCTGGCCGATGGTCAGCGAGTCCATCCAGTCGTAGCCCGGCGTGATGCGCGCCCACGCGCCGCGCAGCTTGATGTACTGGTTGCAGCGCGGGTCGTCCTCGCCGCAGTTCGTGGTGTTGCTGTCCGGCACGGCGAAGCCGCCGTAGTTCGCCCAGAAATTCTTGTTGAACCGGCTGTGGATGCGCCCGCCGATCTCGACCTGCTTGGAGACCTGCGCGTTGAACATCAGCTCGAACTCGATGCCCTGGCCCTGGTCGCCGCCGCCCTCGCCGGGCGTGGTCTCCGCGTTGGAGTAGAGGCCGGCCTCGGTGCGGCGGTTGCCGTCGAGGAACTTGGCGTAGATGCTGCCGTACCACTTGATCTGGCCGTCGTCGGCGGCGCGCGCCGCCTGCGGCACGGCTCCGAACGCGACCGCCACCGCGGCGGCGAGCGTGAGATTGCGAAGCTTCATGGTCATCCCCTCAGGATTCCGGCGTTACTTGCGCACCATGACGAGCGTGGCCTTCTTGACCGAGCTGCCGTCCGCGCCGCACTCGTACTTGAGCATGTCGTACTGCGCCTGCGCCTCCTCCGGCTTGCCCTCGCCCTTCGGCGCGAGGATGTCCATCACGTGCGGGTCGCAGTCGGAGTCGTTGCCGCCGCCGAAGCGGTGCTGGCCCTCGAACTCGTTGACCTTGCGCGTCAGCAGGTCGGACTTGTCCGGGAAGCCCTCGTTCGACTGCACGACCACCTGGTAGCCCCACTTCGACGGATCGCCGCCGCCGAGCTCCTCGAGCTTCACCTTGCCGCTGATGGTCTTGCCGGCGCCGGCCGTGCGACGCGGCACGACGATGTCCGCGAGCAGGTTCGCGGCCTTGGCCTTCACCTCGGCCATGACGCGCGACTGCGGCTGCGGCGAGAGGATCACGACCTTGTCCCAGGCGCTGTCGGCGGCGAACTGCACGTTGAGGCCGGGCAGCCCCTCGGTGTGACCGCCTTCCTTCGTGTCGATGAACACGAACACCATCTGCGTGGCGAAGCCGACGCCCATGCCCCACGGGTCGGCGAGGCGGTCGTTCACCGTCACGCGCATGTCGGGGCTGTCGCCGCCGGTGACCTCGAACTCGACGAGGTCGAACGAGCCCGGCGTGTAGACGGCGTCGGTCGGGTACGTGTAGGTGCCGGGCCCCTTGTCGTCGCCCGTCGGATCCTGGAACTTGACGCCCTCGGCGCGCGCGGCGCCTGCCAGCGCGAGCCCCATCGCCAGTGCAACCACGGAAACGCGAGCCTTGGTGTTCATTGCGAATCCCTCTCTGACAACTGGTGCGACGCCCCCGCGAGGGGCCCGGTTCTTCATCCCTTCACGCCGCCGGCCGTGAGGCCGGAGACCAGGTATTTCTGCAGGAACAGGAACAGCACGACGACCGGCACCGACACGATGATCGATCCGGCCGCGAAGTAACCCCACTGCGAGGTGAACCCTCCCACGAAAAACTTCAGCCCCACCGGCGCGGTGTACTTGGCCTCTTCCTCGAGGAAGGTCGCCGCGAGGATGAACTCGTTCCATCCGGTCATGAACGAGAACAGCGCGGTGACGGCCACGGCAGGCTTCGCGAGCGGCAGGATGATCCGGAAGAAGATCGTCTGCCGCGAGGCGCCGTCCATGATCGCCGACTCCTCGATTTCCAGCGGGATCGTATCGAAGTATCCCTTCAGCATCCATACGCAGAAAGGGATGGCGGTGACGGAGTACACCAGCACCAGCCCGATGAAGGAATTGCCGAGCTTCAGCCAGCTCACGATGATGATGTACAGGGGCACCAGCAGCAGGGTGCCGGGGAACATCTGGGAGACCAGGAAGGACATCATGCCGGCCTGCCGCCCCGGGAAGCGGAAGCGGGAGAAGGCGTAGGCGGCCGTGCAGGCCAGGAACACCCCGACGACGGTCGTGGCCGTTGCGACGATGGCGCTGTTGAGCATCCAGGTGAGGAACGGCTGCTCCGTCAGCACGTCCACGAAGTTCTTCATGGACACGGTCTCGGGCCAGGGGACGATGGCCCGGAACCGGTCCAGGAAGCCCGGGTCGGGCGGGACGTCGGCGAACGCGAGGTTCTGGGTGCCCGAGAACGCCACGCTGACCACCCACAGGACGGGGTAGATGGCCAGCAGCGTGAAGGTGGCCAGGAACACGTGCAGGAGCACGTGCGGGGCGTCCTTGCGGCGGGCGTCGCTCATGCGTTCACCGCCTCCGTGGCGCGGGTCATGCGGGTCTGGAAGACCCCGTAGACGAGCAGGATGAGGAAGATCACCACGGAGTAGGCCGCCGAGTAGGCGTAGCGGTACTCCTCGAAGGCGATCTTGTAGGCCTTGGTGATCAGGATCTCGTTGGCCCCGGCCGGCTCGCCGCCGGAGACCAGGTAGATCACGTTGAACATGTTGAAGGTCCACACGACCGAGAGCACCACGGCCGGCACCAGCGTGGGCTTCAGCAGCGGCAGCGTGATGCGCCAGAACTGCTGCGAGCGGGTGGCGCCCTCCACCGTGGCCGCCTCGTACATGTCCGCCGAGATGGACTGCAGCCCGCCCAGGATGACGACCATCATGAACGGGAAGCTCAGCCAGCCGTTGGTCGCGAGGCCGGTCAGGAACGAGGTGAACACCCCGTCGAACCACTTGACCGGCTCGCCACCGAACATCTGGATCGCCTGGTTGATGGCGCCGAACTGCTGGTGGAACAGCGCCTTCCAGATCAGCGCGGTGATGTAGTTCGGGATCGCCCAGGGCAGGATCAGCAGCACGCGGTAGACGGCCTTGAAGCGCAGTCCGGGCGTGTTGAGCGCCAGCGCCAGGATCATCCCGAGCACCACGCCCACGGTGACGTTCGAGACCGTCCAGCAGACCGTGATGAACAGCGTCCAGTAGAAGTTCTGGTAGTTGATCGCCCAGCCCGCGGCGGTGTGCTTCGCCACCGCCGTGTCGCCGATGATGTCGGTGTAGTTCTGCAGGCCGACCCACAGGTCGCTGAGCGGCAGGTTGGTGTTGAAGATGGTCTGGCCCGTGAACGACAGCGTGATGCCGTACAGGAACGGGAAGAACACCAGCACCAGCATGCCGAGCATCGCCGGGGTGACGTACAGGTAGGCGGCGCGGTGCTCGGCGATCGTCTCGCGCAGCCGGCGCGCGGCGCCGCTCGCGAAGAAGGCGAGGATGACCGCGCCGAGCGCGAACGTGCCCCACATCGCCCGCTGGAAGGGCGACACGAACCCCGCGATCGCCCGTTCCGCCGCGGCGGCGTCGGGCCTGCCGTCGGCGCCCAGCAGGGCCCGCGGCCGCTGGAACACGTCCACGTCCCAGCGGGCCGGGTCGGCCGCCGCGGCGGCCCCCTCGCCCGCCACCCGGGCCCGCAGCGCCTGGTACTCGGCGGCGATCCCGGCGTTCCCGGCGGCCGCCATGGACTGCAGCCCGCCCGTCGCCCGGCCCGCGTAGGCGTACCAGGCGGCGGCAAACAGGCCGAGCGCCAGCGCGAACAGGATCCAGCGCGAGGCGCCGGCGGGCTCGCCCAGGCGGTTCATCAGGAAGGCGACGCCGAGCAGCACGGCGACCGGTGCCAGCACCAGCAGCCAGATGGGCACGGGCGCCGCCGGCAGCGAACCGCCCGACGGGCCGACGCTGCTCTCGCGCTGCACGAACCCGGCGATCTCGCCGTCGACCACGTACGGCACGGCGACGCGCAGGCTGCCGGTGCCCGGCCGCGCCACGTCGATCTGCGGCTTGCGGAACACGCCCTCGGAGCGGTTGGTGTCCGCCGCGGCGCGCAGTTCCTTGCCGAGGTCGAACAGCCACTTCTCTTCCCGGGTCAGCCGTCGCGGCAGTTCGCCCTGCTGGTCCGCCGGGTAGGTGGAGGCGAGCAGCCGGGCGCCGCCGATGCGCACCACGCGCACCCGGTCCTCGCCCGGCGAATCGCCGACCCACTTCGCGACCGCCGGCTGCAGGTCCGTCGGGTCGTCGCCGGTCGCCGCGACCCGCGCCGACACGAATTCCGCCAGCGCCGACGCCTCGAGGATCGCGGCACGCGACTGCGCACCCTCGGCGAGGCTGAGCGTGGCCTGCCGGTGGAACCCGTTGCCGAGCAGGCCCGCCGCGAGCAGCGCCAGCAGCAGCCCGAGCGCCGCCGGCTGCAACGCGAAGCGCAGCGCCCGCCGCGCCGGCGTGTCGGCCGCGGCGCGGTGCACGGTCTGCGCGTGGGCGAGCTGGTTCATGGCCGCGGGGTCATTTCCCCTGGCGCAGCTTGGCGATGCTGGTCTTCACCGTCGCCTGCGCTTCCTTGAACGCCTGCTCGGGTGTCGCCGAGCCCTTGACGATCTTGTTCATCGCCGTCGTCACCGGCGACCACATCAGGGTCATCTCGGCGTAGTTCGGCATCGGGATCGCCGTCTCGAGCTGGCGCCGGAAGCCCTGGATGGTCGGGTTCGCCTTCACGCGCGGGTCGTCGTAGACGGCCCGGTTGGTCGGCAGCTGGCCGCCCTCGGTCGCGAGGACCAGGGCCGCCTCGCGACTGACCAGGAACGACGCGAAGTCGTAGGCCTTCTCCTTGTTCGCGGAGCCGGCCGACACGTACACGCCCTCGACGGTGAGCCAGGGGCGCATCGGCTTGCCGCCCGCCTCGTCCACGGTGGGCAGCGGGGCCACGGCGTACTTCACCTTGTCCTGCACTTCGCCGAGGAACCACGGGCCCGAGAACACGATGGCCGCCTTGCCGTCGTTGAACAGGCTGGCGATGAGCGTCGAGGACGGGTCGGCCGGCAGGATGCCGTCCGCCTTGTACCACTTGAGCATGGTCTTCACGGCCGCGACGTTCTGCGGCAGGTCGATGGTCGGCACGGCGCCCGGCCCGAACACCTGGCCGCCGTAGGCGTTCATCAGCGCGGCGTGGAAGAAGAAGTTCGAGTACTCGTAGGCGAGCCCGAAGCGGCCGGTCTTCGCGTCGGTCATCGACTTCGCGAGCTTCACGAGCTCGCCGGTCGTCTTCGGCGGGGTCTTCACCAGCGCCGTGTTGTAGATCATCGCGATGCTCTTGTAGTTGAGCGGCAGCCCGTAGACCGTGTCGCGATACGTCATCGCCTTCATCATGCCGGGCACCAGCTGCGCGGTGACCTTGTCGTCGAGGAAGAAGTCGATCGGCTCGATGGTCTGGCCCGCCTCGACCCAGCCGCCGAGGCGGTCCTGGGCGAAGATGAAGACATCCGGGCCCTTGCCGCGCGGCACGGACGCCGAGATCTTGTCGGCGTAGGCGTCGTACGGCACCGCGAGCGTGCGCACGGCGACGTCCTTCTGCTTCGAGTTGTACATCGCGACGACCTTCTCGAAGGCCGTCTTCTCGTCGCCGCGGTAGGCGTGCCAGACCGTGAGTTCGGTGGCGGCCTGTGCGAGGTTGCCGAGCAGCAATGCGGCGGCGGCGAGCAGGCCGGAGAGGATTGCGGTTCGATTGAAAGTCATGCCGTTGCTCCGCGTGCGGGGCCGCCCTCAGCCGGGCAGCCGCTGTTCCGTGTCGGGGTCGAAGAGGTGGATGGCGTTGCAGTCCATGGCGAGGTCGATGCGCTCGCCGAAGCGCGGGATGCGGTGCGCGCCGAGCTTGGCGATCACCGTCTCCTCGCCGGCCTTGAAGTGCACGATCACCTCGTGGCCGATGGTCTCGACGATGTCGACGTTGCCGCCGAGGCCCGCCGTCAGCGTCCAGGGGTGGGCCGCCGCCTCGCCCACGTGCTCGGGACGGATGCCCATGAGCAGCGGGCGGCCGGCATAGGGCTTCACGCCCGCGCGCCAGGCGTCGGGCACCGGCACCTCGAAGCCCGCGGCGGCGAGGCGCGTGCCGTCGGCGTTCACCGTGGCCTTGAGCATGTTCATGTTCGGCGTGCCGATGAAGCGCGCGACGAAGACGTTCTGCGGCCGGTCGTACAGCTCGAGCGGCGTGCCCACCTGCTTGAGGTTGCTGCGCCGCTCCTTGCCCATCGGCGCGAGCACGCAGATGCGGTGGCCGAGGGTCATGGCCTCGATCTGGTCGTGCGTGACGTAGACCGTGGTGGTCTGCAGCCGGTGCTGCAGCTTGGCGATCTCGGCCCGCATCTGCACGCGCAGCTCGGCGTCGAGGTTCGACAGCGGCTCGTCGAACAGGAACACCGAGGGCTTGCGCACGATGGCGCGGCCGAGCGCGACGCGCTGGCGCTGGCCGCCCGACAGCGCCTTGGGCTTGCGGTCGAGCAGCGGCCTGAGTCCGAGGATGCCGGCCGCCTCGTCGACCAGGCGGTTGATCTCGTCGGGCGGGACCTTGCGGATCTGCAGGCCGAAGGCGATGTTCTCGCGCACCGTCATGTGCGGGTAGAGCGCGTAGCTCTGGAACACCATGGCGACGTCGCGGTCCTTCGGGTGCACGTCGTTCACGACGCGGTCGCCGATGACGAGCGAGCCCTCGCTGGGCTCCTCCAGGCCCGCGATCATGCGCAGCGCCGTCGACTTGCCGCAGCCCGAGGGGCCGACGAACACCATGAACTCGTGGTCGTGGATCTCGAGGTCGAGCTGCTCGATGACGCTCACGTCGCCGAAGCGCTTCGCGATCCCCTGGAATGCAATTCGCGCCATGGGCTGTCCGTTCAGGTTCGCTGGAGGAAGACGGCCGCGGTGCGCGCCGGCACGGTGACGGCGATCCGGCCGAGGTCGACGTCGACGGTCGCGCCCGAGAGGGCCTCGATCGCGCGCGTCTTCGCGCCCCAGGCAGCCGGGGCGTCGACGACGGAGGTGATGGTGGTCCGGCCGCGGTTGATCGCGACCACGACGGAGTTGCCGCTCGCGGCGTCGGTGCGCTCGAACACGAGCAGGTCGCTGTCGGCCGAGAGCTTCCTGAAGGTGCCCGCGGACAGCGCGGGATTGGCGCGGCGCAGCTCGATGAGCCGGCGGTAGTACGCGCGCATGTCCTCGTCGCGCGCGAGGCCCTTGCCGGGCTGCACGGCGCGCTTGCCCCAGGGCATGTCGCCGCGGTTGAGCGGCCACGCGCTGCCGCCGCGGGCGACTTCCTCGCCGTAGTAGATCGTCGGGATGCCGGCCGAGGTCATCTGCAGGGCGACGCAGAGCTTGAACGCCTGCTTGTCGCCGCCGAGGTTGGCGAGCGCCATGGGTTCGTCGTGCGAAGAGAGGTAGTGGGCCAGCAGGTGGCCTTGGTGCACCTTGTGGCGCTTCTCGAGATACGAGGCGAAGGCGACCGTGCGGCCCTTGCCCTGCACGAAGCTCTCGCAACTGCCCTTGAACGTGAAGTCGAAGCCCGCGTCCATCTCGTCGTCGGCGAAGTACTCCTCGAGCACCGTCGCCGAGCCGCCCCACACCTCGGCCAGCAGGAAAAAGCCCGGCCCGAGGCGCTCGCGGGTGGCCGCGCGGTGGCGCCGCCAGAACTCGTGCTCGACGTGCTTGACCGTGTCGAGGCGGAAGCCGTCGAGGCCGACGCGCTGCGCGAGCCCGAGGTGCGCGGCGAGCAGGTAATCCTGCACCTCCGGCAATTCCGTCCTCAGGTCCGGCAGGCCGCCCACCTGGCAGTGCAGCGCGTCCTCGGCGCACTCGACCGGCCGCGTGCGGATCCAGCCCTTCGTGGCGGCGTCCCGCGTGTAGCTCGCGTCGTAGCCCACGTGGTTGTAGACCACGTCGAGCAGCACCTTCATGCCGCGTGCGTGCGCCGCCTCGACGAGCGCCTTCAGGTCGGCCTCGCTGCCGAAATGCGGATCGAGCCGCGTGAAGTCGTCGGCCCAGTAGCCGTGGAAGCCGCAGTGCTCGAACCAGCCGCCGGGCACGGTGATCCCGACCGGCGCCTGCGACGGCGGGCAGTAATCGATCTGCTTCACGACCGGCGTGATCCAGATCGCCGTGGCGCCGAGGCTCGCGATCTCGTCGAGCTGCTGCGTGAGGCCCTTCAGGTCGCCGCCGTGCCAGCCGCCCGGATTGCCGGGGTCGACCTTGTCGTCGTTCGCGCCGTCGCCGTTCGCCCAGCGATCGAGGATGACGAAGTAGAGGACAGCGTCGGACCAGTCGCGCTGCGGCCGGACCTGGACCGGGCCGGCCATCGCGGAGGGCGCCGTGCCTTGTGGCGACGTTCCCGCGCAGGCCGACAGCGCCGCGACGGCCGCGAGCACCATGGCGCGGCCGGCCAGACGGACGCCCCGGACGTGCCGGCGACCGACGGCAAACGCTTCCCACTGCCTCCGTGTGCGCATCGCCTGGACCGACCTGATGTTGTAGTTCTGCTGCGCCCGCATGGCGCGGCGTTCAGGGCAGCGTTGCACGGTGCATCGCAAAAAATCAACCCTGAACAAATGCTTGCCGGGCCTTCAGGAACCGGGGATTTCAGCGTATTGCGCGCGCGTTCGCCGGCGCGTCAGAAGATCGTGTAGATGAGCGCGGCGAGGGCCGACTGTTGGCTCATGACGACAAGTCCGCCGAGCAGGACCAGCACCAGCACGATGGGCAGCAGCCAGAGCTTCTTGCGGACCTTCATGAACCGCCAGAGATCGCGCAGGAATTCGCCCATCAGAACGGCTCCTCGAGTCGCGTGACGTGGCCGTCCGGCACGCGGATGCGGTAAGTCGTGGCCTCCGGGTCGAAACCGGTGCGGTACTGCAGGCGGCCGAGCCGGCGCAGGACCCAGCCCATCGGCAGCAGGAGGCCAAAGTACACCAGTCCGAGCAGCAGCCAGGTGTTGACCGTGGCCAGCACGCGCGCGACGGGCACCAGCGCGCGGTGGACCGGCCAGACGCTCGGCGGCCAGACCCACGCGAGCGTGAGCAGGAGCCAGCCGGCGACCAGTGGCCACAGGGGCCGGGGCCGGTCGAACAGCCGGGGGACCAGGGCCCAGAACAGCCCGACCAGCAGCAGGGCCAGCCCGATGGCGAACCAGCGCAGGCCGCGGTGATCGTTGCGGTCGAGGATCTTCATCGGCGCCTCAGTCGGGTTCGAACGCGCGGCTTGCGGCGAGCAGGGGGTGGTCGGCCCGCTGCCGCTCGCGCCCGAGCAGGAAGCTGCCCATGACGAGGTGGTCCATGGCCGTGGCCATGAAGCAGCGGAAGGCGTCGGCCGGCGTGCACACGATGGGCTCGCCGCGCACGTTGAAGGAGGTGTTGACCAGCACCGGGGTCCCGGTAATTCGCCAAAATGCCTCAATCAGGTCGTGAAATGGCGCGTTCGTGCCGCGATCGACGCTCTGGACGCGCGCGCTGCCGTCGACGTGCGTGATCGCGGGCAGCGGCGATTCGACGGCGCGCAGCCGGTCCATTGCGGACAGCTCGCGCGACGCGGCCTCCACCCCACGCACCGGGGTCACCAGCAGCATGTAGGGGCTCGGCCCGTCGAGCGCGAAGTGCGCCGCCGCCTGCTCCGCCAGCACCGCCGGCGCGAACGGGCGGAACGACTCGCGGAACTTGATCCTGAGGTTGAGCTCGCGCTGCATTTCCGGGCGGCGCGGGTCGGCCAGGATCGAACGGTTGCCGAGCGCCCGCGGCCCGAACTCCATGCGCCCCTGCATCCAGCCGACCACGCGCCCGTCGGCGAGCAGCGCAGCCACCCGTCCGGCGCGTGCGTCGGGGGCCAGCCGCTCGTGCGGAATGTCGTGCTCGTGCAGGAAGCGCTCGATGGCCTCGTCGTCGTAGGCCGGGCCGAGGTAGCTGCCGGCCATCGCGTCGGGTGTCACCGGCGTGCGCTCCGGGGCATCCCGGTACCACGCGGCCAGCGCCGCGCCGAGCGCGCCCCCGGCGTCGCCCGCGGCGGGCTGGATCCACAGCCCGTCGAAGATGCCCTCGCGCGCGAGCAACCCGTTCGAGACGCAGTTGAGCGCCACGCCGCCGGCGAGGCACAGGTTCCGCTCGCCGCTCTCCGCGCGCAGCGACCGCGCCAGCCTCACCACGATCTCGTCGGTCACCTGCTGGATCGAGGCCGCGACGTCCATGGTGTGCCGGTCGACCGGCTCGTCGGGACCGCGCGCCGGACGGCCGAACAGCGCGTCGAAGCGTGCGTTGGTCATCCGGAGGCCGGTCGCGTACTCGAAGTACCGCAGGTCGAGGCGGAAGGTGCCGTCGGGCTTCACGTCGACGAGGTGACGGCGGATGGTATCCGCGAAGCGCGGCTCGCCGTAGGGCGCGAGGCCCATCATCTTGTACTCGCCGGAGTTGACCTTGAAGCCGGTGTAGGCCGTGAATGCGGAGTACAGCAGGCCCAGCGAGTGCGGGAAGTGCAGTTCCCACAGCGGCTTCAGCGCCCGGCCGCGGCCCAGCCACGCCGTCGTCGTGGCCCACTCGCCGACGCCGTCGAGGCACAGCACGGCCGCCGACTCGAACGGACTCGGGTAGAACGCCGAGGCGGCGTGCGAGAGGTGGTGCTCGCTGAACAGGACCGGCGGCAGCGTGCCCCAGTCGCCCGCGATCGACTCGAGCTCGCGCCGCAGCTCGGACTTCAGGAACAGCTTCTCCTTCAGCCACACGGGCATCGCGGCGACGAACGAGCGCAGCCCGCGCGGCGCATTGGCGAGGTAGGTCTCGAGCAGGCGC
Organism: Pseudomonadota bacterium; assembly: GCA_052035645.1. Taxonomy (GTDB): domain Bacteria; phylum Pseudomonadota; class Gammaproteobacteria; order Steroidobacterales; family Steroidobacteraceae; genus RPQJ01. The sequence continues at coordinate 46,773 of JBPOHK010000027.1, forward strand.
TCGAATTTCAGGAAGGGCTTGTCGTAGAACACGACGGCGTCGAGGTCGCGCAGCCGCAGGCCGCCCGCCTCGAGGCAGTACCGCGCGGCGTTCGCGGGGAACGAGGCGTCGTGCCTGCGTCGGGTGAAGCGCTCTTCCTGCGCGGCCGCGACGATCCGGCCGTCGACCACGAGGGCCGCGGCAGCATCGTGATAGTATGCGGACAGGCCGAGGATGCGCTTCACGCCAGCTCCTTGCGAGCGTGCGAATCTACAAGAAAGACCCCGCCAGCCGCGAGGACCGCGTGCGCCGACAGCGCCTGCTGCTGCTGATCACCGTCCTGACCCCGCTGCTGCTGCTCCTCCTCGCGGAGGGCGTGCTGCGCGTGGCGGGCGTCGGCGCGCGCGAACCCCTGTTCGTGCCGGTGGCAAGCGCCCCGGGCTACCTGCAGCCGAACGAGGCCGTGATCCAGCGCTTCTTCCCCGATCCGCGGCGCGCGCCGCGTGTCGCGATCGACACGCAGTGGTTCCCGGCGAAGAAGCCCGCCGGCACGTTCCGCATCGTGGTGCAGGGCGAGTCGAGCGCGGCGGGCTTTCCGTACGGCCGGTGGGCCTCGCCGGCGGCCCTGCTGCAGCAGCGGCTGCAGCGCATGTACCCCGGGCGGCGCATCGAGGTGATCAACACGGGCATGGCCGCGGTGACCAGCTACGTGCTGCTCGACTTTGCCGACGAGATCCTCGCGCTCGAGCCCGACGCGGTGGTCGTCTACGCCGGGCACAACGAGTACCTCGGCGTCGGCGGCGTCGGCTCGTCCTACGTCGCCGCGAAGTCGCCGGCGCTCGCGCGCACGGTGGCGGCGCTGCGCCACCTGCATCTCTACCGCGCGCTCGAGCGGCTGGTGTCCTCCACCGGGGCCGCACCGCCGGCGGAATCGAATGCGGACGGCACGCTGATGTCGCGGGTCGCGCGCGAGCGCTCGATCCCCTGGGACTCGCCGCTGTACCTGCAGGGCCTCGCGCAGTTCCGCGGCAACCTCGATCGCCTCCTGCGACGGTACCGCTCGGCGGGCGTCCCGGTGCTGGTCGGGACCCTCGCGAGCAACGAGCGCGACCAGCCGCCGTTCGTGAGCACCGTCGGCGGCGAGGACTCGGCGGCGAGCCACTACGGACGTGCGCGGACCCTGGACGCGGCCGGACGGTACGAGGCCGCCCGGGCCGAGTACGTCGCGGCCCGCGATCGCGACGAACTGCGATTCCGCGCGCCGACGGCTTTCAACGCGACGATCCGCGAAGTGGCGCCGGCGGCCGGCGCCGTGGTCGTCGAGGTGGAGCGTGCCTTCGTCGCGGCGTCGCGCGACGGCATCGTGGGGGCGGACCTGATGCTCGAGCACGTGCACCCGAACGTCGACGGGTACTTCGTGCTCGCGACCGCCTTCGTGCCCGCGCTGACGGCGCAACTCGGCGTGCCGCAGGTCGCGATCGACGGCGCGACGGCCCGTCGAGAGATCCCGGTGACGGAGATCGACCGGCTCGCCGGCGAGTACCGCCTGCAGGTGCTGCGCAACGACTGGCCGTTCGTCGAGCGGCGCCGTGCCTGGACACCGCCGCCGCCGGCGTCGCCGATCGAGTCGCTCGCGCAGGCATGGTTCAACAAGCGGCTGACCTGGGCGGACACGATGACCAACGCGCTGTCGGCCTACCAGCAGGGCGGCAACACGACGGAGGCCGTGCGCGTCGCGGTGAACCTCGCCGAGGCGCTCGTCGTCCAGGACAACGTGCAATACGCCGCGGGACACCTGCTGCTGCGCTCGGGCGCGCCCGAGCGCGCCCTGCCCTACCTGCGCCGGGCGTTGCAGCTGAATCGCGAACCGATCGAGTACGCGCTGTCGCTCGCCGAGGCGCAGGCCCGCGCCGGCCAGCCCGCCGAGTCCGTCAGGACGCTCGAAGCCATCCTCGCGGCCCATCCCGGCGAACCCCGTGCCCAGTACTGGCTCTCCCAACTGGAAAAATAGGGGACACTCTCGATTTTTCGGGGGGCGTCCCAGGGGGGACCGTCACCTTCGAAAAATCGAGAGTGTCCCCTATTTTTCCAGTTGGGAGAGGACGCTGCGCGCGGTCGCGTTGGCCGGATCGATCGCGAGCACGCGCTCGAGCGCCGCACGTCCTTCCTCCCGGCGGCCGGTCAGCAGCAGCGCGTGCGCCTCGACCAGCCGGGCATTGAGGTCGTCCGGTGCGAGTCCCACGGCGCGGCGCGCATGGCGCAGCGCATCGGCGGGGCGCGACACGCCGATCAGCGCCGCCGCGGCCTGGAACTGGAGGGAGGACTCGAACGGGAAGGCATCGGCGAGGATGCCGGAAACGCGCGCCACCCCGGCCGCATCGCCCAGCGACTGGTAGTGCTGCCGCAGGCGATCCTGTGCCTCGGGCCAGCCCATCTGTTCCCGATACACCGCCAGCGCGAGGCGCTCGGCCTCCGACGCAGGCTCGGGCAGGGCCGGCCGCGAACTCTCGACCGAGAACGGCCAGGCCGCGGTGACCCGCCGCACCTTGTACTCGCCGAGCCAGCGGTCGATCTCGCTCACCGGCATCTCGCGCCTGACCTCGGCGTCCGCGACGTCGACCTCGGGCGGCCCCGGCAGTCCCTGCCCGACCATCGAGTCGAAAAAGGCATCCGCCAGCAGCCAGTAGCCGTCGAGGTTCGGGTGCACGTGCTCGAGCACGAGCTTGTGCCCGACCAGCCCGTGCTCGCTGGCGTCGACGAAGGCCCGGTGCGCGTCGACCAGCGTGGCTCCGTGCGCCTGCGCGAGCTCCACGAGCCGGAGGTTGAATTCCGACGGCGCACGGAAGCGCAGCGGATCGAGGTCCCGCGCCCACGCGTAGCCCTCGCGAGCCGTGTCGTAGTGCGGCACGGTCTCGGCATCCTGCGCGGCCTCGTACGCCGTCTTCGCCGCACCGGCCGCGTCGCTCTCGTCGCCGCTCAGCCACGCGAGCGGCATCTGGTCGCGCTCGTTGCTCACCAGCGTGCCGATGAACACCGGCACGCCCGCCCTGCGGTACTTCCCGAGCAGCGCGCCGAGGTTCGCCGTGAACTGCTCGACGCCGCGCTGGTAGAGCTCCGACTTCAGTCGGATCGAGCGTTCGCCCGCGACCCGCGCCATCAGCGTGTCCGACCCGCGCGTCACGGGTGCCTGCGGCTGCACGCCGGTGAGCTTCAGCACCCGGCTCATGAGCTGGAACAGCCGCCACTCGCGCGCCGCGAGAAAGGCCCGCGTCAGCCAGGGCTGCGAGGCCATGCGCAGGCTGGACCCGACGCCGAGGATGCCGAGGTACTCGTTGTGGCCGACGTAGACCACGATCGCGTCGGGCTGCCGGGCGAGGATCTCGTCGGCGAAATCGAGCAGCGCGTAGGAATTCACCGCGGACAGCGCGGTCGAGATCACCTCGACGTCGCGCGAGGGAAACGCGCGCTCGAACCGCTGGTCGAGCACCCCGGCGAGCGAGGCGCCGAGGCCGTAGGGAAAGCCCGCCGCGCTCGACTCGCCCTGCACGAAGACGCGGAACGTCCCCGCCGGCTTGCGCGCCGCGAAATACGCCGTCTCGATGCTGACGTTCGGGGCCTGCCCGGGCTCGGCGAACAGGCGCGCCACCGCGCGCGGATTGGCCTGCAGGTACTCGGGGTGCCCGGGGGCCGGGATGAACAGCGGCTCGAGGTCGTGCCCGAAGCCGCCCACCCGCAGGCCGACCTCGGCGAGGGCGAGCAGCAGGAACGGCGCCAGCACGAGGATCGCGCGGAACGCCCACAGGCGCCCGGGCGCGGGCGGCGCGGACGGCACCGCGGCCACCGGCGCAGCCTCCGCAGACTTGCTTCGATTGCGCTTCGCCACGCGGCTCCCGTTACGGCGACCCCATGAAAAGGCCCGGCACCCTCGCGGGTGCCGGGCCTGAGTGTGGCCCAGTCAGCGCCGTTGCGTCACGGCCCGTTGACCGTCAGGACCGGCGCGGCCGGCGCAGTGGCGTTCATCAGGAAATCGTAGTAGCCCGCGGCCGCCACGTTGAACGGGATGTTGTCGTTGCCCGGCCCGGCGCACGCGAGCGTCATCGGCGTTCCCGGCGTGACCGCCGTGCCCGTGCCGCAGTTCGTGCCGTCCGTCCAGCCCGAATCGGCGATCTTGAACTGCTGCGCGCCCACGCCGAGCTTCTTCGAGTACTTGTACACGCCGCCGCCGAGGTAGGCCATGCGGTTGGTGGCCGCGTCCGTCCAGTCGGCGTCGAGGCCGCGCACGAACAGGGCCGCGGTGTACGGAAGTTTCTCGACCGTCAGCGTGAGTGCCGCCGGGTTCGAGCCGTCCACCGCGAACAGGTACGAGCCTGCCGTCGCGAGGTTGATCTCGAGGTTGCCCGAGCTGTTGTTGCAGTTCAGCGCGAAGGGCGTGCCGACCGTCACGGTCGCCGTGGCGCCGGCGCCGCAGTTGCTCGCGCCGCCGTTGTTGCCGCCCCAGTCGGCATCCGCGATCTTGAACTGCGACGCGCCCGCCGCCAGGTTCAGGATCTCGGCCCGGTAGGTGCCCACGCCGTCCCACTTCATGGAGTTGGTCGTGCCCCAGTCGCCCGCGATGCCGCGCACGTAGAGGGTCGTCGCCCCGAACGGCGCCACCTTGCCGACCGTCAGCACGGGGTTGGCCATGCTGGTCGCGTCGAGCGAGAAGGTGTAGTCGCCGGCCGCGGGCGGCGACCAGTCGATGTTGCCCGAGCTCGCGTCGCACAGCAGGGCCGCCGGCTTGCCGACCTGGAGGCTGAGGCCGCCGGCGCCCGCGCCGCAGTTCGACGCCGACGTCCAGTCGTTGTCGGCGATCTTGAACTGCTGCGCCCCGGTCACCACCGCGATGTCGCGCGCATAGGAGGCGCCGCCGGTGTACGTGAGCTCGCGCGCCGGGTTCGCACTCCAGTCGCCCGCGAGGCCGCGCACGAAGATCGGCACGCCATAGGGCGAGCAGCTCGACTGCGTGCTCTTCACGAACACCGCCGTCGTGCGCGGAGGCACGCGGAAGCCCGCGGTGGAGTCGTGCGTGGCGGTCTTCACCACCGCGTCGACGCCGCCCGCCTGCACCGGGTGCAGCGCGAAGTTCTCGTCCTTGAACAGCTGCAGCTGCGTCCAGTTCGTCGTCGGGTTGATGATCGTCACCACCGCGCCGTACGGCTGGCCCGGCAGGTCCGGGCTCGCGCAGCCGTCCAGCCGGTAGGCGACCACGCCCGCCTGCTGGCTCGGACCGGTGTTGAGCATGCTCAGCCGCGACTTGATCTGGTCCGCCGTGCGCAGGCGGAACAGGGCCGAGCTCTTGCGGATCCGCAGGAACTCCTTCGCCACGTCGAAGGCGAACTGGCGCTGCGCCTGGGTGGTGACCGCGGTCGGGTCGCCGAGCGCGGCGATCGCCTGGGCCTTGCTGCCCTGGTTGTCGCCCTGCGGCGGCAGGCCCACGGCCCACTTCGAGCCGGCGAGCGTCCAGTCGATGTCGTTGAACCAGTCACCCGAGTTGTACGAGTTCGTGTCCGTCGACTTCGAGCGCAGCATCTCCTGGCCGGCGTGCAGGAACGGCACGCCCTGGGCCAGCAGCACGACCGAGGTGCCCACGTTCTGCGCGCGGACGCGGTCCGCCGCCGGCGTGCCCGCCGGGTGCTTGAACTGGCTGATGTCCCAGTAGGTCTGGTTGTCGTGCACCTCGACGTAGTTGACGATCTCGGACGGATCCGCCGCATACGAGCCGAGCGTCGAGCCCGCCACCGTCGAGCCGGCGGCGTTCTGGAAGCTGTACGACTTGATGCCGCCGGCGATCTGCGCCCGGATGCGATCCGCCTTGTCGAGCAGCGAGGTCTTCTCCGCGGCCGAGCCCGAGTTCGCGGAATTCGGGTCGTACCACAGGCCGCTCGCGTAGCCCTGCGCGTTGACGAGCGTCACGCCGCTGTCGCAGCAGCCGCCGCCGCGCACCGCGTCGCGCATGCGGTCGTTGAACGAGCCGATGCCCGTGCCCGCCAGGTTGTCCTGGCGCGCCGACACGTAGCGCTTGTCGTCCTGGCCGCCGCCGGTGTTCCAGCCCTCGCCGTAGATGTAGAAGGCCGGGTCGTTGGCCTGCAGGGCCGCGTACAGGCGCTGCATCTGGTCCTTGGTGTGGGCCGCCATGATGTCGAAGCGGAAGCCGTCGACCTTGTACTCGGTCTGCCAGCGCAGCGCCGTGTCGAACATCAGCTTCTCGGCCAGCTTCCACTCGGTGCCGATGTCGTTGCAGCACTGCTTGCTGGTGACGCCGCCGGTCACGAGGTCGCGCCGCTGGTAGTAGCCCGGCACGATCTTGTCGAAGACCGACTTCTCGCCCATGCCGGCCTGCGCCGTGTGGTTGTACACGACGTCCATGACCGTGCGCAGGCCGAGGTCGTTGAGGCCCTTCACCATGCGGCGGAAGTCGAGCACGCGCTGGGCGCCGTTGGCGTCCTTCGAGTAGCTGCCCTCCGGCGAGCCGTAGTGGTACGGGTCGTAGCCCCAGTTGAAGCCGTCCACCGCGCTGATCCAGCCGATGATCTGCTGCTGCTGCAGCGAGGTCGGGCTGGTCGCCGTGATCTCGGTGAGCAGCTGGCGGATCGACTTGGCGCCGTTGGCCGGGTTGAAGCACAGGCTGGCGGCGTCGGCCACCGCGTCGCAGAGCGCCTGCACCGGGTCGTCGATGTCGATGCGCGCGGAGGGGTTCTCCGCCACGGTCGCGATGTCGAACGACGGCAGCAGGTGCACGTGCGTGAGGCCCGCGGCCTGCAGCTGCTGCAGGTGCTGGCGGCCGGCCGTGCCGGCCACGTCGAAGGCAGTGTACTTGCCGCGATCCGCGGCCGGCACCGTGGTGTCGGCGATGCTGAAGTCGCGCACGTGCAGCTCGTACAGCACCGCGTCCTCCGGCGCCTCGAGCGCCGGCTTGGCGAGCGAGTCCCAGCCGGACGGCTTGAGGTCGGCGTCGTCGAGGTCGACGATCTGGCTGCGGCTGCCGTCCGTGTTGCCGCTGACGGCATACGGGTCGGACACCGTGTTGGTGAGCAGCGTGTCGCCGTAGTTGGAGTAGGTGCGCAGCGTATAGGTGTAGAACTTGCGGTCCCAGTCCGTGTCGCCCTCCACGCTCCACACGCCGCTGTCCGGGTCGAGCGTCATCGGCACCGGGTCGCCGAAGGCCGAGCCGTCCGCGTTGTAGAGCTGGACGGTCACGCCCGGGTCGATGAGCGCCGTCGGCGCCCAGACCTTGAGGCTGGGCACCCCGCCGGAGTACGCCGGACCGAGGACGTCGTCCTGCGCCGCCTCGGAGTAGAGGTCGTCGAGGGCGCCCTGGATCTGCGCGCGCGTCACGTAGGTGACGACGCCGCTGGCGTCGCGGCCCACCACGTAGATCTGCGAGCGCGCGATGGCCCGGGCGTTGGCCACCGAGCTGGCCGGCAGCGAGTACGCCGGGTACGTCGAGAGGTCCTTCAGGTAGTCGATCTGCGGATTGGTGCCGGCGCCGAGGCGCACGGTCACGTAGTTGCCGTCGAACCCGCCGGTCACGTTGTTGGTGAGCGAGGCGTCCGGCGAGTACAGCAGGTCGACCGTCGCGACGGTCACGCCGGTGGGCGCCTTCCACAGCAGGGTGTCGTCCAGCACCCAGTGCGCCGCGTAGTTCACCGGCTTGACGATGTTGTAGTACTGCGGCGTGGAGCTGACGTCGGTCACGCCCGAGATCACGAACACCATGTTGCCGTCGGTGGCGATGCGGATCTCCTGGTCGGGGCCCGGATCCTTGGTGTCGCCCTTGTGCAGGATGAAGCCGAGCACGGCCGGGAACGCCGCCGCGGCCGGCGGGCTGTTGCTGTAGGCCGGGCTCTGGTTCTGCGGCAGCTTGATGCGGAAGTACGCGCCGTAGACCGGGTCGACGCCCTCCGGCGTCAGCGGGCCCGCCCAGGTGGTCCAGGTGTCGCCCGCCGGGTCCTTCGGGAACAGGTGCACGCCCCAGCCGTCGTAGTCGTCGGCCTTGCGCTTGTAGAACAGGATGACCTCGTCGGACTTCGGCACCGCGGCCGAGCCGCTGCCGGCGCCCGGCGTCCCGAGGCGGGCCTCAGGCACGCCGGAGAACGCGTACACGGGCTGGGTCGCCGTGTCGGCGTTGAAGACGATCGTCTCGGGGCTGCCGCCGCCGTTCGAGACCGACATGCTGACGTTCTGGTACGGATACAGCGGCACGCCCTTGACGACGCAGCCGTAGGCGTCGCTGGTCGTCGCGGTGCAGGAATACTGCTGGCCGCCGATGGTGACCGTGGTCGAGCCGTAGCCGCCCGACGCGCGCCGGTAGTACACGTCGACGGCCTGCGCCGCCGGCTTGAACTTCGGGTTCGAGGTCCACTGGAAGTCCTCGATGCGCAGGTCGCCCGCGGTGCCGAGGTTCTGGATCTCGATGCGGGTGATGCGCGTGTCGCCGCCGGCCCGCGTCTCGTCGACGCTGATCGTGCCGGAGCCCTTCACCGTCTTGATGAGCACTTCCGCCGAGCCCGCCGTGAGCACGTCGCGCCCGTAGATGCGGATCTCGCCGCTGTCGGTCGGCTCCTCGCCGCCGCCGGTGGTGAGCACGGCCTTCTTGACGGTGACGACCGGCGCGTCCTTGTTGGACGCATTGACCGCGAATTCGTAGCAGTCGTTGGTCGGGATCTCGATCCTCAGGTTGCCCGGGTTGGTGCCGCAGGCCAGTGTGAGGGCGCTGCCGATCGTGACGGTGTCGGAGTCGCCCGCGCCGCAGTTGTTGACCCAGCCGGCGTCCGCGACCTTGAATTCCTTGGCGCCGGCCTCGACCTCGAGCTCGGTCTTGAGCAGGTTGCCGCCGTACTGCCACAGCTGGTTCTCGGGTGCCGCGGCCCAGTCGTTCTTCACGCTGCCGCGCACGTACATCGCCACGCCGTAGGGCGCGGTGTTGTCCAGGCCCTGGCTGCCGAGGCCGCAGGCCCGGGTGCCGCCACCGCCGCCACCACCACCGCCGCCGCCGCCCGAGGTCACCTTGGTGACCGTCACCGTGGGCGCGTTCGTGTCGGCCGAGTTGACGCTGAACTTGTAGTTGCCGTCCGCCGCGATCGCGAGCTTGAGGTTGCCCGGGTTGGTGCCGCAGGACATGGTGTACGTGGAGCCGAGCGCGACGGTGTCGCTCGAGCTGTTGGCGCCGCAGTTGACCAGCGCCCAGCCGGCGTCGGCGATCTTGAACTCGTAGTCGCCCGTGGTAATCGCCAGCGTGACCTCGCCGACGTCCGCGGAAACCTCGGCGAGCTGGTTGCCCGCGTCGGCGGCCCAGTCGTTGTAGACGCCGCCGCGCACGTAGGTCGCGACGTCGAACTTGCTGGCGCCCGGCGCCTTCGTCTTCGACGCACCGGCGCCCGCCGCGGCGACGACGGTCTCGTCCTTGGCCGCGAACTTCACGTTGTCCGCGGGCGTGGCGAAGTTGATCGTCGCCGTCGTGCCGTCCTTCACGATCCACGCCCCGTCGTTCGCGGCGACGCCGCCGAGGAAGCGCGCGTGGATCGGCGGGCTGCCGACCACGAAGTAGTCGAGCGGCGCGGCGAAGTTGAACGTCTCGCTGACCGTCACCGGCTTGTCGACGACGACACCTCCACCGCCGCCGTCGTCGAGATCGGCCGAGCCTCCGCTGCCGCTGCCGCACGCGGCCAGCGACAGGGCGCCGATGGAAACCAGGATGGAGTTGCGGAAAAGGCGAAGGAAAGAGCGCGACATTGGCACACACTCCTGAGGTCAAGCGGCGGGAGCCCTGCGGAGCATTCCCCTGCTGCGGCTCCGAAATTCTCGACGGGGAGTCCGGGCCCGGCTTGTGAACGCGCGGGTGGGGACTCGCGGCGACGATGCCACTAATCCAGGGACCCCGCAAGCAGGGAAAACCTTGTCCAGCCCTTGTCTAAACGGCGCGGCGGCAGCCGCGAATGCGTCGCTGTCGTGTCGGCGCTACGCCGTGCCGGACTCGAGCAGGATCGTGCTGCGCGGCTGCACGACCAGCGCCTCGTTGCAGCGCAAAACGCGCGGCTGCGCGGGCGGGACCTCGTCCATGGTGTCGAACAGGATGCTCCAGGCGTCGCCGTGCTCCGCCTTCGGCAGCGTCATCGTGACCGGCGCGTCGTCGGCGTTGAAGACGACCAGCAGGTCGCCGCCGGTCAGGTTCCTGCGGGTCGAGGCGCCGGCGTTCATGAAGATCGCGAGGGCGCGCAGGCCCGTGTGGTTCCAGTCGGCGTCGCTCATCTCCCGCCCGGTCGGGTGCAGCCACGCCACGTCGCGCGCCGTCGCCGCGCGCTGCGCGCCCTTGAGGAACGTGTCGCGACGCAGCCAGAGGCGCGAGCGGCGCAGGTCGATGAGCCGGTGCGCGAAGTCGGCGAGGGCCGCGTTGGTCTCGAGCAGGCTCCAGTCGACCCAGCTCACCTCGTTGTCCTGGCAGTACGCGTTGTTGTTGCCGCCCTGCGTGCGGCCGAACTCGTCGCCGGCGAGCAGCATCGGCACGCCCTGCGAGAGGAACACCGTGGCGAGCAGGTTGCGCATCTGGCGTGCGCGCAGCGCGAGCACCGCCGGGTCGCTGGTCGGCCCCTCGACGCCGCAGTTCCAGCTCAGGTTGTGGGCGTGGCCGTCGGCGTTGCCCTCGAGGTTCGCCTCGTTGTGGCGGTGGTTGTAGGCGACCGCGTCGGCCAGCGTGAACCCGTCGTGCGCCGCCACGAAGTTCACGCTCGCCGTGGGCTTGCGCCCGTCGTGCCGGAACAGGTCGCTCGACCCGGCGAAGCGTTCGGCGAACGCGCCGAGCAGCGGCCGGTCGCCGCGCCAGAACGCGCGCATGGTGTCGCGGTAGCGGTCGTTCCATTCCGACCAGCCGGGCGGGAAGTGGCCGAGCTGGTAGCCGCCCGGACCGACGTCCCAGGGCTCGGCGATGAACTTCACGTACGAAAGCACCGGGTCTGAGCGCAGCGCGGTGAAGAACGGCGCGTTGACGTTGTAGCCGCTCGCGTCGCGACCGACCACCGGCCCGAGGTCGAAGCGGAAACCGTCGACGTGCATCTCGGTCACCCAGTAGCGCAGGCAGTCGATCACCAGCCCCCGCACCGCCGGGTGGTCGAACTTCACGGTGTTGCCGCAGCCGGTGAAGTTCTTGTAGGTCGCGAGGTCGTGCGGGAACAGCCGGTAGTACGCGTGATTGTCGAAGCCGCGCAGGCTGAGCGTCGGGCCGCCCTGGTTGCCCTCGGCGGTGTGGTTTAACACCACGTCGAGGATCACCTCGATCCGCGCGTCGTGCAGCGCGCGCACCATGGTCTTGAACTCGCGGACCGGGTCCTCGACCGCGTAGCGCGCGTCGGGCGCGAACCAGGCCACCGGGTTGTAGCCCCAGTAGTTCACGAGGCCCTTGCCGACGAGGAACTGCTCGCTCGCGAAGGCCTGCACCGGCATCAGCTCGACGCTCGTGACGTGCAGCCGGCGCAGGTAGTCGATCACGTGCGGATCGGCGAGCCCGAGGTACTTGCCGCGCAGGTGCTCCGGCACCTTCGGGTGGCGCTGGGTGAAGCCCTTCACGTGCAGCTCGTAGACGATGGTGTCGCGCCAGGGCACGTTCGGCGAGCGCACGCCGCCCCAGTCGAACGCGTCGTCCACGACGCGGCACTTGGGCACCCAGGGCGCGCTGTCGTGCGGGTCCGCCATCCAGTCGTTGCCCGGCTCGGCGCCGTTCAGCGCGGGGTGCCAGACGAGCTCGCCGTGCAGCGCCTGGGCGCAGGGGTCGATCAGCAGCTTGGCGGGGTTGAAGCGGTGGCCGTCGCCCGGCTGGTAGGGACCGTGCACGCGGTAGCCGTACAGCAGGCCGGCGTCGCCGAAGCGCGCGGGCAGGAAGCCGTGCCAGATGTCGCCCGTGCGCCCCGGCAGCGGCAGGCGCGCGGTCTCGACGCGTCCGTCGGGATCGAACAGGCACAGCTCGACGCGCGTGGCGTGGCGCGAGAACACCGCGAAGTTGGTGCCGCGGCCGGTACGGCTCGCGCCGAGCGGCTGCGGTGCGCCGGGTTCGAGATGCGCTGTGGTCACACGATGCCTCGCCAGTCGGCGCCCAGCCGGGCGAACGCGTCGTGCAGCGCCTCGCGCAGCCCCGCCTCGAGCGGACCGCGCGCGACCGCCGCGACGTTGCGCTCGACGTGCCGGGCGTTGGTGCCGCCAACGATAACGCAGTCGACCCCGTCCGCGCAGGCGACGAAGCGCAGCGCGGCGGCCGGCCAGTCGTCGCCGGGGTCCGGCAGCAGCGGCCGCAGCCGCCGGAAGCGGCGGTGATACTCGGCGTGGGGCGGATCGGCGGGCTCGTCCGCCGCGGTCCAGGGGTGGCCCGCGAAGCTGCGCTTGGCGAGGGTGCCGATCCCGGCCGCGCGCGCCGCGCGCAGCCACGGCAGGGCCTGCTGGTCGCAGAGGTTCACGGACGCCTGCACGGCGCCGAACGCACCGCTGTCGAGGGCGGCCCGCAGGGCCTCGTCGTCGCCCGAGTAGGCCGCGACGCGCACCTTGCCCCGGGCCACGCACTCGCACAGTGCATCGGTCACCTCCCCGCGCCGCAGCACCTCTGCACCACAGGAGTGCAGGTGCACGATGTCGATCACGTCGGTGCGCAGGCGATCGCGTGCGTCATCGACGCCGCGCCGGATGCACTCGGCCGTCCAGTCGGCCACGCCCGGCACGCCGTAGCCGACCTTGGTCGAAAGCACGAACTCGCCGCGCCGGTGCGCGAGGTGGCGCCCGATGCGCTCCTCCGACAGGCCGTAGGACCGCGCAGTGTCGATCAGGGCGAGGCCGGCATCGAGCACGGCGTTCAGCAGCCGGCCGGCCGCGTGCTCGTCGAGCGCGGGGTCGCCGGCCTGCATGGCGCCGAAGCCGAGCACGGGAACGACGAGCCCGGTGGCACCGAACGCGCGCGTCTGCACGGGCGGACTCAGCGCTCGAGGCGGTAGAACAGGGCGCCGAGCGCCGGCAGGTCCACGCTCAGCCGGCACGGATAGCCGTGGCTGCCCTGCGGCTCGGCCCACAGCTCGCCCTGGCGGTTGTAGCCGCCGCCGCCGTATGCCGTCGCGTCGGTGTCGAGGATGCGCAGGTAGCGCCCGGGCTCGGGCACGCCGAGCCAGTATCCGTCGCGCGGCACGGGCGTGCAGTTGAACACGCACACGACCGGCCCCGCGCCGGGGTGGGCCGGGTCGCGCCGCAGGAACGCGAACACGCTCTGGTCGGCGTTGTGCAGGTCGATCCACGCGAAGCCGGCCGGATCCGCGTCGCTTGCGTGCAGCTGCGGCAGCTCGCGGTACAGCCGGTTCAGTTCGCGGCTGAGCTCGAGCAGGCCGCGGTGCTTCGGATCCTCGAGCAGGTGCCAGTCGATGGAGTGCTGGTCCTTCCACTCGGCCCACTGGCCGAACTCGCTGCCCATGAACAGCAGCTTCTTGCCGGGATGCGCGGTCATGTAGGCCCGCAGCCAGCGGTAGTTGGCGCGCTTCTGCCACTCGTCGCCCGGCATCTTGTCGAGCAGCGAGCCCTTGCCGTGCACGACCTCGTCGTGCGAGACCGGCAGCACGAACTTCTCGGACCACGCGTACATGAACGAGAACGTGATCAGCGAGTGCTCGTAGCGTCGGTACACCGGGTCGAGCGAGGCGTAGCGCAGCGTGTCGTTCATCCAGCCCATGTTCCACTTGAAGTGGAAGCCGAGCCCGCCGAGGTGCGCGGGCTGCGTGACGCCCGGGAAGGCCGTCGACTCCTCGGCGAACATCATCGCACCGGGGTGGTACTGCCCGACCGCGGTGTTCAGCTGGCGCAGGAAGTCGATCGCGTCGAGGTTCTCGCGCCCGCCGTAGCGGTTCGGCACCCACTCGCCCGGCTTGCGGCTGTAGTCGAGGTAGAGCATCGAGGCCACGGCGTCCACGCGCAGGCCGTCGACGTGGTAGCGGTCCAGCCAGAACAGCGCGTTCGCCACCAGGAAGTTGCGCACCTCGTGGCGGCCGTAGTTGAAGATCTTGGTGCCCCAGTCCGCGTGCTCGCCGAGGCGCGGGTCGGCGTGTTCGTAGAGCGCCGTGCCGTCGAACTGCGCGAGTCCGTGGTCGTCGCGCGGGAAGTGCGCGGGCACCCAGTCCATGATCACGCCGATGCCGGCCTGGTGGCAGCGGTCGACGAAGTGCATGAAGTCGTGCGGCGTGCCGTGGCGCGCGGTGGGCGCGTAATAGCCGACCACCTGGTAGCCCCAGGAGCCGTCGAGCGGGTGCTCGGCGATGCCCATCAGCTCGATGTGCGTGTAGCCGAGGTCGCGCACGTAGGGGATCAGCTCGTCGGCGAGCTCGCGCCAGTTGAGGAACTGCGGCGTGCGGCCGTAGTCGCGGCGCCAGGAACCGGGGTGCACCTCGTAGATGCTGATCGGGTGCGGCAGCGGGTTGACCGGGCGCGCGCGCATCCAGTCCCCGTCCTGCCACGCGTAGCCGTCGAGCGAGGCGACGACCGAGCAGTTCTCGGGGCGCAGCTGCATCTGGAAGCCGTACGGATCGGCCTTGAGCACGGTGCCGCCGGCGCGGGTGCGGATCTCGTACTTGTAGAGCGTGCCCGGGCCGACGTCCGGGATGAACAGCTCCCAGATGCCGGAGCCCCCGCGCACCTGCAGCGCGTGCTTGCGCCCGTCCCACAGGTTGAACGGACCGACCACGCTGACGCGCTCGGCGTTCGGTGCCCACACGGCGAAGCGCGTGCCGGCGAGCCCGTCGATCTCGCAGGGGTGCGCGCCGAGCTTGTGGTGGATCGAGTGGTGGTTGCCCTCGCCGAACAGGTAGAGGTCGTAGTCGGAGAGCTGCGGCGCGAAGTAGTACGGGTCGCGCTTGGCGAGCTCGACGCCGTTGCGGTAGCGCACCCGCAGCTGGTACGGCTGCAGGGGCCGCCGATGGGGCACCCGGCCCTCGAACAGGCCGCGCGCGTCGATGCACCTGAGCTCGCTCGCGGTCGCCTGCCCTTCCCAGAGCACGGCCACCTGGACTGCGTCCGGTTCCAGCACGCGCACGACGCAGACCGGGGCGTCGTTGCGGCGCGGGAACTCGTGGTAGCCGAGCAGCGAGCGCGGCTGCGGGTGGCGCGCGCCGAGCAGCGCCTCGATCTCGCCCGCCGTCAGTTTCTGCTTCCCAGCCACGCCGGGAGTGTAACGCCTACAGGACCGGCTTGATGCGCCAGATCCGCTGGGCGTACTCGCGGATGCTGCGGTCGCTCGAGAACGTGCCCATGCTGAGCGTGTTGAGCACGGCCTTTCGGCTCCACTCGTCCGGCTGCAGGAACAGCGCGTCCGCCTCGTCCTGGGTCGCGACGTACGAGGCATAGTCGGCGAGGACGAAGAACGGCTCGCCCTCGCTCAGCAGCCGGTCGACCACGGGCTTGCCGTCGGCGAGGTTCGCCGGCGTGAAATGGCCCGAGTCGATCAGCTCGAGCGTCTTCGCGAGATCCGGGATGGCCTTCACCACCTCGCCCGGCGAATAGCCCGCACGCCGCTTCTCCTCCACCTCGGCCGCGGTCATGCCGAAGATGAAGATGTTCTCGGCGCCCACCTGCTCGCGGATCTCGATGTTGGCGCCGTCGAGCGTGCCGATGGTGAGGGCGCCGTTCAGCGAGAGCTTCATGTTGCCCGTGCCCGAGGCCTCCATGCCGGCGGTCGAGATCTGCTCGGAGAGGTCGGCGGCCGGCATGATCTTCTGCGCCGTCGACACGTCGTAGTCCGGCAGGAACACGACCTTCAGCTTGCCCTGGATGGTCTTGTCGGCGTTGACCACCCGCGCGACGTTGTTGATCAGCTTGATGACCGACTTCGCCATCACGTAGCCGGGCGCGGCCTTGCCCGAGAAGATCACGGTGCGCGGCACGGCGTAGGCCTGCGGGTTCTCGCGCAGGCGGTGGTAGCGCGTCACGACGTGCAGCAGGTTGAGCAGCTGCCGCTTGTATTCGTGGATGCGCTTCACCTGCACGTCGAACAGCGAGTTCACGTCGACGTCCACGCCCACGCGCCGCTGGATCACCGCCGCGAGCTGGCGCTTGTTCTCCAGCTTGATGGCGCGGAACTGCCGGCGGAAGTCGGCGTCGTCCGCGACCCAGCGCAGCCGCTCGAGCTCCTCGAGGTCGTTCTCCCAGGCGTGGCCGAGGCGCTCGGTCAGCAGCCGCGACAGCCCGGGATTGGACTGCTTCAGCCAGCGCCGCACGGCGATGCCGTTGGTCACGTTGGTGAAGCGGTTCGGGTACAGCTCGGCGAAGTCGGCGAAGATCGTCCGCGTCATCAGCTCCGAGTGCAGCTTCGCGACGCCGTTGACGGTGTGGCTCGCCACCACGGCGAGGTGCGACATGCGCACCATGCGGCCGTGGTTCTCCTCGATGAGCGACATGCGCCGGCGGCGGTCCGGATCGTTCGGGTGGCGGGCCGAGACCTCGTCGAGCAGCGCGCGGTTGATCAGGTAGATGATCTGCAGGTGGCGGGGCAGGATGCGTTCGAAGAACGTCACCGGCCACACCTCGAGCGCCTCGGGCAGCAGCGTGTGGTTGGTGTAGCCGAACACCCGCCGGGTGATGTCCCAGGCCCGGTCCCAGCCGAGGTCGTGCTCGTCGACCAGCAGGCGCATCAGCTCGGGAATGGCGAGCGCGGGGTGCGTGTCGTTCAGCTGGATGGCGACCGCGTCGGGCAGGTCCTCGAATGCGCGGCCCTCGGCGAGGTGCTGCGCCAGCATGTCCTGCAGGCTCGCGCTGACGAAGAAGTACTGCTGCTTGAAGCGCAGTTCCTTGCCCTGCGGCGTGGTGTCGTCCGGGTAGAGGATGCGCGAGACGTTCTTCGCCTCGACCTGCTCGGCCGACGCCTCCGCGTGGCGGCCGGCGTTGAACTGCTCGACGTCGAACGGCGCGATCGCGCGGCCCGACCACAGGCGCAGGTGGTTCACGGTCGGGCTGCGGTTGCCGGGGATCAGCATGTCGAAGCCGACCGCCCAGATGTTCTTGGTGTCGACCCAGCGGTACCGGGTGCGGCCCTGCGCGTCGGAGGCCGCGACGCTGCGGCCGCCGAAGCGCACCACGTAGCGGGCGTCGTCGCGCGGGATCTCCCAGGGATTGCGCTGGCGCAGCCAGCTGCTCGCGATCTCGCGCTGGCGGCCGTCCTCGTCGATGACCTGGGTGAAGATGCCGTAGTCGTAGCGGATGCCGTAGCCGACCGCCGGGAACTGCAGCGTGGCGAGCGAATCGAGGTAGCAGGCCGCGAGCCGGCCGAGGCCGCCGTTGCCGAGGCCCGGGTCGATCTCCTCCTGCGCGACGCGGTCGAGGTCGAAGCCGAGCTCGGCCAGCGCCTCGCGCGCCTCCTGCACCAGTTCGCCGTCGAGCGCGGACAGGCCGTTGACCAGCGAGCGGCCGAGCAGGAACTCCACCGACAGGTAGCACACGCGCTTGACGCCGGCCTGCGCGACGCGGCGCTGGGTCGCGAGCCAGCGGGCCGCCAGTTCCTCGCGCACGGCCATCGACAGCGCGTCGTACATGTCGCGCTGGGTGGCGGTGTCCGGGTTCTTGCCGAGCGAGCGGGTCAGGCGGTCGAGCAGGACGGCGCGCAGCGTCCCTGGCTGCAGACCGATGCCACTCAGCAATGCATTGCTTCTCACCGGCGGAACTCCACGCGCGCGGGGGGGCGAATCATCCAGGCATCAGAGCACTTCGAGCGTGCGCTCCGCCACGATTCGCCAGCCGTTCGACTCCCTGACCAGCGTCAGCTCGCGGCGCACCCGGTCGTCGCCGAAGCGTTGCACGAACGTGACCACCCGCTTGTCGGCACCGACCGTCGTGACGCTCACGTCCTCGAGCCGGGCCGCGGGCGCCCGCCCGCCGCTGACCTGCTGCCGGCGCTGGTCGAGGTAGGCGGCCGAACCGCCCTCGCCCGGCGCCTCGAAGGACGGCGAGTAGAGCTGCAGGACGGCGTCGGGCTGCTGCCCGGCCCAGGCGGCGGCCCAGGCATTGACGGCTTCCTCGGCCGGGTCGGCGGCCACGCCGCGCCGGCCGAAATACGACGGCGGCTCGTCGATGCAGCGCGGCTGCGGATCGAGCTTCGCGGTCTCGCCGACCGTCGGGATGGCGAGCGGGGCGATGCGCTCGCTGCCCGGCACGCCCTCCGGCATCTGCAGCCGGGGCCGGTCCTGCGCACCCTGGTAGTCCATGTTGTCGAAGCAGGCCCGCGGGGTGCCGCAGCCGGCGAGGGCGAGGACGCAGAGTCCGGCGAGGGACACGGAGCGCAACGAGGTCAGGGGCATCGGGCACCAGGCGGGGCGCATAAAGCGGGGATTGTAGCGTTCTGCGACCCGCCCCGCCGGACGAGGTTCCGCGTGCGGCGGCGGATTCAGCCCCGGCGCGGTCGCAGGATCTCGACCTGGTCGAGTTCCCAGAGGTGCACGGGGGCCCCGCGGCGCACGAACATGCCCGAGCCGGCGTTGATGAACGACGGCGCCAGCCGGCGGCGATACCAGAGGGCCGGACGGATGTGCACGCTGCGGTCGGTGCGGCGCTGGTCGCAATAGAGCTCCCAGTCCTCGCGGGTCAGCGCACCGAAATGCAGCACGCCCTGGCACAGGCAGGCGAGGTTGCGCAGCGCCGCCGCGGCCTCGCGGGCCGCCAGGTACTGCATGACGTCGTAGCACACGACGAGGTCGAACGGCCGCTCGCTGCGGAACGTGGCGGCGGACCCCTGCACCCAGCCGTGCCGGCGACAGAGGTACTCGCTCACCTCGAGCCCGGTGTAGCGCGCCTTGGGAAAGTGGCGCAGCAGCTGGCGGCGCATCAGCCCGAGGCCGCAACCCACGTCGAGGATGGAACGCACCTGCAACTCGCCGTGGCGCACGAACGCAGCCAGCAGGTCGGCGCGGCGCGCCATCTCCGCACGCGTCACCACCCGGGTCTTCGGGTCGACGTAGAAGCGGCGGTAGAACTCGGCGCCGAAGCGCTCGCTGGGGCTGGCTCGGGACACGGGCGCAGTCTACGGAGTGGCCGATGGATCATCAACCTCCGCTTCTCTATGCGTTTCGATCCGTTTGTCTTCCAGCCTGATCGTAAAACTTTTCGTTACAAAAATTCCGCCTCGCCCGGTCTTCGCCGCAGGGTCGGGATTGCATCGGCCGCACCCGCCCCAAGGTACGGCGGCATCGGAGCGATTCGCCACGAGACCCCCATGACCCGACGACACGACCCGGCCGCGTGGATGTGGACCGAGGCAGTGGACCTGATGGACCGCGCGGAGCGCATGCACCGCCAGTTCTTCCGCATGGCCACCCGCGGCGCGCCCGAGCGCCCGCGCTGGGAGCCGCCGGTGGACGTGTACGCGGGCGAGCACGAACTGCGGGTGGAGATCGCCCTGCCGGGGGTGCCGACCGAACGCATCGAGGTGGTGATCGGTCCGGCCGAACTGGTCGTGCGCGGCGAGCGCCGCCCGCCGCGGGCGCGGCCGGGCACCGGGATCCAGCGACTCGAGATTCCGTACGGACGCTTCGAGCGGCGCCTCGCGCTGCCGCCGGGGCGCTGGGACCTGGCCGCGCAGGATCTCGCGGACGGCTGCCTGACACTGCTGCTCGCCCGGCGCTGACCGGGCAGGGGACGACATGACGACGAACGACACCCGCGACGCGACCGAGACGACGACGGCCACGCCGAGCCTGCCGGAGGACATGCTGATCGTCCTGCCGGTGCGCAACCTCGTGCTGTTCCCGGGCGTGGTGCTGCCGGTCGCGATCAAGCGCGACAAGACGGTGGCCGGCGCCCAGGAGGCGGTGCGCGCCGAGAGCAAGGTCGGCTTCCTGCTGCAGAAGACCGCCGACACCGAGGACCCCGGGTTCGACGACCTGCACCGGGTCGGCACGCTCGCCTCGATCGTCCGCTACGTCACCGCGCCCGACGGCACCCACCACCTCGTGGTGCAGGGCGAGCGGCGCTTCCGCGTGCTCGATGCCGTGAGCGGCTTCCCGTACCTCGTGGCGCGGGTCGAGTGGCTGAACGACACCGGCGCGGGCAATCCCGAGGTGGACGCCCGCAGCTTCTACCTGAAGCAGAAGGCGGTCGAGGCGATCCAGCTGCTGCCGCAGGCGCCGGCCGAGCTGGCGGCCTCCATCCAGGGCATCGAGTCGGCCTCGACGCTGGCCGACACGATCACCAGCTTCATGGACATCAAGCCGGCCGAGAAGCAGGACATGCTCGAGACGGTCGAGGTGAAGGACCGCCTCGAGAAGGTGGCCACGCACCTGACCAAGCGCGTCGAAGTGCTGAAGCTGTCGCGCCAGATCGAGCAGCAGACCCGGGAGGCCATCGACGACCGCCAGCGCGAGATGGTGCTGCGCGAGCAGATGAAGCAGATCCAGAAGGAGCTGGGCGAGGAAGGCAGCAGCGAGGAACTCGCCGACCTCGGCGAGGCGATCGGCAAGGCCGGCATGCCGCCGGACATCGAGGAGCACGCGCGCAAGGAGCTGAAGCGGCTCGAGCGCATGAACGAGGCGAGCGGCGAGTACTCGATGGCGCGCACCTACCTCGACACGCTGCTCGCGCTGCCGTGGTCGAAGCTCGACGACGAGCAGATCGACATCGCGCGGGCGCGCGGCATCCTCGACGCCGACCACTACGGCCTCGAGAAGATCAAGAAGCGCATCGTCGAGTACCTCGCGGTCCGCAAGCTCAACCCGCAGGGCCGCAGCCCGATCCTGTGCTTCGTCGGCCCGCCCGGCGTCGGCAAGACCTCGCTCAGCCAGAGCATCGCGCGCGCGCTCGGCCTCAAGTTCCAGCGCACGAGCCTCGGCGGCGTGCACGACGAGGCCGAGATCCGCGGCCACCGGCGCACCTACATCGGCTCGCTGCCGGGCAACGTCATCCAGGCGATCCGCAAGGCCGGCACGCGCAACCCGGTGCTGATGCTCGACGAGATCGACAAGCTCGGCTCGGGCATCCAGGGCGATCCGGCCTCGGCGCTGCTCGAGGTGCTGGACCCGGAGCAGAACTCGACGTTCCGCGACAACTACCTCGGCGTGCCCTTCGACCTGTCGAAGGTGCTGTTCATCGCCACCGCCAACCAGCTCGACACCATCCCCGGGCCGCTGCGCGACCGCATGGAGATCATCGAGCTGACCGGCTACACCGAGGAAGAGAAGGTGGAGATCGCGCGTCGCTACCTGGTGCGCCGCCAGCTCGAGGCGAACGGCCTCCAGGCCGGGCAGGCCTCGGTGAGCGACGAGGCGCTGCGCCAGATCGCGCGCGACTACACGCGCGAGGCCGGCTGCCGCAACCTCGAGCGGCAGATCGGCGCGGTGCTGCGCAACGTGGCGGTGCGGATCGCCGAGGGCCAGGTGGACGCCGTGCGCGTCGACGCGGGCGAGGTGGCGGCGATCCTCGGCGCGCCGAAGTTCGAGAACGAGGTGGCGATGCGCGTCAGCGTACCGGGCGTGGCGACCGGCCTCGCGTGGACGCCGGTGGGCGGCGACATCCTGTTCATCGAGGCGACCCGCGTGCCGGGCAGCGGCCGGCTGATCCTCACCGGCCAGCTCGGCGAGGTGATGAAGGAGAGCGCGCAGGCGGCGCTCAGCCTCGTGAAGTCGCAGTCGGAGTCGCTGGGGCTCGACCCGGCGCTGTTCGAGAAGAGCGACATCCACGTGCACGTGCCCGCCGGCGCGATCCCGAAGGACGGTCCGAGCGCGGGCGTGGCGATGTACACGGCGCTGGTGTCGCTGCTGACCGGCCGCACCGTGCGCAACGACGTGGCGATGACGGGCGAGATCAGCCTGCGCGGCCTCGTGCTGCCGGTCGGCGGCATCAAGGAGAAGACGGTGGCCGCGCACCGCGCGGGCATCCGCAAGGTGATGCTGCCGGCGCGCAACCGGCGCGACCTCGAGGACATCCCCGAGAGCGTGCGCAGGGAACTGACGTTCGTCTGGCTGGATCGCGTCGACGACGCGGTCGCGGAGGCGATCGACGGGCCGGTCCCGAAGGCCGCGTAATCGGGGACATTCCTCTTTTTCGCGCGCCGGCGGCGGTCCCTCAAGGATCGCGCGACCGGAGGGACCTGAAGCGGTACGCGATCGTCGGAGCCAGCGCGAGGACCGCCATGCCGACGAGCATGAAGCCGCCCTCGGACGGACGATAGTCGGCGGCGATCCGGGCCCACGAGAAGCCGAAGGCTCGCCCGAGCGCGACTTCGAACGTGAACATGAGGACGAGCCAGAGCCCGCCCACCCAGGCGAGCGAGCGGGGCCTGCGCGCGCCGATCCAGCCGATGGCGAGCCAGGCGATCAGCAGGATCATCAGGGATCCCGTGACGAGGCCGATCTGGCGCGAGGCCAGATCGCCGACGCGCGGCGCGAGCAGGATCGCGCGCAGCGTGCCGTGAACCGTTTCGGCCGCCGCGATCAGCAGCCAGACGGCCGCGCCGCGGCGCAGCCATCCACGCCGTTCGACGCCGGACGAGGACACGGAAAGCCTCAGTCGCACCGGGCTGCCTCGTCGGAAAAGAGGAATGTCCCCTATTTCAGGTGCTCGGCGAGCCAGTCCTGGATCACCTGGTAGTGGTAGCGGCTGTTCTCGCCCTTCAGCACCCAGTGGTTCTCCTCGGGGAAGACGACCAGCCGGCTCGGCACGGCCTGCCGCTGCAGCGCCAACCAGAACTCCAGCGTGTTGTTGAGCGGCACGCGGTAGTCCTTCTCGCCGACGGTCAGCAGGATCGGCGTCTTCAGTTTCGTCGAGCGATAGAACGGGCTCTGCCGGCGCCACACCGCGAGGCTCTCGTCCCAGGCCGGTCCGCCGAGGTTGCGCTCGCGGCTGTAGGCCACGTCGCTCGTCGTCCACTGCGTCTTGAGGTCGTAGAGGCCCGCGTGGCTCACGAGCGCGCGATAGCGGTCGGTCGTCACCGCGAGCCAGTTGCTGAGGTGACCGCCGTAGCTCGCGCCACCCGCCACCTGACGGGTGGCGTCGATGTACGAGTAGCGCCGGATCGCCTCGTCGGCCGCCTGGTTGATCTCGTCCGCCGGACCCTGCAGCGGGTCGCCCTGGATCGCGCGCGAGAACGCCTCCCCGTAACCGGTCGAGCCGCTGTAGTCGGTCATCAGCACCACGTAGCCCGGCCGCGCGTGCAGGTGGTAGTTCCAGCGCAGGCCGAACTCGTCGGTCCACATGCCGTGCGGCCCGCCGTGGATCAGCACGAACAGCGGGTACTTCTTCGCCGGGTCGAAGCCGGGCGGCAGGGCCACGTAGCTGTGGATGCGCCGGCCGCGCTTCGAGGTGAACCAGAACTCCTGCAGCGGCTGCCAGTCGAGCTGCGCGGCACGCTCGGCGTTGAACGAGGTGAGCGCGTTCCACGCCCCGCTCGCTGCATCGACGCGGCCGGCCTCGGCGGGATGCACGGCATCGCCCCAGTTCGCGGCGATGACCGGCGCGGCCGCCTCGCCGCCGATCGACAGTCCGGCATACGCACCGCCCTGCAGGCGCCCGACCTCCTCGGCCGGACCGCCCTCGATCGGCGCCGAGTACAGCCTGCGGCGGCCGGCCTGCTCGGCCAGGAAGTACACGCGCCGGCTGTCGGGCGCCACGTCGTAGTCGCCGACCGACTCGTCGAAGCCGCGCACCACCTCGGTCGGCACGCCTTGCATGGGCCACGACCAGGCGACCAGCCGCGTAGCATTGAATACCCAGCGCTTCGACAGCGGCTCGGCCTTGGCGAGCAGGCGCCGTCCGTCCGGCGAGAACGCCGGGTCGCCGTAATCCGTGCCCTCGGCGGTCAGGCGCTGCGGCTCGCCGCCGTCGACGGACACCTGCCAGAGCGCGAGCGCCACGTCCGCGCGGGCCGACTGGTCGCGCTCCGTCGTGGCGGCGAACACCACGGCCCTGCCGTCGGGCGTCCAGGTCGCGCCCAGCGACTCGCCGGAATTGCCGAGGCGCCCGCCGAAGCCCTGCGCAGTCCTCAGGGCCGTGCCGGCGAGCAGGTCGCGCGGCTCGGCGCCCGGCTCCAGCGACTGCACCACCAGGGTCGGCTGGCGGTCGTCGAGCCAGCGGTCCCAGTGCCGGATCGGGAAGGCGTCGTACACGCGGGCGTTGTACTTGCGGGCCTTGCGCTCGTCGCGGACCTTGCGGTTGTCCGCCTCGGTGCGGGTGCCGGGATAGACCCGCGTCGTGACCAGCAGCTGCCGGCCGTCCGGGCTCCACTTCGGGTCGGAGGCGCCGCCGACGAGGCTGGTGACGCGCTGGGCCTCGCCGCCGCCGCCGATGGGCAGCACGTAGGCCTGCGATTCGTCGTCGCCCTCGCGCTTCGCCGTGAAGACGATGCGCGTCGAGTCGGGGCTCCACTGCACGTCGCCCTCGCCGGCCTTGCCCGAGGTCAGCTTGCGCGCCGGCTGGCTGCCGTCGGCGGGGACGATCCAGAGATCGCTGACCTTGCCGGCGTCCTCGTACGACGGCTCGGTCACGCTGAACACGATCCAGCGGCCGTCGGGGCTCGCCTCGGGCGAGCCGACCCGGCTCATCAGCCAGACGTCGTCGTGCGTGATCGGCCGCTTCGCCGGCGCCTCGGCCCGCGCGACTCCCGTCGCGGCCATTGCACACACCAGGGCCACGCAGGCCATGCCCACTCGCTTCATGCACTTCACCTCGAGGACGGGGACAGGCCGGATTGTGGGCAATTCCCGCGCCCGCGGCCAGCCGCCGGTCGCCCGTACCGCGCAGGCCGGCAGGGTCGTCCGCGGCCGGACATCGAGAGTGTCCCCTGGACCGGTCGCCTAGATCCGGATGCCGCGCCAGCGGCCGGAGCGCCAGCGCAGCAGCAGCGCGCTGCCGAGCAGCACCACGTAGACCAGCATCGCGAGCCAGCCGCCGCGCGCGCCGAGGCCGAACTGCGGCAGGAAGTCGACCCAGCCCTGGCCCGGCGCGAAGGCCAGCGCGTGCGTCAGCGGCACCCACACGCCCCAGGACAGCACGAAGAACAGCAACGCCGGCGCGCGCACGTCGCCCGCGCCGCGCAGCGCGAACCCGCTGCCGAGGTTGAGTCCGTCGAACAGCTGGTACCCCGCGGCGATCCACAGCAGCGACACGCCGAGCGCCACCATGCGCGGTGCCTGCGGATCCGACGCGATCACGAACGACGGCAGCAGCCACGGACCGGCCAGCGCCAGCACGATGCCGATCGTGCCCATGAAGCCGACCGTCAGCAGGATGACGCGGTTGCCGAGCCGGAACGCCCAGTCGCGCTCGCCCGCGCCGATCGCCTGTCCGACCAGCGTGGTGCCGGCGAGCGCGAGGCCCATGCCGGGCAGGAACGCCATCGACGTCAGCATCACCACGATCTGCGTGGCCGCGCCTTCGAGCGCGCTCAGGCGCACCTGCATGAGCTGGAACAGCGCCATGCCGAACAGGTCGGCCGCGTACATCACGCCGAGCGGCAGGCCGACCCGGTACTGCCGCGCGAGGCTGCCGAAGTCCAGCCGCCACGTGAGGTGCGTGCGGTGCGAGCGACGCAGGTCCGGCCGCAGGAACACCCACAGCGCGAACAGCACGCCGCACAGCATGCTCAGGTTGGTCGCCCAGGCCGAACCGGCGATGCCGGACTGCAGCCGGATCACCAGCACCCAGTTGAGCAGCGCGTTCACGACGGCGACGATGGCCGTGATCCACACGCTGACGCGCGCGCGATTGACGCCGTTGTAGAACCCGAGCACCGCCCAGAGCGCGACGCCGAAGGGCGCGCCGAGCATGCGCGGCTGCCAGAACGCGATCGCCTGCTGCT
Organism: Pseudomonadota bacterium; assembly: GCA_052035645.1. GTDB lineage: Bacteria > Pseudomonadota > Gammaproteobacteria > Steroidobacterales > Steroidobacteraceae > RPQJ01. Next base: position 72,571 of record JBPOHK010000027.1, read on the forward strand.
GCACCACCGGGTCGAGTCCGAAGGGGTGCAGGATGAGGCCCCCGGCGAACGCGAGCAGGGCGAACACCGGCAGCGTGAACAGCGCCGCCCACAGCGCCACCCACACGGCGTGGCCCGCGCGCCAGCGGCGGCGACCGCCTTCGGCCTGCGCGACGAACGTCTGCACCGCGAGCCCGACCCCGCCGACGATCATCAGGAACAGCAGCACGAACCAGTAGACCGCGCCCATCCCGGCGATGGCCTCGGTCGAGATGTGGCCGACGAACCAGGTGTCCGTGAGGCTGATGATCGCCTGCAGGCTGCTGGTGAGCATCAGCGGCAGGGCGAGCGCGGCGATGGCGCGGTTGTCGATGCGCGGCCGCCCGCTGGCGTCGATCCGTTGCGCGGGCAGCGGGAACGTCATGGCTGCCGGTCAGCGCCGCATGTGGCGGTGGACGAAGACGTAGTACAGCACGCCGAGGAACAGCATCAGCCCGCCGACCCAGAGCGAGATGCGGTGCAGGCTGCCCTGCATCAGCTGTTCGTCCCGGCCGGCGGTGACGCCGACCCAGCACAGCACGCTGCACCAGAGCGCGGACCCGAGCACGGTGGCGCCCGAGAACTTCCAGTAGTTCATGTGCACCACGCCGGCCGGGATGCCGATCAGGTGGCGGATCACCGGCAGCAGGCGCGAGATGAAGATGCCGACCATGCCGAAGTGCGACGACCAGTTCTCGGCCCGCACGATCTTCTCGGGCGTGATCGCGACGTACTTCCCGTAGCGCATGAGCAGCGGCCGGCCGAGCCAGTAGGAGGCCCAGTACATGACGCTGGCCCCGACCCAGGAGCCGACCGTGCCCGCGAGCACGATGCCGGGCAGCGAGAACGTGCCCTTCGCGTGGGCGAGGTAGGCGGCCGGCGGGATCACGAACTCGCTCGGCAGCGGGATGATCGAGCTCTCCATCGCCATCAGCACGGCGATCAGCAGGTAGCCGCCCTGGTCGAGGGCGCCGAGGTACCACTGCAGGAGGTCGGCGAGCAGCTCGCGCATGCAGGCATCCGGAGGTGAGGGCGGGCCCCGCCGCCCGGTGGCCGCAGGGGCGCGCATTTTGCCAGATCGCCGCGGCCCCATGCGCCGGCGGTGGGAGGCGGCGGCGCTTGGTGCGAGAATGGCCGCCCCGCCCGCCAAGGACGACCGGAATCGTGCCCCAGTCCCGACTGCTGCGCCCGCTCGCGGCGCTCTGCCTCGCGCTCTGCCTCGGCGCCGGCCCGACGGCCGGGGCCGCCGACACGCCCGCCGGGGGCCCGGACAAGCCCGTCGTCGAACCCATCGCGACCGGCGACATCGCGGCCCGCGCGGATGCGGACGAGCGCTACGCCCAGGACGTGATCCAGCGGGCCGCCGGCCGCAGCCCGGCCCGCAAGCTCGAGCCCCGCCTCGAGCAGCTCTCGGCCGGCGTGGGCCAGCTGGCCGCGCGGTTCAAGTCCGAGGAACTGCTGCAGCTGTCGATCGTGCGGCTCGAGAGCCTGCAGCGGCACTGGGACTTCTACGAGAAGCAGCTCAACCTCTGGCGCCGCGACCTGCAGCGCGCGACCGCGAGCTATTCCGACGACGCGGCCGACCTCGCCCGCCGTCGCGCGACCTGGGAGTCCACCCGGTCGGCGGCCGAGGCCGGTGGCGTCGCGCCGGCCCTGCAGAGCCGGGTCGGCGAGGTGCTCGCGCAGGTCGCGCTCGCCGAACAGGCGATCTCGGGCCCGCTCGACGACCAGTCGCGGCTCAGCCGCCGCGCCAACGTGCTCGAAGGCGGCATCCAGTCGGGCCAGAAGGGCATCGACGCCGCGATCCGCTACTACGACCAGCGCCTGCGCATGATCGACTCGCCGCCGTACACGAAGATCTGGGGCGACGCGAGCATCTCGAAGGAGGCCGGCAACGCGGCCAGGGTCGGCCTCGAGATCGAAGGCGAGTTCCTCCAGGAGTACAAGGCGGCCAACGCCGAGCGGCTGATGATCAACCGCGTGGTCACGATCGCGCTGCTGCCGCTGATGATCTGGCTGGCACGGCGCAGCCGCCGGCTGGTGACCGACGACCCGGAGCTGCAGTCCTCGGCGCGCGTGCTGCTGCGGCCGATCTCGTCGTGGCTGGTGCTGGTGCTGGTCGGCGTGCTGCTGATCCAGCCGGACGCGCCGCTGCTGCTGCACCAGACGGCCCTGCTGCTGGCGATGGTCCCGGTGCTGCGCCTGCTGCCGCAGCGCCTCTACGACGTGATGGGCCGCTGGCCCTACGTCGTCACGGTCCTGTACGTGCTGAAGGGCCTCGGGTTCTTCCTGGTGCCGAGCCCGTTCCTCTATCGCAGCAACCTGCTCCTGATCGCCGCGCTCGGCACCGGCGCCCTGACCTACCTGCTGCTCACCCGCCGCCGGCGCCCGCTGCCCGCCGACGCCTCGCGCACGCTGATCACCGTCATCCGGGTGTTCGGCTGGTTCGCGGCGGCGGCCATGCTGGTCAGCCTCGGCTCGAACCTGGTCGGCAACGTCTCCCTCGCGGAGATGCTGACCGGCGCCGTGGTCGACACGGCCTACGTGGGGCTCGCGCTGTACGCCGGCGCGAACGTGCTCGGCGCCGTGGTCAAGCTGCTGCTGGCGCGCAAGACGGCCCTGCGCTTCCGCATCGTGACCGAGCACGCCGGCCCGCTGCTCCGGAGCACCAGCCGGCTGATCCACTTCGCCGCGCTCGCGGCCTGGGTCCTGATCACGCTCAACGAGTTCCGCGTCTATCGCCCCGTGGCGCGGTGGCTGACGGGGGTGCTGACGCACAAGCTGGAGGCCGGCAACGTCTCGGTGACGCTCGGCGGCGTCCTGATGTTCTTCTTCTCGATCTACGTGGCGTTCTGGCTCGCGCGCACCCTGCGCCTCGTGCTGCAGGACGAGGTGCTGCCGAAGATGGAGCTGCCGCGCGGCGTCGGCAACAGCATCTCGACGCTGAGCTACTACGCGCTGGTGATCTTCGGCATCTTCACCGCGCTCGCCGCCGCGGGCTTCGAGCTGAGCCAGCTCACCCTCGTGATCGGCGCCCTCGGCGTGGGCATCGGCCTCGGCCTGCAGGACGTGGTGAAGAACTTCGTCTCGGGCCTGATCCTGATGTTCGAGCGGCCGATCCAGCCGGGCGACGTGGTCGAGGTATCGGGCACCTCCGGCAAGGTGCGCGAGATCGGCATGCGCGCGACCACGCTGACGACGTTCGAAGGCGCCGACGTGGTCGTGCCGAACGGCTCGCTGCTGGCCGACAAGCTGATCAACTGGACGCTCTCCGACATGAACCGGCGCATCGACGTCAACATCGGGGTCGCCTACGGCTCGAACCCGCGCGAGGTGATGGAGCTGCTGAAGCGGGTCGCTGTCGAGACGCCGGGCGTGGCGGCCTTCCCGGAACCGGGCGTGGTGTTCAACGGCTTCGGCGCCAGTTCGCTCGATTTCGCGATCCGCGCCTGGACCAACGACTTCGGCGACTGGGTCAACATCCGCAGCGAGATGTCCATGCGGCTGTACGACGCGCTGCAGGCCGCCGGCATCGAGATCCCCTTCCCGCAGCAGGACGTGCACGTGCGCAGCATCGATGCGGCCACGCGCGATGCGCTCACGGCTGCGCTCGCGCCCCGCGCGCCGGGCACGGGCTGACGCGCCGATGCTGATCGAGCCGGAGCTGCTGACCACGGGGACCCGGCTCGCGACCCAGCTGGTCGCCGGCGCCGGCCTGCTCGCGGCGCTCGCCACCGCGCCGTGGCGGGCGTGGCTGTCCCACCACGAGCGGCAGTGGGTGTGGCTCGGCTGCGCGGGCTTCCTGGTCGCCCTGTGGTCGATGAAGGCCGGCATCTCGGCCGGCCTGTCGGTGCGCTTCCTGCTGATGACCGCCCTGACGCTGCTGCACGGCTGGCAGCTCGCGGTGCTGGCCGCGGCCCTGGCGCTCGGCGTGCTGTGCTTCACGGGCCAGGCGGCCTGGAGCAGCTTCGGCGCCGACCTGCTGTGCATGGCGTTCGTGCCGGCGCTGTTCACCGCGTGGCTGCACGAGTTCGTGCACGACCGCCTGCCCCACAACTACTTCGTCTACTTCTTCGTGACCGTCTACCTGGGGTCGGCGCTGGCCTTCAATCTCGCCGGACTCGCCCGCATCGGCGTGCTGCTCGCGAGCGGCTCGCTCGATGCCGCGCACGTCGGCGGCGAGTACTTCGCGATCCTGCCGCTGATGAGCTTCGGCGAGGGCGTCGTGAACGGCATGGTCATGGCCATGTGCGTGGTCTACAAGCCGCACTGGGTGATGAGCTTCGACGACAAGCTCTACCTGCGGCGACGCCCGGACCTGCCTCCGGAAGACCGCGACCCGCGGCTCGATCCGCCGTAGCGGATCACCGGCACCACTGCCGTTCGCAAGGCACGCCGTCCCCGTCGCCGTCCATCTCGGTGTTCGGACAGTGCTCGAGAACCCAGGTGGCTTCCTCGCAGGAACCCATCTGCGAGCAGTGCGTACGGCCGTCGCAGGCGTAGCGGGAGGGCGCCGCCTGCAGTTGCTCGAGGACGTCGCCGACGGTGGCGGCATCCGACGCCGCAGGTTCCTTCCGCAGGAAGGACTGGTAACCGAACCCGACGACGGCGCCCAGCGCGATCACGCCGAGCCGCACGAGCCGCCCGGTCAGCGGGGACTCACGCCGCGGCGGGCGCCGGTCGGCACGGGGTTGCGCCGGCCGCGACGCCGCGCCGGAGCGGGCCACCGCGACGGCACGTGGCCGGCCGTCCGGCCCGGCGGTCAATTCGTAGGTGAGCGCCTCGCCGACCTTCGGCGGCGCCTCGCCGCGCCCGAATGCCGAGGCGTGCACGAACACGTCCGGGCCGGGCTCCATCGGACGGATGAAGCCGAATCCGCGGTCCGGATTCCACCTGGCCAGGGTGCCTTTGAAGCGCATGGGCTTGGGCTAGAATAGCAGCCCTCTCCCGAGCCCCTCCACGCCATGCCCACCTACGATTACCACTGCCCGGCCAACGGCCGCGTCGTCGAAGTCAGCCACAAGATGGCGGAGAAGATCGCCAACTGGGGCGAGCTGTGCCGCAAGGCCGGCATCCCGCTCGACGGCACCCCGGGCAAGTCGAAGGTCGAGAAGCTGCTCGGGGCGAGCGGGGTGGTCCACGCCGGTTCGCTCGGCAGCGGCTACGAGCGCCCGTGCGACACCGGCCCCTGCGGCGGCGGTGGCTGCGGCGGCGGCGGCTGCGCGCTCGACTGAGTGCCGGCCGAGGTGTCCACGCCCCCCAAGGTCGGGTTCGTCAGCCTCGGCTGTCCGAAGGCCCTCGTCGACTCCGAGCGCATCCTCACGCGCCTGCGCGCCGAGGGCTACGACGTCGTCGGCTCCTACGAGGACGCCAACGTCGTCGTCGTCAACACCTGCGGCTTCATCGACGACGCCGTGCACGAGTCGCTCGACGCGATCGGCGAGGCGCTGGCGCGCAACGGCAAGGTGATCGTCACCGGCTGCCTCGGCGCGAAACCCGAGACCATCACCGACCGCCACCCGAACGTGCTGAAGGTGACGGGCCCGCACGCCTACGAGGAAGTCGTGGGTGCGGTGCACGAGCACGTGCCGCCGCTGCACGATCCGTTCGTCGACCTCGTGCCGCCGCAGGGCATCCGCCTCACGCCGCGGCATTACGCGTACCTGAAGATCTCCGAGGGCTGCAACCACCGCTGCAGCTTCTGCATCATTCCCTCGCTGCGCGGCGACCTCGCGAGCCGCCCGATCGGCGAGGTGATGCTCGAGGCCGAGCGCCTGGTGAAGGCCGGCGTGAAGGAACTGCTGGTGATCTCGCAGGACACCAGCGCCTACGGCGCCGACCTCAGGTACGCGACGGGCTTCTGGGGCGGCAAGCCGGTGAAGGCCCGCTTCGAGGATCTCGCCCGCTCGCTCGGCTCGCTCGGCGCCTGGGTGCGCCTGCACTACGTCTATCCGTACCCGCACGTGGACGGCGTGATCCCGCTGATGGCGGAGGGCAAGGTGCTGCCCTACCTCGACATCCCGTTCCAGCACGGCAGCCCGCGCATCCTCAGGCTCATGAAGCGCCCCGCGCACGCCGAGGACACGCTCGAGCGCATCCGCCGCTGGCGCGAGGTCTGCCCCGACATCACCCTGCGCAGCACCTTCATCGTCGGCTTCCCCGGCGAAACCGACGACGACTTCCAGCAGCTGCTCGACTGGCTGGAGGAAGCGCAGCTCGACCGCGTCGGCTGCTTCAAGTACTCACCGGTCGAGGGCGCGCCCGCCAACGACCTGCCGGATCCGGTGCCCGAGGACGTGAAGCAGGAGCGCCTCGAGCGCTTCATGGAACTCGCCGCGCGCATCAGCGCGCAGAAGCTGGCGGCCAAGGTGGGCCGGCGGATGCGCGTGCTGGTCGACGAGGTTCACGACGGGTTCGCCATCGCACGCTCGCCGGCCGACGCGCCCGAGATCGACGGCACGGTGCGCATCGCGCGGCCGGGCAAGGGACTGGCGGCCGGCGACTGGGCCGACGTCGAGATCACCGGTGCCGATGCCTACGACCTGGCCGCGAAACGCATCCGCCCGAAACCGTGAGGACCCGCATGCTGCGTCTCCCGTTGCGCGCCGCACTCGCGGCCGCGTGGCTCCTCGTCGCCTGCCTCGCGACGGCACAGGTGGCCCCGGCCAACCCCGACCCGCTCACCGAGGCGATCCGCGACCGCATCGACCACCTGCGGTACGCACGCGACTACGACGTGCGCGGCGCGCGCATCGTGCTCGGCCACTACGTCTCGCAGTACTACGAGAACCAGCAGTTCCGACCGGACTGGACCGACCCGGCGCGCCTCGACGGCCTGATCAACGCCATCCAGGGCATGGCCACCGACGGCCTCGATCCCCAGGACTACCACGCGGCGGCCCTGCACTCGTTCCGCCGGCAGATGCAGGGCGCGGCGCTCGCGCCCGCCGAGCAGGCCGACCTCGAAGTGCTGGCGATGGACGCGATGATGCTCGCCACCTACCACCTCTACGAGGGCAAGGTGGACCCGGTGAAGCTCAGCTCGCAGTGGAACTACACGCCGCGGCCCGTGCCCGACGGCAACCCGCTCGAGCGGCTCGCCCAGGCGATCGAGACGCGGCCGATCGGCGAGATCTTCGATCGTGCGCGTCCGCAGCACGTGTGGTACCAGCGCGGCCGGGAGCGGCTGCGCGAGTATCGCGCGATCGCGGCGGCGGGCGGCTGGTCGCCCATCAGCGACGGGCCGACGCTGAAGCTCGGCATGACCGATCCGCGCGTGCCGGCCTTGCGTCACCGCCTCGAGACGACGCAGGACCTCGAGCCGGCGCCGCCCGCCTACCCGCCGTCGCAGCTCTTCGACGAGGCGATCGAGGCCGGCGTGATGCGCTTCCAGGAGCGGCACGGCCTCACCGCCGACGGCGCCGTCGGGCCGGGCACGCGCGCCGCGCTCAACGTGCCGGTGGCCCAGCGGATCGACCAGATCCGCGTCAATCTCGAACGGGCGCGCTGGGTGCTGCACGAGATCCAGGGCGAGTTCGTGCTGGTCGACGTCGCGGGCTTCTACGTCTCGTACTTCAGGGACGACGAGCCGGTGTGGACCTCCCGGGTGATCGTCGGCAAGGAAGGCCGCGAGACGCCGATCTTCAAGTCGAAGATCACCTACGTGGTGTTCAACCCGACCTGGACCATCCCGCCCGGCATCCTCGTGAAGGACAAGCTGCCGGTGCTGAGGCGCGACCCGGGCTACCTCCAGCGCAGCCGCATCCGCGTGCTCGACGCGGCCGGCCGCGAGGTGAACCCGCGCGCGGTCAACTGGGCCGCCTACAGCGCGAGCCGGCTGCCGCCCTACCAGTTCGTGCAGGACCCGGGCCCCGACAACGCGCTCGGGCTCGTGAAGATCATGTTCCCGAACCCGTACCTCGTGTACCTGCACGATTCGCCGGCGAAGTCGCTGTTCGAGCAGGACACGCGCCTGTTCAGCTCGGGCTGCATCCGCGTGCAGAAGCCCTTCGAGCTGGCCGAGCTGGTGCTGAACGACCCGGCGAAGTGGAACCGCGCGGCGATCGACGCGGTCGTCGCGTCGCAGAAGACGCAGACCGTCAACCTCGCGAAGCCGGTGCCCGTGCTGATCCTGTACTGGACCGCCCAGCCGCTGCCGAACGGGCAGGTGCTGTTCCGCAACGACGTCTACGGGCGCGACCGCGCGACGCTGGCCGCGCTCGACAGCGAGTTCAGGCTGCCGCCGCCCTGAGCGGCGCGTTCGTCAGTCGTGGTGGTGGCCGCCCGGGCCGTGCACGTGGCCGTGCGCGAGTTCCTCGGCGGTCGCATCGCGGATCTCGGTGATCTCGACGTCGAAGTTCAGGTTCTCGCCGGCCAGCGGGTGGTTGCCGTCGACGGTGACCATGTCGCCCTTGATCGCGGTGACGGTCACGACGCGCGTGTGGCCGTGCGAGGTCTGCGCGTGGAACTGCATGCCGGGCTGGATGTCGGCGACGCCGCCGAACGAGCGGCGCGGCACCTGCTGCACGAGCGCGGCGTCGCGCACGCCGTAGCCCTCCGCCGGGTCGACTTTCACGTTCAGCTTGTCGCCCGTGGCCTTGCCCTCGAGCGCCTTCTCGAGGCCGGGGATGATGTTGCCCTGGCCGTGGATGTAGGCGAGCGGGTCGCCGCCCGACGAGCTGTCGATCACGGCACCCGCGTCGTTCTTCAGCGTGTAGTGGATGAGTACGACCTTGTCCTGTGCGACGTTCATGGCGATGCCTGCATGAGGGTTGATTGGAATCGGCGGCCGGCCGACACGCTCAGGGCGCGAGTCCGTCCTTGAGCTTCAGCCAGCCGCGGGCGATGCGGTACACGGCCCACAGCCCGAGCGGGATGAGGGCGAGGTAGAGGAGGATGGCGATCGGCAGGCCGATGATCGTGACCGCGAACAGCACGCCGAGCACCGCGAGCACGACCATCCACACCAGCGCGCGCCAGAAGGTGCCCAGCTGCCAGGCGAAGTGCGCCTCGAGCCAGGTGCCGCGCGCGTCGTCGCGGCGCACGTAGTTCATGACCACGGCGACGATCGACGGCAGGCCGAACACGAACGCCGTGACGATCGCCCAGGACCCGACGATGCCGATGACGGCGCTCGCGGCGTGCAGCGCGTACATCCAGTGGGTGTAGCTGACCAGCGACGGATCGGGTTCGCGCAGCACGGCGGCGGCGGCCGGGTCGGTCATGGTGGCGGGGCCCTCGGGCCGACGAAACGGGCGAGCAGTATCGCAGATCGGGACCGGGGCTTCACCCCGCCGTCAGCGCGCGGAATTCGCGGCCGTCGCAGGCGTGGGGCCGTTCGTCTCGTCGAGCAGGCGGTTCATGAGGCCGAGGAACCGCCCGTCCGCCACGGTCGAGACGTGCGTGCCCTGGAATCCGTACAGGCGCACGGCCTCGGACTGCAGAGCGACCGGCAGCTGGCTCGCCAGCGCGACCGTCCCGTCGCCGCTCTCGTTGCCGTCGAACGAGAACACGAGGTGCAGCGGCACCTGCGCCGGCCAGCCCCGCTTGTCGAGGCTCGCGAGGAACTCGCTGCCGGTCGCCACGTCCTGCCACGACGGGATGACGATCGGCGAGTACTCGACGCCGCTCGCCGCGCTCGCCATGCCGCCCTGCGGGCTGTTGACGGTGACCACGAGGCGCAGCGCCTGCAGTTCCTCCGGGTAGTGCGCGTCGAGGCGCTGCACGAACGAGCGGGTCACGAGGCCGCCCATGCTGTGGGCCACGACGGCGAAGCGGGTGAAGCCGTGGCGCCGGCGCAGCTCGTGCACGGCACCCGCGAAGTAGTTGCTGATGGACTCGAGGCGCAGGCCGCTCGGGTAGTAGAGCACCCAGGGCTGGAAGCGGGTCTGGTCGAGCGACTCGATGGCCGGCTTCCAGCGCCGGGGACCGTCGCCGATGCCATGCACGAAGATGACCGGCACGCGCTTCGGGTCGTACTCCTGCAGGAAGTAGAGGCCGCCACCGGGCCCGGCGAGGAAATCGAGCGGCCGCCACATTCCCATGGCGTAGTTGTCCGGGTCGAAGCGCGCGTCACGGAGCGAGACGACCGACCCAGCTGCCGTCGCGACGGCCGGCGTGCGATCGACCTCCATGCCCGTCAGCGTCGGCCGAGACTTCGGGTCGATTCGGATCGAGATGCGCTCGGTGCCCTGGTCCGCGACCTGCACCGTGGTCGGCTCGCCGAAGAACGCGCCCGGCTCGTCCGGCTGGTGCCGGCCGTCGCGATTGCCGTCGACGAAGGCCGCGACGAGGTACGGGCCCGGCGGCACCAGCAGCGAGAACGCGCCCTCTGCGGTCGTCGGCACGACGCGGTACAGGGCGATCGCCGACTCGCCGCGCCGGTGGAACACGGCCACCAGCACGTCGCTCCCGGCCTGGCCGTCCGTGGTGACGCGACCGAGGATCGTGCCGGCGTTGTCGATCCGCTCGACCTGCTCCTTGACGGCGGCGATCTTCCCGCAACCGGCGAGCAGGCCGACGGCGGCGAACCCCGCGATGGCGAGCACCCGGCGTGAGCGGCGTGCGGACGTGAGCGACGAATCCATGTGGCCTGACCTGCGGTGCGGAACCCGCACGCAGTGTCCGGGATCGCGGGCCCCGGCGTCCAGCCCGTGCCCGCGGCCGGGTGGCGTCGTCAGGCCACCCGGCTGGCCGGCGGCGTGCCGCGGGCGGCTGCGGCACCGGCATCGAGGCGGAAGAACTCCACCAGTCGCGCCAGGTGCTCGGCGTCGTTGGCCAGCTGGCCTGCCGTGCCGGCGATGCTGCCGGTCGTCGAGGCGTTGCGCTGCACCACGCCGTCCAGGCGCTCGATGGCGCCCTTGATCTGCCCGACGCTCGAGTCCTGCTCGCCGCAGGCCACGGCGATGTCGTGCACGAGGCTCGCGGTGCGCTGGATGTTCGGCACCATCTCGAGCAGCAACCCCTGCGCGCGCTGCGCGACGTCGACGCTCGAGCGCGACAGCTCGTTGATCTCGGCGGCAGCCGTGCGGCTGCGCTCGGCGAGCGTGCGCACCTCCGCCGCCACCACCGCGAAGCCGCGGCCCTGCTCGCCGGCCCGCGCGGCCTCGGTCGCCGCATTGAGCGCGAGCAGGTTGGTCTGCCGGGCGATGTCCTCGACCACGCCGATGCGGGCGACGATCTTGCGCAGCGCCTGCACGGCGTCCTCGAACGCCTGGCCGCCGCGCTGGGCGTCCGCGGCGGCGCGGTTGGCGATCTGTTCCGTCTCCGTCGAGTTGCGCGACGTGCGATGGATGCTGGCGGTGATCCGGTCCACCGACTCCGAGACCTCGCGCGCGCTCTGGGCCTGCTCGGAGGCGTCGCTCGTGAGCGTCTGCGCGCTGCCGGTGAGCGCGAGGCTGCCGGCGCCGACGTCGTCCGCCATCGCCTTCACGCCGCGAACGACCTGCTGCAGCTGCGTCGTCATCGCGCCGAAAGCGCCCATGAGTTCGTCCTCGGCGGAGCGGGCCTGCACGGTCACGGCGAGATCGCCGCCGGCGACGTTCTGGGCGAGGCTCGACACTTCCTTCATCGACTCGACCAGCTCCGCCAGGGCGCGCATCAGGCAGTCCTTTTCGGAGCGCAGCCGCACGTCGGCCTCGAAATCGCCGCGCGCCAGGCGCTGGGCGAGGTCGGTCACGCCCTGCATCGAGCCGACCATGCCGCGCAGGGCGCGCATCAGCTCGTCCTTGCCGGAGCGCTCGCGCACCTCGACGTCGAGGTCGCCCTCGGCGATCTTCTTGGCGAGCAGCGTCACGTCCTGCATCGAGGCGACCATGCGGCCGAGCGCGCGCATGAGGTCGTCCTGCTCGGAACGCACGGCCACGTCGACGTCGAGGTCGCCCTCGGCCACCCGCACGGCGAGGGCCGAGACGCCGCGCATGGAGGCGACCAGGGTCGCGAGCGCCTGCATGAGCTGGTCCCGTCCGGAGCGGATCGGCACGTCGATGGTCAGGTTGCCGGCGGCGTACTGCTCGACGAGCCGTGCGGCCGCGCGGTTGGACTCGACCATTTCGTGCATCGAGGTGAGCAGCTGGCCGATCTCGTCGCCGCCGCCCGGCTGCACGTCCACGCTCGTGTCGCCGATCGCGAGCCGGTGCGCGACGTCCACGGCCACCTTGACCGGCCGGGTGATGCCGCGCGCGATGAACCAGGCGATGAGGCCGAGACCGAGCAGGTTCACGACCACGATGCCGGCGAAGCGCTTGGCCTGCGCGAACAGCGCCGCATCGACGTCGTCGACGTAGGTGCCCGATCCGATCACCCAGCCCCAGGGCGCGAAGCCCTTCACGTAGGAGATCTTCGGCGCCAGCGTGGAGCTGCCGCCCTTCTTCCAGACGTAGTCGACCTGCCCCTCGCCAGACTTGCGCACGGCGTCCGCCATCGCCACGAACAGGGCCTTGCCGTTCGGGTCGCGGTAGTCCCGCAGGCTCTTGCCTTCGAGGTCCTTCGTGAACGGATGCATGATCATCCGCGGCTCCAGGTCGTTGACCCAGAAGTAGCCGTTGCCCTCGTAGCGCATCGACTCCAGCGCCTTGAGCGCGGCGGCGCGGGCGTCCGCGTCGGTCAGCGCGCCCTGCTGCGAGAGGTCGTAGTAGTGCTGCACGAGGCTTTGCGCGCTCGCGACGAGGTCGCGAGTCTTCATGAGGCGGTCTTCCAGCAGGTTCTGGCGGGCGATGAACGTGAAAGTGACGCAGGCTCCGATCAGCGAGGTGATGCACAGCAGCACCAGGATCCCCACCCGGTGCGTGAGCCGCAGCGAAAGGCGGCGCGGCGATCGCGCGCTGACGCCCGTCGGACGGGCCGGACTGACTTCCATCGTCGTCTCCCCAGGACACTCCGGCCGGTGTCCGCGGGAGCGCGGTATGCGGCCGATCGTCCACTGGTTCGGCAGGACACGATGGAACTTGAGCGACCGCCTGGACGGCGGGCCAAAATGAGAATCGTTGCCGGATGGCCGACGACGAGTGCGACGGGTGCGCTCACTCTTGCGCGACGAACTCGCGGATCGCCGCAGCCACCGCGGCCGGCGCACTGACGTGGGGCAGGTGACCCTCCGCGTCGATCACCCGCAGCGCGCTGCCGGGAATGGCCCGCTGCATGTACTCGGCCACCTCGCGCGGCACGAACGGGTCGGAGCGCGACTGCACGATCAGTGTCGGGCAGCGGATCTCCGCCAGCCGGCCGCGGTGATCGGACTGGAGGATCGAGCACAGGACCGTCAACGCGCGGTCGGCCGGGATGGACTTCAGCGTGTCGGCGAAGGCCTTCGCGAGGTGCGGCTGGCCGGGATTGCCCATGATCAGGGGCGCGCTGGCGTCGGCCCATTCGCGGTAGTCGCGATCCATCGCGCGGTAGACCTCGTCGAGATCCTTGCGCGTGAAGCCGCCGCGGTAGCCCGGCTCGTCGAGGTAGCGGGGCGAGCCGGCGACCAGCACGAGTTGTGCGCCCAGTTCGGGATCCGCGGCAACGGCGAGCGCGCAGATCATCGCCCCCATCGAGTGGCCCACCAGCACGACCCGGCGCAGGCCGAGTTCGTTGCAGACTCCGCGCAGGTCCTCGGCGTAGCGATGCAGGTCGAGGTACTTGTGCTGGGCAAAGGCCTCCGGCGGCGTGTCGCCGCCGCCGACGTTGTCGAGCAGCACGATCTTCCAGTCCGGCTCGAAGCTCGCGGCCACGTCCCGCCACGCGGCCTGGTCGGTGCCGAAGCCGTGCACGAACACCATCGCGCGCGCAGCCTCGCTCGCGCCGCGAACGTGAACGTTGTTGCGTCGAACCGGGCGGATCGCGTCCATGACCACGGTCGGGAGTTCTCGTTGCCCGCCAGATTCTCCCGGTGACGTACAGCGGTCAATACGGAGCGAACCCGGAACGGAAGCAATCCGAGTCGGGCGAGCGGGCGAGCCTCGGTGCGGGCCGCCGACGATCGGCCCATGTCCGCCTTCGCCGACGACGTGCCGGACCGTTCGCCGGGTGCGACGAATGTCCGCGGGCCGCCGTGCGCGGGCCTGCGGTTGCGGCATGCTGATGTCATGCCCGCCGGGAGCCGCGGGCCACGAGGAGCCGACATGCTGATCACCACCACCCCGTCGATCGACGGCCAGCGCATCACCCGCTACTGCGGCGTCGTGGCCGGCGAGGCGATCCTGGGCGCCAACATCTTCAAGGACCTGTTCGCCGGCATCCGCGACCTCGTCGGCGGGCGATCGGGCACGTACGAGCGCGAGCTGCAGCGGGCCCGGGACATCGCGCTCGAGGAACTGCGGCAGCGCGCCCAGGAGCTCGGGGCGAACGCGGTCGTCGGCATCGACCTCGACTACGAGGTGCTCGGCCAGGGCAACGGGATGCTGATGGTCTCGGCGAGCGGGACGGCGGTCGTGGTCGCGCCAGAGGCCTAGGCTCGGGCCGGCGCGGGCTCAGAGCAGCGAACGGAAGTTCCGGTCCGCGACGAAGGGATCGACGCGCGCGAGCAGCAGCCACGCGAGCCAGGAACGCAGCGCGTGCCACCAGCGTCGCCCGCGCCTCCAGAGCGCGAGGTCGAGCGCCTCCGCGCGGCGGCAGTCGTCGGCGAACTCGCTGCGCAGGCGTGCCGCGAGCGCGGGCGAGTCGACCCGCAGCGACACCTCGTAGTTGATGCGCAGGCTGCGGATGTCTAGGTTCGCCGACCCGACGTAGACGATGTCGTCGGCGACGACGACCTTCGCGTGCACGATCTGCGGCTCGTAGAGGAACAGCCGCACGCGCCGGCGCAGCAGCGACCCGAACTGCCGCTCGCTCGCCCAGCGCGACACCGCGACGTCCGAGCGCCGGCCCATCAGCAGCTGCATGCGGCCGTGGCGCGCCGTCGTCGCCATCGCGCGCAGCAGGCGGCGCGAGATCAGCAGGTAGGCCACCCAGGCGCAGCAGTCGCGTGACTGGCGGATGTCGAGCGCGAGCTGCCGGCGCAGCTCGGCCGTGCGGCAGCCGGGACCGGAGAGCAGCACGCGCACCCGCGGATCGGCGGCCGCGCGGACGTCGCCCGGACCCGCGCCGGGCACCCGTCGCCAGAAGCCGCGCACCTGTGCCCGGCGGAAGGGCGCGAGCTGCCACATGCGCTCGAAGCTCGCCGCGAGCTGGCCCGCCGCCGCGCCCTCGACCTCCAGCGCGAAGTCGCGCCAGCCGCGCTCGATGCCGTCGCCGTCGTACTCCGACGCGACGTTCAGCCCGCCGACGAACGCGACCTCGTCGCAGACCAGGAGCTTGCGGTGGTTGCGGAAGCTGAGGCGCAGCAGCGGGCGCGGATTGAAGCGCCGGAACTCGCCCCCGGCCTCGAGCAGGGGCGCGAAGAAGTCGTCCGCGAGGCTCTCCGAGCCGAACGCATCGACGAGGACGCGCACCCGGACGCCGCGCCGCGCGGCGCGCACCAGCGCCTCGCGAAAGCGCTTGCCGACGTCGTCGTCCGCATAGATGTAGGTCTCGAGGTCCACGGTGGCGCGCGCCTGCTCGATGCGCTCGCACATCCGCGCGTAGGCGACGGTGCCGCCGCACAGCAGCCTGGGCTCGGTCGCGACGGCGGGTTCCATCGGCCGCCCCTGCCCGTCAGCCGCCGTGGGCGAGGCGCGTGCGCTCCTGCAGGTCGCGCAGCGTCGACAGCTCGACGGCGGACGGCGCGGCCGACACGACCGGCGAGTCGACGAACTGCACCGGCCAGCCGCAGGCGGCGACCACCTCGTCGACCGTCACGCCCGGATGCAGCGTGGTGACGACGAGTTCCTTCGTGACGGGATCTGGCTCGAGCACGCACAGGTCGGTGATGACCCGCGTTGGCCCGGCGGTCGTGAGTCCCAGCTCGCGCCGGTGCCGGCCGCCCCGGCCGTGCCCGAACGAGGTGACGAACGGCAGCGACGCGACGAAGCTGCGCGGGCTCATCGCCATGGTGATGAACGTCTGGCGACAGTGCGAGGCGATCTCCGGCGCGCCGCCGCCGCCCGGCAGGCGGACCTTCGGACGGGCGTAGTCGCCGACCACCGTCGTGTTGATGTTGGCGTAGCGGTCGAGCTGCGCGCCGCCGAGGAAACCCACGGTGATGCGCCCGCCCTGCAGCCAGTACGCGAACATCTCTGGCACGGAGACCGTCGTGAGGGCGGTGTCGCAGAGCTCGCCGTCGCCGATCGACAGCGGCAGCACGTTCGGCTTCGTGCCGATGGTGCCCGATTCGTAGATCAGCACGATGTCGGGTGCGTGCGTCAGGCGCGCGAGGTTGCAGGCCGCCGAGGGCGCGCCGATGCCGACGAAGCACACGTCGTCGTTGCCGAGCGCGCGCGCGGCCGCGACGATCATCATCTCCGCCCGGTTGGCCGGCGCGCCGCTCACGGCTGCCGCGCCTCGCCGAGGCACTCCGGGCCGAGCACCGTGCTGCGGTTCAGCACGAACTCCTCCATCCAGGCACGGAAGCGGCCGCGGTCGCGCGAGATCTCGTCCCACGCGAGGTAGAACCCGTTGTGGCGCGGGTAGTAGCCGTGCGCGTAGGACGGGAAGGCCCCGCCCGGCACGTGCGCGATGCAGGTCACGACCCAGGCCGGCAGGATCGGCGTGTTCGGGCTGCGCGGGCCGAAGTCGTCGACGATCTCCTCGACGGTCACCACCGAGCGCTGCGCCGCCAGCACCGCCTCGCGCTGCACGCCGACGATGCCCTCGAGCAGCACGTTGCCGGCGCGGTCGGCCTTTTGCGCGTGGATGATCGCCACGTCCGGCCGAATGGCGGCGACCGCGGCGAGCTTCTCACCCGTGAACGGACACGTGATCTCGCGGATGTTGTCGTTGACCTTCGGGTGGTCGGTGCCGAGGTAGCCGCGCAGCACGGCGAACGGCAGGTTCGACGCGCCGGCCTGGTAGGCGAGCGCCATCGCCGCGTGCGCGTGCTCCTCGATCTCGAGCGGCCGGGGCCAGCCCTGCTCCACGGCCTCGCGCAGGCGGTGCAGCGAGCCCACGCCCGGGTTGCCGCCCCAGGAGAAGCGCAGCCGGCGCGCCATCCCCATGCCGATCATCTGGTCGTAGAGGATGTCGGGCGTCATGCGCACCAGCGCGAGGTCGCGCCGGCCCTGGCGGATGACCTCGTGCCCCGCGGCGTACGGGATCAGGTGCGTGAACCCCTCGATGGCGAGCGTGTCGCCGTCGCGGACCGTGCGGGCAATGGCGGTAGGCAGGTCGACGAACTCGGCCAAGCGCGCCTCCGGGGCTAGTCGTCGGCGTGCGCCGACTCGGCGGTGCGGGCGATCTCGCGCGCCTCGATGAACTTCAGGACCTGGTAGGTGCCGTAGCCGAGCGCCGCCGAGCCGAGGATGAACAGCAGGTAGGCGGCCGGCCACGGCAGGCCGATCTCGCCGGAAGCCATGGTGTACTCGGACATGCCGCCGATGCCGGCGAGGATGTTGATCGGCAGGAACACGACGCTGAGGCTGGTCAGCTTCGACACGCGCCGGTTCTGGTTGATGTTGATGAAGCCGACCGTGGCGTCCATCAGGAAGTTGACCTTGCCGAACAGGAAGGTCGTGTGGCCGTCGAGCGACTCGATGTCGCGCACGATCTCGCGCGCCTCCTCGTGCTGCCGCTCGGAGAGGAACTTGCCGCGCATCAGGAACGACAGCGCACGGCGCGTGTCGAGCAGGTTGCGGCGGATGAGGCCGTTCACGTCCTCGGCGCGCGCGATCTCGGCGAGGATCCGCGCGGCATCGTCGTCGGAGACGCGCGGGTTGAGCACGCGCTTGCTGCTGGCCTCGAGCTCGGCGTAGACCTCCTCGAGCGCGTCGGCGGAATACTCGGCGCCGGCGGCGTAGAGATCGAGCAGCACGTCCTTGCCCTCGGTCACGTAGCCGGGCTGGGTGCGGGCGCGCAGGCGCTGCAGGCGGAACACCGGCAGCTCGACCTGGCGCACCGAGAACAGGATGTCCCGGTGCAGCACGAAGGCGACGGGGACGCTCTGCGACTGCTCGTCCGACTCGAGCAGGAAGTCGGAGTGCAGGTGCACCTCGCCGTTGTCCTCGACGTAGAAGCGCGCGCTCGCCTCGAGGTCGGTGAGGCTGTCGGGGTCCGGCACCTCGAGGCCGAAGAACTCGCCGACCCAGTAGCGCACTTCGGCGGACGGGTTCACGAGGTCGACCCAGATGGGCCGGATCTGCTCGAGGTCGGCCTTGCTGTGCACGGCCACCTGCTCGAGCCGGCCGTCCTTCAGCTCGAAGGCGTTGACGGGCGTCTTCGCCACCGTCGGCACCAGCGCGTTGACGAGCTCCTCGCGGACGTCGTCCTCGAGCAGCAGCAGGATCGCGTCGTGGCGATCCCGGGCGATCACCTCCCAGGCCTCGAGGCGATCCTCCGCGGGCAGGGCCTCGAGGATGCGCGCGGTCTCCTCCGGCTCGAGCCGGTCGAGCAGGCGCGCGAGCTTGCCCTGGTCCTCCTTGTGCGCCACCGCCTCGACCAGCGAGTGCCGCGGCATCTCCTGCCGGCTCACGAGGTTCTCCACCAGGCGACGACGCGACAGCAGGCGCTGCACTTCCTCGAGGTGCTGCGTCAGCTGGTCGAGTTCGGCCGGGCTGGTTTCGGGGCTCATGCAGGGTCCTGGCGGCGACTGTCCCGGACGGCGGGCGGCGAGGCTGCGGCCCGGGTGCGGCTGGCGCGGGAGTCTAACAGAGGCACCTGCAAAAGAGGCCCCGCAGCAGACGGCGACGCGCCCGGAGTATCCTTGCCGGATCGATGCAGTCCGCCCTCCGGTCTGCCCGCATCAGGACTCGATCATGGCCAACCCCCCCACCCTGCCGCAGCACGCCCGGGTCGTCGTCGTCGGCGGCGGCATCATCGGCACCTCGACGGCGTATCACCTCGCGTTGCTCGGCTGGACCGACATCGTGCTGCTCGAGCGCCACCAGCTCACTTCCGGCACGACGTGGCACGCCGCCGGGCTCATGGTGACCTACGGCTCGACCTCCGAGACCTCCACCGGCCTGCGCAAGTACACCAAGGATCTCTACGCCCGCCTCGAGGCCGAAACCGGCCAGGCCACCGGCTTCGCGCCCATCGGCTTCATCGAGGTCGCGGCGGACCGCGACCGGCTCGAGGAGTTCCGCCGCGTGTCGGCCTTCAACCGCTACTGCGGCGTCGACGTGCAGGAACTCTCCCCGCGCGAGGTGGGCCAGCTGTTCCCGCTCGCGAAAGTGGACGACATCGCCGGCGGGTTCTACGTGCCGACCGACGGCCGCGTGAACCCGGTCGACGTGACCATGGCGCTCGCCAAGGGCGCGAAGCTGCGCGGCGTGAAGATCTTCGAAGGCGTGCCGGCGACACAGGTGCTGACGAAGAACGGCCGCGTCGCCGGCGTGCGCACGCCGCTCGGCGACATCCAGACCGAATACGTCGTGAACTGTGGTGGCCTGTGGGCACGCGAGTTCGCGGCGCAGAGCGGCGTGCATCTCTCGAACCAGGCGGCCGAGCACTATTACCTGATCACCGAGCCGATCAAGGACCTGCCGCAGAACATGCCCGTGCTCGAGGACCCCTCGGCCTACGGCTACTACCGGCAGGAAGGCGCGGGCCTCATGGTCGGCCTGTTCGAACCCGTGTGCGCCCCCTGGAAGGTCGAGGGCGCGCCCACCGACGAGCCTTACCTTGACCTCGAGCCCGACTGGGAACGCATGGGCCCGTTCCTCGAGCACGCGATGGCGCGCGTGCCGATCACCTCGCAAGTGGGCATGAAGAAGTTCTTCTGCGGCCCGGAGAGCTTCACGCCGGACCTGCTGCCCATCGTCGGCGAGGCGCCGGACCTGCGCGGCTACTTCGTCGCGGCGGGGCTCAACTCGATCGGCATCCTCACCGGCGGCGGCCTCGGCCGCGTGATGGCGCACTGGATCATGAACGGCCTGCCGGACGTGGACGTGACGGCGATGAACGTCAATCGCGTGCTGCCGTACCAGTCGAACCCGGCGTACCGGCGCGCGCGCACCGTCGAGTCGCTCGGCATGGTCTACAAGTGCCACTACCCGTTCAAGTCGCTCGAGACGGCGCGCGGCGCGCGGCGCTCGCCCTTCCACGAGCGGCTCGCGGCGCAAGGCGCGTACTTCGTCGAGACGAGCGGCTGGGAATCGCCGGGCTGGTACGCGGGCGAGGGACGGACGCCCGACCCGGGCGAGCTCACCTGGGGCCGGCCGAAGTGGTGGCCGCACTGGGAACGGGAGCACCGCGCGGCGCGCGAGGGCGTGGTCGTCATGGACATGTCCTTCATGGGCAAGTTCCTGGTGCAGGGCCGCGACGCCGGCAAGTGCCTGAACCGCATCTCGGCGAACGACGTCGACGGCGCGAGCGGTGCGATCACCTACACGCAGTGGCTGAACCAGGACGGCCGGCTCGAGGCCGACCTCACGGTGACCAAGCTGGCGGACGACCGTTTCTTCGTCGTGGTGACCGACACGATGGTGCGGCACGCCGAGGCCTGGATGAGGCGCCACATCCCCGCGGACGCGCACGCGTTCGTCACCGACGTGACCTCGGGCTGGGCGCAGCTGAACGTGCAGGGCCCGCGCTCGCGCGAGCTGCTGCAGTCGATCACCAGCGTCGACCTTTCGAACGCGGCCTACCCGTTCCGCGCCGCGCGCGAGATCGACATCGGCTATGCGCGCGTGCTGTGCACGCGCATCACCTACCTCGGCGAGCTCGGCTACGAGCTGTTCATCCCCGCCGAGCAGGCCGTGCACGTGTACGACCAGGTGGTCGCGGCCGGGAAGAAATTCGGACTCGTGCACGCGGGGCTGCGCGCGCTCGGCAGCCTGCGCCTCGAGAAGGGCTACCGCGACTACGGCCACGACCTCGACAACACCGACGACCCGTACGAGACGGGCCTCGGCTTCGCGGTCGACCTGAAGAAGCCCGACGGCTTCATCGGCAGGGATGCGGTGCTGACGCGCAAGGCGCGCGGCCCGCTGCAGCGGCGCCTCGTGTCGCTGCGCGTCGACGACCCGGCACCGCTGATGTTCCACGCCGAGGTCGTGTGGCGCGACGGCCGTCCGGTCGGCTACGTGCGCGCGGCGTCCTACGGCCACACCGTGGGCGGCGCGGTCGGGCTGGCGTTCCTCGAGCCGAAGCAGGCGGTCGACGAGGCGTTCCTCGGCAGCGGCACGTGGGAGGTCGAGATCAACGGGAAGAAGTACCCGTGCACGGTCAGCGCGCGGCCGCTGTACGACCCGAAGGGTGAGCGTATAAAGATGTAACGGCCCGACGGCGGTCAACCGGCGGGCGGCGGGAACGTTCCTGGTTGTGGGACGGTCTGATCCGGTGGCGGTGCGCCGCCCGCAAGTGCAGGACAACCTCATGATCCGCAGGGCTTTTCTGTCCGTCGCGTCGCTCGTGGCCCTGGCCTCGGCGGGCGGCTGCGCCGTCGACCAGGGCTATCGCCTGCCGCCGCTGTCGAACCCGCGCGCCGGCTCGGTGCCCTACGCGCCCTACCCGCAGATGTATTACGGCGCCGGCAGCGCCTCGGTGTTCCATTACGGCTACCCGGGCTACTACCTCTACCCGCGCTACGACGCCTTCGGCTGGTACGGCCCGTACTCGTCCTTCGGCGGCGCGTACCCCTACGGCTATTACGCCCCGTACCCGTACTACGGGTACTCGCCCTGTATCGATCGCGACCGCGACGGGCGCTGCGACCGGCGTCCGCGCCACCCCGGCGACGACGGACATCCGCCCGGCGGCGGCAGCACCAGCGGCGGTGGTCACGGTGGCGGCCATGGCAGCGGCCACGATCATCCGCGGGGCGACGACCGCCCGCGTGATCGCGACGGCGAGGATCGTCCGCGACACTCCGGCGGCGGCGTCGAGCCGTGGCCGGTGATCAATCCGGCCTGGGCCCAGCCGCAGCCGTCGAAGCCCCCGAAGGCGCCGCGGGTGCAGCCTGCGTGGCAGGAGCCGAAGCAGCCGCGGCCGCAGCAGACGACGCAGCCGTCGGCGCCACGGGTGCAGCAGCCCGATCCGGCGCCGCGCGCGCCCGGGGGGCTGGACCCGGCGCGGGCGCCGAAGCCGCGCGACGACTATTCGAAGAAGCAGTGACCGTCAGCGCCTGCCACGGCGACGTCGAACGCTTCGATTTCCGACAGCTTGCGGCCATCGACGGTGTCGTGGCGCACTTCGGACCAGCGCACGTAGTGGTCCGTGCGAAGTTCGAGCAGGCGGTGGCTGAACTTCGCCGGCACGTCGTCGTCGAGGGCGACGATCCACTCCTGCTGCGGGCGTGGGTTCGCGACCGTGAGCGCCTCCGAGCGAACGCAGGCCCAGGTCGTGCGGCACGCGTGGAGCGGCTCGGTCGGCGGCCGCTGCGCCGCCCAGTCGTGCATGGGCAATGGTCGGCCCGAGCCGTCAGACCCGCCGCAGCACCTGCTCGATCTTCGTCGCCACGGCCTTGTAGCCCGCTTCGGTCGGGTGCAGCTCGTTCCCCCATTGCGAGTCCTTCAGCGTGCCTCGCAGGTCGACGTGGTAGATCCCGGACCCGGGTGTCGCGATCTTCTTCAGCATCTCGTTGAAGGCATCGATCAGCTGCCGGACGATCTCGCGACGGACGGCCACGTCGGCCGACCGGTCGTAGCCCTTGCGCGACAGGCTGGGGTCGAGCCAGGGGCCGGGCAGCGGGCCCAGCCCGCCCGCCCAGCCGCGCCCGTCCGGGATGGCGTAGTCGTAGCCGTGCACGACGACCGGCAGCTCGCCGAGCCCGAGCTGCCTCGCCTTCCAGCGAACGAGTGCGACGAGGTCGAGGTAGGCCTGGCGGAAGACCTCGTCGACGAGCCCCTCGAGGATCTTGCGATTGATGCGCGGCAGGCCCGCGTGCATGTCGACGGCCTTCTTGTTGTAGAGCATCACGAACAGTTCCTGCCCCGCGATGTCGTTTCCGCCGCCGGAGAACAGGAACACGCGCGGCCGGTGCTTCTCGAGCAACTGGTAGGTATCGACCATGTCGCGGCCGTACACCATGTCGTTGAGCAGCGCTCCGGCCTTGGCGCGGTCCTCGATGTCGTACACGACGCCGTCCCACGACCGGCGGCGCAGCTGCGCCAGGACGTCGTAGGCCGGGAAGTAGCTGAACCAGGAATCGCCCTCGGCGACGACCTTCACGCGGCGGTCGGCCTCGAGGCCGGTGGCCTTGCGCCGCGTGACGTACGCGGACGCTCGCTCGGATTCGAATCCCTGCGCGAGGCGCAGCTGTCCCTTGGTCAGTCGTGTGGCCATCGTCTCTCCTTCCGCCTTGCGGGTTCGCGGTCTCAGCGCAGGACGACCGACTCGAGCCCGGTGACCCGCTTGCGCCCCGAGCCGCGCAACGCCTCGTGCGCGCCGTCCTTCAGCACGTCGGCCGCGCGTACGCTCGCCGCAAACGTCACGCCGGTCTTCGCGGTGATCTCCGCGAGCGGCACCTGGTAGATCTCGTAGGCAGTCATGTCCATCTTCTCGTAACCCAGCGTCTGCACCTGCTCCGTCTGGTCGAACACGAAGCCGTAGGCGTGCCGCGTCGTCTTGCTGCCCTGCCTCGCCGTGCACAGCACGACCTTCCAGTATTGCATCGGCACCTGGATCGGCTCCTGGCCCGGGTAACCGTGCGACGGGTCGTCGTCGTTCAGCACGGGCCCGCCGAACACCACCATCCGGCCGTCGAGCGCCTTCACCTGCTTCTCGATGTGCATCTCGAACTCGCCCCACAGGCCGTCGAGCTGGCTCTGGTTGAACGACTCGTGCTGCGGCGTGCAGTTCGTGTAGTGGTAGGTGTCGCTGTTGCCGAACTCGGCCTCCTTCGCCGTGGCGCCCCAGCTGCCGTCCTCGCGCCGGACGATGTGGCCGCGATCGATCTTGCGCGCCGGCGCGTAGAAGTCGTTGTCGTCGACCTGCAGGCCCGGCGCCTCGAGCGCCACGCGCGGGTCCAGGCGCCAGTTCTCGCCGCCGTACTCCTTGCGCGTCTTCGTCAGCCGACGCGCGGCGTCGCTGTAGTCGACGTTGCTCGCCGCCCAGACCAGCATGCGGCGGGCGCGGCTCATGGTCAGCGAATAGTGGTAGTACGGGATCACCCACGGCTTGCCGCCCTTCCTGAGCACCTCGAGCGCGGCGGCACGCGCCGCCTCGAGTCCCGGCGCCGGCACGACCCAGCCCTTCAGGAAGCGCGACTTGTAGCCCTTGCGCGCGCGCGACCCGTAGTTCTCGTCGAAGCGCAGCGACTTCTCGCGCAGGCCGCCGCCTGCGGCGCCGCCGCGCACGACATCCGCACCGGCCGCGCCCGCGTTCGCGGTCGCGACGATGCTCGCCGCGCCGACGTGGACCGTCACCGGGCCGCTCACCTGGACCTGGATCGACGGCAGCGGCATCGCGGACGGCACGGACGGCGCGTCCTCGGGACCCTGCGGCGCGCCCGTCGCCGCGACTGCCACGGAGGTCTCCACCCAGGCGACGGGATCGTCGGTGGTCGCGAGCATCGCCGCGAGCTGGCGCGCCTGCGGGGAGTCGCCGAGCGGCTGCCTGCGCAGGGACTCCACGATGGCGCTGGTGCGAATGCCCTCGTTCGCGATCCAGTCCACGTCCTCGTCCGCGACTTCGGCGTCCACCGGCACGCGCCGGCCGTCGCGCAGCACCATGCGGTCGCCGTCCATGCGCGGCACGCCCGAGTGATGCAGGCCGATGACCTCCCAGTGGCGATTGAAGACCGGCGAGCCGCTCGACCCCTCGAGGGTGTCGGTCTCGTAGAGCAGGAAGCCGTCGTCGCGCAGGTCCAGCAGGCGGTTGTTCACCGTCGCGTACTGCTTCGGCCGGCCGTCCGGGTGCTGGATGATGTTGACCGGGTCGCCCTTGAGGATCTTGCCCTTGGCCGCGATGAGCGGCAGGAACTGGAACTGCTTCAGCTCGGCGCGGGTCGTCGAGACCGGCTTCACCGCCACCATGGCGTAGTCGAGCTCGCGGTCGTTGAGGAAGAAGCGCTTGCGGTCGAGTTCGAAGATCAGCCCGGTGCGGATGCCGTCCTCGACGCGCTCGTACAGGAACTGCGCGCCGACGCCGTCGGCCTCGTCGGGCGTGCGAAAGACGTGCCAGTTCGTGAGCAGCAGGTCGTGGTGGACGAGGAAGCCCGTCGCGAAGCCGGCGGGTTCCACTCCGGGACCGCCGAGCAGCACGATCCGCGCCACCGGGCGACCCGCCGCCTGCGCCTGCTCGCTCGGGGGAAGGTCGCTGAAGTCGAGCGTCGTGCCGATCTTGCGCTCCACCGCGACGCGCGCGCCGCGGTAGGCGGTGCTGAACAGCAGCTCGCGGCTCTTCTCGCGTCGCGCGAACCGGGTGACCTGCTCCGCCGTCGGAGCGGCGACCCTCGGTGCCGGGCAGGTGCCGTCGCGGTTCGGGATGCCGACGGTCGGCTGCTCGCGCGGTCGCTGGAACCCCAGCCATCGCTCCAGCGCGCGGCGTCGCAGGCCACGGCGTTCGGACAGGACTCGCTGCAGGCGGTCGTCGGCCATGTTCCCTCCGGATCCGTGAGGCATCGATGACCCGAGTCGATTCGGTCGCCACGTCCGGGCGACGCCTCAACATACCTTCGACCTCGTGACGGTCAAGTTGCAGCGCAGTAGTCGAGCGACGCCGCTCAGTGCGCGGCGCTTGCTGCGTCGCAGCTTGACCCTGCGCGGGCTCGGCCGCATAAGCACGCAAACGACGACGTTCCCGAGGCCGACGAGCCTCGGCGCAGGGAGCCGCGCCATGGACACCGATTGCATGCCGCCCCGACGCCATCGATGGCCTCACGCGCTGGCGCTGGCCGCCGGGTGCGCTGCCGCGGCGCTGCTCGGCGGCTGCGTCAGCGGCATCCGCTCGAGCCGGCTCGAGGCGGGCAAGGCGGCGGACGCGGGACTCGTCTATTTCCTGCCCGATCGCGACGTCGTCGTCACCGTCGTCTCCGTAAAGGACAAGGGCAGCGAGCTCACGGTCGCGGCGTCCGACGCGATGCCGGATCCGAAGGCGGCATATCTCGCGACGATCCCGCGCAATCACACCGGGACCGTCGACAGCACGCTGGCGGTCAACGACAGGGGCCTGCTGGACTCGGACAGCTCCACGTCGGTGACCTCGTCAGTGGCGGACATCCTCTCGAAGCTGGCGGTTGCCAGGGACCTGCCCTTCCGCGGCGCGGAACGGACCGACCCGAAGGTCGATTGCAGCCTGCCAGGCACCTACCGCGTGACCGTCCCGCTCGGGGAACTGCCGGCCGAACCGGTGGAGTTCTGCGACTACCGGATCGAGGTGCAGCCCAGTCCGGCCCGGGCCGATCTCCCGCTGAGCGTCGTGAACGCCGACGGCAAGGCGCAGCCCGGGCTGTTCTACCGGATTCCCGTGCCCTACGACGTGACGCTGACCGGGCACGGCAGCAGGCGCACCTACGTCGTCCTGTCGCCCACCGGATCACCGACCTACTTCCTGCCGCTGGCCGGCAGCACCTTCGCCGCCAGTGCCGGGACGCTCGGCTTCAGGGACGGCGTGCCGACCAGGTACCGGCAGAACATCGGCAACGAGACCGTCGGGCTGCTGTCCATTCCGGCAACGGTGCTGCAGAACTACTTCGCGGCCGTGGGCGCCATGTTCACCGTCAGGAAGGACGCGGGCGACAAGGAAGCGGCGTACCTGAACCAGCTCAACACGCTCGCCGTCAGCGAGGCGCGTCGCGCTGCGTGCGCAAAGGTGGCCGCCGAGTCGAGCGACGTCGAGGAGATCAAGAAGGCCTGCAGCAACTAGCGCGCGGCCCCGCTCATCGCTCGCCCTCTGGCGCCGGGCGGGCCGGTCCCTGCCGCACCAGGTGCAGGCCGCTCGCGACGATCAGCACCGCGCCCAGGAGCAGCGCGGCATCGGGCAGCACGTGCCACCAGAGCCAGTCGAACGCCAGCGCCCAGAGCAGCGCCGTGAACTCGAACGGGGCCACGGTGGCCGGCGGCGCGAGGCTGAACGACACGGTCATCAGCAGCTGGCCCACCGCCCCGGCGATGCCGAGCAGCGCGATCCAGCCGATCTCGCCGGAGGACACCGCGATGCCGTCCGGCCAGGACGCGACGCCCGCGCCGACCGTCAGGACCGCGACGAAGCTCAGCGTCATCGCCGCGACACCGTCGGTGCGGCCCAGCACGCGCGTCGTGACCGCGATCGCCGCGTAGCTGAGCGCCGCGAGCCCCGCGTAGAGCCCACCCGCGCCGAGCAGGCCGTCCCCGGACGGCCGCAGTGCGACGAGGACGCCGGCCATGCCGACGACGATTGCCAGCCATTGCCCGGGCCGGAGGTGTTCGCCGAGCAGCGGTGCCGACAGCAGGGCGATGAGCAGGGGCGCACCGAGGTAGACGGCGTAGGCGTTGCTCATCGACACGAGCGACAGGGACTTCACGAACGCGCCGAGCATCGCGAGGCCGAGCAGGCCGCGCAGCAGGTGCAGAGGCCAGCGCAGCCCCCGCACCGGCCCGAGTCCGGCGCGTCCCGCCCACGCCAGCAGGATCGGCAGCGAGGTGAGGCCGCGCAGGAACACCACCTGCATGGGCGAGTGCGTCGCCGCGAGGATCTTCATCGCCCAGTCCATCAGTGCGAAGGCGGCGACCGCCCCGAGCATCGCCGCGACGGCGAGCGTCCGGGGGTTCTGCAGTGCGATGGGGGAATGGAGGGTGCGCACGAGGGTCCTTCGCTGGCGGAAAACCGCGGCGCACCCGCCGGCCGCGGCCGCGCTCGGCCGGATGCGGTGGACGGCACGAATTGACCGCTGGCCCATTTTTATACCACCATACGTTTTTTCGTGAAAGGGCGCCCGGCGACGCGCGCCCGCCGACCGGAGCCTTTGCCATGCTTCTCGAGCTGCCGGATTACGACGGTCACGAGGCCGTGCACTTCTTCCACGACGCGGCGACCGGCCTGCGCTACCTCGTGGCGATCCACGACACCACGCTCGGGCCCGCGATCGGCGGCTGCCGGATGTGGCCCTATGCCAGCTCCACCGAGGCGATCCGGGACGCCCTGCACCTCTCGCGCGGCATGACGTACAAGGCCGCCCTGGCCGGCGTGCCCTACGGCGGCGGCAAGTCCGTCGTGATCGGCGACCCGCGCTCGGACAAGACGCCGGAGCTGCTCGCCGCGATCGGTCGCGCCGTCGAATCGCTCGGGGGCCGCTACACGACTTCCGACGACGTCGGCATCAGCGCCGCGGACGTCGCCGCGATCGGCCGGCAGACGTCACACGCCTGCGCGCCGATGATGCCCGACGGCCGCGCGGCACCTGCCACGGCGTACGGCACGTACCAGGGCATTCGCGCCGCGGCGGCCCATGCCTTCGGCACGCCCGCGCTCGACGGTCGCAGCGTGGCCGTGCAGGGGCTCGGTGCCGTCGGCATGCAGCTGTGCGAGTACCTGGCCGCCGACGGGGCGGTCCTTCGCGTCGCGGACACCGACGAGTCGCGGGTCGCGCAAGCGGTCCAGTGCTGGGGCGCACGGCCGGTCGCCACCGACTCGGTGCTCGAGAGCGAGGCGGACATCCTGTCTCCCTGCGCGCTCGGCTCGGTCCTGGACGAGCGGTCGATTCCACGGCTGCGCTGCCGCGTCGTCGCGGGTGCCGCCAACAACCAGCTGGCCACCCCCGCCGACGCCGAGCGACTGCATCGGCGCGGCGTCACCTACGCTCCCGACTACGCGATCAACGTCGGGGGCCTGCTCGACCTCGTGCACGCGCTGCGCGGCACCTACGACGTGCAGGCCGTGCTGGACGACTGCCGCGGCATCTTCGAGCGCACCCGCTGGATCCTCGACCGGGCGGCCGCGCGCGACCTGCCGAGCCCGGTGGTCGCCGACGAGCTCGCCCGCTCGCGCTTCAGGCCACCGGGTCGCTGAGATCACTGGTGGCGGCGAGGGGCCCGGCGGTAGCATGCCCCGGTGCCAGCCCTGCCTCGCCTTCCCGCCCTCGACGACTGGATCGTCGACGACACCGTCAAGGGCTATCCCGGCGGCGCACCGCCGCGGCCGCTGCGCGAGCTGGCGCGTTGCGGCTGGAACGTCCTGCGCCAGGACCTGCCGTTTCCCGTCGCCGTCCTGAAGGCCTCCGCGCTCGACGCGAACCGGGCGTGGATGCGCGCGTTCCTCGCGGCGACCGGCGTCTCGCTCGCGCCGCACGGCAAGACCACGATGAGCCCGCAGCTGTTCCAGGCCCAGCTCGACGACGGCGCCTGGGGCCTCACCTGCGCCACCATCAGCCAGCTGCAGGTCTATCGCCGCTTCGGGATCCGGCGCGTGCTGCTGGCGAACCAGGTGGTGGGGCAGCGCAACCTGGCGTTCCTCCTCGACGAGCTCGCGCGCGACGCGGACTTCGAACCCTGCGTGCTGGTCGACTCGGTGGCCGGCGTGGCCGCACTCGTCGACGCGGCGCAGGCCCGGCGCCCCGGACGCGCGCTGCGCGTGCTGCTGGAGGTCGGCCAGGCCGGGCTGCGCACCGGCGTGCGCACGCTCGACGATGCGCGGGCCGTCCTCGGTGCCGTGGAAGCGGGCGGGCCTCACCTCGAACTGCGAGGCGTCGAG
This sequence comes from Pseudomonadota bacterium, assembly GCA_052035645.1. GTDB lineage: Bacteria > Pseudomonadota > Gammaproteobacteria > Steroidobacterales > Steroidobacteraceae > RPQJ01. The sequence continues at coordinate 102,190 of JBPOHK010000027.1, forward strand.
AGCTACGAGGGACTCGTCTCCGGCGACGCCGCCGACGTGCAGGCCCGCATCGGCCGGTTGCTCGATTTCCAGATCGAGGTCGCCCGCCTCGCCGCGGCATCGCGCGCCGCTGCGGGCGCGGATCCGTTCCTGCTCACGGCCGGCGGCTCGGAGTTCTTCGACGTCGTGGCCGATCGCCTGCGCAAGGCCGACCTCGGCCGCCCCGTGCAGGTCGTGCTGCGCAGCGGCTGCTACCTCACGCAGGACCACCTGCACTACACGCGCGCGTTCGAGCGCATCCTCGCCCGCGGCCTCGGCGGCTCGCCGGTCCCGGGCGGCCTGGGCCCGGCGCTCGAGGTGTGGGGTTGCGTGCAGTCGCGCCCGGAGCCGACGCGCGCCTACGTCACCGGCGGCAAGCGCGACCTCTCCTTCGACTGGGAACTGCCGACGCCCGCGCTGTGGTACCGCGACGGCACGCACCGCGCGCCGCAGGGGATGCCGGCCGGGCACCGCGCCGTCGGCATCAACGACCAGCACCTGCACCTAGAGGTTCCCGCCGACTCGCCGCTGGCCGTCGGCGACCTCGTCGGCCTCGGCATCTCGCACCCGTGCACCACCTTCGACAAGTGGCGGCTGATCTACGTGGTGGACGACGACTACGAGGTCGTGGACGCGGTGCGGACGTTCTTCTAGGTCGCGCGGCCGCGGGCCATTGCGGCGCAGAGTTCCTTGACGAGCTTCGCCGCGAGCACCGCCGTGTGGTCGCGATCGTCGCAGGCGGGGTTGAGCTCGACCACGTCCGCACCCACCAGGCCGCGGATGCGACCGATCACCGCGACGACCTCGCGCGACGAGAGTCCCGCCGGCTCCGGGTGCGACACGGCCGGTGCGAACGCCGGATCGAACGCGTCGAGGTCGATGCTGACGTAGAGAGGCCCGTCGTCGGGAATCGGCACGCGCTCGGGCGCGAACCCCTCCCAGGGCACGACCTCCACGCCGAAGCGCGCCGCCTGCTCGCGGTTGTGCGCGTTCCAGGTCCTGACGCCGACCTGGACGAGGCGGCGGGCCAGGCCCCGTTCCATGATCCGGGCAAAGGGGCTGGCGTGCGAACGCGGGTTGCCGCCGAAGTCGTGGTAGAGGTCCGCGTGCGCGTCGAAGTGCAGGATGTTCAGCGGACCGTGCAGGCCTGCGAGCGCCTCGACGATGGGAAAGGTCACGGAGTGGTCGCCGCCCACGCTGAGCACCGGGCCGGTGCGGGCGCGCGCCTGCACGTGGTCGCGGATCCGCTCGTGGTCCGCGTCGGTCTCGGTCAGCGGCAGGTCGCCGCCGTCGTCGATGCCGAAGTCGCAGCCGAGTTCCTCGCCGCCTTCGGTGGACCCGTTGCCGAAGTCGAGCAGCCGCTGCCAGGCCGCGCGCACGGCGGCCGGCCCGGCGGCCGCGCCGCGGCGGTAGGACGAATTGACGTCGGTCGGCAGGCCGACCCACTGGATGCGCATCGCGGACACCTCGCCTCGCCTCACGGACCGGGCGTCATCCGGGCCCGCGTCGCCGGCGGCGTGCGCCGGACGAGGCGGTTCCACAGCAGCGGCACGACGAACGTCGCGATGACGACCCAGCTCAGGGTGCCATAGCCGCGCGCCACCAGGCCAACGATGCCGATGCGGTCGGCGACGAACAGCGCGAACAGGGTGACCGCGAAGCTCGCCACGGTACGCCGCCACCGGTCGCGGCGCGGCGTGGTCGTCCGTCCGCTGAAGAGCCTCTCCGTGAAGCCCTGCAGCACGCCCACCCCGGTCTGCACCAGCGTGCCGAAGATGACCACCTGCAGCGCCACCTCGAGCCACGGCGCGCCGAGGCGCTCGAGCAGCAGGTGCAGCGGAATGGGCGCCTGCAGCGCGGCGGGATACACCCCGAGCAGCGCGACGTACAGGCACAGGCCGGGCAGGATCGCCACGGGACCGCACAGCAGCCCCGCCCAGAGCGAATCGCGCCGCGAACGCTGGTGACGCGCGCAGCCGAGGATCGCCGGGATCACCGCGAGGTTGTAGCCGGCGTACTGCAGTCCGCCGACGGCCCAGTTCCGCTCGCCCGGGACCGTCGAGACCAGCGCGGCCTCGATCGGGTCGCGCAGCAGCCACAGGCCGGTCAGCAGCACCAGCGCGTACGCGAGGGTCATGGCCGCGCCCCACACGCTGAAGAACCGCTCGACGGCGTCGGCGCCGAGGTGCAGGACCACGGTGACCGCGATCAGCAGGACGATGGCCCCGGCCAGCAGCGGCCAGCCGAGCAGGCGCGCGACGATCTCGCCGGCGGCCGCCCCGAGCACGCACAGCACCAGCACCAGGATCGCGACGTAGCACAGATCGAAGAGCCACCAGGCCCGCCCCAGCAGCTCCCGGAAGAAGCGCTGGTAGTCGTAGGCCGCGCACTCGCGGGCCAGGTCGAAGGCGAGCGCCGCGACCGCGGACCAGGCACAGGCCGTGACGACGAGTCCCGCGAGGCCCCAGCGCGGACCCGCCTGCATGAAGAACTCGACGATCTCTCGGCCGGTGGCATACCCGCCGCCGATGACGACCGACATGAAGGCGAACGAAGGCAGGCCGATGCGCTGCCAGGTGCTGGCGTCCACTGCGATCCTCCTCCCCGCACCCGGCGCCGTCTTGCGCCCGGACTGAATACTGGTATAAAAGTTGTCCGTCGGTCAATTTTTCCGGGCCGCAGGTCCGCGCGGCCCTCCGGAGGTCCTTCCATGCATCGTCGTGCGTTCTTCCGCTCCGCCGCCCTGCTCGTCGCCCTGCTCGCACCCGTCGTGCGGGCCGAGCCGCTGCCGGATTCGACCCGCGCCCAGCTGGCCGCGACGGTCGCGAGCTTCTACGCGAACGCCGCGCCGCCGGCCGTGACAGTGCTCATCGACCGCAAGGGCGAGACGGTCTTCGACTTCTCCATCGGCCTCGCCGACGTGGCGGAGAAGCGTGCCGCCACCAGCGAGAGCGTGTACGCCATCGGCTCGATCACCAAGTCGTTCACCGCGCTGGCCACCCTGCAACTGGTGGACCGCGGCGTCCTCTCGCTCGACGACACCGTCGGCAAGTGGCTGCCGGACTACCAGGGCCCCGCCCGCGACGTGACGATCGCCCGCCTGCTCGACCACACCTCCGGCATCCCGAACTACACGGACAACCGCCCGCTGTACCCGCGCCTCGAGCGCAACGGCTGGACGCGCGACGAGATGGTGGCCAACATCTCCGCCCTTCCGCTGCAGTTCGCGCCCGGAGCGCGCTGGAGCTACACGAACTCCGGCTACTACCTCCTCGGCCTGATCGTCGAGAAGGCCAGCGGCAAGGACTACTACGCCTACCTGCAGCAGAACGTGTTCGATCCGCTCGGCATGGCCCACACCTACAGCGGCGACGACACGGCGCTGGTGCCGGGGCGGGTGCGCGGCTATCGCGTGGGCAGCCAGGGGACCACGCAGGCGCCGCCGTGGCACTACCTCGTGCCGTTCTCGGCGGGCTCCCTGCTGTCGACGGCGCAGGACCTCGCGCGCTACCGGCGCGGGGTGTTCACCTCGCCGGCCTTCCCGGCGAGCCTGCGTCGCCTGCTGACCGAGGCCCGGCCCCTGGCCGACGGGACGCCGAACCTGTACGCGCTCGGCGGCCTGATCCGCGGCAGTCTCGGCGGTCACGCCAAGCTCTCGCACTCGGGCGAGATCTTCGGCTTCCACTCGGACCACGCCTACTATCCGGACGACGACGTCACGATCGTGGTGCTCACCAACCGCATGGGCCTGATGCCCTCGCCGGTGTCGCTCGAGCAGAAGCTCGCGCGCATCCTGTTCGGCGTGGCGGCGCCGTCGACCGCGCCCGTCAGCGTCGCGCCGCGCGAACTCGCGCGCTACGCGGGCGACTACGACATGCGGCCGTTCCTGTTCGGGCCCGAGCGCTACACGTTCGCCGTGGAGAACGGCATGCTGGCGATCAAGTTCGGCGGCGAGGAGGAACCCGGGCTGCCGCTGATCCCGGTCGGCAAGCACCGGTTCGTTTCGGCGCTGGACGACGAGTGGACGATCGAGTTCGACGCCCCGGGCGGAAGCCAGCCCGCCCGGAGCTTCCGCATGAGCGTCGCCGACGGCGTGCTGAGCGGTTATCGCGCCACGCACTGAGCCTGCGTCGAGCCGGCGGCCGGCGCCTGCAGCCGGCCGTACTTCTTCAGCGCGGCCTGCAGCCGGTCGTGCGGCAGCGCCGGGACGAAGTTGTCGTTGGCGCCGCGCATCGAGGCATTGGACACGAGCGCGTTGACGATCGCTTCCTCGGTGGCGAGGGCCGCCGCCTCGAGCAGCGGATTCATGTACAGCGGGTCGATGTACTGCGTCGAGAGGACGCCCGGCCCCTCCTCCTTCGGCACCGTGGTGGTGAAGGCCAGGAAGATGTCGCCGGAGGTCGTGCCCGAGAGGCCGCCGGTGCGCGCCATGCCGTGAGTCGCCCGCAGCGCGAGCCGGCGCAGCGCATCGGGCAGCAGCGGCGCATCCGTCGCGATGATCACGATGATCGAGCCGTCCTTGCGCGGGCCGCGCTGCGGCATCGGCTCGGCGACCTCGGTGCCGACCGGTACGCCGGCGACCGTGAGCTGCGATCGGCCGCCGAAGTTCGCCTGCACGAGGGCGCCGACGGTGAAGCCGCCCAGGTCGGCCGGCAGCACGCGCGACGACGTGCCGATTCCGCCCTTGAACGCGAAGACCATCATGCCCGTGCCGCCGCCGACGCTGCCTTCCGCCACCGGGCCGCCGCGGGCGGCATCCATCGCCGCGAAGACATCCGACGGCTGCACGTGCTGGCCGAAGGTGTCGTTCAGGAACCCGTCGTAGGTCTCGCCGACCACCGGCAGCACGTGCGGGAACAGCCGTTCCTCGTCGTCGCCGAGCTGGCGCCGGTACCACGCGATGACCGAGTCGCGCACCACGCCCACGCTGCCCGTGCCCGTGAGCATCACCGGCCCGCTGAATTCGCCGATCTCCTCGATCAGCGCCCGCCCGGTCAGTTCGCCCGTGCCGTTGGCCACGAACACGCCCGCCGGCACGAAGCCCTCGTACGCCCGCCCCTTCGGAAACACAGCCGTCACGCCGGTGCGCACCGGGCCCGTGCCGACTTTCAGGGCGCCCTCGCCCCTGACCAGCGTGCGATGCCCGACTTCGACACCGGCGACGTCGGTGATGGCGTTGCAAGCGCCCGGCACGCCGTTGAACGGCACGCCGAGGTCGCGCGCGCGCGGGCCGGCGTCGGCGGTGCCCACCGAGGTCGCGAACACACCCAGGGCCAGGCAGCACAGCAGGCGGACACGCGGCATGGCGAACTCTCCGATTGCAGGAATTTGGCTAGCGTATAGTATTTCGACCATCGGTCAAACCCGGAGGCGCCATGCCGACCGCCCTGCCGTCGAACCCGCCCGGCCGCATCCTCCGCGCGCTCGTCGCCTGTAGCGTGCTGATCCCGGGGCTCGCGCCGGTCGAGGCCGCGCCAACGTACGACGTGCTGCTGCGCGGAGGCACGGTCGTGGATGGCACGGGGGCGGCACCCTTCGTCGCCGACGTGGCCGTCCGCGGCGAGCGCATCGTCCTGGTCGGCCGTGCGCCGGCGGACGCGACGGCACGCGTCGACCGGGACGTCACCGGCCTGGTGGTGACCCCGGGATTCATCGACGTGCACTCGCACGCGGACGGGGACGTCGGGTTCGCGGCGTTCCGCGCGACACCCGGCATGATCCGGCAGGGCGTGACCATGGCCGTGTTCGGGGTGGACGGCGAGTCCGACCCGCTGGCGGCCCGCGCATTCCGCGCCGGCGTGGCCCGCGACGGCATCGGCGTCAACTACATGCTGTACGCCGGCCACAACGGCATCCGCGCGGCCGTGATGGGCGACGCGGCCCGGCCGGCCACGGCCGAGGAGACCGCGAAGATGTGCGAGCGAGTCCGCATCGGCATGGAGGACGGCGCCATCGGCCTGTCGACGGGCCTGATGTACCTGCCGGGCGGCCACGCCACGACCGACGAGGTCGTGGCACTGGCGCGGGTCGCGGCGCAGTACGGGGGCCGGTACGACACGCACGACCGCGATCCGGCGGGCGACATGCTCGGCTCGCTGGCCGAGGGCTTCGAGATCGGGCGGCGCGCCGGCCTCGAGGCGCACATCGCCCACCTCAAGGCGGTCGGTCGGCGCAACTTCGGCCAGGTCGACGCGATCCTCGGGCTGTTCGACGCGGCCGCCCGGCACGGGCCCGTCAGCGCCGACGTGTACCCGTACGACGGCGCCGCGGCGCGACTCGCGATGGAGATCCTGGTGCCGCCGCTGGGCACGCCGGCCGCCGCCCTGGCACAGGCCCTCGAGAGTTCGGGCGTCACGCCGGAGCGACGCGTCGCCCTGCTGGCCGACCTGCAGCGCGAGTGGCGGGCGATCCTCGCTGCGCCCGAGTCGCGGCGCGCGGCCCGGCAGATCACCGAGTCCCCGCCGCCGCAGGTCTACAGCTGGGTGAAGGCCGTCGGCTACGAGTCGTTCCGCGTGGTCAGCAGCGCGCGCCCGGAGCGGGTCGGGCGGATGCTGGTCGACCTGGCGAGCGAGCACGGCCAGTCGCCCTTCGACGCGCTCGCCGAGCTGGTCGAGTCGGAAGGCGCGACCGCGAAGCTCACGCTCGGTGCGGTCGACGAGATGGAGATGCGCCGCCTGCTCGCGCAGCCGTTCGCGATGGTGAGCAGCGACGGGCAGGAGGGCGGCGTCGAGGGCGGCCGCGGACACCCGCGCTACCGCGGGTCGTTCGCGCGCGTGCTCGCGCGCTACGTGCGCGAGAACCCGGTGCTCACCCTGCCGCAGGCGGTGCACAAGATGAGCGGGCAGTCGGCCCGCTACCTCGGCCTCGTCGATCGCGGCGTGGTCCGGGTCGGCGCATACGCGGATCTCGGCGTGTTCGACATGAACACGGTCGCCGACCGCTCAACCTGGGACCACCCCGAGCTGTACGCGGACGGGTTCCGGCACGTCTTCGTCAACGGCGCCGCGGCGATGCTCGACGGCGAGACGACCGCTGCCCTCGCGGGCCGGTACGTGCCGTATGCCGCGCAGAGCCCTGGCCCGGAGAAGGCGCGATGAACGGGCTGCACCTGGAACCGCTGCGCGCGCTCGCCGAAGACGAGATCCGCACCTACGAGACCGACGGCGTGGTCCGCCTGTCCGGCCTGTTCGGTCCGGCCTGGATCGACCTGCTGCGGGAGGGCGTCGAGCAATGCATGGCGGCGCCGGGCCCGCACGCGGTGATCGGCAACCGGACGCTGCCCGGCTTCTTCTTCGGCGACCAGGACATGTGGTGGCGGCTCGACGGCTTCCGCCGGCTGGTGCTCGCCTCGCCGGCGCCGGCCGTCGCGGCGCAACTGATGCGCGCCACGCGCGTGAACTTCTTCTTCGACCAGGTGATCGTCAAGGAACCGGGCACCGAGCAGCGCACGCCGTGGCACCAGGACCAGCCGTACTGGGCCGTGTCCGGGCGCCAGGTCTGCGCGCTGTGGCTCGCGCTCGACGACGTCGCGGCCGACAGCAGCGTCGAGTTCGTGCTCGGCTCGCACCGGTGGGACGTCGAGTTCAATCCGCAGCATTTCGCGGACGGCAGCGGCTACGAGGGCACGGGCCTGCCGCCGCTCCCCGACATCGAGGGCCACCGCGACCAGTACCGGATCACGAGCTTCGACGTGCGGGCCGGGGACATCGTCGCCTTCAGCGCGATGACCGTGCACGGCGCGCCCGGCAACCGCTCGCTGGCCCGCCGGCGGCGCGCCGTCTCGACCCGCTGGTGCGGCGACGACGCGCGCTATCTGCAGCGCCCCGGCGAAGTCGCCGTGCCGTCGAAGGATCCCGGCCTGCGCAGCGGCGAACCGCTCGGCGGCCCGCTCTTTCCGCGGGTCTGGCCCCGGCCGTGAACGCCCGCACACGGGTCCGGCGGTCCGCTCCGCCGGCAAACCGCCCCTCAGGTAAACTGGCGAACCGGACACCCCCGTCGATTCCGCCGTACGAAGGTTCGATGCCTACCCAGCCCCGCGGCCGCAAGAAGACCTCCAAGCCGACCGAGTCGCCGGTCCGCCGGCGGCGGCGGGAGAAGGAGAAGCCGTCGTTCATCGAGGAAGCCCGCCGCAAGCAGATCCTCGACGTCTCGCTCGAGCTGATCGCGGACAAGGGCTACGACCGCACCTCGCTCACGGACATCGCCGAGGCGGTCGGCGTCAGCAAGGGCGTGATCTCCTACCACTTCGACGGCAAGAGCGACCTCGGCAAGCAGGTGCTGCGCCACTGGATGCGGCAGTACAACCGCTACGTGACCGACCGGCTGGCGAAGCACACCAGCCTGCGCGCGCAGCTGCTCGAGCTGCCGTCCGCGGCGATCGACTTCGCGATCGAGCGGCCGCGCGAGACGCAGATCTACGCGGACACCGTGGGCTGCTTCGGCACCAGCGAGGAGCGGCACGCCTTCCTCGCCTGGGCCGAGGACGGCATGCGCAGATACATCGTCGACCTGATCCGCCGGGCCCGCGCCGCCGGGGAGATCGGCAACGTGCCGGAGGGCACGCTCGCCGACCTCGTGCAGGGCATGACCGACGGCGTCACGGGCCTCTACAACAACAATCCGAAGGCCGTCGACATCAAGGCCTGCAAGGCGATGATGCGCCAGATGCTGGTGGCGGTGATCGGCGGGGGGCGCTGAGCCCGCCACCGCCGCCGTGCGGCCCCGCGGCCGCGCTAGAACTGGTAACCGAGTTCGATGCCGTAGGTGCGCGGCGCCCCGAGCTGCTGCGTGTACTGCCCCGGGACGATGACGCCCACGATGCGTGACATCGCATAGGTCTCGTCGGCGAGGTTGCGGCCCCACACCGCCACGGACCAGCCTGCCTTCGCGGACAGCTCCACGCGCGCGTCGAGCGTCGTGTAGTCGTCCTGCGTGGCGAGCGGGTCGTTGGACGGATCGAAGTACACGTGGTCGCGCCAGTTGCCCTCGACGCGGGCCTGCAGCGTGAGGCTGTCGCCGAGCGGCGCGGCGTAGCTGGCCGCGGCATGCAGCGAGTTCTTCGCCGCGTAGGGCAGCACGTTGCCGGAGTAGTCGTCGCCGTTCACCGTCGCGTTCTCGAACGAGTCGAAGCTGGCGTCGGTGTACCCGTAGGAGGCGCTCAGCAGCAGCCCCTCGGTCGCCTGCCACTCGAATTCCACCTCGGCGCCCTGGCTCTCGGCCGACGCCGCGTTCGAGGTCTGGTAGCGCGGGACGCCGCCGACGAGCACCAGCTGGTTCACCTGCAGGTCCTTGTAGTCGAGCGAGAACAGCGCCACGTTCAGGCGCGCCGTCCCGTCGAGCAGCGTGGACTTCACGCCCAGCTCGTAGCTGTCGACCTTCTCCGGGTCGTAACGCGCATCGTCGGTCGGCGAGATCGAGAACACGTTGAAGCCGCCGGCCTTGAAGCCGCGCGCGTACGACAGGTAGGCGAGCACGTTCGCGGTCGGCGTCCAGTTGACGCTGAGCGACGGCGAGGTCTCGGAGTCGGAGCGCGACAGCCTGCTCTGCGGGTAGGTCGGCAGCAGCAGCTCGAACGGGTCGCCCACGGTCGAGTGGGTCACGTCCTTGTCGTCGCTCGAGTAGCGCAGGCCGAAGGTCGTGCTCCAGGCGTCCGAAAACCGGTAGTTGCCCTGGGCATAGGCCGCCCAGCTCGTCGATTCGACCTTGCCGTAGATGATGCCCTCGACCTCGTCCGGGTAGACGCCGAGGTCCGGGCCCACGATCGCCGTGGACGTGGTGTCGAGCTTCTGGTCCTCGAAGTAGAGCCCCGCGACGTAGTCGAAGCCGCCCATCTGGCGCGAGACGAGGCGCAGTTCCTGGGAGAACTGGTCGTAGTCCTCCTCGATGCCGGAACTCAGCATGTTGAGCACCGAGAAGTCGTTGTCGTTCATGTTCTGCCACTCGAAGTGGCCGAAGGCGGTCAGCGAGGTGATCCGGCCGAGCGCGGTGTCCCAGTCGACCTGCAGCGACACGTCGGACTGGTCGCGGTCGCTCTTTGGGTCGCGGTCGTTGGCGATGCGGCGGTCGTCCGGGTCGGCGTCGGCCAGCGGCGTGCCGTCGAAGACGCCGTTGAGATACACCTCCGAGGCCGCCGAGACCGTGCGGTCGCGGGCGGTGTCCGCGCGCAGCGTGAAGTTCAGCTGCTCCGTCGCGGCGAACGTCACCACCAGCCGGCCGGCCAGCGCGTCCGCGTCGTCGACCTCGGAACCGGTCGCGAGGTTCTTCATGTAGCCGTCGTGCTTCTGGTAGCTGCCCGAGACGCGCGCCGCGAGCCGCTCGCTGCCGAGCGGGCCGGACAGGGCCGCGTAGCCGAGCTGCTGGTTGAAGTTGCCGACGCCGAGCCGCACCTCGCCCGCAGGCTCGGCCGTCGGCAGCCGGGTGATGAAGTTGATCGCGCCGGCGATGGTGTTCTTGCCGTACAGCGCGCCCTGCGGGCCGCGCAGGAACTCGACGCGCTCGAGGTCGTACAGCGAGGAGTTGAGCGTGGTGGGCCGCCCCTGGTACACGCCGTCCACGAACACGCCGACCGCCGGGTCGACGCCGGGGTTGTTCGGGTTGGACGAGATGCCGCGCACGGACACGACCGTGGAGCGCAGCCCGGCGCTGGTGTCGATGAACAGGTTCGGCACGGAGTTGGCGAGGTTGTCGACGCGCACGATGCCGGCGGCATCGAGGGCGTCCGCGCCGATGGCGCTCACCGCGGCCGGCACGGACTGCAGGTCCGACTCGCGCCGCTGCGCGGTGACGATGATTTCCTCGAGTTCGGCCCGGCCGGACTCGGCCCGGGCGACGGCCGGGAGGCCCGCGGCGCAGGCCAGCACCGCGACGACGACGTTGCGCAGGATCTCGCTCGACATGGTCAGGTTCCCCCCCCGCCCGGAAGATGACTTCGGCGCCGCCGGGCGCCGGCTGCGTGATGCCGGTTATAGCGAAGCTTTGACCATTGGTCAAAAACTTATTAGGCGCTATAGAAATCTATCCGCCGTTACGGCCGGGGCCGGCAGGGCCGGGAACTCGCAGTCCTCGCCGAGGACGCGCGCAGCAACCCAGCGCGAGGCCGACGCGGCCGTCTGGATGCCGTAGCCGCCGAGGCCTGCGAGCCAGTGCAGCCCGCGGGCGCGCGGGTCCGGCCCGAGCACCGGACTGCCGTCCCGGAAGAAGCTCCGCAGTCCGGCCCAGGTGCCGCTGACTCGCGCCACCACGACGTCCGTCGCCGCCTCGAAGCGCTCGATGCCGACCGCGACGTCGACGTCGTCGGGCCAGGCGTCGCCGGGCGGCACCGGCGTCGCGTCCGCCGGCGACACGAGCACGCGCCCGTTCTCGCCCTTGAAGTACCAGCGCTCCTCGACGTCGACGGTCATCGGCCACTGGCTCGCGTCGACCGGCGGCGAGAGCGGCACGACGGCGATCGTGCGGCGCTTGGGCACCAGGCCGAGCGGCGCGAGGCCGGCGAGTCCGGCCACGTGGTCGGCCCAGGCACCGGCCGCGTTGACGACGTGAGGGGCCCGCCAGAGGCTGTCCGGCGTCCGCACGACCCAGCGGTGGTCGCGGAACTCGAGCTGGCGCACCGACTGGCTGCAGCGTACCTCGCCGCCCCGCTCGCGCAGCCCGCGCAGCCAGCCGGCGTGCAACGCCGCGACGTCGAGGTCGGCCGCGCTCGGATCCCAGACGCACTTCGAGTAGCGGCCGGCGCGCAGGATCGGCGAGCGCTCGCGGGCGAACTCGCCGCTGCGGATCTCGGCCCGCGGCGCGAGCGGGGAGATGTCGGCGTGGAAGGCGTGCAGCCGGGCTTCCTGCTCCGGCGTGGCCACGTACATCACGCCCCGCGGCGTCAGCAGCGGCCGCTCGACGCCGGGCAGCCCGCTCGCCTGCAGGAAGTCGAGGCTCGCGGCCGTCAGTGCGCGGATCGTCGCGTTGCCGTAGGCCCGGTCGTACATCGCAGCCGAGCGTCCGGTCGAGTGATACCCGGGCTGCGATTCCCCCTCCAGCAGGACGACGCGACCGTGGGGCGCCAGCTGCCAGCCCACGGCGGCGCCGGCGATGCCGCCGCCGATGACGATGAAGTCGGCGTCGGTCACGCCCGTGCGCGCGGATCGCGGCTCACGGCGCGGCCAGCACGTAGTCGAGCGCGCGATCGCGCCCGGCCGCGATGTCCGCCCCGGTCACCGGCAGCGGGACGTCCGGATCGATGCTCCGGTCGTCGCCGGCCGCGGTATCGACGCGGTGCAGGCGCGCCATGGTCAGGTTCAGGAAGTACGGCAGGCCTGGCAGCGCCACGTGGAACTCCGTGCCGTTGAATGTGGCCGAATTGCCCGGCGCCTCGCCGACCAGGCGACCGAGGCGATTGTCGCGCACGAGCACCGCGAACAGCGTGCCGCTGCTGAAGGTCCCGGCGTCCGTCAGCAGGTACAGGTCGGGCTTGCGGCCGAGCGTGTGCTTCAGCGGATGCGCGGTGACCCGGTCGCGCAGCTGCGCGAGCACCAGCGGCGGCGGCAGCACGTACGTCTTCGCGTCCGGCGGGATCGTCGGCACGCCGACCTGCTCCAGCACCGGGTTGAGCGCCTCCGGCATGAGCGGCGGGATGCCCTCGGCCAGCGCGGGCGACGGTCGCGGTTCGACGGCGAACGCCTGGTAGCCTTCGAAGCCCATGGCGTCGAGCATCGCGACGGCGACGCTCGAATCCCCGCCGGGATTGCCCCGCACGTCGATCGCCACCTTGGTGACACCCGCCTTCGAGGCTGCCTCGAGGAACGCGTCGAGCTGCCGGCTCAGCTCTTCGTCGTAGTCGAAGCGGTCGAACCAGAACCAGCCCGTGCGCTGCGGGGCGAAGATGCGATAGCCCACCCAGGGCGGCGCGGGTGCCTGCGCGGCCGGACGCACCAGGCGCAGGCGGGCGCGAGCCTGTTTGCCGTCCGGGCGCAGCACGGCGACCTCGACGGTCGCATCCGGGCGCAGGACGCCGAGGGTCTCGAGCGTGTCGGCGCGCCCGAGCCGCCGCACGCCGTTCGCGCGCACCCACTGCGGCACCTCGTGCGGCACGAGGCGCGCCAGGGCCGACTCGAGATCGGCGACGTCGAGGCCCCCGAGCCGCAGCACCTTCGAACCCGCCGGCAGTTCGGGGGTGCCGTCGCGCAGCCACAGGCCCGCGCCCGACCACTCGAATTCCACCGGCAGGCGGGCGCAGCCCCGGGCCGCGTCGTCGTTCATGCGTACTTCCAGATGCCCGTCGCGCAGCGGCACGAGCGCACGATTGATCGCATCGATGAGTTCCCGCTCGGTCGTGCCGCCGCGGACACCCTGGCGCGCGTCGGCGAGCGCCGCGCGCGTCGTGGCATCCAGGCCCTGCGCCGACCCCACGTGGGAGTCCACCAGGCTCCGTTCGACGAGGTCGATCGCTGCCTGCGCGGCAGCGGCCGTGACGGCGCCGTCGCCACAGCCGGGCTCGCCCGCGACGGCGAGGCCGCAGGTGCCGGCCAGCAACGCGGCCAGGCAGCGCGAGACGAGGCTAGGCATGAGGTGCTCCTTGCGGGCGTGAAGCGAGGCCGGCAGCGTAACGGCAGGACTGACCACTGGTCAATTTTCTACCCAGCGGTCTTTCCGGACGGTCCCGCGCCGCCGCCGATCTCGCGCAGCGCCGCGAGCAGCGCCTGCAGGTGCGTGGAGGCGTGGCTCGCGAAGACGGCGATGCGCAGCACGCCGCCGCCGTCCGCCCCGCCGTAGCCGCGCACGTGCGGCGCGAAGATGCCGCGCTCGAGCAGGGCGGCGTGGATGCGGGCGAGTTCCGCGCCGTCGCCGCGCAGCGCACGCACCGGCGCGGGGCCGCCGGATGTCGGCCATCCGAGCTGCCGCAGGCCGGCGTCCAGCTCGGCGAGGTTGTCGGCGAGGCGACCTCTCAGGCCCGGCTCGCTCCGCGCGATCGCGAGAGCCGCGGCCGACGCGGCGGCCAGCGCCGCCGGCAGTGCCGCCGCGGCCCGGTAGACGTGGCTGCGCTCGACGATGGCCCCGGCGAGGCGATGACTCGCGGGCACGATGCCGCCGAACCCGCCCAGCGCCTTGCTGAGCGTGCCGCAGGCGAACAGCGCCGGCGCCGGATCGGCGGGATCGAGACGATTCACGCGCTCCCAGAGCCCCGCCAGTTCGTACGCACCGCGTCCGCGATCGCCGAGGCAGCCGAAGCCGTGCGCATCGTCCACCAGCAGCCCCGATCCCGGACAGCGCGCGAGCCGCTCGTGGATCCGGGCGAGCGGCGCGACCTCGCCCGTCGCCGAGAACACTCCGTCGACCAGTGCGAGCGGACGATGCCCCGCCGCCGCCGCACGCTCGAGGCTCGCGACGAAGTCGGGTCCGGCGCCGGCCACGTCCACCTCCTCGACCGGCAGCCGCGAGCAGGCGGCAGCGTCGCGCAGCGATGCGTGCGCGCGCCGGTCGAGGCACAGTGTGTCGAATTCGGACTGGATCGCCTGCAGCAGCATCCAGGGCGACAGGTAGCCGCTCGCGCAGGTCAGCGCCGTGTCGGTGCCGAAAAATGCCGCGGCCTCCAGCTCGGCCTCGCGCAGCGCGGGCGAGACGCCGGCCCGCAGCCGGGACGTCGCGCTATGCACGCCGCTGCGCGCCGCGGCCGCACCAAGGGCCTCGATCACCTGCGGGCGCGACTGCAGCCCGAGATAGCCCGTCCCGCTGAAATAGAGCAACGCGCGCCCGTCGATCGTGACCACGGGCCCCGGGGGCGACTCGATGAGGGGGAGGTCGGACGCTAGCGCTGGAGCAGGGTGCGGCACGCGTGCGTCTCGAAGTCGAGCGCAGCCTCGAGCGTCGCGCCCGCGCTGCCGCGCAGGCCTTCGCGCGCTAGCCACAGCGCCTGCGGGTCGAGCGCCGCCATGGCCGCAGCCGCCTCGACGGCCGCCGGCAGCAATTGCGCGGACGACACGACGCGGCTGACCAGCCCGGCCTGCAGCGCTTCGGTCGCCTCGACCCTGCGCGAGGTGAGGATCATGTCCGCCGCGAGGCTCGGCCCGGCAATGCGCGGCAGCAGGTGGTAGGTGCCGTTGGTGTGGAAGAGCCCGTGCTTCAGCTCGGGCAGCATGAACCACGCGGCTTCGCCCGCGATGCGCAGGTCGCAGGACAGCGTCAGCTCGACGCCGAAGCCGACCGCGGGCCCGTTGATCGCGGCGACGATGGGCTTGCCCGCATCCAGCATGCGACGGGTGATGTCCTGCAGCAGGGCGAGCGCCCGCTCGAGCTCGTCCGGCGCCATGGGCGCGCCGCCCACCTCGTCGAGGTCCTGGCCCGCGCAGAACCCGCGGCCCGCGCCCGTGAGCACCAGCGCACGCCACCCGGCCTCGGCCCGCAGCGCCACGAACGTGTCGTGCAGCGCCTGGTAGGTCTCGCGGCGGCAGGCATTGAGCCGGTCTGGCCGGTCGAGCGTGGCGATCGCCACGCCGTCCTGCAGTTCCACGCGTACGTCGCTCATGATCGTCGCCTCATGCCTGCCGGGCCCGGGCCCGCTCCTTCAGCAGGCGCTTGTCGAGCTTGCCGATCGGCAGCAGAGGCAGCTCGTCCTCGACCACGAACCGTTTCGGCACCTTGTAGTTCGCGAGTTTCGCACGGCAGGCCGCCGCGAGGGCCTCGGGCGTGACGCTCGCGCCGGGCTCGCGCAGGATGAACGCGTGCCCCACCTCGTCGTAGACCGGGTCCGGCACGCTCACCACCGCGGCCATGCCGACGCCCGGGACGGATTCGAGCACCTGCTCGATCTCGCGCGGATAGACGTTGTAGCCACCCGACTTGAACATCTCCTTCAGGCGGCCGACGAGCCGGATCGTGCCGTCGGGCCGCTCGACCGCGAGGTCGCCGGTGTGCAGCCAGCCGTCGGCGTCGATGGTCTCGGCGGTCTCTTTCGGACGCCGCCAGTAGCCGCGCATGATGAAGTCGCCGCGCACGCAGATCTCGCCCGGCTCGCCCTTCGCAACCGGCCGGTTGTCCGTCCCGACGATGCGGAACTCGTAGTCCGGCACCGGGTAGCCGACCGAGTTCGCGAGCTCGTCCACGTCGTCGCAGGGACCGGCGAACGTGACCGAGCCCACCGTCTCGGTCATGCCGTAGGAATTCGAGAGGTTCGGCGTGATCGCACGCAGGCGGCGGATCGTCTCCTCGGGCGCGGCTGCCCCGCTCCACAGGACCAGTTGCAGCGACGACAGGTCGTAGCTCGGGAACTGCGGCAGCGACATGGTCATCAGGATGGTGGTCGGCACGCCGCCCCACACGGTGCAGCGCTCGCGGGCCAACAGCTCCATCGAGCCCGCCGGGTCGAACTTCTCCATGAATACGATGCAGCCGCCCGCCACGAGCGTCCACGCGGAGATGTCGCCCACGCAGCCGACGTGGTTGATGGGCAGGAAGTTCACGACGCGCACCGGATCGGCGTTCCAGTAGCGCATCTGGTTGCGGCTGCAGCGAACGAGCCCGCGGTGCGGCAGCAGCGCACCCTTGGGCCGCCCCGTGCTGCCGGACGTGTAGACGATGAGCGCCGGGTCGAGCGTCTTCACCTCGGCACGACGGCGGGCGAGATCCGCCTCGGAGAGCCAGTGGCCGGAGCGGAGGAACGCCTCGATCGACAGCGCGTCCGGCACCAGCGGATCGTCATTCAGCACGACGACCTGCCGGATCGTCTTCGCCTCGCCTCGCAGCGCGGCGATGTCGCCGGCGTAGTCGCGCCCGTCGATCCACGTGCGGGTGATGAGCAGCACCGGCTCGCTGTCGCCGACGACGTAGCGATACTCGTCGAGCTGGTAGCGCGGGTTGAGCCCGACCCAGATCGCGCCGATCGAGGCCGTGGCGAGGAAAGCCACCCAGTAGTCCGGGTGCGGCGTCGCGAGTGTCGCGACTCGGTCGCCGTGCTGCACGCCGGACGCCACGAGCGCACGGGCCAGGGCATCCACCCGCTCCTTCAGCTGGGCGTAGGAGACGTGCCGCCCGTCGTGTGCCATGGCCTCCGCGTCGGGCTGGCGCTGTGCATACCAGTCGACGTAGTCGCTGATGCGTTCGAGCATCGGCGGAATGCGTTCCTCGTCACTGCGACGCGCGATCATGCCTCACTCACCCCGGGGACTGCTCCCCCTCCGATCGATAGTGCCTCAGCAGCAGCAGGCTCAGCAGCATGCCGATGGCCGGCAGCACGGCATAGGCCACCCGGATGCCGTCGAGGGCCGCTGCGCCCTGGGCGACGCGCGCACCCTCGCTCTCGACGAACCCGGTGAGGTCGAGCGCCAGCCCGGCGACCAGGGGACCGAGCGCGAGCCCAGCCTTCTCGCTCGCGACCCACAGGCCCGACAGCAGGCCTTCGCGGCGCACGCCGGTCGCCGCGGCATCGACGTTGATCACGTCGGTGAGCATGGCGAACGGCAGCATCTGCTGTGCGCCGAACGCGACGCCCATCAGCGCGAGCGGGCCGTAGAGCCAGGCGAGGCTGCCGCCCGGCTGCACGGCCAGCAGGCAGAGGCTGGCCGCGCCGTAGAGCAGCACGGCGCCGGTGAGCGAACGCTTCTTGCCGTGGCGCCGCGCCATCGCCGACCAGAACGGCATCGAGAGCACGCCCACGCCCATGAACACGAGGAAGATCGTGCCGATCATGTTCTCGTCCTGGCCGAGCACGTGCACCGCGAAGTACGGCGTCGCCGCTGTCATCGTCCCGAGCGCGAGCAGCTGGACGAGGTAGACGCCGACCATGCAGAGGTACTGCCGGTTGCGCGCCACGAGGCGGACCTGCTCGCGCCACGGCACGTGCTCGCCCGGCTGCTCGTTCAGCTGCACGCCGCGCGTCGCGAAGAACGCGACCAGCATGGCGAGCGCGCAGGTGCCGCCGATGATGATGGACATGCCGGCGTAGCCCGCGCGGCCGCCGCCGAACGCCGGCACCAGCATCGGGGCGATCGCCGAGCCCGCGAGAATCCCCACCAGCACCAGCGTCATGCGGTACGCCATGATGCGCACGCGTTCGGCGCTGGAGTCGCTCATCTCGGCCGCCATGGCGGTGTACGGCACGGCGAAGATTGCGTAGGCCGTGGCCGTCACCGTGAACATGCCCGCCACGTACAGCAGGCTCGCCAGCGGGCTCGCGAACTTCGGCACCGTGAACAGGAAGATGTAGCTGACCAGCATCAGCAGCCCGCCGCCGAGCAGCCACGGACGGCGCCGGCCCCAGCGACTGCGCGTGCGGTCGGACAGCGCGCCCACGACCGGGTCGGCGACCATGTCCCAGAGCTTGGGCAGCGAGACACCCAGCGCCGCGAGCGTGGCGGGGATGCCGAGCGTGTCGGTCATGAAGAACAGCAGCAGCACGCCCGGCGTGCTCGAGTAGATGCCGGTGCCGAGCGAGCCGATGCCGTATCCGAGCAGGATGCGGCGCGGCAGCGGTGCGTTGCGATCCCCCACGACCGCGAGCGTATCAGGCACGGAGGCCGCCGGAGGGCGCCTTCATTGCCGGACTTCCTCCAGCATGCCGGTCGACTTCAGCACCGCCATCGAATCGAACACCAGGGACTGCATCCGCTCGCTGTCGAACAGGCGCGAGACCGTGCCGGTGACGCTGACGTCGTACTTCGGGAAGTAGAGCATCACCGAGCCCCACGCGCCCATGTGGCCCCACATCGGGCCGTAGTCCGTCTCCATGCTGCGGATCCCGAGGCCGTAGCCGCCCGTGAAGCCGTGACGGGAAGGCGTCGGCACGCCGTGGATCATCTCGTCGCGGGTGGCCTTGCGGCGGAACACCTTGCCGGTCGCGACGCCGCGCAGGAAGCGGTCGAGGTCGTCGGCGGTGGTGACCACGCCGCCGCCCGCCCAGTCGAACGACACGTCGAGCCCCTGCGACACGATCGGGACCGGGCCGACCCAGAAGTCCGCCGGCAGCAGGCCGCGCGGCTTCGCATCGGCATCGGGCGCGTAGCTGAGCCAGGTATTCTTCATGCCGAGCGGCCGGAAGACGTGGTCGCGCAGCTCCGCGTGCAGGCTGCGGCCGGACATCTGCTCGATCAGGATGCCGAGCAGGATGTAGTTGGTGTCGGCATAGTGGTAGGCCGTGCCGGGCACGAACAGGCCCGAGTTGCCCATCTCGGCGAGCAGGAAGTTGATCAGGCCCGCGTCGCGGTCCTTCGGGTCGCGCTGCCAGGCCGCGCCGTCCCAGCCCTTCCAGCGATGGCCCGGATACAGCTTCGCCATTTCATCCGCGCTGCAGGTGCCCGGCTGGCCCTTGCACGCGAGGTAGCGCTCGAGCTGGCTGGTCCAGATCGCGCCGAGCGACCCCGGCGCGATGCCCTCCGCCATCTCGTCGCCGACGTGGCTGCGGTCGTCGAGCAGCATGTCGCGCAGGCCCGTGCGGTGCTGCAGCAGCTGGCGGATGGTGAGCTCCGGTCCGTAGGCGCGGCCTTCGAACACCTGCAACTGCGCCAGGGCGTCGGGCGGCAGGATGCCGGTCTGCGCGAGCGTGGTATCGAGCGACAGCTTGCCCGCCTCCACCAGCTGCAGGATCCGCGCCGCGACCATCGGCTTGGTGATGCTGGCGATGTAGAACGGCCGCTCCGGCGTCAGCGCCTCCGGCCCGTCCGCGCGCGCGGGACCCGCCGCCGTCGCGTACACGAAGCGCATCCCGGCGTCGTTCACCCGCACCAGCGTGCCGCGCTGCGGACTCTGCGCGGTGCCATCGCCGGCCAGCTTCTGGACCAGCGCATCCAGGCCGGCGCGTGCCGCGGCCGGGTCCGGCGACGCCGCCCGGGCTCCGGACCAGGCCAGCAGCGTGACGGCTGCCGCCGCCACCAGGCGAACTGCATGCATCGGTCGTCCTCCCCCCGGCCTTGCGACGTCGGGCGCGGCGCTCACTTCAGGTCGACGCGGAACGTCACGCCGTAGGTGCGCGGATCGTTCAGCGCGATCAGCTTCTGGCCGACGAGGTCCTGCGACGAGAGGTCGAACAGGCGCTGCTTCACGGTCTTGTCGGCGAGGTTCTTGCCCCACAGCGTCACGTGGTAGCGACCGCCCTCGGACGACCAGCCGACACGCGCGTTGTAGAGCTGGTAGTCGCCCACCTTGCCGTCCGGCTGGTTGTCGTTGGTCAGGTAGGTCTCGCCGCGCAGCAGCACCTCGCCGATCAGGCTGATCTCGCCGGAGCCGACCGGGATGCGGTACTCGGCATTGAGGTCGCTGGTGTACTTCGGTGCGAACGGGATCTTGTCGAGCGGGTCGCCGTTCGGCAGCGTGCCCTCGTCGTACTTGGCGTCCTGCACGGCGAGCGTGGCGCCGAGCGTCAGCTGGTCCGTCACGGCGGCCTGCAACTCCGCCTCGATGCCCGCCGAATGAGCCTCGCCGGCGTTCAGGATCGACGGGTCGTAGACCGGCGTGTTCTCGTTGTCGACGGTGATCTGGATGTCCTTCCAGTCCATGTAGTAGAGCGCGACGTTCGCGACCACGCGCCCGCCCCACTGGCTCTTGAGGCCCATTTCGTAGTTCCAGACCGTCTCGGGCCCGTAGCCGATGCCGTTGGCGTCGCCGAGCGCGTCGTTGTAGCCGCCGCTCTTGAAGCCCTGGCTCACGGTGGCATAGCCCATCATGTCCGGCGTGAACCGATAGCGCGCCGAGGCGTTCGGCGTGAACTTCGAGAACGAATCCTCGGCCTTGACGCTGAACGAGCCGCCGAGGATGCCGAGCGGATCGGTCTGCACGTAGTCGATCGAGCGCTTCTCGTGCGTGTAGCGGCCGCCGACCGTGAAGTCGAGCTTGTCGGTGGCGCGCCAGGTGCCGCTCGCGAAGCCCGCGATGCTGGTCGTGTCGGTCGTGGCGTCGGAGCCGATCAGCAGTCCCGCGATCTCGGGCGCCTCGAACAGCGCCGCGAGGTCCTCGCCGATCTCGATGAAGCTCAGGTTGTCGGCGGAGCGGTCGAAGAAATAGGCGCCGAGCAGCCAGTCGAACTGGCCCGTCGTCCAGGCGATCCGGGCCTCCTCGGAGAACGTGTCCACGTCCTCCGGGTCGCCGTCGTAGGCCATGTCGATCGGCGAGCGGTCGGTGTCGGTCCGGCTGTAGTACTCGTGCGTGCGATAGGCCGTGATGCTGGTGAACTCGGCCTCGCCGAACTTCACCTTAAGCGTGGCCGCCGCACTCCAGGCCTCGAGCGTCTCGGACGACTCGTCGTTGGCGTACACCTTGCGGTCGTACGGGTGCTCGTTGCGCGGCAGATCGAACAGGTCGAGCAGCTGCGGCAGCAACGCGCTCTCGTTGTAGCCGAGGCTCTCGAACACCAGCGGGTGCTGGTCGATCTTGAAGTAGTCGGCGGTGACCGTGAGCGAGACGTCGTCCGTCGGCGTGAACAGCAGCTGGCCACGCGTGGTCCAGTGGTGCTTGTCGTTGACCGGGATGTCCAGCCACACGTTGTCCGAGGTGCCGTCGCGGTCGTCGTAGACGAACGAGAGCTTGCCCTTCAGCACGTCGCCCGCGAGGGGCCCGGAGATCAGCCCGCCGACGCGCAGCTGGTCGTAGTTGCCGTAGGTGACCTCGGCCGAGCCCTCGAACTCGTCGGTCGGCGCCTTGGTCGTCAGGTTGATGACGCCGCCGATGGTGTTGCGGCCGTACAGCGTGCCCTGCGGGCCGCGCAGGATCTCGACCCGCTCGATGTCGTAGAGGTCGAGCGGCGCGTCGGCGCCCTGGCCGATGAACACTTCGTCGACGTAGACGCCGACGGCCGGGTCCTGGCCGGCGGACCCCGACGCCGAGACCACGCCGCGCAGCGACGTGGGCGAGAGCTTGACGTCGCCGAAGTTGCCGTAATTGAGGCCCGGCGCGCGCAGCGCGATGTCGGTCATGTCCTTCATGCCGAGCTTCTCGATCGTGGCCGAGCTGAAGGCCGTGATCGAGATCGGCGTCTCCTGGATGTTCTCGGCCACCTTGCGCGCGGTGACCACGATCTCCTCCAGGCCGCCGCCCGAACCGGGCTCGGCATCGGCGAGCGCGGAGCCCGCGGCGAGCGCCAGGATCCCGGACACTGCAATCTTCAGTACATCGTTCCGCATGTTCGTCCCCCAGACGGAAAGCAGGAATTTGAACCGTTTCGTCGTCGTCCGCGCCCTTCGGGCGCCGGCTTCATTCTTCGGGCGGCACCCAGACCGACAGCCACTGCGCGACCAGGGCCGGCCGCTCCTCGCCCTCGATCTCGATCACGCAGTCGAAGGTGGAGACGAGGCGGTCGCGCTCGTCGCGCAGGCGCTTCGCGAGCTTGAACACGCCGCGCACCCGGCTGCCGACCCGCACCGGCGCAACGAGGCGCAGGCGGTCGAAGCCGTAGTTCAGGTAGTAGCCCTGGTGGTGGGCGTCGCGCACCGGGTCGGTGCCCATTGCGTCGTGCAGCAGGTGGGTGAGCAGGGACATCGTCAGGAACCCGAAGGCGATGGTGCCGCCGAACGGCCCGTTCGACTTCGCCCACTCCGGGTCGACGTGCATCGGGTCCGGGTCGAGCGTCGCCGCGCCGAAGCGGTCGATCATCGGCTGGTCGACGGTCAGCCAGCGCGAGGTCCCGACCAGCGAGCCCGCCTCCATCGCTTCCAGCGCCACTGCCACCTTGGACTTGGACACCCTGCACCCCCTGCCTCGTTCATTATTGAGGTTGATCTCAATTTTGTTTTTCGTCAAGACGGGGCTGGAGTGGCGCCCGGGAACCGCCCAAAATAGGTGCATGTTGCTTTCCTACATCGACCACCTCGAGGAGCAGCTGCGGACCGCCCCGCCCAGGCAGAAGGGCCTGCGCACCCGCCAGCGCCTCAAGATCGCCACGGCCCGCATCCTCGCCCGCGACGGCTACCACGCCATGCGCGTGTCCGACATCTCGGCGCGGGCGCGGCTCGCGGAAGGCTCGTTCTACGTCTACTTCAAGGACAAGACCGACGCCGCCCTCACCGTCCTGTCGGAGCTGCTGGAGGAGTTCCTGAACCTCGGCGGCCACCCGCAGCCGGGCGAGCGCAGCCAGTTCGAGGCCATCCGCGACGGGAACCGGCGCTGGATCGCGGTGTGCCGCGCCAACGCCGGGCTGATGCGCTGCATCCTGCAGCTAGGGGACGAGGATCCGCGACTGGCCGAACTCGCACAGCGCGGCAACGCCGTGTGGTACCAGCGGGTGGCGGCGAGCAGCACGCGCCGGCGCGGCCTGCGCTCGACCACCAACGCCTCGCTGTTCGCGTGCTACATGCTCGGCAGCATGATGGACGAGCTGGTGCGCAAGCTGATCATCTACCCCGATCCGCACTTTCACACACTGCTGAAGCAGATCGGCGCGGCCGACGACGAGACGGTGGCCGACGCCGCGAGCGTGATCTTCCTGCACGTGCTGAACCCGGGCGCGCCGGTGCCGCCGGGACTGCCCAAGGCCGCGGCCGAGCTCGCGAACTGGCTGACGATGCCGGCGGAGCGGCCGCAGGCGGTGCGGGGCGCGAAGCGCGTTCGCGCCTGACGGGGCGCGGCCATCGGGCCGGGCTGCACGTGCGGCCCGTCGAAGGCAATGGCCTTGCTGCGGCACTGCCAGTACCATCCTGGACACGAGTGCCGCCGCAGGAGAACACGGATGTCGAAGGCCCGCTTGAAGACGTCGTTCGTTGCGGCGGTCCTCGCCGCGTCAGTGGCCGCGAACGCCGGGACCATCAAGGTCGACCCAGGCCGCCTTTACTCCAAGACCAGCGTGCAGTTCCTTACTGTGCTGCACAACGTGACGTCGCTGACCACGCCCTCGGTGCTGAAGGACGGAATCGCCGAGATCGTGTTCTTCCCGAGCCCGGAAGCCGCTTCCCTGCGCATGATCTTCCCGGACCTGCGCAGAAAGCTCACCTTCGACTGCAGGGTCGCCAATGTCCGGGCCTTCGAAGTGATCGCCGTGGATTCGCGAAACGGGGGCGTCACGCCGATCCAGTCGGCGGTCTCGTCGAAAGCCGATGGCCTGCACCTCGAGTTCGTCGTCCCGAAGCCGGCCACGAAGAGCAACCTGATGGACGTCCAGATCGCACCGTTGGACCGGAACTCGTTCTGGACGTTCAGCGACTGCGCGATCCGCTACTGACGGAACATCGGCGCCGGTCCGGGTCGGACCGGCAGCCGTCCATCACCCGCCCGACGCCTGCTGCCGCACCGCCTGCATCTCTCGTTCCTCGATCGGCCACATCGCCTCGACCAGTTCGGCGAGCTGGTCGTCGGTGAGGCCGGGCCGCAGGTCGAGCAGCGCCGCCGCGATCGGCAGGCGCAGGTCGCGCCACGGCGCCCCGGCCTCGTACAGTCTCAGGGCAGCGCGCGCCATCGCCCCCTGCCAGCGGGCGGTGGTGCGCGTCCCCTCGGCGGTCCGCCGGACCAGCCCGTCGGCCTCGAGCCGGGCCAACGGGCGGGTGTCGTCCATGGCGGGCGGACGCGGCTAGTGCGCCGGGGCCTGCAGCGGCTGCGTGGCCCGGCCGGCCGGCTGGTGCTGGCGCACCCAGGCGATCATGTCGAGCGTCTGGTGCCGGAACTCCTCGTAGTCTTCCTGCATCGCGTTCAGGAAGGTGCTCGCGTTCATCGTGTGCCCGGCCATCGCCGCCGCCTCGGCGATCTCCTGGTCGGTGGCGCCGAACAGTCGTGCCGCCTCCGTGTGGAACAGCGTGCAGTAGCGGCAGCGCGTCGCACCCGAGACCGCGATCCCGATCAGTTCCTTGGTCTTGTTGGGGAGCGCCGTCTCGGCGAGCTCGAAGTCGCGCATCGTGGACCAGAAGCCGGCGAGCGTGCTCTCCGGCAGTTCGCGCACCCAGTGCGGCACCTGGCCGAACATGTTCTCGATTTCGCTGTGAATCGCCTTCACGGTCGTCATCGTCATGCTCCACCTCCGTCTCGCGTCCGCCCAGGCAAGCCAGACCTGGCACGTCGATGAGCGGACTTCAGCGAGCCCTTGAAGGCAGCGGAGTTTACTCCCGCACGCGCACGCGGGAGTCGACGAAAGATGATGCGCGGCAACACGCGCGTGCCCCCGCGATTCGTCGGCGTTCGGCCAGCGACCCGAACACCGACGCGCTCATGGAGCGATGGCGTGAATGCTGACGAAGCCGGACCGGCGCGGCGCTACTTCTTCGCGTACCAGGCCTTCACGCCCGTGTGTTCCTTCACGGCCTCGTACACGCCCATCAGCTTCGGGTAGTCGGCGAAGATCGTCGCGGGGATGTAATCGACCACGCCCCCGATGAACCAGCGCACGGCCATGTGCAACTTGAGGTCGACCACGTTCGGCTTCGCGCCCGCGAAGAACGGGCCGCCGGGGATGTTGCGCTCGGTGGCCTGGGCCCAGGCCGGCAGGTAGTCCGCGACCAGCGCTTCGCGCGCGGCCTTCTTCTCGGGCTCGGCCATGCGGATCGTCGGCGAGACGCGCGCGCGCAGGTCCTCGACGTGGGCCATCATGCCTTCGTGCTGCGCGGCGGCCAGCGCATCCGTCGGGTGCAGTCCGTGGCTGCGGCCGATGAACACGAGCATCGCGTTGGTCTGTGCGAGCGTGATGCCGTTCGGCAGCTCGAGCACCGGCAGGCTGCCGTAGGGCGTCTTCGGCTTGAGGGCCGGCCAGTCCGCGCCCGAGATGCGCACGTCCTCGAAATCCACGCCCGCCAGCGTGAGGGCGAGGCGGCACTCTTCACCCCGGCTGACCGGGGCATCGAAATAGACGAGTCTGGGTTTGTTCATGGGGCGCGAGGATAGCATCGCGCGGGGCCGACGGCGCCCCGCCTACGCAAGCCGGGCTCCGTGTTCGCTCAGCAGCTCGCGCAGCACCGACCGGTGACAGCGCGACTCGTCGGCGCAGTAGCAGCCGACCGAGAAGTCGGCCGTGTGCGAGAGCGCTGCGAGCGTGGCCAGCAGGGCCCTCGCGTCGGGCGATTTCATCTCGGCCCGGTAGCGGCGGACGAAGGACTTCCAGGCTTTCTCGGTGCCCTCCTCGATCGCGGCGTGGGCGGACTTGAGCAGGGCCTCGCTCGGGGCGAGGTTCGGCAGCCAGACGTCGTAGATGTTGCGACGGGCGTATTCGCCCTTGGGCACACCGCGCGGCGGCCGGCGGACCGTGCCGATGCGCAGGCCCTCGCCGGGGAGGCGTTCGCTGCCGAGGCGGACGATGCGGAGCGTCATGCGGTCACTCCCTTGCCGGGCGGCCCGGCCGAGTCGTGTCACTCGCTCGACGCGAAGGATACTCCGCCCGTCACCCCAGCGCCGCGGTGACGATCGCCTGCGCTTCCTGCTGGATGCGCTTCAGGTGGTCCTCGCCGAGATCGCTCTCGGCGTAAATCTTGTAGACGTCCTCGGTGCCCGACGGTCGCGCCGCGAACCAGCCGTGCGCCGTCACGACCTTGAGTCCACCGATTGCCGCGCCGTTGCCGGGCGCTGCGGTGAGCGTGGCCTCGATCGGTTCGCCGGCGAGCTCGCGCGACGTGACCTGCTCGGGCGTGAGCTTCGACAACCGCGCTTTCTGCGCCGGCGTGGCGGGCGCATCGATGCGCTCGAACAGCGGTGCGCCAAATTCCTCGGTGAGTGCGCGGTAGTGCTCGCCCGGATCGCGCCCGGTACGCGCCGTCATCTCGGCCGCGAGCAGCGCCGGCGCGAGGCCGTCCTTGTCGGTGGTCCACACGCCGCCGTCGCGACGGAGGAAGGACGCGCCCGCGCTCTCCTCGCCCACGAATCCCAGCGAGCCGTCCACGAGGCCGTCCACGAACCACTTGAACCCGACCGGCACCTCGTAAAGCCGGCGCTTCAGTCGCGCGGCCACGCGATCGATCATGCGACTGCTGACCGCGGTCTTGCCGATGCCCGCGCCCGCCGGCCAGCCCGGCCGGTGGCGGAACAGGTCGTCGATGCACACCGCGAGATAGTGGTTGGGCGGCAGCAGGCCCGCGCTGCGCGTGACGATGCCGTGGCGATCGTGGTCGGTGTCGCAGGCGAACGCGATGTCGAAGCGGTCCTTCAGGTCGATCAGGCTGCGCATGGCGTCGGCCGACGACGGGTCCATGCGGATCTTGCCGTCCCAGTCGAGCGTCATGAAACGGAAGGTGGGGTCGACGCCCGGGTTCACGACGGTGAGGTCGAGCCCGTAGCGCTCGGCGATGGCGGGCCAGTAGTGCACGCCCGCGCCCCCGAGCGGATCGACGCCGAGGCGCAGGCCGCTGGCGCGGATCACGTCGAGGTCGATGACGCTCTTGAGATCATCGACGTAGGCGGTGAGGAAGTCGTGGCGCTGCGTCGTCGAGGCCGCGAGTGCCTGGGCAAACGTCACGCGCTTCACACCGGCGAGCTTCACCTCGAGCAGGCGGTTGGCCTCGTTCTCGATCGCGCGGGTGACCTGCGTGTCGGCCGGCCCGCCGTTCGGCGGGTTGTACTTGAAGCCGCCGCTGTCGGGCGGGTTGTGTGAGGGCGTGATGACGATGCCGTCCGCGAGGCCGGACGTGCGCCCGCGGTTGTGGACGAGGATCGCGTGCGAGAGCGCGGGCGTGGGCGTGTACTCGTCGTGTGCGGCGATGCGCACCTCGACGCCGTTGGCTGCCAGCACTTCGAGTGCCGACGCGAAGGCTGGCGCCGACAGCGCGTGCGTGTCGAAACCGAGGAACAGCGGGCCGTCGATGCCCTGCTGCCGGCGATGGCCGCAGATCGCCTGCGTGATCGCGAGCACGTGGTCTTCGTTGAAGGCGTCCGCGAAGGACGAGCCGCGGTGGCCCGAGGTGCCGAACGCGACGCGCTGCGAGGCGACCTGGGGATCGGGATGGCCGGTGTAGTAGGCGCTGACGAGGCGCGGCACGTCGACGAGCAGTTCAGAAGGCGCGCGTTGCCCGGGCACCGGCGTGGCGCTCGGGCGGGGGACGTTCGTGCTCACCAGACCTCCGGGGAGGGGAGACTGCGGGGGTGAGGGAAGCATAGCGCGAATGGAGCGGCTATCCAGCCGCGCACCGGGTTGGTGCGGTCGGGCAACAAAGTGGGCTAGCCCAATTCGCTTCCGTCGATGAGCTACTGGTTCGGCGACTTACCGACCGCACCCCAGCTGATAGCGCTCGTTCTTGAGCCGGTGCCATTCGCCGCGCAGGTAGTTGCCCTCGTATGTCGTGTAGGGGTGGCGCATACGGGAGTTGATGCGGTCGATCGCGTCGTCGATGGCCTTGCAGCGGGCCGCGGTCCTGTCAGGCTCGTCCACCGTACCCGCGTGGTACGAAGTCGATGGCTGAGAGTCGCGTGGCACTGAGGAGGCCGACCCGGTCACCGAGCTCTGGCGTGCCGCCATTGCATCGCGTGCGGCCGGTTGGTCGATCGTCAGCGTGCGTACCTCCGCGTCGGCGCCACACGGACGGTCGGACACGATACGTTGGCCGTCGACGGTGCACTCGTACACACCGACCTGGGTTTCGTACGCGCCGGAAGGTCGCGAAGGGCCGCGCTGGTCCGAAGGCGCGCGGATCACCGTCGGGGGCGACTCGACGATGGTGGTGGTCTCCGAGCTGTTGTCTGGCTCTTGCGAACCGATGGTCGTTCCAGCGTCTCGGCCAAAATACTGCATGAACGCGAAGAAGCCAGCCGCCACCGCCGCACCGATCAGTACTGCTCGGCCCGTTCGGTGGGAGGCATCCCGTTCAATTGAGCACCAATCGTTGCGCATGCCGGCGCTTGACCTGCCTCCAATGCAGTACCAACCGCGGCTCTCCGAGCTACCGCAAACGACACTCCTGATCGTGCTGTCCTTTTCTGGCCTCCAGAATGTCGTCGTACTTCTTCAGCAACTCCGAAAAGGTCCTAGCTCCATAGGTCTGTTCGTCAAACGTGGGATCGAGGCGAACGACCATAGGACGAATTGCTGACTTGAGCACCCAAGGCTCACCTTTGTTCGCGGACAGCCGGTTAACCGCGCGACGAATCAGGTCCCTAGCATCCGGGGCAGCAGGTGGCGACTGGGTCTGCTCTCGATCCTCAACCGGCGGGGGCGACTCGCCGGACGCCAGACGCTCGTAGAAGCGAAACTCATGACAGCTTCGGGCCCAGTGCTTGTTTGTCGCAGCCTCGATGCCCACGCCGACGAGATTGCGCCCAGCGGCCTTGATCTTTTGCGAGACGGGCAGGAAGTCACTATCCGCGCCGATAATCACGATAGTTGTCACATGCGGAAATCGAATCATGTCTTCCGTCGCGTCTAGGCAGAGCTTGATGTCAGCTCCGTTCTTCGCAGCGGCGCCAGGCGGGAACAACTGGATCAGTTCGACGGCATTCTGTAGCAGGGCCTCCCGATACCGCGAAAACCACTGCCAGTTCCCATATGCGCGATTAATCGCGATCGAACCGAACGATGCACAGAAATCCATGAGCGCCGCCACATCGACGACAGGATCCTGGTTCGTAAAGCGCGACTGCCGGTACGTCCCCTGCCCTTTCAGCTGATCAGTCAGACTGGCGTGAATGTTCTCGAAGTCCCAGTAAATCGCGACCGATGGTTGATCCATGTCGACTCAATTCCTTTGGTTCGTCGGCCAACGGACGCTCACCGCTGCCTGACCTCTAGCGAACCTTGTCGCCGGAGTCCTCATCCGCTACCTGTAACACAGGGCGCTCGGCCCGCCCCCACATTCCGGGAGTCAACGCAGTCCGGAAATACGCCCGTGTCTCTGCGTCCGTACAGAAGATGTAACACCCCTTCATCCCTCGGGTCATTAGGGTCCGGTAGGTATTCTTGACAATGCGGTCGGCCTTTTCCTTGGCGGCCTCGGGGTTCGTCTCCAGCAACTTCTTGTACCCCTTAATCGACTGGTCCTGCTTCGACCGCTTCTCGGGCTGGGTCTTCACTTTGCCGCCCCGGACGACCAGGTCCGGTCCGACGATGACACCAATGTAATCCACCTCCAGCCCCTGACAGGTGTGGATACAGCCGATCTGCTGCACGGACTCCGGCGCCATGATCCAGAGTCCACCGTCCTGGGTGAGGTTCCACTGCATGGCGAACCCGTGCTCGGGAATCACGACGTCGACGGCCTTCGCGTTGACCTTGCTCTTCCAGTCCCAGCAGTAGCCGGCCACCATGCGCGCCTTGTTGGCGGGACGGTTCAGCTTTTCGATCGTCTGGCGCAGCGTCCCCGGTGAATCGAACACCTGAAAGTCGAATTCGGTCTCCGGGTCGAGCGTCCGGTTCGCGGTCTCCCGAATGCCGAGCGTGTGATCGAGCCAGGCAAGATATCCATCCGAACCGCTGCACCGGAATTGCGATGCCAGTTTGAGGTGCGTCACTTTGGCGCCCACCCGTTTCGCCCGCCGCTCGATGTCCGCCTTCTCGCCGACGTCCTTCCATGTGACTCGCTGGTCCTCGTCGATGAAGAAGATGGAGGCCCGAGACGATCCGATGATTTCCTCGACCTGGTGCGTACCGAGGTTGCCATACAGGCCGGACTTCTCGTTGAGGCGGTGGGCTTCGTCCACGATCAGGGCATCGAACACATTGGCCTTCGTATCGGTGAAAGCACCCGATCCGACGAAGAGATTCGAGATGTCGGTCCTCTTGTGCGTACCGGTCAGCACCCTTTCGAATACGGCTCGTGGTGCGGCATTCTTGGTGACGTACTTGGCCACACGTCGGTCCTGCGTCAGGGCGACGAGCAGATTTATCGCAACGACCGACTTTCCGGTACCCGGCCCGCCATCGATGATAAGCACCTGCTTCTTGCTGGATCCGCCTGAGGCGCCGACGCTTCGGGCTAGCCCAAGCACCGTCTCGAAGACCACCTTCTGATCGTCGATGAGTACGAACTCCTCTTTCCCTTTCAGCATGCCGACCAGACTGTCGACCAGCCCCTTGGAAGGACGGATGCGGCCGTTGTCGATTCGGTAGAGCAGGTTGTCGCGCTCGCCGTGTCGGACGTGCTGTTCAAGGAACTGGGCGAGGCGCTCGCGCTCCGTGTCGCCCTTCAGAAATACCGGAGCTTTGGCGAGGTGGTCGGCGTAGAACGGATCCCTGATCGCGTCCGAGCCATCGTAGTTGTGCAGGTAGGCGCAGGAACTCAGGCCCAGGTCGCTCTCGTACACCGCCTCGTTGAAGTTCCTAAGCAACGAGACGTAGGACCACGCCTGGTAAGAGGGATGACTGACTTCCTTCTCGCCATGCTCGAATCTAGTGCGGACGATGCCATCCATGTTGGTCTTGTGCGCCGTCTGCCACTGCTTCAGTTCGACCACGACCAGCGTGTCGCGATTGTCAGCATCGGTGCCGGCCAACATGAAGTCGATGCGTTTGGAGGTCTGCGGGATGCCGTACTCGATGGCGACGCCGGCATTGTCGGGGACTGTGCAGCCGTGGAGAACCTTTCCCATCGCCAGCAGCGATTCCTTCCACGCGCGGATTTCGGACTTGGCGACGGAGTGGCCCGTGCGTGCCCGGAAAGACTTGAGGACTACTTCCTCGATGTCACGACTGAACGTGTCGCTGAGGAAGCCTTCCTTGGTGGATTGGTAGACGATCATTTGGTCGTCAACTGTCTTTCGAGGTCACGGCTGAATGTAGCACGTACTCCGGCGGCACTAGGGCGGCTGTCTTCGGTTCCCATATCGACTGCGCTCGGCGCTCCCCGCGGTTGACTCGCAGATTGGCTTGGGAGGCGTCAATTTGACAGAAAGGGGTGTGGCCCACGTCCACGTCTCGAGATACGTGCGCGGTCAAGCTATCCTGGCCGCTCATGTCCGACCCCACCTACAACCGCTACGGCTGGCAGTCCAGCCTCCCCGATTTCACTCGCTCCGAGCCGAAGGTAGTCCGGCTCCGGCTCCAGGAATTCATCTCGGACGCCTCCCCCGAGCAGATCCGCGCATGGGACCAGTCCATCCCCTGGCTGCAGCGCGAGTGCAGCGAGTTGCAGATCCGCGACTCCGCCGCCCACGAATACACCGCGATCCTCGAGTACGAGCTGCCCCGCGACTCGCGCCGGCCCGACGTCATCGTGCTCGAGCGCGGGGCCGTCGCCGTCCTCGAGCTGAAGGGCGCGCCCTTCCCCACTCGCGCGGCCCTCGATCAAGCGCTCGGCTACGCCCGCGATCTCGCCGCCTATCACGCTGCGTGTGCCGGCCGTCGCGTGACGCCCGTGCTGCTTCACCGCGGTGGGAATGCCAAACCCGTGGTTCGCGACGGCGTGCACGTCGTCGGTCCGGAAGGCCTCGATGCGCTGCTAGAACAGCTCTCCGTCGCCGGCGAGCCGGTGATCGACCCGCGCGAGTTCCTGGCTGCCGACGCCTACGCGCCCCTGCCGACCATCGTCCAGGCCGCCCGCGAGCTGTTCCTCAAGCGCGAGCTGCCGATGATCAAGCGCGCCCGTGCGGCCACGGATCCCGCTCTGCAGTACATCTCGGACCTCGCTCGCGAAGCCGCACACACCAAGACCCGCCACCTCGTGCTGCTAAGCGGCGTGCCCGGCTCGGGCAAGACGCTGGTGGGCCTGCAGTTGGTGCACGCGCACTGGCTGGACGATCTCGCGGTTCCACGCGCCAACGGTCGCCCCTCGACGCCGGCGGTGTACTTGTCGGGGAACGGGCCGCTGGTGATGGTGTTGCAGGATGCGCTAAAGGACGGTGGCGGGGCCGGCAAGACCTTCGTCCAGGCGATTAAGAACTACGTCGAGTACCACAGCCGGCCGGGCCGACCGGTACCGCCCGAACACCTGATCGTGTTCGATGAGGCCCAGCGGGCTCACGATGCCGAGCGCGTGGCATATGTGCAGAAGCAACCGATCGGCAAGTCCGAGCCCGAACACATGATCGATTTTGGCGATCGCATTCCCGAGTGGTGCGTGCTGGTTGCCCTCATCGGAAACGGTCAGGCCATTCACGTGGGTGAGGAGGGCGGCGTGCCGCTGTGGAGGGATGCAGTTCAGCGCTCGCCCCGCGCCGCCGAGTGGACGGTGCACGGTGCGCCCGCCTTCGCCGAGGTGTTCACCGACCTGCGCGCCGCCTCGCGCTGGCACCCGGTGCTGAACCTCGACAGCGAGATTCGCTTCCACCTCACCCCCAAGGTGCATCAGTACGTCGCGGGCCTGCTCGACTGCGAATCGGCCTCACACCTGTCGACCCTCGCCGACGAGTTGCACGCCGGCGGTCACCGATTCCTGCTCACGCGCAACCTCGACACCGCGAAGGACTACCTGCGCGAGCGCTATGCCGACGCGCAGTTCGCCCGCTACGGCCTCGTGGCCTCGTCCAAGGACAAGTGGCTGCCCTCGTTCGGCGTCGACAACACCTTCCAGACCACCAAGCAGCTGCGCGTGGGCCCCTGGTACAACGCACCGCCGACCGACGCGCAATCGTGCTGCCAGCTGGAGACCGTGGCGACGGAGTTCTCGTCGCAGGGGCTGGAGCTGGACTGCGCGCTGCTCGCGTGGGGCTCCGACCTGCTGTGGGCCGGCGACGACTGGTCGGTCGCGTACTCGGGCAAGAACCGCCCGCCGCTCAAGGACCCGCTAACCGTCCGCAAGAACGTCTATCGCGTGCTGCTCACGCGCGGCCGCGATGGCACGGTGATCTACGTACCCGACGACCGGCGGATGGATGCGACGTTCGAGCGGTTACGGGCGGCGGGGGTGAGGGAGCTTTAGGTGATTCACGGCCGTCGCAGTTGAAGTCCGGCGCCGTCGGATCGACACTAGCCACGTCGTTCTGGGGTGGATGGTCGTCAGGATTTCGGGGCAGGGAGCGATAGGATGTCTGGTGCGAGCAACGGTCGCTTGGCGGTGCTGATCGACGCCGACAATGCGCAGGCGTCGATGGCCAACGAGCTGTTTGCAGAAATCTCGCGCTACGGCACGGCCAGCGTGAAGCGGGCCTACGGCGACTGGACGACCCCTAACCTCAAGGGCTGGAAGGAGCACTTGCACCAGCTCGCCATCCAGCCGATCCAGCAGTTCAGCTACACGACCGGCAAGAACTCGACCGACAGTTCCTTGATCATCGATGCCATGGACCTCCTCCATACCGGGCATGTGGACGGGTTCTGCCTGGTTTCCTCCGACAGCGACTTCACACGCCTTGCCACACGACTCCGGGAGTCCGGAAAGATCGTCTACGGCTTTGGTGAAGAGAAGACGCCGGCGCCTTTCGTCAAAGCCTGCAACAAGTTCATCTACATCGAGGTTCTACGCCCGAAGGTCGAAGCGACGGCAACACCGAACGCTGCAGCCGTAGCGACACCCGGCTCCAAGACCGGGACTGCGGCTTCGACGACAGATGCGACTGCCGTGCCCGGCGCACGCAAGAGCGACGCATTGCCGAAGCCGCCCTTCGACCTGATCTACAAGGCGATTGAAGAGACCTCCGACGACAGTGGCTGGTCGCACCTCAGCACAGTCGGACACTACATACAGAAGATCGAACCGGGCTTCGATTCGCGGCGATACGGCAGCAAGAAGCTGAGTGACTTGCTGAAAAGCCACCCGAAGAAGTTCGTCATCGAGGAACGCGGGGCCGCTGGATCCGGCAGCAAGAGCGTCTTCGTCCGCAAGGCAACAACCGGCTAAGCGGCCACCTGCTTCAACCTCAGGCGCGGGATGTGGGCACGATCGCTGACGTCAACCGATGCCGAGCGCTGTCGCGGCATCCCTAAGGCGCGAGTCCCGGGTCAGCACCCGCTCTCCTGCAGCCATTGCCGCAGCCAGCAGGTGCACATCGACCCACCCCAGCCCACAGCCCATCAGCGAGTTTGACGCAAGAAATGCCAGGACATCGTCATGTGCGACGACTGCAATGCTCGGCATTCGACCAAGCGCGCCCAGCAAAGCGGATCGATTCTTGAGATGCCCACACGCGAGCTCGCCCACGACGAACGGGTGCACGGCGACTTGTTGATTTTCGAGCAGTCCGATCAGGACCGGGTCACCACGTCGCAGGTGGTCTACCCATACCGTCGTATCGACGAGCACTAGCCGGCGCTGCGATCGATCGGCGCGCGGCGCCGCGACGCGACTCGAAGCTTTGGCTCCGCGCCTGCGAGCGCAATGAGTTGCCGGCCGCTTTCTCGGGCAATCAGCGCCTCGAGACCGGCATTCAACAGGGCGGTCTTGCTTCGCAGACCCGTCAGCTCACGGGCCTGCGCCAGCAGACTCCGGTCAATGTCGGGCGATGTCGACATGTGCATGACTATGGACCCCGGCTTTGCGCGTGACAAGCCAGCGGACATTGGGCGGGATCTCCCGGCTGGCGGCCATTCGCAAAATACGGCGGAACACGAAGAAATGGTGGGCGCACGCGGCTAGACTCTGCTCTACGCGCTGCCGGAGCCCCCGTGAACCAGCCCTGCCCGTTCTGCTCGCTGCCCCGTGACCGCATCGTGCTAGAGAGCGAACTCGCCCTGGCGTTCCGCGACGGCTACCCGGTCTCGCCCGGCCACACGCTCGTCATCCCGAAGCGCCACGTAGGCTCGTTCTTCGAGTGCACCGAGGCCGAGCAGGCCGCGCTCCTCGAGCTCCTTCGCATCGCGCGCGCCGGTCTCGAGGAGCTCTTCCACCCCGCCGGCTACAACATCGGCATCAACGACGGTCCCGCCGCCGGCCAGACGGTGCCGCACCTGCACATCCACCTGATCCCGCGCTACGAGGGCGACCGGCCCGACCCGCGCGGCGGCGTGCGCTGGGTGCTGCCCGACAAGGCGGCCTACTGGGAGAAGGACTGACCGTGGCCGGCGTGCGGGATTCCGGGACGGGCCCGCCTTACCGGCCGACGCGCCCCTCGCCCGCGGATCAGGTCCGCTTCATCGCGAACATCGAGCGCATCCTCGCCGAAGGCTCGTTCGTCGCGACCTACAAGTATGCGTTGCTGGTGTCGCTGGTCGAACTGGCGATCGAGCGTGGCGACGAGACCGACGCGCCCCTGGTGCTGTCGCTGCACGACATCGCGGAGAAGTTTGCCGAACTGTACTGGCGGCAGGCGGCGCCCTATGGCGCGGGCAGCTCGTCGGCTGCAGGATTCGTGCTACACCAGAACAAGGGCCGGCAGGCGCGCGCGATCTCGCAACTGGTGTCGCTGCGCGACGACCTGACCCGTCGCCGCGTGACGCTGAACGAGGCTCGCCGTACCCGAGCCTGGGCTGCGCTGGTCGCGCGCATGCGCACACTGGTGAAGGACATGCCGCTCAGGCGCCTGCAGCTCCTCGGCCGGGAGTACGTGCCGTTTCTCTACGACGTTGCCTCTGACGGCAATTCCATCACGCTGTTGCCCGGCGTCGCCTGCCACCTGCGCGAACGCGCGCCGCTCATCCGCCGTCTGTGCGAGGCGGAGTGGCTGCGGTTCGTGCTCGCGCTGCCGCAGAACCAGCCCGCGCTCGGCCGGGCGGTCGATCTCTCCGAGTTCCTGTTCGGCTCCGCGCGCGCCGCACTGGCCGTGAAGCTCGCAAAGCCATTGCGCGAGCTGCAGTCCGGCCGCTGCTTTTACTGCGAACGCAACCTCACGGCCGGCGGCGCCGTGGATCACTTCATCCCGTGGTCACGCTATCCGCGCGACCTCGCGCACAACTTCGTGCTGGCCCACGGCAGCTGCAACTCGCACAAGAGCGATCGCCTCGGCGGCGAGCGGTTCCTCGAACGCTGGGCGGAGTACGTCACCACGCATGACGGCAGCATCGTCGAGTTGGGCACCGACGCGGGCGTGCTGGTCGATCGCACTACCTCGCTCGCCGTGGCTGAGTGGAGCTACGGGCACGCGGAGCGCGTGCACGCCGAGGTGTGGCTCGGCGGCAAGGAGTACGGTCACCTTTCCAGTGGCTGGCGCGGGCTGCTCGAATCCGCTGGGGTGCGCTGACGGCGTTGCGATCTGGTTCCTGCCGAATGCGTCTGGGCGGCCGGACGAACCGACAGCTTCAGCCCTGCGACACGCAAGACGGCCACCAGGGTGGACAGCCGCGGATTCCCGTCCTTGGACAGCGAGCGGTAGAGGCTTTCGCGGCTGAGCCCGGCGGCCGCGGCCACGCGCGCCATCCCCTGTGCCTCGGCTACCCGACGCAGGCCGATTAGCAGTTCTTGCGGTGACTCGGACTCCTCGAGAACGAGGCGAAGATACTCGGCCGTCAAGTCCGGATCGGCGGACAAGGTCTCACGCATCCAGTCATCGAACGGAACAAATGCCGCGGAGCGAGGCTTGCTCGTCACTCGCCTTGACGTTGCTTTGCGTCTGACAGCCAAAGTCTTGCCCTCGCAGTGTCGCGTGTTTGAGTGGCCTTTGAACCGCCGGTGATGATCAGGCAGCGCTCCGGCGACAGCCACGAAATGTAGATTCGAAGCCTGGGCCCTGCATGAATCCGCGATTCCATCAGGCCGGAGCCGAGAGCTTGACAGTCACCTGGGTCACCGGCCTGCAGGCGATCCAGCCGCTGCGCGATCTTCAGCCGCGACCGATGGTCACCCAGGGCTGACCACCAATCCGCGAATGGCACTCGACCATCCGCGGTCCTGAAAAGGGACAGTTCGACGGTCGATTCCGACACCAGTGTAGCCTATAAATCACACTCGGCAGTCCCTGCCCATGGTGCTTCTGCAACCGGAACCGTACTCGGCGCATTCCTGACGAGTGTGCGCAGACACGAAGGGAAATCAGGAAATCGGCCCGACGAACCTCTGCCGCGACCGAGCCTTGGCACGCTCCGCCTCCACGTCCCTGTCCTTCGGCGTCGCTGTGGTGACCAGCGATTGAATCAGCACGGTCGCCGCCGCACTGACATCAGCGACTGCTTTGTCAAACGCCGCCTGGTTCGCCTTCGACGGCGCGGTGAACCCGCTCAGCTTGCGCACGAACTGCAGCGACGCATCGCGGATCTCGGCCTCCGTCGCCGGCGGCTCGAAGTTGAAGAGCGTACGGATGTTGCGGCACATGACGGCTCCCGCGCGCGTTGGGCGTGCCGTCGAGCCTAGCGCTATCCCTTCGCCGCCCGCCACCCCGCCGCGCGGGCCTCGGCCTCGGTGCAGAACCAGCGCTCGCCCGTCCGCTCGTTGATCTGCGTGCGCGCGTAGTTCGCGCCGCCGGGCAGGTGGTAGATCTTCTGTCCGTTCGATCCGATGTTGCCCTTGATGCGGCACTGCTCGCGATCGACCGCCGCGCTGCCGTCCACCAGCGTCTGCGGCCTCGGGGGTGCCGCACCCGCGTCCTTCGCCTTCTCCCGGTCGCGCTTGCCGACGGCCGCGAGGCACTGCTCCAGCGTGTCGTCGTCGTGCTTCGACCAGCGGATCGCCACGCCCTTCGACTGGTGCAGCCGCCACTCGTACGGCAGGCGCCGGTCCTTTTCGGGCAGCGCCCACAGCCCGCGCTTCGCCGCGCGCGCGCGGAACTCGGCGTCGCAGTAGCTGCGCTCGTGCAGGTAGCGGTGATAGGCCCACGCGTAGCCCTGCTCGACCAGCCACAGGCCGACGTTCTCCTCGCCGAGGTAAACGTACGCCGCGAGCCGGCCGTACTGGTCCTGCTCCCACACCTCGAGCGCCACCGTCTGGCCGCGCACGCGTGCGGCGAGCGCCTTCCTCGCCTCGGCGCCGAGCGGCTGGTCGTGCTCGGGCGCGTCGATCGACTCGAAGCGCACGCGGATCGGGCCGGAGTCGAGTTGCACCTCGAGCGTGTCGCCGTCGATGACCGTGGTGACCTTGCCGACGAGCACCGGCGAGTCGCGCCCGGTGGCTTCTTCCGCGGCCGGCACCGCCGCAGGCGCCCGCGATGGAGTGATCCGGGCAGCCGGCGCCTGCGGTGCGCGCGTGGCCAGCGTCGGGGGAAGGTCGGGCGGAGTCGGCCGCACGGCCGGGGTCGTGTCGGCGACGTCCTCGTCCGCGGGATCCACCGGGTGCTGCTGCATCCAGGCCGCGCCGATCGCATACAGCGCGACCGCGATGAGCACGAGCGCCAGCGCCTTCACCCAGCCGGGCCAGCCGTCGCCGGCCGGCGGCGGATCGCCGAGGCGCAGCTCGCCCTGCCGCTCGTCCCAGCGCAGCGGGGGGTCTGGTTTGTGGTCGGGTGTCGGCATGCGGGCCGGAGCCGCCGGACGTCGGGCAGGCTCCAGTGCCGATCCTAGTCCTTCGTGCTCCCGCCGTCGCGGGCATGTGCCGGCATCGCGCCGCGTCGCGCCGCCACGTACGCCCCGAGGCGGTTCGCCCGCTCGAGCAGCTCTCGGGGTGCCGCGCCGGCCAGCCACCCCTGCACCAGCGCGGCCAGGAAGGCGTCGCCCGCCCCGACGGTGTCCACGGCTTCGACGCCCACGCCCGGCACTTCCGCCCACTCGCCGGCCCGCCACGCGGCAGCGCCGCCCGGCCCCCGCGTGATGCACACGACCTCGGTGCCGTAGCGCCCGGCGAGTTCCGCCGCGAAGGCAGGCAGGTCGAGCGGCAGGGACAGCGCCTGCGCAAGCAGCGCCGCCTCCTCCTCGTTCACCTTGACGACGTTCGCGAGCGGCAGCGAGCGGGCCACGATCGCCATCGGCGTGAACGGCGGGCGCAGGTTGATGTCGTAGACGCGCCGGCCTGCGCGCGCGACGAAGGCCTGCAGCGCCGACGCCGACCGCTCGTCGCGCTGCGCCAGCGATCCGAACACCACGACCTCGGGCGCGAACGCGGGTGCCACCATCGCGTCGAACGCGGCAGGCGTGACGAACCGGTACGACGCCTGCCCGGCGGCGTCGAGTGTCACGTGCGCCGCGCCGGTCGGCAGTTCGTCGTCCCACTGCACGTCGTCGACCGGCAGGCCGTGCGCGCGCAGCGCCTCACGCGCGGCCTCGCCGGGCTCGTCGCGGCCGAGCCGCGTGACCAGCCTCACCGGCAGGCCGAGCTGCCGGAGGTGGAACGCGACGTTCGCGGGCGCGCCGCCGAGCACGCGGCCGGTCGGCAGCACGTCCCACAGCAGCTCGCCGATGCAGGTGACGGTGGGCGGCATGCGCCTCGTGCCCCGGCTGCGGCGCGGCCTCAACCCGCCGGGTGCAGCGCCCGGCCGAGCGCCGCGAGCGTGATGCGCTGCGCCTCGAGCGCCACCGGCGCCTGGGTGAACACGTCGAAGCCGTGGTAGGCGCCGGGATGCACGTGCAGCTCGACGGGCACGCCGGCGCGGATCAGTCGCCGCGCGTACTCGAGGTTCTCGTCGACGAACAGGTCGAGCGCGGCGGTCGAGATGAACGTCGGCGGCAGGTTGGCGACGTCCTCGGCCCGCGCCGCCGCCGCGTACGGCGAGACGCCCGGCGAACCCGGCTCGACGCCGAGCAGCGCGCGCCAGCCGAACGCGTTGTTCG
This sequence comes from Pseudomonadota bacterium, assembly GCA_052035645.1. Lineage (GTDB taxonomy): Bacteria > Pseudomonadota > Gammaproteobacteria > Steroidobacterales > Steroidobacteraceae > RPQJ01. The sequence continues at coordinate 142,502 of JBPOHK010000027.1, forward strand.
GCCGCGTCCACACGAACTCGCCCGCGTACGGGTTGGGATCCTTCGCCACGCAGGTGCGGTCGTCGATCATCGGGTAGACGAGGTGCTGGAACGCGAGGCGCAGTTCGCCGCGGTCGCGTACCAGCAGTGCGAGCGCCGCCGCGAGCCCGCCGCCCGCGCTGTCGCCGGTGATGCCGATGCGCGCGGCGTCGATGCCCAGCTCGTGCGCGTGCGCGAAGATCCACTGCAGGCCCGCGTAGCAGTCCTCGATCGCGCCGGGGAAGCGCGTCTCGGGCGCGAGTCGATAGTCCACCGAAACCACCACGCACTGCAGGCGCACCGCGAGCGGACGCATGAGCGGCTCGTAGGCTTCGGACGAACCGGCGACGTAGCCGCCGCCGTGGATCTGGTACAAGCACGGCAGCGCCTGCGTCACGCCCTTCGGCCGGTAGATCGTGAGCGGCACGTCGGGCGCGCCGGCCGGGCCCGGCACCTTCAGCTCGAGCTTGTCGGCCTTCGCCTCCGTCTCGAGATCGCGCTCCAGCGGGAACGGGTTGGCACGCACTTCGGGCAGCAGTGCCTCGGTCAGCTCGATCTGCGGCAGCATTTCGAGCAGCGGGCGCAGGGCCGGATCGACGAGGTGCTGGCTCTTCGCGTTGGGCATCGGGGCGTTCATGGGTCCTTCTCGCCTGGGGTCTGTCCGTTCGAAGTCGGTTGGTTCAGGGCACGATCGCCGCCGCGGGCAGTTCGGCCTCGCGCTGCACTTCGCCGCGCGCGAGCTGGTACACCGGCCGCGCGTTCGCGTCGAACGAGGCCCACGGCAGTTCGCCGCTGCGGGCGAACTGCACCCACAGGCCGTGAATGCGGTCGGCGAGCGCCTGCGGCGGGTTCGGGCCGGTGAAGCCCTGCACGCCGGTCGTGGTGGCGAGCGTGTCGAACACGAACGGCAACTCGAGGCCGTGGCAGGCGCCGAGCCGGCCTTCGCACGCGGGCGAGGGCCACTCCAGCTCGTAGACGTGCAGGCGCCCGCGGAACGCCTCGGCGTAGCGCCGCGCGGGCAGCCGGAACACCAGGTCGTGCAGGCATTCCGCGAACGCGTCGCCCGTCCGGCGGCCGCGGCCCATGCCGTAGGCGCGCAGCGCGGCACGCGCGTGGGGCTCGGACTTGCCGACGAGGTAGCCCGCGAGCGGCCGGAACATCCACTGGCGGATCTTCGTCGGCACGAAGTAGAGGTTCATCTCCTCGCGGTTGGTGCCGATCAGCACCTGCACGTCCGCGCCCGCGCCCTGCTTCAACGCCTCCAGCGTGTGCACCGGCAGCACGTCGTCGCCGTACACGGGCACGAACCGGCTGAGCCCGAAGGTCGGCTCGCGTCCGTCCGGCGTGCGCAGGTCGATGCGCGTCGTCGGCTTCTGCGCGTGCATCAGCGCGGAGACGGCCTTGCCCATCGAGCGGGATGCGAAGCCGGCACGGTCCGGCGTCACCTCCATGAACTTCGCGAGCGCGTGCGTCAGCCGCTGCGCCACCTCGACGGGCCGCAGCATGTGGCCGTGCCCGCTCTGGATGATGGCGCGGCGGAACAGTCCCTTCGCGAGCGGCGACGCGACGAGGTTGGCGATCGACATGCCGCCGGCCGACTCGCCGAACACGGTCACGTTGCCGGCGTCGCCGCCGAACGCCGCGGCGTTCTCCTGCACCCACTGCAGCGCGAACAGCATGTCGCGCAGGCCGAGGTTGGTCGGCACGCCCTCGATGGGCACGAAGCCCTCGACGCCGAGCCGGTAGTTGATGTTGATGCACACCACGCCCGAGCGCGCGAACCCGGTGCCGTCGTTGACGGCGGCGTCCTTGCTGCCGAGCGCCCAGGCGCCGCCGTGGATGAACACCATGACCGGACGACCGGCACCGTCGTCGTCGGGGCACCAGACGTTGACGGTGAGGAAGTCGTCGCCCCTCGCCCAGCCCGTGCCGACCAGCGGCTTGATGTCGAGCCCGGGAAAGTCGCGGTGGAACTGCGGCGCGGTCGGGCCCGGCTGCGTGGCGTCTCGCACGCCCGTCCACGCCGGGGGCGGCCGGGGCCGCTCGAAGCGCAGATCTCCGACCGGCGGCGCGGCGTAGGGCACGCCGAGGAACCTGCGCACGCCGTTGGCGCGTGCGCCGCGCACGAGTCCGTGGCGGGTGGCTGCGACGATCTCGTCCGGTCCGGTGGCTTCAGCCATGGCGCGCTCCCCCTGCTTGCGGCAGCCGCGTGGCCGCGATGGCGAAGGCTAGCAGCGAAGCGATGCTGGCGACCACGCCCGAGCCGGCCAGCGCGGTCGCGAGCTGCGATTCGCCGCCGAGCGCGTCGGCGACCAGCGTGACCGCGGTCGGCGCCACGCCCATGCCGATCACCGAGCTGACGACGATGAAGGCCGCGACGCACAGGCCGCGCATCTCGTTCGGGATGACGGTGGCGAGCACGGTCGCGGTGATGAGCCCGGTGATCGCGCCGCACAGCAGGAACAGGCCGAGCACTCCGGTGAAGCCCGCCAGCGTGTCGGCCAGCGGAAACAGCGCCGCCGGCGCCGAGACCGCGGCGGCGACGATCGCGCCGTAGAGCATGCCGCCCTGCCGGCCGCTGCGCAGCCCGGCATCCGCGGCGTGGCCGCCGATGATCGAGCCGACGATGCCGGGCACGAGCACCGCGAGGCCGATCGCCGCGGCGAACTGCTCGGGCCGCAGGCCGTGGTCGCGGGTCAGCACGGGCGCGGCCCAGATCCCCGCGGCCACGTCCGCCATCACGACGCCGATCTGTCCGACGAACAGGGGGCCGAGATACGCGCGGCGCCGCCACAGTTCGCGCAGCACCTCGCCGATCGGCGGGTGCACGAGGTTGCCGAGTTCCTGGCGCGCCGGTTCGCGCAGGCGCAGCACCGCCAGGCCCAGCAGTGCGGCGATGCCGATGCCGAAGGCCAGGTGCACGGCGCGCCAGGGCGCGAGCCCGAACCAGCCCGTGCCGCTCGCGGCGAGCAGCGCCCCCGCGAGCGCGAACCCGATCGCCATGCCGACGGCCTGGCCCACCGAAAGCAGCAGGACCGCGCGGCCGCGGCGCTCGAGCGCACTGAGGTCGGCGGCCAGCGAAATGGCGACGGTGATGCCGCAGAGCGCACCGAGCCCGGCCAGCATGCGCGCGACGAACAACCCGACGAAGCCGGGCGCGGTGGCGGTGAGGACCGTGCCCAGGAGGCTCACCGCCGTCAGGATCGTCAGCAGGCGGGCCCGGTTGCCGCGATCGACCAGCCGGCCGATCGGCAGCGCCAGGATCGCGATGGGGATCGAGGCGGCGAGTCCCTGCACGAAGCTGAGCTGCAGGTCGCTGAGCGCGAGGTCGTGCTTGGCGAGTTCCTGCAAGGGACTGAAGACCACGCGCATCGCGCCGCCGCAGGCCACGAGCAGCGCGACGAGCAGCAGGGTGGCCCGCGTGCTGTCCGACACCCGTGCGAGGTCCGGCGCGCTCCCGCCCGGCTCCGTCCCGTCCGGCTTGATTGTGAAATCCTGCACGCTCACTATTCTCCGGTGACCCGCGGCGCATCCTCGCCTGCCCGGCAGGAACGCGTCCCTCTGTCTGCAACACGCGCGGCTGTCCGACAGCCCGCGCGCCGGGAATCGCAATGAGCACGGACTTTCGCAGCCACCACGCCCTCAGTGTCGACACGGTGCCGGCACAGGTCGCGCGGCACCTGCTCGACCGCATCAGCGAGCGCAGCCTGCGCCCGGGCGACACGGTCGACAGCGAGGTGCAGATCTGCAAGGAACTGCAGGTGAGCCGCGGCAGCGTGCGCGAGGCCTACCGCCTGCTGGCCGCGCTCGGCGTGCTCGAGATCGGCACCGGCCGGCGGCCGCGCGTGCTCGCCGTGAACCCCTCGCCGCTGGCGCAGATCTTCGGCCACGCGCTGCAGACCGCGCACGCGACGCCCATGCACGTCATCGAGCTGCGCCGGGGCATCGAGGTGCAGACGGCGCAGCTCGCCGCACGCTTCGCCACCGAGGCGCAGCGCGCCCGCCTGCGCGAACTCGTGCGGGAGATGCGCGCCGCCGAGGGCGACGACGCGCGACGCATGGCCGCGGATCTCGCCATCCACGAGACCCTCGCGGTGGCGAGCGGCAATCCGCTCAACTCGCTGGTGCTGTCCGCCCTGCACGACGCGATCACGCGCTCCCTGCGCGAGGACTACAGCGAGCAGCGCTCGGCCGCCGAGATCGTCCGCATCGTCGACGCGCACGAGGCGGTCGTCGATCGCGTGTGCGAGGGCGACCCGATCGGCGCCGCGGCCGCGATGTCCTGCCACTTCGACCTGTCGGTGAATTCCCTCGCCCGCGCGCAGCACCGGCGCAATCTCACCTGAGCGCGGCGGATCGCGCCGCGCGCCAGTCGCGCCACAGCCAGCGCAGGGTGTCGGCGAACAGCGCGCCGCCGTGGCGCAGCGAGTGCCCGCCCTCGCCCATCACCAGCTGGTAGTCGTAGCCGCGGTACTCCAGCGCCGAGGCGAGCTGGCGGTTGGCGAGCGGCCAGCAGCCGTAGAGGATGTCGAGGTCGTGCGCGCCGCTCTGCAGGAACACGCGCAGCGGCTTGCGCTCGGCGGCGCGCACCCGCGCCGGCAGCTGGTGGCCGCCGCGGATGTCGACGAAGCTGCCGCAGTGGCTGATCACGCGCGCAAATAATTCTGGCCGCTCGAACGCGGCGTTGAACGCGCAGATGCCGCCGGAGCTGAGGCCGCAGATCGCGCGGCCCGCCGGATCGTTCCACAGCGCGAGGCCGGCCGTGAACGCGGGCACCAGCTCGTCGATGAGGAAGCGCGCGTAATCGTCGCCGAGCGAGTCGTACTCGACGCTGCGGTTGCCGGTGCCGCCGTAGACCGGCAGGCCCGGGCCCGGTTCGCCGGGCTGCACGAACAGCCCGACGCACGGCGGCATCTCGCCGGCGGCGATCAGGTTGTCGAACACGGTGGCGGCCCCGACGTCGGGGCCGAGATACATCGCGCCGTCCTGGAACACCATCAGCGCCAGCGGTCCGATCCGCGCGGGATCCGCCGGCAGGTAGACGGACACGTCGCGGCTCACGCCGGGATAGACGAGCGTGCCCGTGTGGCGGTGCGTCGTGACCGTGCCGGCCGGCACGCCGTCCCGCGGCTGCGACTCCGGGCAGGGCGCGTACGTCTCGCCGCACGCCAGCGCGGCGATGAAGCGGGCGATGTCGCGCTCGGGGATGCCGGGCGTCACTGCCCGCAGCTGGTCCGGCAGTTGCGCGAGCGGGTCGGGCTCCGAGCTCATTGCATGGTGCTCGTGTCGAGGTAGCGCTCGAGCGTCATGCGCGCGCCCTGGGTGCGGAAGCTGCGCAAGATGCGCTGCACGAGGTCGCGGAAGCGCGGCGACTGCGCGATGGCCGGCTCGATCAGGTCGGCGAGCCCGAACAGGGCCTCGCAGTCGACGTCCGGGTCGGCCGCCGCGCGCATCAGCCGCTCGCGCTGCGGGTCGACGATCTCGAGCCGCAGGCCGCGATCGTCGCGCCCGGCGAGGTAGTGGAACCACGCCGCGACCGTGAAGGCGAGCACGTCGATCGGCCCGCCGCGGCGCAGGCTCTCGGCGATCGACGGCAGCACGAACTTCGGCATGCGGGTCGAGCTGTCCGTGGCGATGCGCGCGAGGCGGTCGCCGACCGCCGGGTTGGCGAAGCGCTCGAGCAGCGTGCGCTGGTACGCATCGAGGTCGATGCCGGGCACGGGCTTCAGGAGCGGCGCGACCTCGTCGGCCATCATCCGCCGCACGAGCGCGCGGAGGGTCGGGTCGCCGACGGCCTCGTGCGCGTACTCGTAGCCGACCAGCAGGCCGATGTAGGCCAGGGCCTGGTGGCTGCCGTTCAGCAGGCGCATCTTCATGCGCTCGTACGGCTCGAGGTCCGTGGTCATCTGCGCGCCGACGCGCTTCCACGACGGGCGGCCGTGCGGGAAGTAGTCCTCGATCACCCATTGCCGGAACGGCTCGGTCACGACCGGCCAGGCATCGGCGATTCCGAAGCTGTCGGCGACCAGTGCGCGGTGCTCGTCCGTGGTGGCGGGCACGATGCGATCGACCATGCAGCTCGGGAAGGCGACGTGCTCCTCGATCCAGCGGCGCAGCGCCGGGTCGCGCAACTCGGCGAACGCCAGCAGCATGCGTCTCGCCACCTCGCCGTTGTGCTGCAGGTTGTCGCACGAAAAGATCGTGAACGGCCCGAGGCCGGCCCGGCGACGGCGGTCGAGGCCCTCGAGCAGGTAGCCGAACGAGCAGTCCGGCGCGTGGGGGTGCGCGAGGTCACGGACGACGTCGGGATGCGTGTCGAGGAACTCGCCGGTCGCGTCGTTGCGGTAATAGCCGCCTTCGGTGATCGTGAGCGTGACGATGCGGCACTCGGGCGAGGCCAGCTTCGCCAGCACGCGCTCGCGGTCGTCGGGTGCGAAGAGGAAGTCGACGATCGAGCCCACGACGCGCGCCGAGTCGCCTTCGGGCCCGCGCTCGACGACGGTGTACAGGCAGTCCTGCGACAGCATCGCGTTGCGCATGCCGAGGTCCTGCGGGAGCAGGCCGACGCCGCAGTAGCCCCACTGCGTATCGAGGGTGAGGTCGATCAGGTCGTCGAGGTAGAGCGCCTGGTGCGCGCGGTGGAAGCCGCCGACGCCGATGTGCACGAGGCTCGGCACCAGCTCGCGCCGGTCGTAGGCCGGGGCGTGCACGTCGGGCGGGACGAGGCCGAGGTTGGCGGCGCTCAGGTGCAGGGGGGCGATCACGTCACGGCCCCCCGGCCCCGCGCGATCCATGGCCGCCCCGGCGTATGCGTGCATGCGCCGGGACGGCACGGACCGTCAGAACTTCGCGGCGACGCGCACGCCGTAGCGCCGTCCGTCGCTGGTGATGCCGAGGTTGTGCACCAGTGGGCCGGAGAAGCCGGCCTCGCTGAGCACCGAGGAGTCGAGGTAGGACTCGTAGTAGATCTCGTCGGTGAGGTTGGTGCCCCAGAGCGAGAGCTCCCACGGACCATGGGCCCAGGTGATGCTCGCATTGAGTTGATGATACGCCTCGAGCTCCGGCGCGTACGTTTCGCTGAGCGAAGAGCCCAGGCGATCGCCCTTGCCGAGTACGGTGGCGTCGAAGCGGAAGCGGCTCGCCTCGCCCACGGGCACCGTGTAGCTGGCCGTGGTCGAATAGGTCCAGTCCGGCACGAACAGGATGCGGTCCGAGGGCAGCGTGCGGCCGGTGGTGTCCTCGTATTGCGAATCGTCGGTGATGCGCGTGTGGTTCACCGAGACGTTGGCCGACAGCGAGAAGCGCTCGGTCGCCTGCCACGCGCCCTCGAGTTCCACGCCGTAGCTCTTCACGTCGCCCGTGTTCAGGTTGATGGCGATGAAGGTGTTGCCGACCGGATAGAGCGAGTTCTGGCCGATGTAGTCCGAATAGTCGTTGTAGTACGCCGCGAGATTCAGCGACAGCGTGCGGTCGAGCAGCGCCATCTTGCTGCCGATCTCGTAGGTCCACACCGAATCGCCCTCGTACACCGGGTTCGGGGCGCCGGGCACGTTGGTGCCGCCGCCGCGGAAGCCCCTCGAGATCGAGCCGTAGACCATCATGTCGTCCGAGAAGTGCTTGGTGACGGCGAGGCGCGGCTGCCACTCGTCGGCGCTGTACTCGGCCTTGAAGCCGCTGATCTCGTTGACCGAGTCCACCGACTGGTCGTCGTAGCGCAGGCCCGCCGAGAGCTCGAGGGAGGAGGTGATGTCCCAGAACACGTTGGCGAACACCGCGAAGGAGTCGGTACTGCTGGCCAGCGCCGAAGGCACGTTGGTGACGCCGAACAACGGCAGGTCGTTGAAGAACACGTTGCGCAGGTTGGATCGGCTGGCGAACACGCCGACCAGGGTGCTCAACCCGTCGTTCCACTGCGTGTCGAAGCGCGCCTCGCCGGTGGTGGTCTGCAGCGTGTTGTGGCCGTCGTGCATGCGGGCGAAGTCGACGGGGCCGTAGTCGGCGTCGCCCTTGCCCTTGCCGTCCTTGTCGTCGTAGGCGGCGATCACCGTCAGCGTGCTGCCGATGCCGGCCAGGTCGAACACACCCTTGAGGTTGGCGCCCATGTAGTCGTATCGGACGATGCTGTTGGTGTTGAGCAGCACGTCCTCGACGTAGTCGGTCGGGCCGTCGGGGCTGCCGTACGCCGTGGTCGAGGCGCGCAGGCTGCTCGAGTAGGCGTTGAACGTGACGTTGGCCGAATCAGTCGGGTCCCACACCAGCGTGGCGTTGACGGCGTGGCTGTTGACGGGCCGCGCATTGCCGCCGGCCAGCAGGTTCTCGGAGAAGCCCTCGTTCTCGTGGTACGAGGCGGCGATGCGGCCGCGCAGCTTGCCCTCGACGATCGGGCCGGAGAGGCTGCCCGAGTAGGTGTAGTAGTTGTCCGTGCCGGCCATGTCGGCCGAGAAGCGCCCGGAGAACTCGTCCGTCGGCACGCGCGTGACCACGTTGATGGCGCCGCCGAGCGTGTTGTTGCCGAACAGCGTGCCCTGCGGACCGCGCAGCACCTCGACGCGGTCCACGTCGAGCATCGGGTTGTTCAGGTAGGAGGTGTTCGCCTGGTAGATGCCGTCGACGAAGATGCCGACGCCCGGCTGCACGGTGTCGATCAGCGTGGTGCCGACGCCGCGGATGGAGACGAACGCGCGGCCGCCGCCGTCCGAGTTGATGATGAGCCCCGGCGTGAAGGCCGCGATCTCGCGCACGGCGTTGATCTGCTCGCGCTCGATCACGTCGTTGCCGATGGCCGACACGGCGATGGGCACGTCCTGCAGGCGTTCTTCGCGCTTGCGGGCCGTGACGACGATCTCCTCGAGCTCCTGGGCAGCGGGCTCGGCGGCGATGGCGCGCCCGGGAAGACCCACGGCGGCGCCGGCCAGGGCGCAGGCGATGGCGAGGCTGAGCCGGTTGTATGCGTTCATGACGGCGACTCCTGGTCTTTTCTCGTGTGGTGCGTCGGTCAGTGGGTGGATGGGTCGGGCAGGAAGATCTTGCCGGGATTGAGCAGGCCCCTCGGGTCCCAGGCGTCCTTGACGGCGCGCATGAGCCCGACGGCGTCGCCGCCCGCCTCGCGCAGCAGCTTCTCGCGCTTGCCGAGGCCGATGCCGTGCTCGCCCGTGCAGGTTCCGCCGGCGGCGAGCGCGCGCTCGATCAGCGCGTCGTACACCGCGTCGGCGCGGGCCTGCTCGTCCTTCGCGTCCGGGTCGAGCAGGAAGATGACGTGGAAGTTGCCGTCGCCGACGTGGCCGAGGATCGGCGCGTGCAGGCCGGCGGCGTCGATGTCGGCACGCGTGCGCACCACGCACTCGGCGAGCGCGCTGATCGGCACGCACACGTCGGCCACGACCGAGACGCAGCCGGGCCGCAGCGCCAGCGCGGCGAAGTAGGCGGCGTGACGCGCCTTCCACAGGCGTTCGCGCTCTTCGTCACCCGTGGCCTCGCCGATCACGCGGCCGCCGAAGTCGGCGGTGATCGCGCGCGCGACGTCGATCTGGTGCTGCAGCGCGGCCTCGAGCCCGTGGAACTCGATGAACAGCATCGGCTGCTCGGGCAGCTCGAGCTTCGAGTACACGTTGCAGGCGCGCACCTGCACTTCGTCGAGGAACTCGATGCGCGCGATGGCGACGCCCGTCTGGCTCAGCGCGACGACGGTGTCGACCGCCTCGCGCATGGAGGGAAACACGCAGGTGAGGGTGCCGACGCCCTCGGGGCGCGGATGCAGCCGCAGCGTGATCTCGGTGACGATGCCGAGCGTGCCCTCGGCGCCCACGAACAGGCGGACGAGGTCGTAGCCCGCCGAGGACTTGCGCGCGCGCGTGCCGAGTCGCACCACGCGACCGTCGGCGAGCACGGCCTCGAGCGCCAGCACCTGGGCCGGCATCGCGCCGTAGCGCACGGTGGTCGTGCCCGAGGCGCGGGTCGAGAGCATGCCGCCGAGGCTCGCGTCGGCGCCCGGGTCGACCGGGAAGAACAGGCCCGTGTCGCGCAGGTAGTCGTTCAGCTGCGTGCGCGTGATGCCGCTCTGCACCACGCAGTCGGCGTCCTCCGGGTGCACGGCGAGCACGGCGTTCATCCGCGAGAGGTCGATGCAGATGCCGCCGTACGGCGCGCTGACGTGGCCCTCGAGCGAGGTGCCGGTGCCGAAAGGAATCACGGGCACGTCGTGGCCGGCGCAGAGCGCGACGATGTGGGCGACCTCGGCGGTGGTCTCGGGCCAGACGACGGCGTCGGGCGGCGCGCCCGCGTTGAGTGCCTCGCCGCGCCCGTGCTGTTCGCGCACCGTCGCGACCGTGCTCACGCGCGAGGCATAGGTCCGGCGCAGCGCGTCGACGACGTCCTGCACGCGGCTGCGCGCGGCCGCGGTGAGGAAGCGGTCGGGCGACGTGCTCACGCGGCCGCCCGCCGGCCGGACGGGTCCGCCCGGTGCGTGATCGCGCTTGGCCTGCTTTCGGCCGCCTGACCCATCTTTGGGCTCCCCCGTCGAGCCGTATTTGCCGCGGAGGCTAGCCGGTAAATTGATAACCTGTCAAACAGGTTATGCGCTGCGGCGCACAAAAATGGTGATTTGCTGCGAATTACTCTCATCCTGTCGTATAGGTTAGCCGCCAGGGCCAGCCGGTCTGGGGCGTCCGGGTGGGCCCGCGCCGCCGGCACCCCGGGGCCGGTCGCCGTTCGACGGGCCGCCGTGCGCTCGCTAGGCTTGGGCGCGAACGGTGACGAGCCGGACCGGAACGGACGGCCTCGATCCGAACGCACGGGGGGAGTCGCGATGCACGCTGCGCTGCGCAGGAACCGGGCCTTTGGGGCGGCTCGCAGCCTGTGGCTGCTGGGTTCGTGTCTGCTGGCGTTCGCGCAGGCGACGGCCGCGCAGGAGATCCTGGACTGCCTGCCGCGCGACGGGCTCGAGCCCCTGTGCGGGCTGCGCGGCTCGGAGGATCTCGAAGTGCTGCCGGGCGGCGGCCAGCTCCTCGTGAGCCAGTCGAACGTCGGGTTCGACGCCGAGCGGCGCATGCTCTGGCAGCCGGGCGGCCTCGCGCGGCTCGACCTCGGCACGCGCGAGGTGCATCCACTCTACCCCACCGCCGTGGCGGAGGCGTCGCCGGACCGCTGGGGCGAGACGACCTGCCGCGACGAGATCGGCGCCGCGCTCTCTCCCCACGGTGTGCACCTCTCGCGGCGCGGCGACGGTCGCTGGCAGCTGCTGGTCGTCAATCACGGCCGGCGCGAGTCGGTGGAGATCTTCGAGCTGCTCGGGCACGGCGCACGCACGCGCCTCGCGTGGCGGGGCTGCGTGCCGGCACCTGCCCATGCGTTCCTGAACGACGTCGCAGCGCTGCCGGACGGCGGCTTCGTCGTCACGCAATACATGGACCCGCGCCGCACGATGGCGGAGCAGCACGAGGACGCCGCGCGCGGCACGAATACCGGGGTCGTGCTGCGCTGGCACCCGGATCACGGCATCGCGCCAGTGCCCGGCACGGAGGCCCCCTTGCCGAACGGAGTGCAGGTGTCGCACGACGGACAGGCGATGTTCGTGGCCGTGCGTGCCGGAGCGGGCGAACTGCGCAAGTACGCGCTGCCGGGCGGGCGCCTGCTCGCCACCGCGCGCGTCGTCCAGCCCGACAACCTTGCGTGGGCTGCGGACGGACGCCTGCTGGTGGCCGGGCTGCAGGCGGACGCCGATCTGACCGGCTGCTTCGTCGTGCCCGGGCACCCGTGCGGCGCGGCGTTCCACGTACTCGCCGTCGATCCCGGCACGCTGCAGGCCCGCGAGGTGTTCGCGCACGCCGGCCCGCCGCTCGGACTCGCCACCGTCGCCGTGCAGGCAGGCGCGGATCTCTACGTCGGCTCGGCCGCGGGCGATCGAGTGCTGCGCGTGCCGGCCGGCCTGTGGATGCGATGAGGACCGGCCCGTTCTCGCAGATGCGAGACCCTTTCGATGGAACGGACCGCGGGCGGACCTCGTAAGCTCGACCGACATCCACGGGTGGGGGCGCGTTCGACCATGACGCAGGGCTCGTCGGGCACGGGGCGCCTGCTGGCGCGCAAGTCGCTGGCGGCGCTGCAGCGGGAGGCCGGCCAGCAGGGCCTGCGCCGCTCGCTCGGCCCGCTCAACCTGATCCTGCTCGGCATCGGCTGCATCCTCGGCGCCGGCATCTACGTGATGCCCGGCAACGCCGCGGCGCACTTCGCGGGCCCGGCCGTGATGCTCTCCTTCGTCATCGCGGGCGCCGCCTGCGCGCTCACCGCGCTGTGCTACGCCGAGCTGTCCTCGACCATGCCGGTCGCCGGCTCGGCCTACACCTACTGCTATGCCGCGATGGGCGAGGTGTTCGCCTGGAGCATCGGCTGGCTGCTGATCCTCGAGTACGGCATGGCCGCCGCGACGCTCGCGGTCGGCTTCTCGGGCTACTTCGCCAGCCTGATGCGCGACCTGGGCGTCGTCGTGCCGGCCTCGCTCGCGACCCCGCTGATCCAGGCCCTGCCCTCCGGCCACGGCACGACCTTCCTGCTCACCGGCTCGTTCAACCTGGTGGCCGCGCTCGCCATCGGCGTGGTGACCGTGGTGCTCACGCTCGGCATCTCGGCCTCGGCGGCGGTCAACAACTTCCTGGTCACGGTCAAGGTCGCGGTGCTGATGGGGTTCATCGCCATCGGCATCGGCGTGGTCGATCCCGCGAACTGGACGCCGTTCGTGCCGCCCAACGAGGGCGGCTTCATGTACGGCTGGCCCGGCGTGATGCGCGCGGCCTCGATCCTGTTCTTCGCCTACCTCGGCTTCGAGACGGTCTCGACGGCCGCGGCCGAGGCGCGCAATCCCGAGCGCGACCTGCCGATCGGCATCCTCGGCTCGCTGGTCGCCTGCACGCTGATCTACATCGTGGTGGCCGCGGTGCTGACGGGCGTCGTGCCGTACCGCGAGCTCGGCGTGCCCGACCCGATCGCCGTCGCCGTCGACCGCATGGGCCACCCCGGCTTCGCGGTGCTGGTGAAGGTCGGCGCGCTGATGGGACTGTCCTCGGTGCTGCTGGTGAACGCCTACGGCCAGTCGCGGGTGACCTTCGCGATGTCGCGCGACGGGCTGCTGCCGCCGCTGTTCAGCCAGCTGCACCGGCGCTTCCAGACACCGCACCTCGGCACGATCCTGCTCGGCGTCGTCGCCGCGCTGGCCGCCGCGCTCCTGCCGCTGTCGCTGCTCGGCGACCTCGTCAGCATCGGCATCGGGCTCGCCTTCATCGTGGTCGCGCTCTCGGTGATGTGGCTGCGCACGACCCAGCCCGGGCTGCACCGGCCGTTTCGCATCCCGTTCGGCGGCTTCCACGTCGGCCGGGTGTGGATCGGCTACGTGCCGGTCGGCGCGATCCTGCTGTGCCTGACGATGATCGTGCCGGTGATCGCCGACCTGATCCGCCAGGCGACGCTCGGCCAGCCGGCGCCGATCCTCTTCCTCGCGGGCTATGCGCTGACGGGCGTGGTCGTGTATTTCGGCTACTCGATGTCGCGCTCGAAGCTGGCGACGGAGACCGCGTGAACGCCCCGACCGACCGCTACGCGCCGCCGGGTGCCGCGGACGTCGCCCGGTTGATCAGGGAGTTCCCGCTGGCGTGGATCGTGAGCGCGGCACCGGATTTCCTCGCCACACCGCTGCCGCTGCGGCCGCGCTTCGACGACGAGGGCCGGCTGCTCGAGCTGCACGGCCACTACTCGCGCGGCAATCCGCAGGTGGTCGCCCTGCGCTCCCACCCGCGCGCCCTGGTGCTGTTCATGGGCCCGCAGGGCTACGTCTCGCCGTCGTGGATGGCCGATCGCACGCAGGCGCCCACCTGGAACTACGCCTCGGCGCAGTTCGTGGTCGACGTCGAGTTCATCGCCACCGACGCCGAGCTCGACCCGCTGATGGAAGACATGGTCGGCGCCATGGAAGCCCACCGCGAGCACGCCTGGCACGCCGGCGAGATGGGTCCGCGCTATCGCAAGCTGGCCGAGCGCGTCGTCGGCTTCCGCATGCTCGTGCGCGGCGGGCGGGTGAAGTTCAAGCTCGGCCAGGACGAACGCGACGACGTCTACGGCGACATCGTCCACGGCCTCGACCAGGAGGGCAGCGCCGAGCTGCTCGAGTGGATGGCGCGCTGCAACCCGAAGCGTCACCCGGGCTGAGCACGCGCGGGTTCTTCCCAAGCAACGAACGAAGTGGCAACGTGCAGCGCATGCAGTCCCAACCCTGCCTTCCCCGCCGCCACGGGCTCGAGCTCGTGCGAATTGCGGCCGCACTGATCCTCGCCTGCGGCCTCGCGTCGGTCGCGGTCGCGGCGGATCCGCCTCCGCCGGGCGGACGCCCTCCCGGTGGCGACCACGACCGCGGCGGCCGCCACCCGGGCGCGGCTCCTCCCGACCGGCCGCGCGAACCGCTGCCGTTCACGCTCGACCCGTACCCGAGCACCTACCGGCCGCTGCCGCGCGTCGACACCCTGATCACGGGCGCCACGGTGCTCGACGGCGCCGGGCACCGGCTCGAGGACGCGAGCGTGCTGCTGCGCGACGGCAAGGTGGTCGCCGTGGGCGCCGCCGTCGCGGCCCCCGCGGGCGTCACGGTGATCGACGCCAAGGGCCGCTGGGTCACGCCCGGCATCGTCGACATCCACACGCACCTCGGCAACTTCCCGTTCCCGTTCGCCTCGACCGACTTCGGCCACTCGGACGTGAGCGAGACCACCGACCCGAACGGCGCGCACACCTGGGCCGAGCACTCGATCACGGTGCAGGACCCGGCCTTCGACGCGGCGCTCGCCGCCGGCGTGACGACGGTGCAGGTGCTGCCGGGCTCGGCCAACCTCTTCGGCGGCCGCGGCGTCGTGCTGCACACCGTGCCGGCGACGACCGTGCAGGCGCGGAAATTCCCGGGCGCGCCGTACTCGCTGAAGATGGCCTGCGGCGAGAACCCGAAGTACAACTACGGCGACGCCGGCCGCTTCCCCTCGAGCCGCATGGGCAACATGGCGGGCTACCGCGACGCCTTCCTGCAGGCCAGGCACTACCTGCGCGAATGGGAGTCCTACGAGCGCGGCGACGAGAAGCGCCCGCCGAAGCGCGACATGAAGATGGACACGCTCGCGGGCGTGCTGCACGGCGACATCAAGGTGCACATGCACTGCTACCGCGCCGACGAGATGGCCGAGCTGCTCGACCTCGCGCGCGAGTTCGACTTCCGGATCACCGCGTTCCACCACGCGGTGGAGGCCTACAAGATCCCCGCGCAGCTGAAGCAGTCGGGCACCTGCTCGGCCGTGTGGTCCGACTGGTGGGGCTACAAGCAGGAGACGCTCGACGCCATCCGCGAGAACGCGGCGATCCTCGACGCGTCCGGCGCCTGCGTGATGATGCACTCCGACTCCGGCATCATCGGCCAGCGTCTGGTGCTCGAGGCCGCGAAGGCCACGGCGGCCGGCCGACGCGCGGGCATCGACATTGCGAAGGAGCACGCGATCACCTGGGTGACGAGCGTGCCGGCCCGCGCCATGGGCCTCGACGACCGCATCGGCACGCTCGAGCCGGGCAAGAACGCGGACGTGGTGATCTGGTCGGGCGACCCGTTCAGCGTCTACACGCTCGCGGACCAGGTGTTCATCGACGGCGCGCTGGCGTACGACCGCCACGACCCGCGCCGGCAACCCACGTCGGATCTCGACGTGGGCCAGCCATCGATCGGGAGCCGGCCATGACCGCCGCCAGTCGCCTGCACGGGCTCCTCGCCATGCTCGGTGCCTGCGTCGCGCTCGCGCCGCACGCAGCGCCCGCCGAGACCTTCGCGATCGTGAACGCGCGCGTGTACACGGGCGAGGCCGCCGCGCCCATCGAGCACGCCACCCTCGTCGTCGCGGACGGCCGCATCGCCTCGGTGACGGCGAACGGCACGGCACCCGCCGGTGCGCGGGTCGTCGATGCGGGCGGTGCCGTCGTCACGGCCGGGCTGATGGGCGCGGGCACGCAGCTCGGGCTCGTCGAGCTGTACTCGATGAAGGAGACCGCCGACCAGGCAGTCGCAAAGGGCCCGCTCGGCGCGGCCTTCGACGTGCAGTACGCGCTGAACGCGAACTCGACGCTGATTCCGCAGGCCCGGGCCGACGGCGTGACGCGCGCGGTCTCCTATCCCACCGGCTCGGTCGACCTGCCGTTCTCCGGCCTCGGCGCGCTGCTGCGCCTCGACGAATCGCCCGACCTGCTCGAGCGCCCGAAGGCGGGCCTGTTCATCGTGACGGGCGGCGTGGCGGCGATGCAGGGCGCGGGCTCGCGCAGCGCGCAGTGGCAGCTGATCCGCAACGCGTTCGACGAGGCGAAGCGGTACCGGCCGGGCCGCGGCGCCGGCGGGCCGCGCGACCAGCTGCTCAATCACCTCGACGCCGAGGCGCTGCAGCCCGTGGTCGAAGGCCGCGTACCGCTCGCGATCTTCGCCTACCGCGAGTCCGACATCCGCCAGGCCGTGCGGCTCGGCCAGGACTACGGCATCCGCGTGATCGTCTATGGCGGCACCGAGGCCTGGCGCGCCGCCGACCTGCTGGCGGCCAACGGCGTCGGCGTCGTGCTCGACCCGTTCGCGAACCTGCCGGCGACCTTCGACGACCTCGGCGTGCGCGCGGACAACGCCGCACTGCTGCAAAAGGCCGGCGTGACCGTCGCGTTCTTCGTCCCCGGCATCCACCAGAGCCACAACGTGGGCTCGGCGATCCGCGAGGGCGCCGGCGTGGCCGTCGCGCACGGCCTGCCCTGGAACGAGGCGCTCAAGGCGATCACGGTGAATCCCGCGCGGCTCTGGGGCCTCGACGACCACTACGGCCGCGTGGCGCGCGGCCAGGACGCCGACCTCGTGCTGTGGGACGGCGATCCGCTCGAGCCGACCAGCGCGCCGCTCGCGGTCTACGTGCGCGGCGTCGCCGTGTCGCTGGCCACGCGCCAGAAGGCGCTGCGCGACCGCTATTCACCCCAGCATTCCCAGGACCCATGGCCGCCCGCCTACCGCTGATCGCCTTCTCCCTCGCCGCCTGCGCGGGTCTCGCGCAGGCCGCGGACGTCGCCACGAACCTGCCGCTGCAACCGACGCGGCACGTCGAGTTCGACACCACGCAGGGCACGTGGATGTCGCTCGACCTGTCGCCCGACGGCCGCACCATCGTGTTCGACCTGCTCGGCGACCTCTACTCGCTGCCGGTCGAGGGCGGCGAGGCCCGTCGGCTGACCCGCGGCATGGCCTTCGACTCGCAGCCCGTGTACTCGCCCGATGGCGCGTCGATCGCGTTCGTGAGCGACCGCTCGGGCGCCGAGAACGTCTGGGTGGCGCGGGCGGACGGCACGCAGGCGCGTCAGCTCTCGTTCCAGGACGACCACAACACCTTCATCTCGCCCGAGTGGTCGGCGGACGGCCGCACGATCTTCGTGCAGCACCACCAGACCGAGGGCAACGCGTTCGAGCTGTGGAGCTACGCGGCCGACGCTGCCGGACCGAAGCGCGTGGTTCTGCCGTTCCGCGCGAAGCCCGACCAGGACAGCGAGTCCTGGCGTCACGTGCTCGGCGCCGCGCCGACGCGCGACGGACGTTACCTCTACTTCGCCGGGCACGTCGGCGACCTGGACTACGACAAGGTGCCGGAGTGGACGATCCGTCGCCTCGACCTCGCGAGCGGCGCCGAGCACACGATCGTGTCGGCCCCGCGCGGTCCGCGGCCGGATCTCAGCCTCGGCACGGCCTTCCGTCCTCGCGTCTCGCCGGACGGTCGCACGCTCGTCTACGCCACGCGCCTCGACGGGCGCACGGGCCTGCGCGTGCTGGATCTCGTCACGCAGGAGGATCGGCCGCTCGAGTATCCGGTGCAGCAGGACCAGCTGATGGTCCTGCCCGGCCAGGACCTGCTGCCGCGCTCGGTATTCACGCCGGACGGCAAGTCGCTGCTGCTGACGCAGGACGGCGGCTTCGCACGGGTGGACCTCGCCACCGGCCGGGCGACGCCGATCCCGTTCCGCGCGCACGTCGCGCTCGACGTGGGCCCCGACCTGCGCGTGCCCATCCGCCAGGAGACCGGCCCGGTGCGCGCGCGCCTGATCCAGGATCCGCAGCCCTCGCCCGACGGCCGCCGGATCGCCTTCTCCGCGCTCGGCAAGGTCTACGTGATGGAGCTCGCGCGCAGCGGGCAGCCGCGGCGGCTGACCACGGACGATCGCCCGGAGTTCCAGCCGTCCTGGTCGCCGGACGGCCGGCAGCTCGCGTACGTCACGTGGACCGCGCGCGACGCCGGACAGGTGTGGGTGGCGCCGCTGGCCGGAGGCGAGGCACCGCGACGCGTCACCGCGACGGCCGCGTTCTACACGCATCCCGTGTTCACGCCCGACGGCCGCGAGCTGGTCGTCGTGCGCTCGAGCAACAGCGTGCGGCTGCAGAGCTTCATGGAGTACGGCGCGCTGCGCCAGGCGGACCTCGTGCGCCTGCCCGTGAGCGGCGGCGACGGCACGGTGATCGCCCGCGACACGATGGGCGGCACGCCGCAGTTCACGACGGTCCCGGGTCGCGTGTACCTGGCCTTCGCCGACGGACTCAACTCGGTCGCGCTCGACGGGTCGGGTCGCGAGCGTGTGCTGGGCGTGCAGGGCCCGGGCTGGTATTTCTCGGAGGCACCGGGCTCGCCGGACGACATCCGCGTCAGTCCGGACGGACGCTGGGCGCTGGTGCAGCACGTGCAGCAGCTGCACCTCGTCGAGGTGCCGACGGGCGCGGACCGTCTCGTCGACCTGCGGCAGCCGTCCGTGCGCCACCGCAAGCTGACGGACGTCGGCGCGGACTTCATCGCCTGGGCCGACGGCGGGCGGACGATCACCTGGGCCGTCGGCTCGACGTTCCATCGCCGGCCGCTCGCCAGCGTGGTGTTGAACGCGGCAGGGTCGGCGGGCGGGACGGCCGACGTGCCGGTGCCCGGCCAGCGCGGCGTCGAGGCGTTCCCGGCGGTGGTGCAGGTGCCGCGCGACACGCCGAAGGGCGTGCTGGTGCTGCGCGGCGCGACCGTGGTGACGATGCGGGGCGACGAGGTGATCGCGGACGCGGACGTCGTCATCCGGGACGATCGCATCGAGGCGGTCGGGCCGCGCGGGCGTGTGCGGGTGCCGGAGGGGGCCACGATCCGCGACGTGAGCGGACGCTACATCGTGCCCGGGTTCATCGACGCGCACGACCATATCGCGGACATCCGGCGTGGCGTGCTCGATTTCGAGCCCTGGGGACCGCTCGAGAACCTCGCCTATGGCGTCACGACGGGCTTCGATCCCTCGTCGCTCAGCATCGACATGCTCGCGTACGAGGACATGGTCGATGCCGGGCTGGTGGTCGGCTCGCGCATCCACTCCACGGGCCCGGCGCTGTTCTCGTACAACCGCTTCGAGTCGCTGCCGGAAGTGCGGGCCGTGCTCGCGCGCAACCTGCAGCACTACCGCACGCCCAACCTGAAGGAGTACCGCACCGGCAACCGGCGCGTGCGCCAGTGGGTGGCGATGGCGGCGCGCGAGCAGGGCATCCTGCCGACCTGCGAGGGCGCGCTCGCGCTGAAGCTGGACCTGACGCAGATCCAGGACGGCTTCGCGGGCAACGAGCACTCGCTGCCGGTGGTGCCGCTGTACGACGACGTGGTGCAGTTGATGGCGCGCACCGGGGTCAGCTACGTGCTGACGCTGATGATCACGCACGGCGGGCCCGAGGGGCAGGACTACTACATCACCCGCGATGCGCCGCACGACGACCCGAAGTTCGGACGCTTCGCGCCGCACTACGTGGTGGACATCAAGTTCCTGCAGCGCACCTGGCGCGATCCCCGCGAGTACCTGTTCCCCCGCGTGGCCGAGAGCGCCGCGAAGGTCGTGCGCGCCGGCGGCCTCCTCGGCGTGGGCAGCCACGGCGAGGTACCCGGACTCGGCTTCCACTGGGAGATGCAGGCGCACGCCGCCGGCGGGATGACGCCGCACGAGGTGCTGCGCGCCGCGACGCTCGGGTCGGCGACCACCATCGGCCGCGGCGCCGAGTTCGGCAGCGTCGAGGCCGGCAAGTACGCCGACCTCGTGATCCTCGACCGCGACCCGCTCGTCGATATCACCAACACCCTGTCGATCCGCGAGGTCATGAAGAACGGCCGCCTCTACGACGGCAACACGCTGGACGAGGTGTGGCCCCGCCAGCGCCCCCTCCCCACCCCCTGGTTCCGAAAATAGAAAAATAGGGGACACTCACTATTTTTCTGGTCGAGCGGCTCGAGACACCGCGGGTCGCCTGCCTTTCGGAAAATAGTGAGTGTCCCCTGTTGCCCGCAAATCATGGTGCGGCGCAGCGCAATCCTGACGATTGATAATTCGCCTTACAGGTGTAAAGTTCGTCGCTGACTCGCCGGAGGTGCAGCGATGGGACGGTTGGACGGCAGGGTGGCGATGGTCACGGGCGGCACGCAGGGCATCGGCCGCGGCATCGTGCTGCGGTTCCTCAAGGAAGGCGCGCGGGTCGTCTACTGCTCGCGCAACCCGAAGAACGACGAGGAAATGGTTCCGCTGATCGCGGCCATCCGCGGCGGCGCGGCCCGCGCCCATTACGTGCAGGCCGACGTGGGCGTGAAGAGCCAGATCCAGGGCGTGGTGCACGAGGCCGTCCGTCGCTTCGGCCGCATCGACATCGTGGTCAACAACGCACAGGGCATCGCACCCCTGCGGCCGATCCTGGAGAAGCCCGACGAGGACTACGCGATGACGCTGGCGACCGGCTTCTACCATTCGCTGTGGACCATGCAGGCCGCCGTTCCCTACATCCGCCGGCAGAAGAGCGGCGGCAGCTTCATCAACTTCAGCTCCCACTGGGCGCTGAACGGCATGACTTATTCCAGCGACTACAACATCACCAAGGGCGCCAACGAGGCCCTCACCCGCAGCGCGGCCAACGAGTTCGGCGGCGACGGCATCAACGTCAACTGCATCACCCCGGCGGGCGACAGCTTCGCGTACCGCGTGTACTGCAACGCCAACCCGGGCATCCACGAGGCGATCTGCAGCACGATTCCGGCGCGCAGGATGGGCGACTGCGAGAAGGACATCGCCGGGGCCGTGCTCGGGCTTTGCTCGGCCAACGGTCGCTTCATCACCGGCCAGACCTTCTACGTCGACGGCGGCGCATGGCTCGCGAAGCCGCCGAACGAGCACAAGGAGAACACCGACATCCACGAGGGCCGACACCAGTCGGCCACGGGCTGAGCGCGGGGAGCAGCCACATGCAGATCAAGGGATACAAGGTCGTGGTCACGGCCAGCTCGGCCGCGTCGCTCGAAGGGCTCGCGGGCGCCGCGGTGCGCCGGCTCGTGAAGGAAGGTGCCCGCGTCACGCTGATTTCCCCCGACGGGCCGGGTGGCAAGGCCGTGTGCCAGTCGGCCGGTCGCAAGGCCCGCAGCCGCGTATCGAGGCCCAAGGGTTTCGGCCGGGCGGTGGCGTCGGCCGCGAAGGCCATGGGCGGGCTCGATGCGCTGGTGAACGTCGTGCAGCCCGACACGCCCTGGCAGGCGTTCTCCGAGAAGGGTGCGGATGGCTTCCAGCCGGCCTGGGACGCGCTCGGCGGCGCCGTGGCGGCCATGCAGGCCGCGTGGCCGCACCTGTCGCAGATCGACGATCGCGGCCGCGTGGTGAACGTCGGTTCGGTCTACGGCGGATCGTCGTATGCAGGCGTCTCGGACAGCGTGGCGAGCGACTATGCCCTGCAGGGCATCACGCGCTCGGCCGGCGTCGAATGGGCGCCCACCGGCGTGCGCGTGAACTACCTCGGCCCGGGCGCGCTCGACGTGCCGGAGTTCCGCCGCTGGCGCGAGCGCTGCCCGGCCATGGTCGACCATCGCGTCGACAGTCTCGCCGCGCGCCGGCTCGGCACGCTCGAAGAGGACTTCGGCGGCGCGCTGATGTTCCTGCTGTGCGACGAAGCCTGCTTCCTGGTCGGCCAGACGGTCTACGCGGACGGCGGCCAGCACCTCGTGGCGCCGGTGCTCGAGCCGGGTGTGCCGCTCGGATGACGAGGTTGCGCGATGCGCCGCCCGGCACACTGCTGCAGGTGTGCCACGTCGTGCGCGATGTGGAGGCGAGCGCAGCGCGCTGGGTACGCGACTTCGGTGCGGGCCCGTTTTTTCGCGCCACGTTCGCGATCGACGGGCATACGTATCGCGGGCAGCCGCATCGCGTGAACGTCGACGTGGCGGTCGGGTTCATGGGTTCGAGCATCGTCGAGCTGACTCGCCCGGTGGAGGATGCGCCCTCGCCGTTCACCGAAGTATTGAACGCGCGCGGCGAGGGCCTGCACCACTACTGGCTGCAGGTCGACGACTTCGATGCGGCACTGGTACGGCATGCCGGCGCCGGTCACGCACTCGTCACGGCCGGCCCTCTGCCCGGCATCGGACGCGCGGCCATGGTGGACACGAGCGCGAAGCTCGGCTGCTTCGTCGAGCTGATCGAACTGAACGACACCGGTTGGCGCTTGATGGAACAGATGCACGCGACGCACCTGGGCTGGGACGGACGCGACCCGCTGCGCCCCTACCCGGCGTTTTAATGGGGACACTCACTATTTTTTCGCCGGACCCGCGAGGCACGAAGGGCGCCCCCGAACCGGTGAAAAAAAATAGTGAGTGTCCCCTGACCACCGCTGGTCACCCGCCCTCGATGGCAAGCCTCAACGGAAAACAGGAATGTCCCCAATTTCCCTCTCGTTCGACAACCTGCTCGAGCTCGCGGAGCGCGAAAGCGGCGCGTACGGACTCGCCGATGAGGGCCTGCAGGCCCGCGTGCGCTCGCTCGTCGAATGGGTGAATGCGCGCGGGCCGTACACGCCCGACCAGGTGATGCGCATGCGCCACCAGGTGAAGCGCCTGCTCGCCAACCGCCTGCGCATCGCCCTCGATCGTCGGCAGTTCCCGGCCATCGCGGACGAGAAGATCGTGCGGCCGCTGATCGTCGTCGGCCTGCCGCGATCGGGCACCACGCTGCTGCACTCTCTGCTCGCGGAGGACCCGGAGGCGAACGCCCCGCGCGCCTGGCACAGCCTCGTGCCCTCGCCGCCCCCTGGGGCCGGCCCGGTCCCCGCCGGTCGCATCGCCCAGGCCCAGCGGGCCGTCGACCGTTTCCTCGACTTCGTGCCCGGCCTGCTGCCGCTGCACCCGTACTGGGACAAGGGCGCGGACTCGCTGATCGAGGATGAGGAACTCTTCACGCTCGACTTCCGCAACGCCTATCCGACGCTGCTGTACGAGATCCCGACACTCGACGTCATGGTGGAGCTGGTGGGCGCGGACGTGGCGGCGACTTATCGCTTCCATCGCGAGGTGCTGCAGCACCTGCAGTGGAACACCGGCAGGACGCGCTGGGCCTGCAAGGGCGTGTATCACCAGTTCCAGCTCGATGCGCTGTTCCAGGCGTACCCCGATGCCGTCTGCGTGTGGCCGCACCGCGCGCTCACCGAGATCCACACGTCCATGGTCACCATCGCCGCCGCGTGGTACGACCAGATCGGCGGCGGCCGCATCGACTGGAAGCAGTTCGCGCGTAAGAGCGCCGAAGGTGTGAAGGCCGGCCTCGACTACATGATGTCGAACCCGCTGTTCGACGATCCCCGCGTCGTGCACCTGCGCTTCGCCGACATCACGGCCGACCCGGTCGGGTCGGTGCAGCCCATCTACCAGCGCGCCGGCCTCGCCACGAGCGAAGCCCATCTGCAGCGCATGCAGGCCTGGCTCGCCGACCCGGAGAACCGCGCGGACCGCTACGGCCGCTACCCGTACACGCCCGAGCCTTTCGGTCTCACGAAGGAATGGCTCGCGGAGTTGTTCGGCGATTACCACCGCCGCGTGGGCATCGCCGACTGATCGCCGCAACGAGGAATGCACATGAGCAGCACGAAGAACGTCATCGACCACCTGGCCGATCACCTCGCGATCCGCAGCCTGCTGGACCGCTACACCGACGGCGTGAATCGGCGCGACTGGGCGGCCGTCGAGCGAGTGTTCGCGGCCGACGGCGTGTGGGACTGCGGTGGGCCCAGCATGGGTCCGATGGCGTTCCGCTTCGAAGGTGCCCCGGCTTGTGCAAAGGGCATCGGCTCGATGGTCGACGCGACGCCGCTCGTCATTCAGAGCAACCACGCGCCCGTGATCCACGTCGACGGGAATCGCGCCACCGCGACGTCCACGGTCAACGAACTCGTGATGCCGCCGGGCGCTACGCAGGCGACCGTGATGTGGGGCATGTACTTCGACGAGATCGTGAAGGGCAACGACGGCGAATGGCGCTTCCAGGAGCGCCGCTTCCGCTTCATGTGGGCGGACCCGACGGCAAATGCCGGCCAGATCCTGGCGCAGCCGCCGAAGCCGTCGCCCTGAGCACGGTGCAGCAGGCGGCCTCGGCCGGGCTGATCAGTCGCTGACGCCGAACCTGCGCCCGACCTCGCGCCGGCGCGATCGGATCTCGGCGCGCCGCTGCTCTGGCGTCACCGCGGGCGTTTCGGCCGGCAGGTGACGGCGCACATCGGCGACCTTGACCACCTTTGCCTCGGGAATCGGGAACCGGTCGCTCAGGTACCAGCGCCACTGCCCGAACGCCTTGTCGAATCCTCCGGTGGCCACCCAGTTCGGCACGCCCGGGTCCTGCGGCGACAGCACGATGCGCACCTTGCCGTCCGCGTCGAGTCGCGCCTGGTGGTTGTTGATCGAGGTCGGGTGAAAGCGGTAGTCAATGGTCTGGTAGAAGTAGTCCGCGAGCTGCAGGCTCCAGTACTTCACGTTCGGGATCTCGCACTCGATGACCAGCGCCTCGTCCGGCTGCAGGTCGTAAAGGCACTTCACGTAGCCCGCTAGCGGGTTGCCGCCGATCCTGGTCACGTCCTCGTCCGGCATCCAGAAGCGGTTGTAGCCGACGGCGTCGGCCACCTCCTCCGTCATGCGCATCCAGGTGTCGAGCGAGAAGTGCGTCTGGTACGCGATCCCGCGCAGGCGTTCGGCGATCTCCGCCTCGGTCAGCACCAGCGTGTCACCGGGCCGCTCGTCCAGCGGCTCGATGTAGATCGAGGCGCCTTCCATGCTCTCCCACTGGTCCCAGATGTCGCGCACCAGCAGGCAGACGTTCGGAACGTCGCGATCGAGCTTCATCCAGTTGCCGGGATGCTCGTCGGGCGAGGCGACGATCTCGAAGCTGCCGTCGGGCCCGAGCCGGAACTTGTCGACGTCCCAGGAGCCAAGGTTCCGCTGGTCCGCATCGCCCCACCAGCCCTTCTGGGCCTGGATGTGCAGCCACGGCGTGCGGCCGCGCCGGCCCCAGATGCGGTAGCTGCGCGAGCCGTCGATCTTCGTCCAGTGATAGCGGAAGTCGGGGCTCGGCGCGCCCCAGCTGTACTCCACCGGCGTGAACATCAGGTGCGAGAAGAACGTCGGGAACGCCGTGCGCGGCCCCATGTACGTGTTGAAGCCGAACGCCTGCATCAGCGACACGTAGTACATGCCCTGCGTTCGCATCTCCGGCGACTGCGCGAGCTTCCACGACAACGCCTTCGTGCGCGCGGCGTCGATCGACTCGAGGTAGTCCTTCCAGGCACGGTCGGATGCGTTCATGCCGGGCTCCGGGGATCGGCGAGGGTGAGGCAATAGGCGCGCGCGGCCGTGCGGGCAAGGTGCGCGCGCCTCTCCGTGGGCGCGGAAGCGTTCAGGCTTCCGCCGCCTTGCGCAGCATCACGGCGTAGTCGCCGTCGGCGACGACCAGCAGGCGCATGCCCGGCACGGTGACCTCGGCGAACTTCTCGAACGGTTCGCGGATGCCGGGATCGCGCACGCGCACGAACGAGTCCGCGTCGACGCGGTAGCTGCGCGAGCCGAAGCCGTCGACATCGACGGTGATCGAGGTCGGCGTGACGCCGGTGACGGTGGCCGCAACGGCACTCGGCCGCGCGGCGGACTGCACGCGTGTGTCGAACGTGAGGCGCAGGTGCGTCGAGCGGTTCGGCATGCTCGCGTGCGGGGAATAGGGATTCACGATCAGGACGTCGCCCGGCACGTAGTCCGTGGTGGCCCAGCTCTCCATCGGGATCTCGTCGGCCGGGATCGGGAACGGCGTGGGCTTGGCGAGGTTGTGCAGGTAGCCGCGCTTGTTCTGCGCCACGGCGACCATCAGGCCGCCGACTTCGCGCGGGCACGGCAGCAGCGGGATCCACACCGGGCGGTAGTCGTGGATGCCGGGGCTGTAGAAGCCGTCCTGGTGCACGACCGTCACTGGGCCGTTGGGCGGGTAGATGCGGTACTGCACGTTCGGCACCATGCAGGCCTTCTCGCCCATCACCTTCGCCATCACGACCTGGTTGACCGGGTGGTCGATCAGCCGCTTCGAGATGCCGGAGAACTCCGGGCTTTCCTCCCAGCGGCCCTCGAGCGGCTTGCCGGTCCAGGTGCCGGTGGGGTCGCCCGGGCGCACGATGCCGATGCGTGCCGCCACCGCCAGCATGGCGTCGCGGGCCTCGACGACCGAGCCCGGATCGAGCACCTGCCGCAGCAGGATGTAGCCCTGGCTCTCGTAGAAGCGGTTCAGCGCGGCGAAGTCGTCGAGCAGGTGGTTGCAGGACTCGAGTTCGCGCGTCGGATGGATCTCGAGCGCGTCGCAGTCGCGGGCGTCCGGTCGATGCAAGGCTTGTACGGCCATGGTCTTCCCCTGCGTGTCGGTCGTGGTGTTCTAGCGTGCGGCCCAGCCGCCATCGACCGGAATCGTGAGCCCGGTGACGGCGGAAGCCTGGTCGGAGCAGGCCCAGAGGTAGGCGTCGGCCTGCTCCTCCGGAGTCATCATGCGTCCCATCGGCTGCGTGCGCTCGGCCATCGCGTTGCGAGTCTCGGCGGCGGGAAACGCGGCGAGCACGGCCGGCGTCGCGGTGAGGCCCGGCGCGATGACGTTCACGCGGATGCGGTCCCTGGCATACAGCACCGCGGCGTATTCGGTGAGGTGCACGACGGCGGACTTGGCTGCGACGTAGCCCGGCGTCGAATCCGGAGACACGCGAATGCCGGCCAGCGAGGACGTGTTGGCGATCGCGCCGCCGGTGCCCTGCTTCAGCATCTGCGCGATCTCGTGCTTCATGCACAGGAAGGCCGTGACGAGGCTGGCTTCGAGCGTGCTGCTGAACGCCTCGAGCGTCGAGTCGTGCACGCGTACGCCGAGACGGTCGGCGGGACCGAGGTTGCCGACGATGTTCATCGCCGCGTCGAGGCGGCCGTGTCGATTGACGATGGCGGCGATCAACGCCTCGACTTCCGACTCGATGCTCACGTCGGCCCGCACGAAGGTGGCGTCGTGGCCGGCCGCGCGGAGGTCGGCTTCGAACGCGCGCCCGGCTTCGGCGGCGACGTCGGCGAACACGACGCGTGCGCCTTCGCGGACGAGGCCCTGCACCGTCGCCCGGCCGATGCCCGAGGCGCCGGCGGTGACCAGCGCCACCTTCGCCTCGTAGCGACGAACGCTCATGCCTTGCCCCTGCGCGCGCCGGCGCGGCGAGTCGGGGCGGCGGTATCGAACAACCCGCGCCAGTAGAGGTCGGTGAAGGCGTCGAACATGTGCTCGGAGGCCTTGCGGTCGTGCATCAGGCCCGTGACGTGCATGAGCTGGTCGAGGTCGTTGAACAGCAGCACCAGCTTGTCGTGGACGACCTTGCGGGCGGCGCCGGTGAAGCGGCCCAGGAAGCGCTCCATGTGGGCGGTCACGGCATAGCTGTTCGGCAGGATCGTGGCGGCGACGGCGGGGTCGGAGCGCGACGCGTCCGAATAGGCGTCGAAGAAGACCCGGATGCGGCGCCAGGTGCGCGCGTAGTCGTCGAGCCAGCGGCGCAGGTCGGCCCGCGTGATCGGGTCGTGCGCATCGAGCTGCCGGCAGAGGGCGACGAGCGCGGGGGCGATCTCCCGCTCCTGCACCAGGGCGATCAGGTCGGACTTGCCGTTGAAGTGGTCGTAGAAGGTGGTGCGCGTGGTGCCGGCGAGCTTGACGATCTGCTCCACGGACGTGTCCGGGTAGCCCTGCTTCGCCAGCAACTCGAGCGCCGCCTGCTCGATGCCGCGTCGCGTCTCCTGTTTGAGCCGCTGGCGCAGGGTGGGTCTGGTGGTCATCGTCGCCGTCCCGGGAGGGCCCCTGGTCCGGCTAATTTACCACTGACAGTTCACTTGATACATGTAAACCGAAAGTGGGGGGACACTCACTATTTTTCCGCAGCCCGGAAAAATAGTGAGTGTCCCCATTTTCCAAAGAGAAAGGCCCGGCGGCGGGGGCCACCGGGCCTTCCGGACTCGACCGGGGGGCGGTCAGAAGTCGATCGAAGCGGACACCAGCACCGTCAGCGGCTGGCCGAGCACCATGTAGCCCTGGAACGGGTAGCCGCCCGCCGAGATCCAGTCCTCGGAGTTGGTGACGTTCTCGATGCGGCCACGGACCGTGAACGGCTTGCCGGCCAGCGTGGTCGCATAACGCGCGCCGATGTCGAGACGGGTGAACGAGTCCAGCTCGAGCGTGTTGGCGGTATCGACGTACTGCGACGAGGTGTAGACCACGCGACCGTCCAGCGTGAGGCCCTCGATCGGCAGGTCCCACTCGACGTTGACGTTCGCCTGCACCTCCGGCGTGCCGATCGGGCGCTTGCCCTTCGGCAGGCCGATGCCGCCCTTGCTGTACTCGGAGTCGAGCCACGTCAGGCCGCCGATGACGCGCAGCGTCTCGAGCGGCTGCCCGAACACGCTGGTCTCGATGCCCTGGTTGGTCTGCTCGCCCGTGAGCCGGTACAGCAGCTCCGTCGGCGTCGTGTCCGGATCGTCGAACTGGTCGGTGAGCGTACCGACCTTCTTCGTGGCGTTGAACACGCTGGCGGTGGCGCCGAAGGTGTCGGTCTCCCACTTCACGCCGAACTCGATCTGCTTGGCCGCGTAGGGCTTCTGGATGTCGCCCGCGTTGATGACCGGCGAGAAGTCCGGGGCCGGACCGAAGAACGGCGCCGCGTCGCCGGCCACCAGGCCTTCGATGTAGTTGGCGAACAGCGACACGTCGTCCGACGGACGGAAGACGATGCCGCCGACCGGAGTCGTCTTGCTGTCGTCGTAGCCCGAGAGCTTGTCGCCCGTGTTGTAGTCGAAATTGTCGTTCTTCAGCGTCTGGTTGCGGGCGCCGATCGTCAGGCTCACCTTGCCGTCGGCGAACTTGAGCACGTCGGCGATGGCGTAGCTCGAGGTCTCGGTCTCGAACGTCGTGAGCGGGTTGTTCAGCGAGCCGCCGATGAAGTAATCGGCGTCGGGCGGTGAGACGTTGACCGGGTGGTAGAGGTCGCTCGAGAACGGCGCGAAGAAGTTCGAGAACGCATAGGCGTTCTTCGAGTCGATGTTGAACAGCGAGGCCGACAGGATCACGCGATGCTCGACCGGGCCGGTCGCGAAGTCCCAGCGCAGGCCCAGCTCGCCCGAGTACACGTCGTCTTCGCGCGAGTTGTCGAAGCGGTAGGCCGTCAGCGAGCCGTCGGCGGCCGAGTTCGGGTTCGCGAGCGAGTTCTCTTCTTCGCCGTGACGCATGCCGAACGCGCCCCAGACGGACACCGCCTTCGTGATGTCGTACTCGGCGCGCACCACGCCGAAGAGCTGCTCTTCGTCCGTGAACGTCCAGTCCTGGCCGAAGTTCACGTCGGCATCCGGCGCCTTCGGGATGCCGCCGAACGGCGTCACGCTCGGGCGCGGCGCGTCGATGTGGTGATCCTGGTAGCCGACGTCGGCCGAGATCCAGCCGGTCGCGTCGCCTTCATAGCCCACCGACAGCCGCGTCAGCGGATCGCTCGGCGCGCGCTTCGGCACGAGGTTGATGGTGCCGCCGAGGTTCGAGCCGCCCGGGGCCGCGCCGTTCAGGAACGCCGTGGCGCCGCGGAACACTTCGACGCGCTCGATGACCTCGGGCGACGGGAACTGGCGCGGCAGGATGCCGTAGATGCCGTTGAACGTCATGTCGTCCGAGTAGGCCGGGAAGCCGCGGATCATGTAGACGTCCTGGAAGTTGCCGAAGCCGCGCGCGATGCGCACGTTCGGGTCGTTCAGCAGCACGTCGCCGATGCTCTTGGCCTGCTGGTTCAGCATCAGCTCGGAGGTGTAGCTCGTGATCGAGAACGGCGTGTCGAGGGTGTCGAGGTTGCCGAGGATGCCGGCGCGTCCGCCGGTCGCGACCTGGCCACCCGCGAACACCGGCGGCAGCTGGATCTGCGAGCCGTAGATCACGATTTCTTCCAGCTCGTCGGAGCCGGACGACTGCTGCGCGGACGCGACTGTCGAGCCGAGCGCCAGCGCACAGGCAGCGGACAAGACGGCATTGCGCTTCATAGACATGGCCATTCCCCTCTTGTTGGTGTCCGGCGCGCGTCCCGGACGTGAGGGCGCACTGCCGGCCAATACATCGATTCGCGGCTACTTTGATCGCGCGCGACCTTGGCCCGCATTCGATTCAGGGACGAAAACCATCGTGATAAGGCCAGTGCCGGTCGCTCACTCCTCCGACATGTACGGGTAATCGGGCTGCTTCGGCGGCACGAATGTCTCCTTGATCGTGCGCGGCGAGGTCCAGCGCACGAGGTTCAGGATGGAGCCCGCCTTGTCGTTGGTGCCGCTCGCCCGGGCACCGCCGAACGGCTGTTGACCGACGACCGCGCCGGTCGGCTTGTCGTTCACGTAGAAGTTGCCCGCCGTGTGGCGCAGCGCGTCGGTCACCTGCACCACTGCAGTGCGATCCTGCGCGAACAGCGCGCCCGTCAGGCCGTATTCCGCCGTCTCGTCGACGAGCTTCAGCACCTCGCTCCAGCGCGCGTCGTCGTACACGTACGCCGCGAGCACCGGACCGAACAGTTCCTCCTTCATCAGGCGATGGCCGGGATCCTGGACCTGGACCAGCGTCGGCTGGATGAACCAGCCTTCGCGGCGGTCGGCCTGTCCGCCGGCGAGCACGCTCGCTCCGGCGTCCGCCTTTGTGGCGTCGAGGCAACGGGAGAGCCGGTCGTACGCCTTCTCGTCGATCACCGCCGCCATGAAGTTGCGGAAGTCGGCGGGGTCACCCATGCGGATCGCGGCGATCCGGTCGAGCAGCCGCTGCTTCACCGCCGGCCACAGCGACTTCGGCACGTAGGTGCGCGAGGCCGCGCTGCACTTCTGGCCCTGGTACTCGTACGCGCCGCGCACCAGCGCCGTTGCCAGCGCATCCACGTCGGCGCTCGGGTGCGCCAGCACGAAGTTCTTGCCGCCCGTCTCGCCGACCAGGCGCGGATAGGTGCGGTAGCGGTCGATGCGCCCGGCCACGTCCCGCCACAGCGACTGGAACACGGCGGTCGAGCCGGTGAAGTGGACGCCGGCGAGGCGCGGGTCGTCGAGCACCTCGCGGGTCACCTCGGCCGAGTGGCCGGACACGAAGTTGATGACGCCCGGCGGCAGGCCCGCCTCCCGCAGCACCTGCATCACGCGCCAGCAGGCGAGCGAGGCCGTCGCCGCGGGCTTCCACACGACGACGTTGCCGAGGATCGCCGGCGCGGTGCAGAGGTTGCCGCCGATCGCCGTGAAGTTGAACGGCGAGATGGCGTAGACGAAGCCCTCGAGCGGCCGGTAGTCGACACGATTCCAGGTGCCCGGTGCGGAGTCCGGCTGTTCGGCGAGGAGCCGAGCGGCGAAGTGCACGTTGAAGCGCAGGAAGTCGGCCAGCTCGCAGGCGGAGTCGATCTCGGCCTGGAATGCGGTCTTGCTCTGCCCGAGCATGGTCGCGGCGTTGACGCGGTCGCGGCAGGGGCCCGCGATCAGGTCCGCGGCCTTGAGGAACACGCCCGCGCGGTGCTCGAACGGCATCGACGACCATGCGGCCTGGGCCGCCACCGCAGCGTCGATCGCCTCGCGCACCTGGCCGGCGTCGCACTGGTGCAGGTGGGCGAGGACGTGCCGGTGCCGATGCGGCGCCGTCACGTTCACGGTGCGGCCCGTCGCGATCTCGCGATCGCCGATCAGCGCGGGAATCTCCGCAACCGTGGCCTGGCCCTGCGCGAGGGCGGCCTTGAGGCGCGCGCGCGCGGCGCTGCCCGGCAGGTAGTCCTGGACCGGTTCGTTGCGTGGCACCGGCAGGCTCGTCGTCTGTTTCATGCAGGCTCCCGGCCGGTCGGTGCCGGCGCTCGATCGGTCAATGCTACGCCCGGCGCGCCCACCACAGGCCCACGCCGAGCACCAGCATGCCCAGCAGCCAGGTGCCGACCGCGAAGGCCAGCAGGCGACCGGCCGTGCCGCCCGCCTCGCCCGTGTGCACCGGGTACAGGTTGTCGAGGAAGCGGCGCGCGGGCGAGGCCGCCAGCGCATCCGCCGCGGCCAGGACGCGGGCGTCGGCGGCGGCGACGTAGACCGTCGTGGTGCCGTACACGCGTCGCCACTCGCCGCCCTGCCGCACGCGGATGCGGTACCAGGGCTGGTCGGCGGACGGGAAGGAGACGCCGCTCAGCGCCGCGCCGGGAAACGCCTGCATGGCCGCCGCGACGGCCTGCGCGAAGGGCACCGGCGGGCCGGCGATCGCGGGCACCGACTGGAGCGCGGCCGGCGGCGCGTCCTGGCCGAGCCCGCGCTCGATCGGGTCGTAGAAGACCAGCATCACGCCTGCCGAGACCAGCACCAGCGCCGGCAGGGCGAACCAGGCGCCGAGGGCCCGGTGCCAGCCGAAGCGCCGTGCCACGCCGGCACGCAGCCGACCCGGCCACAGCACCGCCCGGGCGCGGACGCCACGCGGCAGCGCCAGCACCGCGCCTATCACGAGGGTGACGATCAGCACCAGGCCGCTGAGGCCGATGACCAGGTGGCCCGTATCGCCCGCGAACAGGGTCTGGTGCACGCTGGCGGCGAACGGCACGAGGCCGATGCGCGCGTAGTCGCGACCGTCCGGCCGCTCGCGCAGCACCCGTCCCGCGCCGTCGATGCGCAACACGTCGGTGCGCTCGCCCGGGGCGTCCACGTACAGGTCGAAGCGACCGTCGACGCCGCCGCTGGCCCACAGCGAGGTGACCTTGCGCGGCACCAGGCCCTGCTCGATCTCGGCGATGCGCTGGCCGACGGCCGTCGGGTCGAAAGGCACGGCGGGCGCGTCGAGCAGCGCGTCGTCGAGTTCCCAGCGATACACCATCAGCAGGCCCGTGACGGCCTGCGTCAGCCACAGCAGGGCACATCCGAGCGCGAGCCAGCGGTGCAGTCGACGCAGCGTGCCTCGCATCCGCGCCCCGCGCTCAGCCCGGCTCGCGGCCGATCGTGGCGCGCAGCCAGCGGGCGCCGTCCTCGAGGGCACGGGCCGCGAGCGGCGAGATCGACATCGCCTCGATGAACGAGTGCGTCGCGCCCGGGTAGACCGTCACGCTCACGCGGACGCCGGCCGCCTTGAGCCGCTTCGCCATCTCGAGGCTGGTGTCGGTCAGCACGTCGCACTCCGGGATCGTCATGCACACGGGCGGCAGGCCCTCGAGCCTTGCGCGGACGGCGCAGGCGAGCGGGTTCTGCGTGATGGTCGCGTCGCCGCCCGAGTAGTTGTCCCAGAAGTACACGACCTCCTCGGCCGTGAGCACCGCGCCCGGTCCGCCGTAGCGGCGCAGGGCCTCGGGCGTGCACTCGCGATCGAAGGCCGGGTAGACGAGCAGCAACCCGTGCACGCGCTCGCCCTCGCCGGCGTCCCGCAGCGCCAGTGCCGTGCCGATCGAGAGGTTGCCGCCGGCCGAATCGCCGCCGAGCGCGAGGCGGCGCGTGTCGATGCCGAACTCCGCGCCGTGCTCGCCCAGCCAGCGCACCACGGCCACGACCTGCTCCAGCGCGACCGGGAAGCGCGCCTCGGGCGAGAGCGCGTAGTCCACGCCGACCACGACCATGCCGGAGCGGGCCGCGTACTCGCGCATCACGCGGTCGTGCGTATCGAGGCTGAACAGCGTCCAGCCGCCGCCGTGCATGTACACGAGCGCGGGCGACGGGGCCGCGACGCCCGGGTCGTAGATGCGCAGCCGCACGGGACCACAGCCTGTCTGGGCGACGTGCTCGGTGACCGCGCGCATCTTCGGGCCGCCGGCACGCCAGGGCGCGCGCACCTTTTCCGCGACTTCGCGCATCTCGGGCACCGAGAGCGTCCGGCCGCCCGTGTGGCGCGCGTAGTCCGCGTTCACCAGCGTCACGAAACGCAGGATGTCGGGATCCACGCCCTGCAGCGCCAGCGGCAGCGTCCCTTGGGTCATGGTTTCGTTCATCGGCACCTCGTCTGCCCCGCAAGCCGGCTGCGCCGGGCCGGATCCATTCCGCCGGCGGCCGTATTGTCACGTTTTCCGGGCCAGTGATAACCTCGGGCGCAATCCAGTGCCGTCGGGGCCGGACACATTTCCGTCTCGGACGGGCCACCCGCAGGAAGACCCCACATGGCTCGCAGCACCCGCGGAGACGACTACCAGGACGTGCCGCGCCCGGTCGCAGCGCTGGCCGACGAGTACCCGCCGAATTCGTACGACCCGCCGCACAGCCACAAGCGCGGCCAGCTCGTGTACGCCACCGCCGGCGTGCTGGTCCTCTCGACGCAGAACGCCACCTACGTCGTCCCGCCCCAGCGCGCGGTGTGGGTGCCGAGCGGCACCGTGCACGAGGCGCGGACGCGCGGTCGCGTCTCGCTGCGCACGCTCTACCTGGACGACTCGGTCTGCGCCTCGCTCCCGCGCCACTGCATGACCATCGAGGTCTCCTCGCTGCTGCGCGAGCTGATCGTCGAGGCGACGCGGATCCCGATCGAGTACGAGGTCGATTCGCGCGACGGCCGCGTCATGTCGCTGATCGTCGACGAGATCCGCCAGGCACGTACCGCGCCGCTGCACGTGCCGATGCCGCGGCATCCGCAGCTGCTGAAAGTGTGCCAGGCCATCCTCAAGGACCCGGCGCAGAGCGACGTGCTCGACGACTGGGCAGTGGCCGCGGGCATGTGCCGGCGAACGTTCACGCGCCTGTTCCGGCGCGAGACCGGCGTGACCTTCGCGACGTGGCGGCAAAACGTGCGACTGATGGAGGCGATGTCGCGGCTCGCGAACGGGCAGTCCGTCACCGCCGTGGCCTGCGACGTGGGTTACAGCAGCCCGAGTGCGTTCACCGCCATGTTCCGGCGCGCGTTCGGCGTGCCGCCGACGCAGTACTGCGCCGACACGACGCACTGAGGGGCACTGAGGGGACACTCACTATTTTCTCCGATGGGCGAAGGTTCCGATGCGGCCTGCCGCCTGGAAGAAAAATAGTGAGTGTCCCCATTTACTGCCATTTTCCTGCTGCGTTTTCGCGCCGCGAAACCGCTTCGACGTCACTGTTTTCTGATACATAGGGGACCCCCGCTTTTCCGGCCGTGGCTGGAAAAGAGGAATGTCCCCTATTCAGGCCCCATTCAGGATCGCGCAGTGACGGACACGCACGCCTTCCCGCCCGACTTCACCTGGGGTGCCGCGACGTCGGCCTACCAGGTCGAAGGCTCGCCGCTCGCCGACGGCGCCGGCCCCTCCATCTGGCACCGCTTCTCGCACACGCCCGGCCGGGTCCGCGACGGCGACACCGGCGATCTCGCGTGCGACCACTACCGCCGCTTCAGGGAAGACGTCGCACTGATGCGCGACCTCGGCCTCAAGGCGTACCGCTTCAGCGTGTCGTGGAGTCGCGTGTTCCCCGAGGGTCGCGGCCGCGTCAATCCCGCGGGCCTCGGCTTCTACGAGCGACTCGTCGACGAGCTGCTGAAGCACGACATCGAGCCCTTCCTCACGCTCTATCACTGGGACCTGCCCGCCGCGCTCGACGACCTCGGCGGCTGGCTCAATCCCTCGATCGCCGACTGGTTCGCCGATTACACCGAGACGATGGTCCGCGCGCTCGACGGCCGCGTCCGCAAGTGGACCACGCTCAACGAGCCCTGGGTGGTGATCGACGGCGGCTACCTGTTCGGCGTGCTGGCGCCGGGCCACGCAAACCTCTACGAAGCGCCGATCGCGGCGCACCACCTGATGCGTGCCCACGGTGCCGCCGTGCGTCGCTACCGCAGCGTCGGCCAGCACGAGATCGGCCTCGTGGTGAACATCGAGCCGAAGTACGCCGCGTCGCAATCGCCGGCCGATCTCGCCGCGGTCCGGCGCGCCAACGCGTACATGAACCAGTGGTACCTCGATCCCGCGTTCCTCAAGCGCTATCCGCCCGAGATGCGCGAGGTGTTCGGCGACGCCTGGCGCGAGGACTGGCCGGCCGAGGACTTCGACCTGATCGGCGAGAAGATCGACTTCCTCGGCCTCAACTACTACACGCGCTCGGTGACACAGGCCGATCCGACGGTCCGGCCGCTCGGCTTCCGTTCCGTGCACCAGCCCCAGTCGCAGTACACGGACACGGGCTGGGAGGTGTTCCCGCAGGGCCTCACCGACACCATCCACCAGATTCGCACGCGCTACGGCAACCTGCCGCTCTACATCACCGAGAACGGCTGCGCGCTGCCCGAGCCGACGAGCGTGGACGTCGACGTGTTCGA
Organism: Pseudomonadota bacterium; assembly: GCA_052035645.1. Lineage (GTDB taxonomy): Bacteria > Pseudomonadota > Gammaproteobacteria > Steroidobacterales > Steroidobacteraceae > RPQJ01. The sequence continues at coordinate 179,162 of JBPOHK010000027.1, forward strand.
GGACCCGCGCCGCGTCGATTACCTGCAGACGCACCTCGCCGCGGTCGCCCGGGCGATCCAGGAAGGCGCGAACGTGCAGGGCTACTTCGCGTGGTCCCTGCTCGACAACTTCGAATGGGCGCACGGCTACAGCAAGCGCTTCGGCCTCGTGCACTGCGACCACCGGTCGCAGAAGCGCACGTGGAAGCGCAGCGCGAAGCTGTACCAGCAGGTGATCGCGACGAACGGGCGCAACGTTCTCGCACCGCGCTGAGGTTCACTCCGCCAGCGTGGTCTCCACGGGGAATCGCGTGTAGCGGTGCTCGGTGCCGCCGACGGTGATCACCACGCCACCCGGCGGCGCGATCCCCGCGCCGATGCGCAGCCGCAGCGATCCCGGGGCCTCGCGCCGGAACGAGTACTCGAGCGGCCCGTACACGGTCTGCAGGCCCGCGACCGCGATGCCCTCCCCGTCGAGCCACGCCGGGTCGACGCCCGCCGCGAGCACCAGCGCGTCGTCCTCCTCGCGCTCGTACGCGAACAGGTCGAGCGCGGCGCGGACGAAGTCGCTCGCCACCCAGCCGTGCGGCATGTCGCCGACGAAGCGCGGCTCGCGCGGAAGCCGGCCCACGACTTCCGCCCACTGGTTCCACGCCGCGGGCCGCCGGTCGTTCATGAAGAAGGCGACGAGTTCCTGCGCGCGGTCGCGCCAGCCGAGGCGCACGAAGCTGCCGATCACGCGCGTCTCGTACGGCGTGTAGTCCTTCCAGGCCTTCGCGCCGTCGCGCCGGGCCACGAACTCCTGCCAGTAGCGATCGAACGTGCGCCGCAGCTGCGCCTGCGGCAGGCGCGAGGTCTCGCCCGCCGGGCTGAGCCCGACGGTCGTCGAGGTCGGGTCGAAGTCGCCGAGTTCGGCGCAGCCCGGCAGGTAGTCGATGCCGTGCTGCGCGGTGGTGGCCGCGATCGAGGCGTGCAGGTCCGCGTGGAACTCTCCGGTGATCGTCCGCAGGCGCTCGCGCATGGGCCCGTCCTCGAGGCCGGTCGCGAGACGCAGGCCGCTGCGCAATCCCGCCAGCGTCCAGAAATTGTCCCAGTACGAGTGCATCGGCTTCGCGAAGTAGCCCTCGTGGCTGATGGACGCCGGCATCATTCCGTAGAAGGCCGGGTTCGACGCCCGGACCTCGGGGGTGCGCTCGCTGAGCCGCAGCTCGTCGAGATAGCCGAGCGCGCGCGTCACGGTCGGCCAGACCCGCTCCAGCGCCGCCCGGTCGTGCGTGTAGCGATCGAGGCGGTCGGCCAGCCAGACGTACTCGCCGCTGCTGTCGTTCTCGGGCACGGAGTCCGCGCCGCGGTGGTCGACGCAGCACGGTACCTTGCCGTTGCTGAAGACGTAGGGCGTGTACCAGTCCAGGAATTCGCGGGCGACCGGTGCGTGGCCGGTGCGCAGCAGGGCCTCGCCGATCATCGCGCCGTCGCGGATCCACGCCCGCTCGTAGCTGCGCGAACCCGGCTGCAGCGAGGGCCCGTCGCGATTGATCAGGATGTGCGCGAGCGCAGTGCGCACGGTGTCGACGATCGGCTGCACGGCCGCCGGTCCCTTGAGGCTCACGCGATCGAGCGTACGGTGCCAGCCGGCCGCCACCTCGCCCTGGCGCGCCTCCAGCCAGGCCTCGGCGTCCGCGGGCTTCGGCAGCGCGAGATCCCGGGCCGTCCACGGCACGACGAACGCGACGGTGAAGCCGGCACCCGGCGCGACCTTGCGGCGATACACGAAGGCGCCCGAGGCGAAGCCCGTGACGTCCACGAGCTGGCGCACGGGCCGCGGCGACGCGAGCCACTCCTGCGGGATCGGGGCCGCATCGAAGCGCGCCGCCGTGAACAGCTGCGGCGGCACCAGCGGCGTGACGGGAATCTCGTCGTTGACCCGCAGCTCGCGGCCGTTCCAGTCGAGGCGGTGGATGGCTGCCACGCCGCCGGAGCCGTTCAGGAACTGGGTGGGCGGATGGCCCTGCCCCGGCCCCACGCCGATGGCGAGTTGCACGTCCTGCGTGCGCCGGCTGCCGTTGCGGTAGTCGTAGCGCACGATGGCGTAGTCGCTGCCGGGCACGCCGTCGGCAAGGGCCGTGGTGCGCAGTGTCCAGCCCTCCGCGCTCCAGGTGACCGACGGGATCGGCAGGTAACCGTCGGCGAGGCTGGCCGCCGACGCGACGCTGGCCCAGTCGTGCCAGCGCCCGTCCACGGCGACGCGCGGCTCGAGCGACGGGCCGCGCTTGCGCAGCTCGAACGCGGCGTCCTCGTCGAACAGGCCTTCGTCCGCGCCGCCGTCCGTGCCGACGATGGTCCAGTAGCCCTGCTCGCCGACGTAGCCGCGCGGGAACGCCCCTCTCGGCGACCGGCCCGCGACCGACGCGATGAAATCGCTCGCGGACCTGTCGGCCAGCGCCGTCTCGACGCGGGCATCCGCGAGGGCATAGCCGCGCCTGCCGGACGCGGGCAGTTGCAGGCGCAGGTAGCGGGCCGAGGCCTCCGGCAGGAACAGGGCCTGCTCCGCGCGAGTCGCACCGCGCACCTCGCGCAGCGTGGCCCACTCACGGCCGTCGTCGGAGGCGAGCACGTCGTAGTCGGGCGCGACGTGATCGGCCAGCCACTGCAGCGTGAGTCCACCGAAAGGTCGCGGCGCGCCGAGGTCGATGGTGAAGTTCGCGCCGCCCGCGGGCACTTTGCCGGAGTGCCACGCCGACGCCGGATTGCCGTCGACGGCGGCGCCGGGCGTGCTGCCCGCCTCGGTCTGCGACGCGTCCGCCACCGGCGCGGGCCACTCCGCGGGCGGCGGCTCCTTCGGCTTCAGGGCGAGCGCGCCGATCTCGATCTCGCCCGCGCCGCCGCCGCTGCCCGCGCTGACCACGACCTCGATCGCCGCGACCTGTCGCAGGCTGCGGTCCGCCGTCGGGCCCCAGGCAAACTCGATCTGTCGGCGGTCGATGCGCAGCGTGCGCCAGTCCGCGGGCAGGGCGTAGTCCGCACGGCGGAACCACCACACGTTCTCGCCGCTCGCGTCGAGCAGCTTGACCTGGAAGTCGTTCGGCAACGCCTGCCCGCGCAGCTGCAGCGTCAGCTCGAAGTTCTCCGGCAGCGTGAGCGGCAGCGCGCGCCGGGCGATCGCATAGCCGTTGTGCCCGCGGAAATCGAACGCCAGGCGCAGCGTGCCCGGCCGCGACCCGGCCCCGACGCTGGCCGTGACGTCGTCGGACGCGACGGCCCGCCAGGGCGAGAGGTCCCGGAAGTCGTCGAGCACCTGCGCCCGGGCGCCGAACGTCGCCAGCGCGAGCACGGCGAGCACGGTCGCCCGCCACGGTCCCATCCGCATCGCATTCACCCCTTGACGCTGCCGACCAGGATGCCCTGGATGTAGTAGCGCTGCATGACGAGGAACAGCACCAGCACGGGCAGCACCGTGAGCACCGAGCCGGCCATCATCATCTCCGTGTCCTGCACGTGCTCGCGGGACAGCCCGGCGAGCGCCACGGGCAGCGTCTGCATGTCGCGGTCGGAGAGGACGATGAGCGGCCACATGAAGTCGTTCCACGTGGCCAGGAACGTGAAGATGCCGAGCGTGATCAGGATCGGCGCGAGCAGCGGCACGATCACGCGGCGGAAGATCTGCAGCTCGCTGGCGCCGTCGATGCGCGCGGCGTCGAGCAGCTCGTCCGGGATGGACAGCGCGTACTGGCGCACCAGGAAGATGCCGAACACGCCCGCCATGCCCGGCACGACCGCGCCGGCATAGGTGTTCACGAGGCCCATCATCTTCATGAGCCCGAACAGCGGGATCATGGTCACCTGGCCGGGGATCAGCAGCCCGGCGAGCAGCAGCTTCATCAGGCGCTCGCGGCCGGCGAAGCGCAGCTTGGCGAACGCGTAGCCGGCCATGCCGTTGAACAGCAGCGACAGCAGCGTGGTGGCGAACGCGACCAGCAGGCTGTTGCGGAAATAGCCGCCCATGTTCTGCTGCGAGAACAGCTCGACGTACCTGGCGAGCGTCGGTGCGCCCGGCAGCATCGGCGGCGGGAAGCTGCTCGCCTCGCCCGTCTGCATGAACGAGGCCGCGAACATCCAGGCGAGCGGCAGCACGGCGAACGCCGCCAGCAGCAGCAGCGCCCCGTTCACCGCCACGCCCGCGAGCGCCCGCGACCTCATGTCGGCTCGTCCCGGCGCAGCACGCGCAGCGGCACGACGGTGACCGCGAGGATGATCAGGAACAGCACGAAGGCCACGGCCGAGGCGGAGCCGAGGTTCCACCACTTGAAGCCTTCCTCGTACATGAAGTACAGCACGCTGACCGTGCTCTGCAGCGGCCCGCCGCGCGTCATCACGTACGGCTCGGCGAAGAGCTGGAAGTAGCCGGCCACCGTCAGCACCGTGACCAGCGTGAACGTCGGCCGCAGGCTCGGCAGCGTGATGTGGCGCAGCTCCTGCCACAGCGACGAGCCGTCGATGCGCGCGGCCTCGTACAGGTCGCCCGGGATGGCCTGCAGCGCCGCCACGAAGATGATCATGTTGTAGCCGAAGTTCTTCCACACCGCGAGGATCACGATGGCCGGGATCGACCAGTGCGGGTCGCCCATCCAGTCGACGGGCCCGAGGCCGAGGTGGCCGAGCGCGTAGTTGAGCAGGCCGTAGCGCGTGTGCAGGATGAAGCGCCAGACGATGGCCACGGCGACGAGCGTGCTCACCACGGGGGCGAAGTACGCGGTGCGCAGGAGGGCCGGCGCACGGGCCAGCTTCGAGTTCACCAGCAGGGCCGCGGCGAGCGAGGTGCCGATCGACAGCGGCACGCCGAGCAGGACGAACCAGGCCGTGTTGCCGAGCGCCTTCCAGAAGAGCGGCGTGGTGAGCAGGTGCAGGTAGTTGTCGAGTCCGACGAAGCGCAGGTTGCGCACGTCGGCGAGGGCGTACAGGTCGAAGTCGGTGAAGCTCAGCGCGAGGGCCGCGACCACCGGCAGCAGGAAGAACAGGCCGATCACGACGAGCGCCGGCGAGACGAACATCCACGCGGCGCGGGCCGGGCTCACTTGCGCGCCTCCCGGTCCAGCATCCAGCGGCGCTTCTCGAGCAGCCGGTCCACCCGCGCGTCGAGCTGCGTGACCGCCTCGTCGATCGTCTGCGTGCGGTGGCTCACGCGCTCGCCGGCGAGGCGCATCTCTTCCATGATGCGCTCCCACTCCGGCACCTGCGGCACCGGGCGCAGGCGCTCGAGCTGCACGCGGAATGCCTGCGTGTACGGATCGTCCGCCAGCTCACGCCCCTGCCAGGCGCTGCGCCTCGGCGGCAGGTCGCCGGTCAGCGCGTGGAATCGCTGCTGGATCTCCGGCCGCGACAGGAACTCGACGAAGGCCCAGGCCGCGTCCTTGTGCTTCGAGCGCCGGAAGATGGCGAAGCTCGAGCCGCCGGCCGACGAGACGCCGGGGCCGTCGGGGCCCGGCATGGGTGCCGTCATCCAGTGGTCCTGGTGCTCGGGCGGCAGCCGGCGGCGGAACTCGCCGATGTTCCAGGGCCCGGTGATGTAGAAGGAGTAGTAGCCGCGCGCGAACTCGAGCCACACGTTCGAGATCTGCGTGTCGGTGACAGCGGGCGCGAGCTGCTCGTCGAAGAGGCTGGAATAGAAGCCGAGCGCCGCACGGAAGCCGGCGCTGCGGAAATTGCCGTAGCGGCCCCCGTCGCGCAGCAGCGGCTCGGGCTGCTGCAGCGCCAGCACCAGCAGCGGCTCGAACTCGTTGAGCGGCAGCAGCACGGCGTAGTTGTCCGGCCCGACCTCGCGCTTGATCGAGCGCAGCATCTCGTGCCACTCGGCCCAGTTCGTCGGCGGATGGTCGTAGCCCACCTTCGCCAGCAGGTCCTTGCGATAGAACAGCAGCCGGGTGTCCACGTACCACGGCACGCCGAGCACCTGGCCGTCGATCACGTTGGTGGCCCAGATGCCGTCGAAGTAGTCGGCGCGATCGATCACCGTCGATGCGGCGATGCGCTCGTCGAGCGGCTCGAGCGCGCCGAGCGCGCCGAATTCGGGGATCCAGGTGTTGCCGAGCTGGCAGATGTCGGGCGTGGCGTCGCCCGCGAAGGCGGTCAGCAGCTTCTCGTGCGCCGCCGTCCACGCCAGCTGCTGCACCTCGATGCGGATGCCCGGGTGAGCCCGCTCGAACTCGGGGACGAGCGCCGTGACGACTTCCGCCTCGCGACCCATCGCCCAGAAGCGGACCACCTGCTCCTTCGACTCGCCGCCCCCGCAGGCCGCGAGCAGCACGGCCAGGATCGACGGCATCCACCACGCGACGCCGCGAGGGTGGCGCCGGGGTCCGGTCATTGCAGCCAGCCACCCGTGAAGCCGGCGCGCTTCAGGCCCGTCTGCAGGTAGGCGTTGCGGCGCATCACCTTCCAGACGAATTCGCTGCGGTAGTTCTCGATCATCGCGACGACCGGGCCCTGGTCGAGTCCGAGGTAGTCGGTGTCGGCCCAGCCGCCGCCCGGCAGCTTGCGCCCGAGCGTGGGCGGCAGGTCGAAGTCGTAGCTCGGGTTGAAGGAGTCGAAGAAGCCGTACTGGCCGTAGATGTCGGCGCCCCAGCGACGGTGCATCTCGAGCACGGCGGGAATGACGATCTCGGGCGCGAACGGCAGCGAGGCGATCACCGCGTAGGGGGCGATCGTGCCGTCGTCGTAGTTGATCTTCGGGTCGAGGTTCACGCCACGCGCAGAATACCCGAGGAACTTGCGCACCTGCCCGTTGTACTCGAGGTCGGCGTCGACGGGCCCGTCGCAGGCCGACAGGCCCCAGACGTTGGCCCCGTAGCCCTTCCAGCCGAGCGGGTTGGCGATGGCATACGCGCGCTGCGAGTACGTGGCGCGCCGCGAATTCTCGAAATAGTCGAAGCCCCGGGCCGCCATGTACGGGTCCCGGATGCCGCGGAAGTCGATCCACACGGCGGCGAACTGGTGACCGAACAGCGGCCCGAAGGTGAGGTGCGTCTGGCCGTAGAGCGTGCCCCAGTGCTGGTCGTAGGTGCGGGTCCACTCGGCCCAGGCATCCGGGCCGACCGGGTGCGTCGGCGAGGCGAGCGCCAGCAGGTACACGAACATCGCCTCGTTGTAGCCGCGCCAGTCGCTGGCGATGAAACCCGTCTCGGGGTGCCAGCCGTGCGAGATGGCCGGCGGATTCGGCTGCGCCCACTGCCAGTCGACGCGCCGGACCATGTCGTCCACGACCTTGCGGATCTCGGCCTCCTCGGCGTTCTGCTGGTCGAAGTACGTGGCCGCGAACAGGGCGCCCATCAGCAGCAGGCCCGTGTCGACGGTGGAGAGCTCGGAGTCGCGGTAGCGCGTGCCGGTCTCGAACTCGAGGAAGTGGTAGTAGAAGCCCTTGTAGCCCGCGTTGCCGGTCGGCTCCGGGCCCTGTGGCGCATCGTAGAGGAAACGCAGCGTGTCGAGGGTGCGGGTGCGTGCCTCGGCGCGCGTGACGTAGCCGCGCTCGACGCCGATCGGGTAGACGGTGAGCGCCCAGCCGATCGCGGCCACGCTCGCGAAGGACGGGGTCGGGTAGCGGTCGTGCACCAGCCCGCGCGAGTCGGTCGTCTCCCAGAAGAAATTGAAGGTCCGCCGCTCGATGTCCTCGAAGAGCGGGTCGAGCGGCGGCGGATTGAGGGTGGGGGAGACCGACGACCCGCCGCCGCCCGAGCCGCTGCAAGCCGAAAGCAGCGCGAGCGCGAAACCGAGGAACAGGACGAACCAGGAACGCGACCGGATGTGCATGACTTACTCCCCGAGCAGCACGTCGAGGTGCTGTTCGCGTCCCGAAGGTGAGAGGCGCACGCGCACGCCGTCGTGCGCCACGGCGAGTTCGGCGCCGTCGAGGCGCGCCGACACGACCCGCGCCGCCTTGCGCTGCGGGTTCCGCACCTCGATGCGAAGCTCCGTTCGCTCGTCGATGCGATAACGCAGCTCGAACGACGGCCAGTCGTCCGGGATGCGCGGATCGAGGCGCAGCGTGCGGCCGTCCTCGATGGTGAAGCCGAGCACCGACTCCACCGCCACGCGATACAGCCAGCCGGCCGAGCCGGTGTACCACGTCCAGCCGCCGCGCCCGACGTGCGGCTCCGCGCCGTAGACGTCGGCCGCGACGACATAGGGCTCGACCTTGTACTTGTCGGCATCCGCCGCGGTGAGGGCGTGGTTGACAGGCAGCAGGCTCTCGAGCACCTCGGCCGCGCGGTCGCGCCGGCCTGCCTCCACCAGCGCGCGCACCACCCAGGTGGCGGCATGCGTGTACTGGCCGCCGTTCTCGCGCACGCCGGCGACGTAGCCCTTGATGTAGCCCGGGTCGTGCGGCGTGTCGACGAACGGCGGCGTGAGCAGGCGCACGATGCGCTCGCGGTCGTCGACGAGGTGCTGCTCCAGCGAATCGAGCGCGAGCTCGACGCGTTCGGGCGGGGCGGCACCGGACAGGACGGCCCAGGCCTGCACCAGCGCGTCGATCCGGCACTCGTCGCTGGCCTGCGAGCCGAGCACCGCGCCGTCGTCGTACCAGCCGCGGCGGTACCAGCGGCCGTCCCAGCCGTCGGCGTTCAGCGCTTCGTGCAGCAGCCTGCGATGGGCCGTGTAGCGCGCGATGCGTTCCTCGTCGCCGCGCAGCGCGCAGACCGGCAGGAAGTCGCCGAGCACCGTGTAGAGGAAGAAGCCCATCCACACGCTCTCGCCGCGGCCGCCGATGCCGACGCGGTTCATGCCGTCGTTCCAGTCGCCGCATCCGAACAGCGGCAGGCCGTGGCGACCGCGCTGCAGCGAGCGGTCGATGGCCTTGCAGCAGTGCTCGTAGAGGTCGCCCGATGCCTGCGTCGCCTCGGGGCGGGTGAAGATCTCGGCCTCCTCGCCGTCGAGCGCGCGCGTGGCGAGGTAGTTCGCTCGTTCGTCGAGGATGGCGCGGTCGCCGCTCACGCGCAGGTAGTACGCGGTGAACCACGGCAGCCACAGCAGGTCGTCCGCGAACTTCGTACGCAGGCCCTGGCCGAGCGGCGGATGCCACCAGTGCTGCACGTCGCCCTCGAGGAACTGGCGGCTCGCGTGCAGCAGGATCTGCGCGCGCGTGAGCTCCGGTTGCAGGTACACGAGCGCGGCGGCGTCCTGCAGCTGGTCGCGGAAGCCGAAGGCGCCGCCCGACTGGTAGAACGCCGTGCGTCCCCACAGGCGGCAGGAGAGGTCCTGGTACGGCAGCCAGCCGTTCAGCATGTGGTCGAGCGCCGGCGACGGAGTTTGCACCTGCAGTCGCGTGAGCACGCGGTCCCAGTGCGCCCGCGCCTGGCGCAGCGCGCCCTCGATCGCGCCCGGCGCGCGGCAGCGCGCGAGCAGCGCGGCGACCTCGCGCTCGGTGGGGCAGGCGCCGAGCAGGAAGCTCACCTCGTCGCTGCCGCCCGGCGGGATCTCGAGGATCACCTGCAGCACGGCGCAGGGATCGCTGCCGGGCGCGCGCGGGAGCTGCCCGCTCGCGAGCAGCGCGGCCGGCGCCTCGGGCGAGCCGGGCACGCCGAGGAACGCCGACCGGTCGGTGCACCAGCCGTCGACCGGCGTGCGGTCGCTGGCGGCAAAGGCGATGCAGGCGTGGCCGTCGACGGGCACGTCGTTCTGCGCGAGCACGGCGTGGAACGCCGGCGAGAACTCGGCACGCACGGTCGCACGGGTGGCCTCCGGCGTCGAGCCGAGCACCCAGCGGTTGTAGCCGTAGACGGCGAGGCGCCGCGGGTGCTGTCCGGCGTTGCGGATCTGCAGCCGCATCACCCGCAGGGGGTCGCCCGGCGGCACGAAGAGCGTCAGCTCGTGCTCGAGTCCGTCGCGCTGCTGGCGCCACGTCGTGTAGCCGAGGCCGTGACGCACTTCGACGTCTGCGCCGAGCACCGCCGGCCCGGGCGTCGGGCACCAGAACTCGCCCGAGGCGACGTCGCGGACGTAGATCGCGTCGCCGAAGGGATCGCTCACCGGGTCGTTGGCCCAGGGCGTGAGGCGGTGCTCGCGGCTGTTGCCGCTCCACACGTTGCCCGCGCCCGACTCGCTGACGAGGCAGCCGAAAGCCGGGTTGGCGATCACGTTGGTCCACGGCAGCGGCGGCAGCTTCGGACGATGGTGCGCGTCGCAGGCCACGCGGATCACGTACTCGCGCCCGTCGGCGCCGAATCCGCCGTAGCCGTTGAAGAACTGCAGCGGCTCGGCCGGCACGGGCACCGGGACGGACGAGCAGGCCGGGCGACGCGGGCGCACGGCGGGCGGCGCCGCGCCCAGGCCCTGCGTGAGCTGGCGCACGAGTCTTCCCTGCTCGCTCGCGAGCGACAGCGCGGGATCGAGCGTCGTCTCGACGGCCGACGCGGCGAGCTCGTCGCGCAGGGCCCGCGCGCGCAGCCCCTCGACCGCGCCGAGCAGCGCCGGTTCGTCGCTGCCGGCGGCGAGCACGAAACGAACGGCGACCTCCGCGCCCGGCGCCACGCGCAGCACCGTGCGCAGCGCGAGGGCCGGGTCGAGCACGTTGCCGTGCACGCGCCCGAGCGGGGCCGAGGTGACCAGCGCAAAGGGCTCGGCGACGCTGCGGCCGCGGCCGACGAAGCCCATGCGCTCGGTTGTGTAGTCCTGCACCGGCGCGTCGAACAGCGCGTGCAGCAGCACGGGCCAGCGCTCGTGCGCAGAGCGTGCGCGGCGCGTGGCGCGCAGCACCGGCCCGGCGCCCGCCAGCGCCGTCTGCACGAACAGCTTCGCGAACGCGGGGTGGCTCTCCTGCGCCGCCGGCGGGTTCAGCACCACCTCGACGTAGCTGGTGAGTTCCAGCTCGCGCGCGCGCTGGTCGGTGTTCACGATGCGGCAGGTGCGCTCCTCGAGACCGAGCGTGTCGTGCAGCCGGACCTCGACCGTCGACTGCCAGGGCCCGTGCCGCCGTTCGATCGCCAGTCCGTCGCGGTGGGCGAGCACCACCCCGGGCGCCTGGCCGGGCGTCGGCCGGCCGCAGAGCGTCCACGCCTCGGCCGCGCCCGGCTCGCGGGCATAGACGATCACGCCCCCGCCGCCCTCGACCGGGTCGGGCCGCCAGGCGGTCAGCAGCAGGTCGTCGAGCACGGAGAATCCGTCGCCCAGCGGCGTGACCGCGACGGCGTACCGGCCATTGGCCAGGCACTGGAAGGCATTTCGGCTGGCGGGATGCACTCGCGAATTCATGTCCGACGTGGGGTCCTCGGTTCGAGCCGACTTCGTTCCAGGCAGCCTGCCGGGGTCGTCAGGCGGCGGGAGCCGGGCAGTGGCGCGCGATGAACTGCTCGTGCGGCGGCATCACCTTGACGCAGTTGGCGATGACGTTGCGCACGCTGCCCTCGAGCTGCAGCAGCTCGTCCTCGCCCACGAGGTCGACCACCGGGTGGTAGCCGGTCGGGACGCGGTTCTGGCCGACGAGCACCTGCACCCAGCTCGTCACGGCGAACATCTCGTCGGCATCGCGGAAGAAGCGGCCGCTCTCGAGGAACAGCCGGATCACTTCCTGGAGCCGCTCGGGGATCGACATGGTCCCGCAGTACTGCCAGAACGGGCTGTCGCGCCGGTCCGTCGCGTGGTAGTGCAGGATGATGAAATCGCGGATGCGCTCGAACTCGAACGCAGCCTGCTGGTTGTAGCGCTCGGCGAGCACGGGGCTGCAGTGACGGTCCGGCAGCAGGTTGATGAGCCGCCCGACGCCCGACTGGATGAGGTAGATGCTGGTGGATTCAAGGGGCTCGAGGAAGCCGCTCGAGAGCCCGATCGCCACGCAGTTCCTGTTCCAGATCTTCCTGCGCCGGCCGGTGACGAACCTGAGCAGGCGCGGGTCCGCGAGCGGCTTGCCGTCGAGGTTGGCGAGCAGGGTGCTGGCCGCTTCGTCGTCGCCGACATGGGCGCTCGAATAGACGTAGCCGTTGCCGACGCGGTGCTGCAGCGGGATGCGCCACTGCCAGCCGGCCGCGCGCGCGGTCGAACGGGTGTAGGGAGTGGGCGGGCCGACGGGCTCGCAGGGCACGGCAAGCGCGCGGTCGCAGGGCAGCCAGTGCTGCCAGCTCTCGTAGCCGGTGTGCAGGGCCTCCTCGATCAGCAGGCCGCGGAAGCCCGAGCAGTCGACGAACAGGTCGCCCTCGATGCGCTCGCCGCTCTTCAGCACCACGGCCTCGATGAAGCCGTTCTCGGGCTTCAGCTGCACCTGGGTGACCTGCCCCTCGGTGCGCACCACGCCGCGCGCCTCCGCGTACTTGCGCAGGAACAGGAAGTAGCGCCCGGCGTCGAAGTGGTAGGCGTGCGCGATGTGCCCCAGCGGCGAGTTCGGCGGCGCATCGCTGGCCGAGGTCATGAACCGGCCGAGCGGCGCGGCGGCGGTGTGGATGGAATAGGCGCCGATGTCGGCCGCCTTGCCCATCTGGCGCAGCTTCAGCCAGTACTGGTGGAACGGCAGGAAGCCGTAGTCCGGCCCGATCTGGCCGAAGCCGTGGATGTACTTGTCGCCGACCCGGCCCCAGTCGCAGAACTGGATGCCGAGCTTGAACGTGCCCTGCACGGCCTTCAGGAACTCGACCTCGTCGATCTGCAGGACGTCGTTGAAGGTCTTGAGGTGCGGAACGGTGGCCTCGCCGACGCCCACCGTGCCGATGTCGTCCGACTCGACCAGTCGGATGCTGCAGGTCTTGCCCAGCGTCTTGGCCAGTGCGGCCGCCGTCATCCAGCCGGCGGTGCCGCCGCCGACGATGACGATGCTGCGCAGTCGTGAGTCGCTCACGGCTGTCTCTCCAGCGTTGAAGCGGATCGACGGGCCGCGGCGGAATGCCGCGGCCCGTCGCCCGGGTTACGTCAGCGACGCGATCAGAACTTCGCGCCGACGGTCACGCGCATCGTGAACGGTGTGCCCGTGATGTTGCCGTTCGGGTTGAACCGCGCGGAGTCCACGATCCCGTCCGGCCGCGTCGAACTGTACTGGTAGTCGACGAGGTTGTCGTGGTTCGTGACGTTCAGCAGGTCGAGGCGGAGGTAGGCATCCGCCTTGTCGAAGATGTTGAAGTTCTTCGTGACCTGCAGGTCCAGGCTCTGGTAGCCGCCGCCGCTCGGCTCGACGCCGACCGCGGTGCAGGGCGCCCCGTTGTTGAACGAGAACCCGCCCGGCAGGCAGCTGATGGTGTTGCCCGGGATCGGGCTCGCCACCGTCAGCTTCGCGCCCACCAGGAAGTCCCACGGCAGCGCGTACGAGAACGTGCCGACGAAGCGGTGCTCCGGCGCCGAGTTCGACAGGATGAACGGGTACTGGCCGATGTTCACCTCGTCGAACGCGTAGTGCTCGTTGATGTCGCGGTTCTGCTTGGCGTGCGTGTGCGTGTACGCCAGCGTCGCTCCCCACTTCGACTCCTCGGTGAACGGCTTCTCGGCCGACAGCAGGATCTGCGTCGAGCGGGTCTCGATGCCGTTGCTGCCGATGATGAGGTTGCCGGCGAGGCCCGGAGGCGGGTACTCCCACGGCTGCGCCGGGCCGCCCCACGGCACCGGGCCCCAGAACGAGCCGTCGCGGCGGCGGTTGCCGAGCGTGAACACGAAGCCGTCCTTGCTCTCGATGTACGAGATCGCGGCGCTCGTGTTCCAGTCACCCAGCTTGTTGCGCACGCCGAGGCTGATCTGGTCGGAGAACGGAACCTTCAGCTTGTTGTTCATCAGGTTCGTTTCGCCGATCGAGCCGGAGGTCAGCGCCTGCAGGTTCTCCACCCCGTTCAGGTAGATCGGGTCCCAGGCGATGCAGTTGCCGGTGCCGACGGTGCACGGATGGTCGGTGGTGTTGAAGCGGAACTCCGCCTGGCCGAGCGCCATCTTCGTCTGCTCGAGCTGCAGGTAGTCGTACAGGTTGCGGTCGTAGGAACGGCCGTAGCCGCCGAAGACCACGATCGACTCGTCCGCCTGCGCGTCGTACGAGAAGCCGATGCGCGGCTGCCACTGGTCGTTCGGCGCCTTGCGGTTGTGGCCGTTCGAGATGTAGTGGTTGATGTCGTAGGCGGTATCCGGGTCGCTGCTCAGACCGAGCGTCTGGCCGTAGGTCTTGCCGTCCGGCGTGACCACCGTGTTGAACGCGTCGATGATCGCCTGCGGCGTCTTGAACTTCAGGTACGACGGGTTGTACTCGTAGTCCCAGCGCAGGCCGAGGTTCAGCGTCAGCTTCTCGTTCACCGCCCAGTCGTCCTGGATGTAGAAGCCGTACTGCTCGTCCTCGGACTCGACGCGCTCGCTCATGCCCGCGACCGGATTGCCGAACACGGCCTTCCACGGAATCGTGCCGGTGCCGTCGTCCTCGTCGACGTTGTAGTAGAACACCGGGTTGTTGACGATCGCGTCCTGCGCGTGGAGCTTGACGTTCTTGTACTTCACGCCCGCCTTGACGGTGTGGTCGCCGTACCAGCTCAGGTTCGGGAACGTGATGTCCTCCTGGATACCCCAGCCCTTCTGGCCCTTGTCCTGGCCCGCGCGCGGATCGGCGCCGTTGGTCACCAGGATGGTGCGGTCGCCGCCGTCGCCCCAGCTGTAGACCGCGCCGTTCTGCCCGGCGTTGTTCACCTGCGGTTTGAAGTTGGAGTCTTCGTACGTGAAGATCAGCTCGTTGAAGAACCGCTCGCCGGTGTGCTGCCAGCGCAGGTCGTAGCGGTTGTCGTCGTTCTGCGTCTCGAGCGAGGCGGAGGCCGCCGTGCCGGTGCCCGCCTGGTCGCCGAGGCTCTTTTCCTCGCGGATCTTGGCCGACAGCGCGAAGTGGTCGCGGTCGCCGAGGTTCAGGTCGAGCTTGGCGAAGAACAGGTCTTCGTCGAAGGGCAGCGTCGCCGGGCCCAACTGGTCGAGCGCCTCCTGCGGCATCTGCGCGATGACCGCGTCGGGGATGCCGCCGTTCGGCGTCACGGTCACCGGCGTGGTGTAGCGCTTGGCCTCGTAGGCCGCGAAGAAGTGCAGCGTGTCGCGGATGATCGGGCCGCCGACCGCGAGTCCGTACTCCTTGGTTTCCGACTTGGTCTTGCGGCCCGCCGCGTCCTCGGCCGGCGTCTTCGAGCGCATGCCGTCGTCGGTGTAGGTGTAGAACGCGTCGCCTTCGAACTCGTTGGTGCCCGAGCGCGTCTCGGCGGTGATGGCCGCCGACGACACCTGGTCGAACTCCGCCTTGTAGTTCGAGGTGATGACCTTGTATTCGCCGATGGCGAGCTGCGGGAACGGGTTGCCCTGCGAGTTGTCGGTCTGGCCCGAGAGGCCGCTGCGCACGTAGCCCTTCTGGCCGACGCCGTCGATGAAGACGTTGACCGCATTGGTGCTCTGCGCGCCGCTGCGCACCTGGGTGCGGCCCTTGGCGTCGACGCTGAAGATCACGCCCGGCACCGTGTCCGCGAACTCGAGGAAGTTGCGCGTGATCTGCGGCACGGACTCGATCTGCTGCAGCGAGACGATCGTGCCGACTTCCGAGGTGCGCACCTCGCGGAGGCGGCCGCCCTTGACGACGATCTCCTCGAGTTCGCCGCCGGCGAAGTTCAGCGTCGAGGTCGACGCGACGCTCAGCGTCACCACCTGCTCGGTGCCCGCGCCGGCGCTGACCGTGTAGGTTCCCGGCGGCAGGCCGACCAGCACGTACGTGCCGTCGGCGCTCGCCTTGGCACGGCGCACGGCGCCGGTGGCGTTGTTCTTCGCCGTGACCTCGGCGCCCGCGGCCGCCTGCCCGCGCAAGGTGGCGTCGGCCGATTGCGTCCAGCCCGCGGTCGGGGCGGCGAGCGCCGCGGCGACGGCTGCGGCGATCAGCGTCTTGTGACGGTGGCGGAACAATCCCTTGGGTATGCGTGTGCCGGTCTTCATATCTGGCGTCCCCTATTGCGTCTGTCGCGAGTCGGTCGGGTCGGGTGGTTGGTGTTGGAAGACTTCAATCGTTCGCCGCGGGCTCGTCGTCCGCGGCGACGGATCGGGATGCGACGCGGACGAGTCCGCGGCGCGTCACTTCGGTGCGGTGCAGCCCGCAGGAGCGGCGCACGATGAGTTCGGTCGGCAGGACCTGGTCGAGCGCCTGCGCGTCGTCCGGGTTGTCGATGCCGGCCGCGAGGCGCTCGAGCGCGATCCGGCCGAGGTCGGTGATGCGCACGCGCACGCTGGTGAGCGCCGGCGACACGTAGCGCGCGATGGGAATGTCGTCGTAGCCGACCACGGCGACGTCCTTGGGCACCGCCACGCCGGCCTGGTCCAGCGCGGTGATGCAGCCGATCGCCATCATGTCGTTCGAGGCGAAGACGGCGGTGGGACGCTCGCGCAGGGCGAGCACCTGCTGGCCGGCGCGCCAGCCGGATTCCTCGGAGAAGTCGCCGGGCAGGACGACCGGCTCGCGGCTCGGCAGCAGCCGGGCGAGTGCCTCGCGGTAGCCGCGCAGGCGCTCCTGCGCCTCGCAGTTGTCGTCGGGGCCGGCGATCAGCGCGATGCGGCGGTGGCCGCGACCGACGAGGTGCCGCACCATCGCCACCGCGCCGCCGTAGTTGTCGATCGACACCGTCGGGCGGCTGGCGCCGCCTGCGGGCCGGTTCATCAGCACGACCGGCGTGCCCGGCGGCAGGTTCTCCTCGAGGAACGCGGCGTCGGCCTGCGGCGCGAGCACCAGCATGCCGTCGACGCGGCCGTGCATGGCGCGCAGCGCGAGCGCCGTCTCGACCGCGCCGCCGTGCGAGGACGACACCAGCAGGTGCAGGCCGCGGGCGCGAGCGGCGATGTCGATGCCGCGGATGAGTTCGGAGAAGAACTCGCCGTGCATGTCGGGCAGCAGGATGCCGACGGTGTGGGTACGGCGGGTGATGAGGCTGCGCGCGGCGCCGTTCGGCGCGTACTGCAGCTGGCGGGCGGCATTGAGAATACGGCGACGCGTGGCCTCGGAAAGCCCGCCCGTGCCGTTGATGGCACGTGAGACGGACGCCACCGAGACTCGCGCATAACGAGCCACGTCTCTGATCGTGGTTGCCAACTTGCCCCCGCAGCACTGCCCCCGCAGTGCTTTCACGCAAACGTTTCCTCACGTAGAGTAAACGTTTACGCTGATACTTAAGCACCGGCTTCGGGCCCTGTCAATGCACCCGTGTGCGATTGGACCGGTTCTCGCAGTCCGGCGACCGGGGGAATCATGAAGCGATCGCTGTGGGCGGGCGTGCTGTGCAGCCTCGGGCTGCTGCCCGGTTGTGCAACGCAACATGACGAAGCGGGCCAGCACGCGCGATTGCTGCAGCGCCGCGTGACGCACGACGTCCGGCTGCCCTACCTGCTGTTCCTGCCGCGCGAGTTCGCGGCCACCGGCAGCCAGCGCTATCCGCTGCTGATCTTCCTGCACGGTTCCGGCGAGGCGGGCACCGACCTCGCGAAGGTGAAGATCCACGGCCCGCCGAAACTGGTGGAGCAGCGGCCGGACTTCCCGTTCATCGTCGCCTCGCCGCAGATTCCGGATGCCGCGGCCGGCTTCGACCCGGCGCAGCTCGACGCCCTGCTCGACGAGCTGCTCGAGCGGCTGCCCGTGGACCCCGATCGCGTCTACCTGACGGGACTCAGCCTCGGCGGCGAGTGGACGTACGCCTGGGCAGCGCTGCGGCCCGAGCGCTTTGCGGCCATCGCGCCCGTGGCCGGCAACTGGACGCCGGAAGTCGCCTGCCGGCTCGCGAACGTGCCGGTGTGGGCCTTCCACGGCGCGGACGACGACGTCGTGCCGCTCGCCGGCGATCGCGCGATGGTGGACGAGATCAACGCCTGCGGCGGCCACGCGCGCCTGACCGTGTATCCCGACACCGGTCACGACTCGTGGACCGAGACGTACGCGAACGACGAGCTGTACGCGTGGCTGCTGAGCCACCGCCGGGTGCCGGCCGCCTCGCGATGAACGCGCGCGGCGCGTGGCGGGCACTGGTCTGCGCAGCCGCGTCGCTGCCGTTCGGCGCGGCGAGCGCCGAAGCGACGCTGCCGCCGCGCGCCGAGTGGCGCGTCAGCAGTTCGTCCACTGACGTGCCCGCGATGTCGACGCGCTTCGCCGTGGACGGCGATCCCTCCACGCGCTGGGGCGGCGCGTTCTCGGCGAACCACTGGCTGCAGCTCGACTTCGGTCGCGCCGTCGACGTCGGTGGCGTCGTGCTGCGCTGGGACAGCGCGTTCGCGCAGGCCTATCGCCTGCTCGCCTCCGACGACGGCCTGCAGTGGCGCGTCGTGTACGAGACCGCGGATTCACGGGGCGGCGTCGACTACGACTTCTTCCCGCGCACGACGGCGCGCTACCTGCGCCTCGCGAGCCTGCCGCGCACGGCGGACTGGGGCGTGTCGCTGTTCGAGTTCGAGCCGGTCGCCGCGCAGGACGCACCGCGCATCGCGGGGCTGGCGGCGCGGCGGGACGCCGCGGAGGCGTGGAGCGCGGGCGATGCGCACGAACTCACCACCCCGGCCCCGCGCGAAGCGACGCACGAGGTGCTCATCGCCCTGCCGCGGGCGTTCGCGACGGCCGGCCTCGAGGTGACCTGGGGCGCCGCGCGACGCAGCGCGCGACTCGAGGCCCGCGGCGCCGACGGCGCGTGGCGGGCGATCGCGGAGGACCCCGAGCCGACCGGCGCAGTCTCCTATCTCGCCGCGCGCGAGGCGTTCACCGCGCCGGAGTTGCGCCTGCGCGTGCAGGCCCCGGCGGGCACGACCCCGGCGATCGCGCGGTTGCGCCTGCTGGGCCCGGAGGCGGTGCTGACCCCGCTGCGCCGCTACCAGGTCGCCGCCGCACGCGAGCATGCCGGACTGTTCCCCGCGACGCTGCACGACCAGCAGGTCTACTGGACGGTGGTCGGCGTTCCGGCGGGCCGCCAGAAGTCCCTGCTCGACGAGTACGGCAACGTCGAGCCGTGGAAGGGCTCACCGCTCGTGCAGGCCGTGTGGCACGGGGCGGACGGCCGCAACGGCAGCGCGTACTCCGGCGAGGTCACGCACGCGCTGCGCGAGGGCTGGATGCCGCTGCCTTCGGTCGAGTGGTCGCCGGCGCCGGGACTGCGGATGCGCACGGACGCCTTCGCCGTCGAACAGCCGGGCGGACCGGTCACGCTCGTGCGGTATCGGTTGAGCAACGCGGGCACGCGCGCAGTGCGCGGCACGCTGTCGCTGCTGCTGCGCCCCCTGCAGGTCAACCCGCCGTGGCAGCACGGCGGTACCTCGCCGATCCGGGCGCTGGCGATCGAGGGCTCGCCGTCGACGACGCAGGTGCGCGTCAACGGGCGCGTGCTGCTGCATTCGCTCACCGATGTCGGTGCGCGGGGCGCGAGTGCCTTCGGCGCGCACGGCGAGCACGAGATCACGCGCTACGCGGCGCGCGGGGCCGTGCCGGCGAGCCTGCGGGCGGAGGATGCGGACGGCCTCGCCGCGGCCGCGCTGTCGTATCCGGTGCAGTTGCGGGCGGGCGAGCAGCGCGACGTGGTGATCGCCCTCCCGCTCGGCGCGGTGCGCATCGACGCCGAGTCGTCGTCCCTGCCCGACGCGCCGGCCCTCGACCGGGCCGCCCTGCTCGCCGGTCGCAGCGAGAGCGCCGCCTTCGACGCACTGGCGGAGGCGACCGCCGAGGCGTGGCGGGCGCGGCTCGGCAGGGTCGATCTCTCGCTGCCGGACGAATCGCTGGTGCGCATGCTGCGCGCGCAGACCGCCTACATGCTGCTCAACCAGTCGGGACCAGCCCTGCAACCCGGCCCGCGCAACTACAACCGCTCGTTCATCCGCGACGGCTCCGCCACGGCCGTGGCCCTGCTGCGCATGGGCCTGCCGCAGGTCGCGCGCGACTACCTGCGGTGGTATGCCGATCACGCCGTGCACGCGAACGGCCTCGTGTCGCCGATCCTGAACGAGGACGGCAGCGTCAACCGCGGCTTCGGCTCGGACCTCGAGTACGACAGCCAGGGCGAGTTCCTGTGGCTGGTGGCCGAGATCGCGCGCCTCGACGGCGGCGCGGAGACGGTCCGCGAGTTCGCGCCGGAGGTCACGCGCGCGATGCGCTTCCTGCAGGAGCTGCGCGAGCGGACGCTGGTCCCGGGCTACCTGGCCGACCGGCCCGCGCCCGAGCGGTTCCGCGGCATCCTCGCGCCGTCGATCAGCCACGAGGGCTACGCGGTTCCGACCCATAGCTACTGGGACGACCACTGGGGCCTCAAGGGCTGGCACGACGGCGCGTGGCTGGCCGAGGCCTGGGGCGATCACGCCACGGCGGCCTGGGCCCGCAGCCAGTACGCGGTCCTGCGCGAGTCGGTCTCCGCCTCGCTGCGCGCGACCATGGCGTGGAAGGGCATCGACTTCATCCCGTCCTCGGCGGACTCGGGCGACGGCGACCCCTCGGGCGTCTCCATCGCGCTCGATCCCTGCGGCCAGCAGGACCTGCTGCCGGCCGACGCGCTGTCGAACACTTTCACGCGATACCTCGCGGACGTGACGGCGCGCGACGTGCCGGGGACGCTCTCCGCGTACACGCCCTATGAGTTGCGCAACGTCCTCACGTACGTGCGCCTCGACCGCCCGCGGGACGCCGAAACGCTGCTCGCGAGCCTGCTGCAGGGCCGGCGCCCGGCGGAGTGGCAGCAGTTCGCCGAGGTCGTGCACTCGCGCGTGCGCCACCCGGGCTACATCGGCGACATGCCGCACACCTGGATCGGCGCCGAGTACGTGCGCACGATCCTCGGCATGCTCGCGCAGGACGACGACGACCAGCTGCAGCTGCTGCCCGGGGCTCCGCCCGCCTGGGTCGCCGGTCCGGGCCTGCGGGTCGGCGCGCTGGCGACTTCGCACGGCCGGCTCGGCTTCTCCGCCCGCAGGGTGGGGAACGTGCTGGAAGTGACGCTGGCCGACGGACTGCGCGCGGACACGCCCGTCTACGTGCGCTGGCCGACCCGCACCCGACCGACGCAGGTGACGATCGACGGGCAGGCGGTCGACGATTACACGGCCGAGGGCGTGCGAACGGTCCGGCCCTTCGCCACGCTGACGGCCAGCTGGTAGCGGGGGCCCGTCAGCGGCGTGCCACGGGGCCGTCGGCCCTTGCGGCGGCGCCGTCGCGGCCGGCGAACAGCGTCAGCAGCGGCCCGGTCATGAACGTGGTCAGGATCGCCATGACCATCAGCATGGTGAACAGGTCCTGGCCGATGACGCCGGCATCGAGGCCGACCTTCATCACGATCAGTTCCATCAGGGCGCGCGCGTTCATCAGCGAGCCGATGGCCAGCGACATCCGCCAGGGGTGGCCGGCCAGGCGCGCCCCGGCGGCACCGCCCAGCACCTTGCCCGCCACGGCCGCAACCAGCACCACGACCAGGCCGGACAGGCCGGCGCCGACGAACGCGGCCGGCGTGGTGCTGAGCCCCGCGAGCGCGAAGAACACCGGCATCAGCACGATGATGGCGACGTGCTCGACGCGCTCGATCAGCGCGTGCAGCAGCCGGTCGTCGCGCGGCAGCGCTGCGCCGAACAGGAAGGCGCCGAACACCGGGTGCACCCCGATCCACTTGGTGGCATAGGCACAGGCGAACGTGCCGATGAGCAGCGTGGCCAGCATCGGCGCGGCCGGGCGGCCGTCGGCGGCGTGACGCGCAACCAGGCGCGCCAGCAGCGGGCGACCGGCGACGAGGATCACCGCCGCCAGGGCGGAGAGCATGAGCAGCATGCGGGCGAAGTGCCCCCAGTCCTGGCGGGCGTCCTCCATCACCACCACCATGGCCAGCATGATCCAGGCGAACACGTCCGCGATCGCCGCGGCCGTGAGCGAGAGGCGCCCGATCAGCGAATGGGTCATGCCGCGCTCCTTGAGGATGCGCGCCATGATCGGAAACGCGGTGATCGACATCGCCGAGGCCATGAACAAGGCGAACGTCGGGAAGTCGATGCCGGCAGGAGCATAGCGTTCGTACAGCAGCCAGGCCGCGACGCCACCGAAGGCCATGGGCACCAGGACCGAGAGGATCGCGATGTAACCCGCCGCGACGATCTGTGGCTTCGCGCCGTCGGGCGCGCGCAGCTCGGCGCCGACGATGAACATGAACAGCACGAGCCCGACCTGCGACAGGCCCTCGAGTGCGGGCAGGCTCGCCGGCGCGAATACCTCGGCGTGCCACGCGGGGAACAGGGCGCCGAGCACGATCGGGCCGAGCACGATGCCCGCCGTCATCTCGCCGATCACCGGCGGCTGGCCGATTCGCGTCATGACGAGGCTCAGCAGCCTCGCCGTGCCAAGGATCAGCACGAGTTGCAGCAGCAGGGGCGAGTGCGGCATGGCGCGGGGCGACGGCGTCTATTGCGCCGCGAACCCGCCGTCGATCGGCAGCGCGACACCGTGCAGGTTGGCGGCGCCGGGCGAGCACAGGAAGACCACGACGTTCGCGACGTCCTCGGGCTTGCCGACGCAGCCGCGCGGGTACTTGGCCGCGATCCGCTCGGCCCACTGCTCGTCGGTGAAGCGCTTGCGGAAGTCGAAGTACATGTCAGTCTCGTGCGCCGCGGGGCAGACCGCGTTCACGCGCACGCCCTTCTTCGCGTATTCGATGGCGGCCGTCTTGGTGAGGCCGATGACCGCATGCTTGGACGCGCTGTAGGCCGCCTGGCCGGCATTGCCGTGCAGGCCGTGGATGGAAGACAGGTTGACGATCGCGCCGCCGCCCGCCTCGACCATGACCGGGATGCAGTGCTTCATGCCCAGCCAGGTGCCGCGCACGTTGGTCGCCATGACCGCGTCGAACTCGGCTTCGTCGATCCGGCACAGCGCCGACGCGTTGCCCATGATCCCGGCGTTGTTCACCAGCACGTCGATGCGCCCGTAGCGCTCGATCGCCTGCGCGACGAGCCGGGCCCAGTCGGCGCCCAGCGAAACGTCGCCCGCCACCGCCAGCACGTCCGCCCCGGCGGCGCGGAGCTCGCCGACCAGCGACCCGAGCGCAGCCAGCGTACGCGCCGTCACCACGAGGCTGGCCCCCTCGGCCGCGAAGGCCAGTGCGATCGTGCGCCCGAGGCCGCGACTGGCGCCGGTCACGATGGCCGTCCGGCCGGCGAAGTTCTTGTTGGTCATGCCCACCCCCGGTTGATCGAGGGCGCAGGATCGCTCCCCGGGGCCAGTGTCATCAAGTCCGCGCCGTGCTGCTCGATCCGGGACCCCGCATCGATCTGGTATGTTGTCCCGCGACGCCCCGCACCCGCCAGCGCCGCACCGAGGAGCCCCGCCATGACGCACCGCCCTGCCCGCTTCCGCCGCTACGCGCGTCCGATCCTCCTGCTCGCGATGCTTGGATGGTCGTGGACTTCCCTCCCAACCCTCGCCGCGGACGTGCCGACGATGCAGGTCGAGATCTATCGCATCGCGCCGGGCCAGCACGTCGCGTTCCTGAAGCTGATCGCGATGTACGACGCCGCGAACGTCGAGGCCGGCCTGCCGCCGCGACAGCTCTTCGTGCACCAGGACGGCGCGAACTGGGACTTCCTGATCCTGCAGTCGGCGGAGGACTGGACGGACGAGCAGCGCACGAAGTTCCGGGCGGCACTGGCACGCATGGGTGCTCCGACCGGCGCGGATTTCTTCGTCGAGGTCCGCAAGTTCATCGCCGAGCACACGGACACGGTGGTCTCGGGCCCGACCACGGCCGCGGACTGGCTGAAGAAGCTCGACTAGCCCGGGATCGCGGGTCGCCGTGCGTCAACCCGGGCCGCGCTTCCGGCGCGCCGATGTCCGCGGCCCGGCACCGAGCGCACACACGGCATCGGTCATGGTCTCGGCCGCCGCCCGCGGCGAAAGGTGTGCGTCCCGAACCAGCGTGCGAAAGCTGGGGAAGCGCAGTGCCACCGCCAGCAGCGCACGCTGTCGCGTGGACAGCCCGGCCCCGAGCACCTTGCCGTAACTCGCCATCACCGGCCCGAAGCGCAGGTCCGAGATTTCGCGCGTCAGCGGGTGGTGCTCCGCGTCGCGCAGCACGCAGGCCAGCAGCGCCTCGTTGCGCGCATACCAGCCGTACAGTTCCCCGAGGCCGTGCACCAGACGCGCGCGCCGCTCCGTGATCGCCGGCCAGCCGCCGGCGTCGGGCAGCGGGTCGCGCTCGAGGGACAGTCCGGAGCAGGCGAGGAACAGGCTGCGCTCGTCCGGGAAATGCGCGTACAGCGTGTGGCGCTGCACGCCCGCGCGCTCCGCGATCATGCTGCGGGTCGTGGCCGCCGGGCCGACGTCGCCGTGCAGCGCCACGGTGGCCTCGACGATCCGGCGCCGGGTGTCGGCCTGCGAGTCCGCGCGCTTGCCGAGGGTGTATTTCCGGGTCATCTCGTTTCAATACACAACGGTGTGTACCCATTCTTGACGCCCGTCCATTTTACGTGCACACTCGTGTGCAATCAATTAAGAGCCAGCACCTGCGGGGAGGAGCGACTCATGGAGAACACCACGGTCACCGAGATCGCGACGGGCGTGTACCGCATTTCGACCTGCGTGACGGACATCGCGCCGCCCGCCGGCTTCACCTTCAACCAGTTCCTGGTCGCCGGCGACGCGCCGCTGCTGTTCCACACCGGTCCGCGGCGGATGTTCCCCCTCGTCCGCCAGGCGGTCGCCCGGCTGATCCGGCCCGAGCAGCTGCGCTGGATCACCTTCGGGCACGTCGAGGCTGACGAGTGCGGCTCGATGAACGAGTGGCTGGCCCTGGCGCCCCACGCGCAGGTCGCGCACGGCGCGATCGGCTGCTCCGTGCAGCTCGCGGACCTCGCCGACCGACCGCCCCGGGCGCTCGCGGACGGCGAGGTCATCGAACTCGGCGGCGGGCGGCGCGTGCGCTACGTGGACACGCCGCACACGCCCCACGGCTGGGACGCGGGCGTGCTCTACGAGGAGTCGACGGGCACGCTGCTGTGCGGCGACCTGTTCACCCAGGTCGGCAACGAGGCCGCGCTCACGGCCGGCGACATCGTCGGTCCGGCGATCGCGGCGGAAGACGTGTTCCGCTACTCCAGCCTGCATCCCGCCATGGGCCCCACGATCCGCGGCCTCACGAAGCTCGCGCCGCGCACGCTCGCGCTCATGCACGGGCCGTCGTTCAACGGCGATACGGTGGGTGCCCTGTCGGCGCTGGCAGACGACTACGACCGGCGTGTTCGCCAGTCGATGCCCGGCCAGCGACGGGACGCCTGAGGTCTCGGCGGACGGCTCAATTCGGCGGGCCGGCGGGGTCGGGGCGTGCCGCGCGCGCCGTCGCGGACGGCGACTCGCCGAAGGCGGCGCGGTAACTGGCGGCGAATCGCCCGAGGTGGCGGAAGCCGCAATCGAGGGCCACCGTCGCCACCTGCCGGCGCGACGATCCCTGCTCGAGGCGACGACGCGCAGCGGTGAGTCGCCGGGAGGTCACCAGCTCGATCGGCGTCTGTCCGCGCGTCGCGAGCAGCCCCTTCTGCAGCGAGCGGCGGCTCACGCCGACGACCGCGCAGAGCTGGTCGAGCGACAGCGATTCGGCGAGATGCTGGTCGATCCAGCGCTCGAGCCGGACGATGCGCTGCAGACCGAGTTCGGTGATCGGCCGGGCGCCCCGCGCATCGAGCAGCAGGCCGGCCAGCCAGTCGGCCACCGCCGCCTCGAATGCGGCGGGCGTCCCGTAGCCGTCCCAGGAGCCGCCGTCCGCGCCGGCCCGGCGCAGCTGCCTGAAAAATTGCGTCAGCTCGGCGTACCGGCCCTCGGTCATGCGCAGGGGCAAATTGGCCAGTGCCCAGCGCGGCGAGCGCACGCGGCTGCGCCCCGCGATCGCCTGCTCGAGCAGGTCCCGGTCCACGCGCAGGATGGCTGCGTGGCGGGCGGGACCCGACCGGACGTACTCGTGGTCCGGCGCGGCGAAGAATGCCGTCGAGCTGCCCAGCGCGTGCTGCCGCCGCGCGATCCTCACCGACTCGCCCGGCTCCTGCGTGACGAACAGCGTGGGATGCTGCACGGCGGCGCGCAGCGTCTGCGAAAGCCAGCGCTCGGCGTGGGCCGTGGTGACGCGATCCGTCCCCACGGCGTGGGCCGCGTACAGGAAGTCGCCGCGGCCGTGGATGACTCGCGAGTGCTCGCCGTAATTCCGGCGGACGTGCTCGCGGGTCGCGTCGATGTCGTGCGAACGGAAACCACTGACGATGACGCCGTTGCCGATTCGCACGGGGGTGCCGTCGGACGGGACGTTGCCCGGGGCGAAATGCTGTTCCAACCCGTCGTCCATTGCGTGCTGGTGACCGCTCCATCGGCCGGCGGCACTGGCCGTTTCGCGCATCCTACAGGCTGCCTGCCCCGCTGCGCGACGTACCCGCGCCTCGCGCGATCGCCCCTCGCAAAAGGCGACGCAAAGTGGATAGTGCCCGCCCTGGGCGGCTGCTACAAGAGCGGTTCGGAGTGAACGCCGCTCAAGTCGAGTCGGCGGGCGTAAACCACCCCCCACATCGGAGCGCCCGTCGGCTCGCATTCCGCGCGAGCGGGGTCGCAGGCGGGGGCTGCCCTATAATCGCCGGATCCCGTGGAGACCTGCGATGACCGGCATACGCACCGAACACTCCGATTCCATCCTCAGCCTGATCTTCGATCGCACCGACAAGAAAAATGCGATCACCGATGCCATGTACGGCGCGCTGGCCGACGCATTGGTCGCGGCGGAGTCGCGCGCGGACGTGCGCGTCGTGCTTTTCCGGGCCGCCGGCGACAGCTTCACGGCAGGCAACGACCTCGCCGATTTCGCCCGGGCCGGCAGCCGGCCCATCGAGCCCGGCCACAAGCAGAACGTCGAGCGCTTCCTCGAGGCACTGGCGCGCTGCAGCCGGCCGGTCGTCGCCGCGGTGCAGGGCAATGCGGTCGGCGTCGGCACGACGCTGCTGCTGCATTGCGACTACGTGCTGGTCGCGGAGAACGCGAAGCTGGTGACGCCGTTCGTCAACCTCGCGCTCGTTCCCGAGGCCGCGTCGTCGCACCTGCTGCCGGCGAGGATCGGCCACGTGCGCGCGTTCGCGATGTTCGCCCTCGGCGAACCCCTGTCTGCACGGCAGGCCGTGGAGGCGGGCGTGGCCAACCAGTGCGTGCCGGTGGACGAACTGCAGGCGGCCGCCTGGGACGTCGCGCAGCGGCTCGCGCGCCAGCCGCTGGCGGCCGTGATGGCGACCAAGCGCCTGATGAGGAACGCGGATGCCGTGGTCGCGCAGATGGGCGTCGAGGGCCGGCTGTTCCAGCAGCAGCTGCGTTCGGCCGAGGCGCGCGAAGCCTTCGCTGCGTTCGCCGAGCGCCGCAAGCCGGATTTCCAGACGCTGGGCTGACGCCGCCGCCGGGCGCACGCGCTGCCGGGACGACGTGAAGCATTGCTCCGACGCCCGCGATCGACGCCGGAGGCCGCATGACTGACCTGCGCCGGCTCGTCGTGGTGCTGGGCGACCAGCTCGATGCCGACGCGGCGGCGTTCGACGGCTTCGACGCGGCGCGGGACGCCGTGTGGATGGCCGAGGTCGCGGAGGAGTCGACGCACGTCTGGTCCGGCAAGGTGCGCACGACGCTGTTCCTGTCGGCCATGCGTCACTTCGCCGGGGAACTGCGCACCGCCGGCCGCCGGGTCCACTACACCGCCCTGGACGATGCTGGCAACCGCGGCAGCCTGCGCGCGCAACTGCAGGCCGACATCGAGCGACTGCGTCCGCAAGGCCTGGTGATGACGGCGCCCGGCGACTGGCGCGTGCTGCAAGCCCTGCGCGAGGCTGCGCAGGCGCACGGCCTGCCACTCGACGTCCGCGAGGACCGCCACTTCTTCTGCAGCGTGCGCGAATTCGCGGCCCACGCGCGCGGCCGCGAGTCGCTGCGCCTCGAGTATTTCTATCGCGAGATGCGTCAACGCCACGGCGTGCTGATGCAGGGCGACGCGCCGGAAGGCGGCCGGTGGAACTTCGATGCAGAGAACCGCGAGGCCTTCGGCGCGACCGGGCCGGGCCAGGTGCCCGAACGTACGGGTTTTTCCCCCGATGCGATCACTCGCGAAGTCGCGGCACTGGTCGAGTCCCGTTTCGGTTCGCACCCCGGCCGGCTCACGGGCTTCGCGTGGCCGGTGACTCGCGCGCAGGCGCTCGAGGCGCTGCAGCGGTTCGTGGCCGAGCGCCTGCCGTCGTTCGGTCGCTGGCAGGACGCGATGTGGCCGGGCGAGCCGTGGCTGTACCACTCGCACCTGTCGGCCGCGCTCAACCTGAAGCTGCTGAATCCTCGCGAGGTCGTCGCGGCGGCCGTTGAGGCCTATCGCGCCGGCGCCGCGTCGCTCGCGAGCGTCGAGGGCTTCGTGCGCCAGATCCTCGGCTGGCGCGAGTACGTGCGCGGCATCTACTGGACGCGCATGCCCGGCTATGGGGAGCTCAATGGCCTCGATGCGCACGAGGACCTGCCGGCGTGGTACTGGACCGGCGAGACGGACATGGCCTGCCTGCGTGACGCCCTCGCCCAGACGTTGGCACACGGCTACGCGCATCACATCCAGCGCCTGATGGTCACGGGCCTCTTCGCGCTGTTGTACGGCGTGCAGCCGCAGCAGGTGCACGCGTGGTACCTCGCGGTGTACATCGATGCGGTGGAGTGGGTGGAGCTGCCCAACACGCTCGGCATGAGCCAGTACGCGGACGGCGGCCTGATGGCGAGCAAGCCGTACGTCGCCACGGGAAAGTACATCCAGCGCATGAGCCCGTACTGCGCGGGCTGCCGCTACGATCCGGCGCAGCGCAGCGGCGAGCGCGCCTGTCCGTTCACGACGCTGTACTGGGATTTCCTCATGCGCCACGCGACGCGGCTGGCGTCGAATCCGCGCATGGCGCTGCAGGTGAAGAACGTCGCGCGGCTGGACGCGGCGCAGAAGGACGCGATACGCGAGCGGGCGGCCGCAATCCGGCGGGGCGAAGTAGGCACCGGCCGGTCGAGTCCGTCACAGGGTGAATGGATCGTGTGAGGCCCGTGGCGGCGCCTTACGCCGTCCGCTCCGCCACCAGCCCGAGTTCCTCCATCAGCGCGGTGCGCAGACGATACTTCTGTACCTTGCCCGTGACGGTCGTCGGAAAGCCGTCGACGAACTTCACGTAGCGCGGGATCTTGTAGTGGGCAATCTGCCCGCGACAGAAGGCGCGGATCTCCTCCTCGTCCGCCTGCGCGCCCGCCTTCAGGACGATACACGCGCACAGTTCCTCGCCGTACTTTCGATCGGGCAGGCCCACCACCTGCACGTCCTGCACCGCGGGGTGGCGGTAGAGGAATTCCTCGATCTCGCGCGGATAGATGTTCTCGCCGCCCCGGATGACCATGTCCTTGATGCGACCGACGATGTTGCCGTAGCCTTCGGCGTCGATCACCGCCAGGTCGCCGGTGCGCATCCAGCCGTCGCGCAGCACCTCGGCCGATGCCGCCGGCTGGTCCCAGTAGCCCAGCATGACGGAGTAGCCCCGCGTGCACAGGTCGCCGGGCGTGCCTCGCGGCACGACGACGCCCTCCGCGTCGACCACCTTCACCGTGAGATGCGGCTGCACCCGCCCCACCGTGGAGACGCGCTTCGCGATCGGATCGTCGATGCTGGACTGGAAGCTGACGGGCGAAGTTTCGGTCATGCCGTACGCGATGGTGACTTCGCGCATGTGCATGCGGTCGATCACCTGCCGCATCACCTCCACGGGGCACGGCGACCCGGCCATGATGCCGGTGCGCAGGCCGCGCAGGTCGAACTGCGGGAACTCGGGCCGGTTCAGCACGGCGATGAACATGGTCGGCACGCCGTAGAGCGCCGTGCAGCCCTCGGCGTCGATCGCCTGCAAAACGGCCAGTGGATCGAAGGCCTCCGCCGGATACACGACGCAGGCGCCGTGCGTGAGACAGCCGAGATTCGCCATGACCATGCCGAAGCAGTGGTACAGGGGCACCGGCGTGCACACCTTGTCGTCGGGCGTCAGCCGGATTGCGTCGCCGACGAAACGCCCGTTGTTGAGGATGTTGCGATGGCTGAGCGTCGCGCCCTTGGGTGCGCCGGTGGTGCCGCTGGTGAACTGGATGTTGATCGCGTCCTCCGGGCGGAGTTGCGCGGCCAGCGACGCGAGGCGGTCGATCGCAGCGGTGTTCGCGGCAGCGGCGAGGCCTGCAAACGGCAGGCAGCCGGCATGGGCCCCGTCGCCGAGCGTGACGACGAGTCGCAGGTGGGGCAGCGCCGGCGACGCGAGCTCGCCGGGCGCCGAGGCCCGCAGCTCCGGTGCGAGGTCGGTGAGCATCGCGACATAGTCGGTGCCCCTGTGGGCGGGTGCGACGATGAGCGCCTTGCAGGCGACCTTGTTGAGCGCGTACTCGGCCTCGGCCCGACGATACGCCGGGTTGATGTTGACGAGGATCAGGCCGGCTTTTGCCGTGGCGTACTGCGTGACCAGCCATTCCCAGCAGTTCGGTGCCCAGATGCCGACCCGGTCGCCGGGTTCCAGGCCGAGCGCAAGCAGCCCCGCCGCGACCCGGTCCACGCGTTCCTTGAGCTGGGCATAGGTGAGCCGGATGGACTGGTGCACCGACACCAGCGCGGGCCGGTCGCGGTGCTGCCGGCACACGTCGTCGAAGTAGCGCCCGATGGCGAGGTCGATGAGGGGCGTGTCGGTGCTGCCCTGCACGATCGAGTCGGCTGCCACGGTCGTCTCCTCCCCC
>JBPOHK010000130.1:0-31981 GCA_052035645.1 Pseudomonadota bacterium
GCTGTACCGGCCCGTCGCGGTGGCGCGCGACGCGCGCTGCCCGGTGCTCGTGCAGATCTGCCAGCGCGACAGCGTCGCGCCCGCGGCCGCCGCCGAGGAAGCTGTGCGCCGGCTCGGCCCGCGCGGCGAGGTCCGCCGCTACGACATCGGCCACTTCGAGCCGTACTTCGGCCCCGCCTTCGAGCGCAGCGTCGGCGACCAGGTCGAGTTCCTCCGGCGGCAGTTCGCATCCGCGTCCGCCGCCTGAACCGATGAGCCTCGCCGCCGGCCTGCTGCTCGCCCTGGCGCTCGCGGGCGCCGTCGCGACCCTGGCGACGCTCGTCCGCGGGCACCGGCTCGGCTGGGGCAACGCGGCGTGGTTCCTCGTGGCGTGGCTCACCGGCGAGCTGGTGCCGTTCCACCTCGCGCTGTCCGCGCTCGTGCTCGCCGCCTTCGCCGCCGGCACCGACGCACTGTCGGAGCCGGCCGGCCGGCTCGCCGCCGCGCTCGTGCTGGCGTCGTGGCTTGGACTCGCACTCGCCCTCTGGCGCATGCGCCCGGCGCGCGCGGTGCTCGAGGCTTCGCTGCGTTCGGCCATCGGCGAGGACTATCGGCGGGCGATTCCCCCGGCCCGACTCGCCGCAATTGCGGACGCCGTCCCGCTCGCGCAACTCGCCCGGCCCTTCCGGCTGCGCGACCATCGGGTCGAGCGGTTGCGCGACCTGGCCTACGGCGACGAGCATCCGCGCCAGCGGCTCGACATCTATCGTCCGCGCGGCGGCGGCCAGGCCGCGCCGGTGCTGCTGCAGATCCACGGCGGCGCGTGGGTGATCGGCGACAAGCGCGAGCAGGCGCTGCCGCTCATCCATTTCCTCGCGCTGCGCGGCTGGGTCGTGGTCGCCTGCAACTACCGGCTGAGCCCGGCCCACCGCTTCCCGACGCACCTGCTCGACTGCAAGCGGGCGCTGGCGTGGACGCGGGCGAACATCGGCCGGTACGGCGGCGACCCGGGTTTCATCGCCGTGACCGGCGGGTCGGCCGGCGGCCATCTCGCCGCGCTGGTCGCGCTGACCGCGAACGACCGCCGCCTGCAGCCCGGCTTCGAGGACGCCGACACGCGCGTCGCGGCCTGCGTGCCGTTCTACGGTGTCTACGACTTCCTCGACCGCGAGCGCCTGCTCGGCAGCAGCGACCTCGTGGTCGACTGGCTCGCCCGTACGGTGATGCCCGGCCCGCCGGCCGAGCACCCCGACCTGTGGGACCTCGCCTCGCCGGTGACCCGCGTCCACGCCGATGCGCCGCCGTTCTTCCTGCTGCACGGCTCCCACGACTCGCTGGCGAGCGTGGAGGCGGCCCGGCACTTCGCGGCCCGGCTGCGCGGGCAGTCGCGCCAGCCCGTGGCCTGGGCGGAACTGCCGGGCGCGCAGCACGCCTGGGAGATCTTCCACACCTCGCGGGAGGCGCACACGACGCGCGCCGTCGCGCGGTTCCTCGAGTGGTGCCGGGCGACGCGGTCGCCCTGATGCGTGCGGCGCGGCCCGCGCGCGCGCCTACAATGCGCCCATGCTGAAATCCACCATCGCCGGCCTGCGCAAGCTGCTCGACGGGCAGCGCGTGCTGTCGCTGGCCGTGCTCGCCGACGGCGCGCCGCACGCCGGCCTGCTGCCGTTCGTCGCGCTGCCCGACCGCAGCGGCGTGCTGGTCCATGCCTCGATGCTGGCGCGGCACTCGCGAGGTCTCGCGCCGGGCGCCCAGGCCGGCGTGCTGCTGCACGAGCAGGACGGCCCGGACCAGGATCCGTTGCAGATCCGGCGCGTGACGTTCGACTGCCGGGTGCTGCCGCTCGAGCGCGGCACCGACGCCTGGATCGCGGGACGCGCGCGCTACGTCGCCCGCTTCCCGGACAGCCACGTCACCTTCGAGCTCGGCGACTTCACGCTCCACCGGCTTGAGTTCCTGCGCGGCGTGTACGTGGAGGGCTTCGCCCGCGCGATCGCAGTGCCTGCGGACGACATCCGCCGGCTCGGGGACTGAGCCCGGCTCACGCCGGCTTGCCGCGTTCCTCGACCTGCGACGGCGTGCAGCGCGCGTGCGCGAGGTACTCGCGCAGGTGTCGCACGGCGCTCTTGTCGAGCGTGTTGCCGTGGTGCGGCCGGTGCAGGATGCCCTCGACGCCGTTCAGCTTCACGCGGATCCGCGCACCCGAGAGAGGCTCGATGGAGGCGCCGAGGTGCGCGAGCAGGGATTCGATCTCGCGCCAGTGGACGTTGCCGCTGATCGGGTCGTGGAACAGCGAACGCAGCAGGTGATCGTGCTTGTGGCTCACGTGGAGGGCCTCCGGGTGACGGCCGCCTTCGGTGCGAGCTTACCGAAGCCCCGCGACGGCGGGATGCGCACTAGCCGCGATGCCGGCCGCGGGCCGCCGGCGCACACTGGACGCATCGGGCGATTCGACCCGATCTCCGGCCGCGGTCCGCACGCATGACGTCGAGACGCGCATCAGGCTGGTTTCCCTGGCTGCCGGGCGCATTCGGCCCGGCCCGGCCGGATCTCGTCCGATGAACACCGGCCCGCCGACCGGCGGACCCGTCCCTGCCACCGCAGACCTGTGGTCGCCGTCCGCGGCCGCGATCCTCGACCGCGTCGCATCGTCCCGCGCCGGCCTCGCGGCGGACGAGGCCGCGCGCCGCCTCGCCGCGGTCGGCCCGAATGCCGTCGGCGAATTCGCCGGACTCACGCGGCTCGGCGTGCTGTGGAACCAGTTGCGCAGCCCCCTGCTCCTGCTGCTGGTGTTCGCCGCGTCGGTGTCGCTGGCGACCGGCGAGTGGACCGATGCGGTGATCGTGCTCGCGATCGTGGCGGCGAGCGTCGGCATCGGCTGCTCGCGCGAGTACCGCGCACAGACCGCGGCCGCCCGGTTGCGTGCCCGGGTGCAGGTGCGCGCGAGCGTGCTGCGCGACGGGCGGCCCGCGTCGGTGGCGGCGAGCGAGATCGTGCCGGGCGACGTGGTGCTGCTCTCGGCGGGCAGCCTCGTCCCGGCCGACTGCCGGGTGCTGGCGGCCAACGACTGCTTCGTGAACGAGGCCGTGCTCACGGGCGAGAGCTTCCCGGTCCAGAAGGCGGCCGGCGAACTCGCCCCCGACACGCCGCTCGCGAAGCGCACCAACTGCCTGTACCTCGGGACCCACCTGCGCAGCGGCAGCGCCACGGCCGTCGTGGTCGCGACCGGAGCGGCGACCTCGTTCGGCGCGATCGCCCACCGGCTCGCGCAGCGCCCGCCGGAGACGGAGTTCGACCGGGGCGTGCGGCGCTTCGGCTACCTGCTCACCACCGCGATGAGCGCCATGATGCTGGTGGTGCTGGTCGCCAACCTGCTGCTCGAGCGGCCGCTCGTCGAGACGCTGCTGTTCGCGATCGCGCTCGCCGTGGGCCTGAGCCCGGAGCTGCTGCCCGCCATCCTGAGCGTGAACCTGGCGCGCGGGGCCCGCGCCATGGCCGGGCACGGCGTGCTCGTCCGGCGCCTGAATGCGATCGAGAACCTCGGCAGCATGGACGTGCTGTGCACCGACAAGACCGGCACGCTGACGGAAGGGGTCGTGCAGCTCGACGGCGCCTGGGACGCCGCGGGCAGGGCGTCGGACGCGGTCCTGCGCCTGGGCGGACTCAACGCGGCGCTGCAGTCCGGCCTCGTCAACCCGCTCGACGAGGCCATTCTCGCCGCCGCGCGGCCGGACCTCGCCGGCGTGGGCAAGGTGGCGGAGATCCCCTACGACTTCGTGCGCAAGCGCCTCAGCGTCGTGATCGACTCGGACGAGGGTCGCCGGTTGATCACCAAGGGGGCGTTCGAGCAGGTGCTCGAGGTCTGCCCGCGTGGCGCCGACGGCCGCGCGCTAGACGAGGATGCCCGCGCGACCCTGCGCGCGCTGACGGTCGCGTGGGCCGAGCGCGGCATCCGCGTACTGGCCGTGGCCTCCCGCGCCGCCGCGCGCGCGGACGCCTACACGCGCGACGACGAGCGCGACCTCGAGTTCCAGGGCTTCCTGAGCTTCCTCGACCGGCCCAAGGCCGGCGTGCGCGAGGCGCTCGAGGCGCTGGCGGGACTGGGCGTGCGCGTCAAGCTGATCACCGGCGACGCGTCGGCCGTCGCGCGGCACGTCGCGACGACGGTCGGCATGCGCGGCGGGCGCGTGCTCACCGGAACGCAGCTCGATCGGCTGCACGACGACGCGCTGTGGCGCGCGGCCGAGGACACCGACCTGTTCGTCGAGGTCGACCCGAACCAGAAGGAGCGCATCATCCTCGCGCTGAAGAAGGCCGGGCGCGTGGTCGGGTTCCTGGGCGACGGCATCAACGACGCGCCGGCGATGCACGCCGCCGACACCAGCCTCAGCGTCGAGGGGGCGGTGGACGTGGCGCGCGAGGCCGCCGACTTCGTGCTGCTCGAACGCGACCTCGACGTGATCCGCCAGGGCATCGAGGCGGGCCGGCGCACCTTCGCCAACACGCTCAAGTACGTGCTGACCACCACCAGCGCGAACCTCGGCAACATGATCAGCATGGCCGCCGCCTCGCTGTTCCTGCCCTTCCTGCCGCTGCTCGCGGGCCAGATCCTGCTGAACAACTTCCTCTCGGACATCCCCGCCATCGGCCTCGCCGACGACCGCGTGGACCGCGAGCTGGTCGAGAAGCCGCGGCGCTGGGACATGCGCTTCCTCGGCCGGTTCATGGTCGAGTTCGGCTGCCTGAGCTCGCTGTTCGACCTGCTGACCTTCGCGCTGCTGCTGACGGTGTTCGCGGCCACGCCCGAGCTGTTCCGCACGGGCTGGTTCGTCGAATCGCTGCAGACCGAACTGCTGGTCGCGCTCGTGGTGCGCACGCGCCGGCCGTCCTGGCAGAGCCGGCCCGGGACGCTGCTGCTGTGGAGCTCGCTGGCGCTGATGGCACTGACGTTCGCGATTCCGTACCTGCCCGGGGCGTCGCTGCTCGAGTTCGTGCCGTTGCCGGCGCCGCTGCTCGGCGCCATCGCCGGCATCGTGCTGCTGTACGCCGCGAGCACGGAGGTGCTCAAGGCCAGCTTCTACCGACGCCGCGGCGACTGATGCCGCCGCGGCCCGGCCTTTACGCCGGCACGGCCAGCCGGCCGCGCTGGTAGTCGACGATCGCCTGCTCGATCTCCTCGCGCGTGTTCATCACGAACGGTCCGTACTGCACGATCGGCTCGCCGATGGGCCGGCCCGACAGCAGCAGCAGCTTGACGCCCTGGGCGCCGGCCTTCACGTCGACGTAGTCGCCCGGCGTGAGCAGGCCCGCGCTGCGGAACGGCAGCGCTCGCGCATCGTCACCGACCACGGCGTCGCCTTCGTAGACGTACAGGAAGGTGTTGTGCGTCTTCGGCGTCGGCACGCGCGCGGACACTCCCGCCGGCAGACGCAGGTCGAAATACTGCGGCCCCGTCGAAAGTCCGGCGATCGGGCCCGAGTGGACCTGCCCGCCCTGCTCGAACTCGCCCGCGATGATGCGGATGTCGCCGCCACCCGCCAGCGCCACCGTCGGAATCTGCGCCGACGGGATGTCTCGGTACGCGGCCGGCTTCATCTTCTCCTTCGCCGGCAGGTTGATCCACAGCTGGAAGCCGCGCATGCGGCCCTCCGTCTGCTGGGGCATCTCGGAGTGGATGATGCCGCGCGCGGCCGTCATCCACTGCACGTCGCCCGGGCCGAGGTCGCCGCGGTTGCCGAAGCTGTCCTCGTGGCGCATGTGGCCGTCGAGCATGTAGGTGACGGTCTCGAAGCCACGGTGCGGATGCGCGGGAAACCCGGCGATGTAGTCGTTCGGGTCGTCCGAGAAGAACTCGTCCAGCATCAGGAACGGGTCGAAGCGCTGGTTCTGGTGGCTGCCGAGGCTGCGGCGCAGCTTGACGCCGGCGCCGTCGGAGGCGGCCACGGAGGCGATCACGGCCTGGAGCTTGCGGCTGGTCATGGTGTTCTCCGGTAGTCGTCGGTCTCAGGAGGGGCGTCGCAGCAGCTCGCCGGGCGTCGTGCGCGAGGCGGTCCGCGCATCGATCGACCAGTCGCCCGCACCGCGCGCGACGAGGAACAGGAATCCGCCGGCGATGGCGAGATTCTTCATCAGCATCAGCCGCTGCGTCATGTCGTCGCCGGTGTGGAAGATCACGGCCGCGGCGATCGAGAAGCCGGCGAGCAGCGCGGCGACGAGGCGGGTCTGCCAGCCGAGCACGATGGCGAGACCGCCGCCGACCTCGAGCGCGATCACGAGCGGCAGCAGCGCGCCCGGCACGCCCTGCGAGGCCATGTAGGCCTGGGTGCCGGCATAGCCGGCGATCTTGCCGAGTCCGGTGATGAGGAACAGCGCGGCGATCAGGATGCGGCCCGCGAGATCGGCGCTCTTGGCAATCGTGTTCATGTCGTCCTCCTGGCTGGGATGATGCGGGGTGCCGCCTCAGGCGGCCAGTTGTTCGAGACGGGCTGCGGCGTCGCGCAGCGCGGACTGCCGCTGCTGCTCGCCGAGCGCGAGGCCTTCGGCGTACACGAACTCGACGTCCGTGATGCCGATGAAGCCGAGGAACTGGCGCACGTACGCGCTCTGCAGGTCGCCGGGCGTCCCGGCGTGATGGCCGCCGCGCGTCGCGAACACGACGGCCCGCTTGCCGGCCAGCAGGCCGACCGGCCCCGTCTCCGTGTAGCGGAAGGTGATGCCGGCGCGGGCCACGTGGTCGAAGTAGGCCTTGAGCGTCGAGGGCACGCCGAAGTTGTACATCGGCAGGCCGATGACCAGCACGTCGGCGGCGCGCAACTCGTCGATCAGCGCATCCGACTCGGCGGCGGCGCGCTGCTGCCCGGGCGTGCGCTGCTCCGGCGCGGTCGCGAAGGCGCGAAAGCGCTCTGCCGTGAGGTGCGCGACGGGCTCGCGACCGAGGTCGCGCACCACCACGCGGGCCGGGCCGGCCGAGGCGAGCGCCTGCGCGAACTGCCCGGCCAGCCGGGTGGACTGCGCGTCGTCGCCGAACAGGGAGCTATTCAACTGCAGGATCGTCTTCATGGTGTCGCCTCGATTCGGGGGCTGGGTCGCGTCGGGATGTCATTTCCGCATCTATGCAGTGAATAAAAAAGACGGTATTTTCGATTCTTTAAATCGGTTTTTTCGATACATGAGCCAACCGAAGATCACGCTTGACCAGTGGGCCGCCCTCGCCGCCGTCGTCGAGGCCGGCGGCTATGCAGCCGCGTCCCGCCGCCTGCACCGCACCCAGTCCACCGTGACCTACACGATCCAGAAGCTGGAGGAACTGCTCGGCCTGAAGGTCTTCGAAATCCGCGGGCGCCGGGCCGTGCTCACCGCCGCCGGAGAAGTGCTGTACCGGCGCGGCCGCTCGCTCGTGGAGTCGGCGAGCCAGCTGGAACGCGCGGCGGGCGAACTGTCGCGCGGCTGGGAGCCGGAGATCCGCCTCGCGGTCGACACGATCTTCCCGACGTGGCTGCTGCTCGAGTGCCTAGCCGAGTTCGGTGCCGCGCATCCCGACACGCGCATCGAACTGCTGGAGACCGTACTCGGAGGCACCGAGGAAGCGCTCGCCGACGGCAGCGCGGATTTCGTCGTCGGCAGCCACGTGCCCGGCGGCTTCGTCGGCGACCCGCTGATGCAGGTGCGCTTCGTCTGCGCGGCGGCGCCGTCCCATCCGCTGCATGCGCTCGCCCGGCCGCTGACGCTCGACGACCTGCGCGCGCACCGGCACCTCGTGGTGCGCGATTCGGGCGCGCGCCGCAGCCGCAGCGGCGGGTGGCTCAACGAGCAGCGCTGGACGGTGTCGAACAAGGCGACGTCGATCCGCGCCGCGTGCATGGGCCTCGGTTTCGCCTGGTACGCCGAGGAAAGCATCCGCGAGGAACTCGACTCCGGCACGCTGCGACCGTTGCCCCTGTCAGAAGGTGCGGAGCGTTTCGTGACGCTGTATCTCGTCTACGCAGACAGCGAACTGGCCGGCCCGGGCGTGCGCCAGCTCACCGCGATCCTCCGGCGACGAGTCGCGGAGACCTGCCGCGGCAAAGTCGTGCTCAGTCCACCCGGGACAGCGTCAGCGTCGCCCTGACGCCGCGGCCGCCCGGGCCACGCGCGAGCGCGAACGTTCCGCGGTGGGTCGTGGCGATGCTGGCCACGATCGACAGCCCGAGGCCGCTGCCCGGGGCGCCGGCCGATTCACCGCGCTGGAACCGCTGGCCGAGCCGGCCGAGGTCCGCCTCGGTCACGCCCGGGCCGTCGTCCTCGACGATCGCGGTCACGCGACCGCCCTCGCACCCGAGCAGGACGCGCACGTCGGTGCCGGGCACGCCGTAGCGCACGGCGTTGTCCACGAGATTGCGCAGCGCGGCCTCCAGCAGGGCCTCGTCGCCGTGCACGTGCGCACGGTCGGCACCTTCGACCCCGAGCGTCATGCCGGCGGCCAGCGCCCGCGGCGCCGCCTCGGCGACCACCCGTCTCGCGACCTCCGCGAGGTCGACGCGGGTGCGGCTCGATTCGGGCGGCGCCTCTTCCAGCCGGGCGAGCAGCAGCAACTGCTCCATCAGGCGCGCGGCCCGGTCGCAGGCCTCGATGGCGTGCGCCAGCGCCGCGTCGCGCGTGGCCGGATCCGCGCTCGACCGGGCCACCTCGGCCTGGGCGCGGATCGCCGCGATCGGCGTGCGCAGTTCGTGCGCCGCATGCGACGTGAAACGCCGTTCCGCCGCCAGCGACTCGCGGATCCTCGCGAGCAACTGGTCGAGCCGCGCGACCACGGGCGCGACCTCGACGGGCATCCCCGGCACGGCGACCGGCGCGAGGTCCTGCGGCCCTCGCGCCGCCAGTTCCTCGCCCAGCCGGCGCAGCGGCCGGATGCTTCGACCGACGACCCAGCCGATGGCGAGCCCCAGCAACGGCAGGGTGAGCGCGAGCGGCAGCAGCGAGTTGAGGGCCATCCGGCGCGCGATCCGGTCGCGCGTGGCGTGGTCCTCCGCGACCTGCACCAGCAGTTCGCCGTCGTCGGCCGACACGCCGTAGACCCGCCAGTGCGCGCCGCCGAGACGCGAGTCGCTGAACCCGCGGCCGACGCCGGAGAGACGCTCGCGCGGCGCGTTCGCGGAACGCATCAGCAGGCGGCCGTCGTGTCGCCAGACCTGGAATGCGACGGTGGCCGCGTAGGGCGACGCGTCGTGGTCATCCAGGTCGTCGAAATCGGCCTCCTCGCCTTCCCGCCCCGCCTGAGCGACGACCAGGCGTGCCGCCTGCACGAGGTGCGCGTCCAGCAGCGTGTCGATTTCCCGCTGGGCATCGAGATACGTGAGCCCGGCCGCCACCGACCAGCCGGCCACGACTGCGCCCAGGAGCAGCGCGAGCAGCCGCCGGCGCAGGGAATGCGCGCTACGCATCGCGCCTCTGCAGCACGTAGCCGACGCCCCGCACCGTGCGGATCAGGTCGGGCGAGAGCTTGCGGCGCAGGTGGTGGACGTGGACCTCGATCGCATTGCTGTCGAGCGCGCGGTCCCACTCGTAGAGCCGGGCCTCCATCTGCGCACGCGTCAGCACCCGGCCCGCGTTCAGCGCCAGCTCGAGCAGCAGCGCGAACTCGCGGGGCTGCAGCTCGACCGGGCGGCCGCCGTAGCTGACGGACCGCGCGGCCGGATCGATGCGCAGTTCGCCGACCTCGATCTCGCCGCTGGCGGCACCCTGCGACCGCCGCACGACCGCGCGCAGGCGGGCCGCCAGTTCCGCGATCGCGACGGGCTTGACGACGTAGTCGTCGGCGCCGCCATCGAGGCCCCGCACGCGATCGTCGAGCGCGTCGCGCGCCGTCACGATCACGACCGGAGTGCGGTCGCCGCGGGCGCGGACCCGCCGCAGCAGGTCGAGCCCGGCGAGCCGCGGCAGCCCGAGGTCCAGCACCAGCGCCGAGAACGACTCCGACTTGAGCGCGGCATCGGCCGACGCGCCGTCACGCAGCCAGTCGACCGCGAAGCCCGACTCCCGCAGGCCGGCCTGCCAGGCATCGCCCAGGAGCGCATCGTCCTCGACCAGCAGGATCCGCATGCCTCAATCGTCGTCCGTCTCGGCCTCGCCGGCCAATACGTTGTGTTCCTGACCGGCTCCCGCCGCGCCGCGCACCGGCACGGGACCGCCGCCCAGCAGCGACCAGCCCCAGAAGCCGACGACCGCGACGGCCAGGGCGACCCCGAGCGCCGGGGCCGTGCCGGGGATCGAAGCGCCGGCCGCGGCACGCTTGTAGCCGGTGACCATGGCCCGCGCCAGGTTCTCGCGATGGACGATGCTGGAGAACAGCACGCCGAGCAGGTGCGCGCCCACCACTGCCAGCCAGGCGTTCGCGAGCACTTCGTGCAGTTCCTCCATCGACTCCCCGCCCAGGTCGTTGAAGTTCAGGTACCCGGTCGCGCCGGTGGCCAGGCCGAGCGCCAGCAGTGCGTACACCGCCCAGCTGCCGGCCGGATTGTGCCCGACGTACTCGGCCGGGCGCCCGGTGGCGGCGTCGCGCAGGTAGCCGAGCGCGGCCCCGGGCCCGTACCGGAAGCTCGCGAAGCGCGCGTAGCGCGAGCCGACGAATCCCCAGACCAGCCGGAAGGCGATCAGCCCGAGCACGGTGTAGCCGAGCATCGCGTGCACGTTGCGCAGCCGCTCGGACTCCGAGAGGACGTACGCGCCGGCGAAGGAGACCGCCAGGGACCAGTGGAAGACACGGACCGGCAGGTCCCAGACCTTAGTCGTCGCGTTCATGCTCATTCTCCTGCTCGTGACTCTCGCTCCGGCGCACGCCCGCCGGCAGCCGCAACTCGCGTTCCTGGAAGCTGCCGCGCGCCGCCCCCGCATGGCAGGCACCGCAGTTGGCGGGGCTCTTCACCGCGGGCGCGGACCAGCCGGCCGGGTCGATCTCGCGGTGCTCGCCGCGGAACCAGCGGCTGGTGGTGATGCGCGGCAGCGGCGCGGACCCGCCGGCGGCCACGGTACCGTGCAGATGGGATGCGACCTCCGCCAGCGCCGCTGCGTCGAGACTGGCGTCGACGCCATAGTGGCGATCGAGGCGTCCGAGCACGGTCGACCACTCGCCCGCGCTCAGGAACCGGGCCGGGTAAGGCACGTGGCAGCCGCCGCATTCCTCGGCATAGACCATCGCGGGGGAGACCGGCGCGGCCTCCGCGGCGCCCAGCAGTTGCAGGGCCAGGAAGATCGACGCCACCGACCACGCGAGCGTGTCGAGCACGATGCGGTGCCGGCGGTTCATCGCGCACCCCCGAGCGACAGCAGGTAGGCGAGCACGTCGGCCTTCTCCGCCGCCGTGCATTCGCGACCGAGCGTGTCGTTGCAGTTCCGGCGGAACCACTTGTCCGCCTTCGCGCGGTCCTGGAAGCGGGCCGGGTTCGCGGCGGGCGCCAGCGGCTGGATCGCCTTGCCGGTGACGGCGTGGGTGCCCGTGCGGCGCGGATCCGCCGTGTGGCAGCTGGCGCAACTCCAGTCCTTGCGCACCTGGTGGAAGAAGCGATCGCCGGCCGCGGCGGACGGACCCGCGTAGGCGGGCAAGGAAGCGGCCGCCTCGCCGGCGTAGGCACCCAGCAGTCCGGTGGGAGATCCGGCCTGGGCCGCCGCCGACAGGTACAGCGCGGCGATCGTGAAAGGGATTCTCTGCATCATCGACATCTCCTCGACGGGATGGGCAGGCACTGTAGCCACGGGCGATTAACGCCCCATTAACGGTGGCAGCGGCGTGCCCGGGCGGGTACCGTGTCGCGACCACCGGCATCGAGGAGTCCGCCATGATCCAGGGTCGTTGCCTTTGCGGAACGGTGCGCTACGGGATCGACGGGCCGCTGCAGTCGCTGCTGCATTGCCACTGCTCGATGTGCCGCAAGCACCACGGCAGCGCGTTCGCGACCTGGGCGGTCGCGCCGCTCGCGGGCTTCCGGGTGAGCGCGGGCGCGGACGACGTCGCGCGCTACGACTCCTCGCCCGGGTTTCACCGCTCCTTCTGCCGCCATTGCGGGTCGGTCGTGCCCGAGCGCAACGAGGCGTTCGGCCTCGTGATCGCGCCGGCCGGCAACCTCGAGGGTGACCTCGGGATGCAACCGCAGTTCCACATGTTCACGGGCTCGAAGGCCGGCTGGTACGCGATCGCCGACGACCTGCCGCAGTACGCCGACTGGCCGCCCGAGTTGGGATTGCAGCCCGTGGCGCGCGCGGCGGTGCCCGCGCGGCCCGGCGTGACCCACGGCAGCTGCCTCTGCGGCGGCGTGGCCTACGAGATCGACGGCCCGCCGCAGCGCTTCTACTACTGCCACTGCTCGCGCTGCCGACGCGGCCGCAGCGCCGCGCACGCCGCGAACGTGTTCTACGACGCCGGCGGCTTCCGCTGGCTGCGGGGCGAGGACCTGCTCGGCGACTACGCGGTGCCGGGGGCGCAGTTCTTCGCGGTGGCGTTCTGCCGGCGCTGCGGCAGCGCAGTGCCGCGCGTCAGCGCCGCGCGCAACGTCATCAACGTCCCGGCCGGCTCGCTCGACAGCGAGCCGGGCATGACGCCGATGGCGCACATCTTCACCGGCTCGAAGGCGCCCTGGGAGTCGATCGCCGGCGACCTCCCACAGTTCGAGGAGATGCCCGCGCGACGCTAGGCCCGACCGTGCCGGCGGGCGTTGACGCGCGGCGCCGGCGCGGCGCATTATCTGCCCAGGCAGTTACCGCCTGAGCTACCAATGCCTGAGCAGTTTTACGACGTCGCCTCGTACGTGGCGCGCGACAGCGTCGGCTACCTCGTCCGCCGCCTCACCACGATCTTCACCGGCAGGCTCGAGGCCGCGTTCGCGGCCCAGCAGTTCACCCTGACCCAGTGGGGCGTGCTCATGCACCTGCGCGACGGCCTCGCGCGCACCGCCTCCGACCTCGCCTGCGCCTTCCAGCACGACAGCGGCGCCCTCACCCGCGTGCTCGACCAGCTGGAGTCGCGCGGCCTCATCGCGCGCAAGCGCAGCTCGCGCGACCGGCGGGTCGTCGAGCTGCACGTCACGGAGGCCGGGCAGCGCGCGATCCGCCAGTTGCTGCCGACCGTCGTCGACACGATGAACGCGGCGCTGGCCCCGCTCAGCCGGGCGGAGTTCGAGCAGTTCCGCGCCACGCTGGTGAAGGTGCTCGATCACCAGGTCGCGGCACGACCGCCGCGCGCACCGGAGCCGCCGCCCGCCGCGGGCACGCGCAAGGCCGCCACGCGC
This sequence comes from Pseudomonadota bacterium, assembly GCA_052035645.1. Taxonomy (GTDB): domain Bacteria; phylum Pseudomonadota; class Gammaproteobacteria; order Steroidobacterales; family Steroidobacteraceae; genus RPQJ01. The sequence continues at coordinate 13,236 of JBPOHK010000130.1, forward strand.
GGGTCGGGCACGGGCGCAGCGTCGCCGCGCCGCGCATCCGCCCGCAGCGCGCCGCGGCGGAGCCGCAAGCCATGAGGTCCGTGCGCGCACCGCTCCTCGCCCTGCTCGCGCTCGCAAGCGGCTGCGTCGGCACGCCGCCGGAGGCGCCGCGCGTCGCGCCGCTCGACGCACGCACGCTCGGCCTGCCCGGGGCGGCGTACGCGGCGCCGGACGAAGGCTGGTGGCGCGCGCTCGGCGACCCGCAGCTCGACCGCCTCGTCGCGGACGCCCTGGCGCACAACCCGGGACTCGCCGGCGCGCTCGCGCGCGTGCGCGCCGCCGAGGCGCAGGCCGCGATCGCCGGGTCGGGCAACGACCCGCAGCTCTCGTTCGGCGCGAGCGCCACCCGCGAGCGCGTCAGCGCGAACTACATCTTTCCGCCTCCGTTCGCCGGCGGCACGTTCTGGGAGGGCCGGCTCGGCGCCGACTTCGCCTGGAACCTCGACTTCTTCGGCCGCCAGGGCGCGCTCATCGAGCAGGCCCGGCGGGTCGCCGACGCCGCCGCGCTCGACGCCGCGGGCACCCAGCTGCTGCTCTCGAGCACGGTCACCCAGGCCTACGTCGAGTACGAGCGGGCCGAGCGTCTCGGCGCGCTGGCGATGCAGGCGAGGACGCAGCGCGAGCACCTGCTCGAACTCACGCGCCAGCGCGTGCAGGCGGGCCTCGATTCCGACGTCGAACTGCGCGGCGCCGAGGCCAGTCTCGCCGCCGTGGACGTGGAACGCCGGCAGACGGCGCTCGGCCTGGAGTCCGCCGTGCACGCGCTCGCGGCGCTGACCGGCCGCGGCGCGGATGCGTACGCCGCGATGCCCGGGCCCGGCCTCGACCTCGAGCGCGCGCTGGACCTGCCGGCCGAGCTGCCGGCGGACCTGCTCGCGCACCGTCCGGACGTGTCGGCGGCGCGGCTGCGCATCGCGGCGGCACAGTCGGGCCGCGAGGCGGCGCACGCGAACTTCTACCCGAACGTGAATCTCGTCGCGTTCGCCGGCTTCACCTCGATCGGCCTCGACAAGCTGCTCGAAGGCGACTCGCACCAGTGGAGCGTCGGCCCGGCCCTGCACCTGCCGATCTTCGACGCCGGGCGGCTCAAGGCCGAGTACCGGCGCTCCGGCGCCGAGCTCGACGCCGCGACCGCGAGCTACGACGAGGCCGTGCTGCGCGCCGTCCGGGATGCCGCCGACCAGCTGTCGCGACTGCAGGCCCTGCAGGCGCAGCTCGCGGACCAGCAGCGCGCGCTCGCGGCGGCCGAGGACGCGTATCGGCTCGCCGAGCAGCGCTACGGCGCCGGGCTCGCCTCACGACTCACCGTCCTCAATGCCGAGACGCAGGTGCTCAACGCCCGCCGTCAGCGCGTGAACCTGCTCGCCGACCGCACGTCGGCACGGGTGGCGCTGCTCGTGGCGCTCGGCGGCAGCTTCAAGGAGACCGAACGATGAACGCCCCCGCCCACGCCGCGAGCCCGCCGGACGGCACCGCCGGCGGCACGCGCCGCCGCGGCCTGCTGATCCTCGCCGCCGTCGTGCTGCTCGGCGCGCTCGCCTGGTCCGCCTGGTGGTTCCTGCGCGGCCGCTGGTACGAGACGACGCAGGACGCGTACGCCGGCGGCACCATCGTGCAGGTGACGGCCGAGATTCCCGGGACGGTCCGCGCCATCCACCCGCGCGAGACCGACAGCGTGCGGGCGGGCCAGACGCTGGTCGAACTCGATGCGGCCGATGCCCGCATGGCGCTCGATGCCGCGCTCGCGGACCTCGCGGCCACCGTGCGCCAGGTGAGCGGCACGTTCGCGCAGGTGGAACGGTCCCGCGCGCAGCTGGTCGCCCGCGACGTCGACCTGCGGCGGGCACGCGAGGACTTCGCGCGCCGCGAGTCCATCGCCGGCGGCGGCGCCGTCGCCGGCGAGGAGGTCGCCCACGCACGGCAGGCGATCGAGGCCCTCGCGGCGGCCCGCAGCGCCGCGCAGGAAGACCTCAACGCCGCACTCTCGCAGACGCAGGGCACCACGGTGGCCGGACACCCGCTGGTACGGCGCGCGGCGACGCGCGTGCGCGATGCGGCGCTGGCGCTGGCGCGCACGACGATCGTCTCGCCGGTCGACGGCGTCGTCGGCCGCAAGGGCGTGCAGGTCGGGCAACGCGTCGCGCCCGGCACGCCGCTCATGGCGGTCGTGCCGCTGCAGGACGTGTGGGTGGACGCGAACTTCAAGGAAGTTCAGCTGCAGCGCATGCGCATCGGCCAGCCGGCCACGCTGAGCGCCGATCTGTACGGCAAGGACGTGGTCTTCCACGGCCGGGTGCAGGGCATCTCGCCCGGCACGGGCGCGGCATTCGCCCTGCTGCCGCCGCAGAACGCGTCGGGCAACTGGATCAAGATCGTGCAGCGCGTGCCGGTGCGCATCGCGCTCGACCCGCAGGAGGTGCGGGAGCACCCGCTGCGCGTGGGGCTGTCCATGCACGTCGAGATCGACCTGCACGACCAGGGCGGCGCGGTGCTCGGCGCGCCCGCCGACGGCGTCGCGGCGACGATGCCCTCGCACGCGGCCAGCACGCCGGAGATCGAGGCGACCATCGCCCGCATCGTGCGCGAGAACTCGCCCTCCGCGCGCTGAGCCCGCATGGCCGACGCGAGCCAGGACCGTCCGCTCATCCCCCTGCCGCCCGGCACGCGGGGGCTGACGGCGTTCGCGCTCGCGCTGGGCACCTTCATGCAGGTGCTCGACACCACCATCGCCAACGTCTCGCTGCCCACCATCGCGGGCAACCTCGCCGTCAGCACCAACCAGGGCACCTGGGTGATCACGTCGTTCGCGGTGGCGAACGGCATCTCGGTGCCGCTCACCGGCTTCCTGATGCGGCGCTACGGCGTGGTGCGCACCTTCGTCGCCAGCGTGCTGCTGTTCACGCTCGCCTCGTTCCTGTGCGGCGTGGCCTGGAGTTTCGAGTCGCTGATCGCGTTCCGCGTGCTGCAGGGCGCGTGCTCGGGGCCGATGATCCCCGGCTCGCAGGCGCTGCTGATGTCGATCTTCCCGGCCTCGAAACGCGGGCTCGCGCTGGCGATCTGGTCGATGACCACGCTGATCGCGCCGGTGCTCGGGCCGCTGCTCGGCGGCTGGATATCGGACAACTATTCCTGGCCCTGGATCTTCCTGATCAACCTGCCGATCGGCCTGTTCGCCGCGTTCGTCTGCTGGAGCGCGCTCGCGAAGCAGGAGACGCCGACCCTGCGGCTGCCGGTCGACCTGCTGGGCCTGGCGTTGCTGGTGGTCTGGGTCGGCGCGCTGCAGGTCATGCTCGACACCGGCAAGGACGCCGACTGGTTCGAGTCCACCTCGATCGTCGTGCTGGCCATCGTCGCCGCCGTCGGCTTCGCCGCGTTCATGATCTGGGAGCTGACCGACGACCACCCGATCGTCGACCTCAGCTTCTTCCGCAACCGCAACTTCGTCTTCGGCACCCTCGCGACCTGCATCGGCTACGCGGTGTTCTTCGGCAACGTGGTGATCCTGCCGCTGTGGCTGCAGACGCAGCTCGGCTACACGGCGACGTGGGCGGGACTCGTGCAGGCGCCGTCGGGCATCGTCGCGCTGCTCGTCTCACCCTGGGTCGGGCGCAACATCAACCGCTACGACGCGCGCTGGCTCGCCAGCTTCTCGTTCGTGGCGATGGCGATCGGCCTGTACATGCGCGCGCAGTTGAACTCGCAGGCGTCGTTCGGCGACTTCGTGCTGCCGATGCTCGTGCAGGGCGTGAGCATGGGCTTCTTCTTCGTGTCGGTGATCACGATTTCCTTCGACGGCATCCCGCCGCAGCAGGTGCCGGCCGCGACCAGCATCTCGAACTTCCTGCGCATCGTCTCCGGCGCGTTCGCCACCTCGATCTCGACCACCGTGTGGGACAACCGCGCGTCGCTGCACCAGAGCCGCCTCGCCGAGGCGACCAGCCTCTACGACCCGACGACGCAGCAGGCGCTCGCGTCGGCGCAGGGCGCGGGGCTCACCGACCCGCAGACCTACGCGGCGCTGACGCGCGGCCTGATCGAGCAGGCGTACATGCTCTCCTCGCTCGACTACTTCCACGTCACGGCCGGCCTGGCCCTGCTCATCGTCGGGCTGGTGTGGTTCGCGAAGCGGCCGCGGGTCACGAGCGGCATTTCGGCGGCGGGCGACTGAGCCGCCTCATTCCTCGGGCGCGTTCTCCTCGGCGCTCCAGCGCTTGCGGTGCTCGAGTTCCGCGGCCTCGCGGATGCGCGCGTGGCGGTTCGACAGCAGCAGCGAGGACGGGTCGCACACCCGCGCACGGATCACGCCGAGGTCGACGGCGGCGTCGAACAGGCTGGGGTACCAGCTGCGCCACTCCGGCAGGATCTGTTCGACGCGCTCGCGCAGGTTCATGGCGCGAGTGTAAACGCGTTCGGGCCCGCTGCGGATCGTCGGGCATCACGTCTTGCAGGCCCCGCACCGCAGCCGGCCTGTGCCGCGCATATCCTTGACTCGCTTGGATTTTTTCGGCCCGGCCGCATCGACGTCGCGGGCGGCACCGCGCGCGGGGCGTCCCGCAGGCAGGCGCGATCCGGTATCGTTGCGCCCTGGCGATGCAACCCGTCGCCGCCCCACGCACCGATCGGCATGACGCCCCCAATCCTCACACGTCCGCGCTTCGGCGCACTCGCCGCCGTCGTCGCGCTGCTCGCCGCGACGGCCGGCTGCTCGGTTTCGCAGCTGGCCGTCGACCGGGTGGGCGACGCGCTCTCGCAGGGCACGTCGGCGTTCGCCACCGACGACGACCCCGAACTGATCGAGGCCGCGGCGCCGTTCAGCCTCAAGCTGATGGAGAGCCTGCTGGCGAAGAGCCCCGAGCACGTCGGCCTGCTCACCTCCGCCGCGTCCGGCTTCACGCAGTACGCCTACGGCTTCGTGCAGGGCGAGGCCGAACGGATCGAGGCGACCGATTACGACCGGGCCCGCCAGCAGTTCGTCCGCGCCCGCAAGCTGTACCTGCGCGCGCGCGATTACGGCCTGCGCGGCCTCGAGGTGCGTCACCCCGGCTTCGGCGCGCTGCTCGCCGGGGCACCGGAGCGAGCGGTCGAGCAGTGCGGGCGCGAGGACGTCGCGCTGCTGTACTGGACCGCCGCGGCCTGGATGGCCGCCGTCGCGCAGGCCAAGGACGATCCGGCCGAGGTCGGCGACCTGCCGAAGCCGCAGGCCATGATCGATCGCGCCCTCGTGCTGGACGAAGCGTACGGCGACGGCGCGATCCATGCGTTCCTGATCGCCTACTCGATGGCCCGCCCCGACCTTGCCGAATCGCCGGTCGAGGTCGCGAGCCGGCACTATGCGCGGGCCGTGGAGCTGTCGCGCGGCCGGCTCGCCGGGCCGCACGTGAGCTACGCCGAGTCCGTGTGCGTCGCCCGCGAAGACCGGGCCTGTTTCGACGAGGCGCTGCGGACCGCGCTCGCCGTGGACCCGGACGCGTGGCCGGAACACCGCCTCGAGAACGTGCTGATGCAGCGCCGCGCGACGTGGCTCGCGAGCCAGGCCGAGCGCTGGTTCCTGCCGCCGCTGCCGCCGGACGAGCCGAACACCCCCGGAGTGACTCCTTGATGCAACGCCGCTCTTTCCTCGCCTCGCTCGGTGCCGCCGGCCTCGCGGGGATGCTGCCGTCCGTGCTGCGGGCCCAGCCCGCCGGAACGGTCCTGCGCTTCGCGACGGTCGTGCCGTCGGGCTCGGGCTTCCACCAGCGCCTCATGGCGCTGAGCGCGGACTGGCAGAAAGGCCCGGGCGGCGCGCGCATGGACCTCTACGCGGGCACCCAGGGCGGGGAGTCGCAGATCGTGCGTCGCCTGCGCGTCGGTCAGCTGCAGGGCGCGATGCTCACCGCCGACGGCCTCGGCCAGATCGAGCCCGGCGTCACCGCGCTGCAGCTGATGCCGCTGATGTTCCGCAGCTGGGACGAGGTGGACTACGCGCGCGACGCGGTCCGCACCGAGCTCGAGGCGGGCCTCGCGAAGGCCGGCTACGTGGTGCTGGTGTGGGGCGACGCGGGCTGGGTGAGGTTCTTCTCGAAGACGCCGATCCGCAGCATCCACGACCTCAAGTCGATGCGCGTGTTCACGACCTCGACCGACCCCGAGCTGCGCCAGATCCTGCGCACGTACTACACGCCGGTCGTGCTCGACCCCGACAAGATCCTGCTGTCGCTGCGCAACGGGATGATCGACGCCGTGCCCGTGCCGGCTTCCTTCGCGAACTACGGCCAGATCGCCTCGCAGGCGCCTTACATGCTCGACATGAAGTGGGCCCCGGTGTCGGGCGCGCTGATCCTCGCGAAGCGGGCCTGGGACGCGCTGCCCGCGCCCACGCGCGACTGGATCCGCGCCAGTTGCGACAAGGCGGGTCCCGGCATCCGCCAGGCGGCACGCGCCGAGGACGACGCGGCGGTCAAGGCCATGCAGGACAAGCAGGGACTGAAGGTCACGACGCTCGCGCCGGAAGCCGAGAGCGAGTGGCGCGCGATCATCGCGAAGGAGTACCCGGCGATCCGCGGGCGCGTCGTGCCCGCCGACACGTTCGACAAGGTCAGCAAGTCCGTCCAGGAATTCCGGGCCCGCGGCCGATGAGCGGCCCGCCGCCGCTCCTGGACCCGGCCCTGCCGGACCCTGCGCCGCGTCCGGCGCAGGGCACGTGGCGCTGGGTCCTCTGGCGCCTCGAGGACGGGCTGCTCGCGGCGTGCCTCGCCGCGATGGTGCTGCTCGGGGTCGCCGACCTCGAGATCTGGGCCCGCCTCGGCTGGCGCCTGCCGGTCACCGGCATCGACGAACTGCTGCGCCACGTCGCACTGCTGGTCGGCATGCTGGGCGGCGCGATTGCCGCCCGCGAGCGGCGGCTGCTCTCCGTCGCCAGCATCGCGCCGCTGCTGCCGCGCGGGCTCGCCGGGAAACTGGAGACGTTCAGCCAGGCGATCGCGACCTTCGTGGCGCTGATGCTCGCGCTCGCGGCCGCGCTGTTCGTGCAGACCGAGCGCGAGGCCGGCGTGACCCTCGCGGCCGGCGTCCCCGTCGTCTGGTTCGAGTACTTCCTGCCCGCAGGCTTCGCGCTCATCGGCCTGCGGCTCGCGGGCCGCGCGGGCGGCTCCCCGCTGCGTGCCGCCGCGGTGCTGCTGATCGCGGCCGGCCTCGGCTACCTGGCCGCGCACTCGCCGGTCGAGCCGGCGCTCTGGCGCTGGCCGGCCCTGGCGGCACTGCTGCTGGCCGCCGTGGTCGGCGCGCCGATCTTCGTGCTGCTGGGCGGCGCCGCACTCGTGCTCTTCTACGCGCAGGGCGATCCCATCGCCTCGATCCCGCTGGATCACTACGACCAGGTGACCAATCCGCTGCTCGCGACGCTGCCCCTGTTCACGCTCACGGGCTACCTGCTGGCGGAGAGCGGCGCCTCGCAGCGGCTCGTCCGCCTGTTCACCGCATGGACCGGCCACTGGCGCGGCGGCGCCGCAGTCGCCACGGTGCTCGGCTGCGCCTTCTTCACCGCGTTCACCGGCGGCTCCGGCGTGACCATCCTGGCGCTCGGGCCGCTGCTGATGCCGGTGCTGCGCGAGGCCGGCTACGGCGAGCGTCCGTCGCTGGGCCTCATGACGGGCGCCGGCTCGCTCGGCGTGCTGCTGCCGCCGTGCCTGCCGCTGATCCTCTACTCGATCATCGGCCAGGTGTCGCTCGAGCAGATGTTCCTCGGCGGCGTGCTGCCGAGCCTGGTGCTGATGGCCTTCGCGATCGGCTGGGGATTCCAGGCGGCGCCCCGGCAGGCGGCGCGCAGTCGCTTCGACGCGCGCGAGGCCTGGCGCGCCACCTGGGACGCGAAATGGGAACTGGCGCTGCCGCTCATCCCGCTGGTGCTGATCTTCGGCGGCTACGCGCTGCCGGTGCAGGCCGCCGCGGTCACGGCGCTGTACGCCTTCGTCGTCGAGACCTTCGTCCACGGCGACCTGCGCCGCAACGGGCGCATGCTGCCGCTGCTGGTCGAGTGCGGCGTGCTGGTCGGCGGCGTGCTGCTGATCCTCGGCACGGCGATGGGCTTCACCAACTGGCTGGTGACCGGGCACGTGCCCGACAACCTCGCCACGGCGCTGTCGACGCGCATCGAGCAGCCGTGGGTGTTCCTGCTGCTGCTCAACCTCTTCCTGATCGCCGTCGGCTGCGTGATGGACATCTTCTCGGCGATCATCGTGGTGGCGCCGCTGATCGTGCCGCTCGGCTACGCGTTCGGGATCGACCCGGTGCACCTGGGCGTGATCTTCCTCGCCAACCTCGAAGTCGGCTACCTCACGCCGCCGGTCGGGCTGAACCTGTTCCTGTCCGCCTACCGGTTCAAGCGGCCGCTGCTCGAGGTCGCCCGGGCGACGACGCCGATGATGCTGGTCCTGCTCGTCGCGGTGCTGCTCATCACCTACGTGCCGGCGCTCTCGACCTGGCTGCCGCGCGCCCTCGGCCACTGACCTCGCCGCGCGCCGCCGCCCGCCGCCTCAGCCGAGCAGCGTGCGCACGAACCCGCTGAAGGCCGGCAGGTCGGTCAGCAGCACGAAGGCGAGTCCCGTGAGCGCGCCGCCGAGGTGCGCGTCGTGGTTGATGCGGCCGCGGGCCGCCCGAGCGGAATACCAGGTATAGGCGAGGTACAGCACCGCGAACAGCGGCGCGGGGATCGGCACCGGGATCGGGAAGATCAGCACGCTGTTGGACGGGAAATAGACGATCGAGGCGAACAGCACCGCCGAGATGGCCCCGGACGCGCCGATCGAGCCGTACTCCGGGTCGTTGCGGTGCTTGAAGTAGGTGCCGACGTCGCTGACCAGCAGGCCGACGAAATAGAGCGCGGCGAACGCGGCGCCGCCGATGCGCGACTCCAGCGGAAAGCCGAAGAAGTAGAACGTGACCAGGTTGAACAGGAGGTGCGGCAGGTCGGCGTGCACGAAGCCGCTGGTGACCAGCGTCTCGATGCGCTGCCCGCGGTGCACGAGGTAGGGACGGAACACGCTGCGCTCGAGGATGCGCGGCGAGACGTACAGGCCGGCGAGGCTGACGACGACGATGACGGCGAAGATGACGGCGGCGACGCTCAAGCGGCTCTCCCCGGGGTCACGGCTGCGGGTGGCCGCAGTGTGGCATCGCGCGGCGCGCGGCGCGAGCCGTGACGGCCATCGCCATCAGTGCCGGACGTAGAGCAGCTCGGACACGTCGAAGCCGAGCGAGGCGGCCCGGCCGGCCAGGCGTTGCAGGACCGGCTCGGGCAGCGTCGGCTGGCGCGCGAGAACCCAGAGATAGCCTCGCGTCGGTCCCGCCACGAGCGCGTAGCCGTACTCGGGATCGAGTTCCACGACGTTGTAGCCGCCGTAGAACGGGCCGAAGAACGACACCTCGAGCGCGGCCACCTCCGGGTCGCCCCGGAAGCGTGCGCGGCCGACGGCCTCGCGCCACTCGCCGGACGCCGCGTCGTAGCCGCGGTTGACCACGCGCACGGTGCCGTCCTGCGCGAGCGAGTACGTGGCGGTGATGCGCTCGAGCCCGCGCTCGAAGCGGTTCGGCAGGCGCGCGACCTCGAACCAGGTGCCCATGTAGCGCTCGACCTCGAAGCCGTCCACCGGTTGCACGCCCGGGGGCGCGCCCGCGCAGGCGGCGAGAACGATCAGCACGGCGGCGATGCACGCGAGGCGCGCGGCGGGATTACGTCGCATGGGTTCCAGTCGATTCCAGTCGAGTCCAGGGCAGCTGCGTCAACCGAAGCCCGCGAGCCCCGTTGTCCGTCACGTGACACGAACGGCGCCCAGCGGCGCCCACAGGAGGAGACGGAGATGACTTCGACGACGAACGCAAACCGGATGCGCAGGCTCGCCGTGGCGGGCGCGCTCGGACTGGTACTGACGCTCGGCAGCAGCGGCCCGGCGCTCGCGGGTCCCGGCAAGCCGCACGCCAGCCCGGCGCACAAGGCGAGGCCGGCCGGCAGCCACACCCGGCACACCGAGGTGCAGCGCACCGAGCAAGGCCACACGCGCAACGACACGTGGACCGGCCAGAACGGGCGGACGGTCCAGCGCGACGCCGAGGTCGTGAACGACCGCGCGAACCAGGTACGTACCCGCGACGTGCAGTGGACCGGTCCGCAGGGCCGGCAGGCGACGCGCACCGACGTCACGCAGCGCACGGACGACGGCTACACGCGCGACAGCACGGCCACCGGCCCGAGGGGCGGCACCGTCGAGCGCGGCGTGGTCGCGACGCGCGACCGGGACGCCGGCACCTGGGTCAAGGACGTGACGGTGGAGCGCACGCCGCCGCCCCGCCCGAACGGCAACTGACCGCCCTGCCCCCCGCCCGCGCAGGCGGGGGGCCGCGCGTCCGGGGACGCTCGACCGCGAACCCGTTCACATTCGACATAAGCACTTGCCGTCGTTCCCTGTCTTGAACGGGGGCGAACGGCCACAATCCGCCGCAAAGACCCAGAGGTCGGGCGGACCCCGCGATGTCGGCTGTGCTCCTCGGCGTGATCGTGCTGCTGTCCGGCGCCTGCGTGGCGCTGTGGCAGCGCGGCGCGCGCGGCGCGCCCCCGACCGACTCCGGCGGGTCCCTGGACCTGCAGCGCGAGCACGTCGCCCTCGCCCACCGCTTCACCAACGACGCCGTCCTGCTGCTCGACACCCAGGGCCGCATCCTCGACGCCAACGACCGCGCGCTGGAGCTGTACGGCCATTCCTTCGCCGAACTCGGCGCGCTCGGCTTCGCGGCGCTGCGGGCCCCGGACGAGTCGGCCGAGGACCCCGCGCGCGACGGCTTCGCCGCGGCCCTGTCGCAGGACGCGGTCGTCTACGAGACCGAGCACCGGCACCGCGACGGGCGGATCCTGCCGGTCGAGGTCAGCGCCCGCCGCTTCGAACTCGAGGGCAACACCTACGTGCAGTGCTTCGTGCGCGACGTCTCCGACCGCCGGCGGGCCGAGCAGGCGCTGCGCGAGAGCGAGCGCCGCTTCCGCGAGTTCGTCGAGAAGGCCAGCGACATCGTCTTCGGCCTCGACCGCGAGGGCCGCTTCACGTACATCACCCCGAACGTGGCCGACATCCTCGGGCGCGCGCCGGCCGAGTTCACCGGCCAGGCGTTCGACTTCGTCGTGCATCCGGAGGACCGCGCGGAGGTGCGCGGCGCCCTGCGCCGGGTCGGCTCGCCCGAGGACCGCCACCGCACGACGGAGTACCGTGTCCTCGACCCGGCAGGCAGCGTCCGCTGGCACTCGGCGCGGGTGTCGCCGCTGCGCGACGCCGACGGCCGGATCCGCGCCTACACCGGCATCGCTCGCGACATCACGGATCGCAGGCTCGCCGAACTGCACGTGCAACGCAGCGAGCGCCGGCTGCGCGACGCGCAGCGCCTCGCCCACGTCGGCAGCTGGGAGGCCCACCCGCAGTCCGGCCGCATGATCTGGTCGGAGGAGACCTACCGGATCTACGGCGTGACCCCGGAGACCTTCGACGGCACGGTCGAGTCCTTCCTCGCGCTGGTCCACCCGGAGGACCGGGACACCATGCTGCGCAACCTCGAGCGGCGCCTCGCCGGCGAGGAGGTCGTCGACGAGTTCCGCGGCGTGCGACCCGACGGCAGCGTGCGGCACCTGAGCGGTCGCGGCCAGGTGATCCGCGATCCGGCGGGGGGCATCGGCGCGGTCATCGGCACGGTGCAGGACGTGACCGAGCGGCTGGGCTTCGAGGAGCAGATGCGCGCCAACGAGTCGCGCTACCGGAGCCTCTTCGAGCACGCCTCGGACGTCATCTTCCTGGTCGACGAGGACGGCCGCTTCGTCGACGTGAACCCGGCCGGCGAGGCGCTGTTCGGCTACTCGCGCGACGAACTGCTCGGCATGGGCGTGCCCGACCTGCTCGCGCCCGGCGAGCATGCGCGCTTCGCCGAGGAATACCGTGCGACGCTGGCCGGCCGCCCGCAGCGCACGCGGTGGCGGCACCGGCGCAAGGACGGCGCGATCCTGCACGTGGAAGTGAGCTCCAGCCGGCTGGACGACGGACGCGTGCTCGCCGTGCTGCGCGACCAGACGGCCACGATGGCCGCGCAGCGCGAGATCGAGCACCAGCGCAACCTGTTCGACCTGCTGGCGCAGTGCAACGAGGCCATCGTGCACGGCACGGACCTGCACGAGCTGCTGCAGACCATCGTGCGCCTGGCGGTCGACCACGGCCGGTTCATGTTCGCGTTCTTCGGCGAGGTGAGCGAGAACGGCAGCGTGCGGCCCGTCGCCATCCACGGCGAGGACCAGGGCTACGTCGAGCAGCTGCGCATCAACGTCCTCGATGCCGGACCGGCCGGCCAGGGGCCGCTCGCGCGCAGCATCGTGGAGGGACGCCCGGTCCTCGTGCAGGACTTCCTGGCCGAGGGCGTGGGCATGCCGTGGCACGAGGCCGCGCAGCGCGTCGGCATCGGTTCCGCCGCCGCGTTCCCCGTGCGCCAGGGCGGCCGCGTCGTCGGCGGCTTCATGCTGTACGCCGTCGAGCGCGGCTTCTTCAGCCCGAGCATCGTGCAGACGCTGGAGGAGATGGTCGCGGAGATCGGCTTCGCGCTCGACACGATCGCGACCCGCGCCGAGCTCGAGGAGCAGCGCCACCTGATGCGCTCGATCCTGGACGCGGACCCCGCGGCGATCTACGCCTACGACCTCGAGGGCCGGCTGCTGCTCGGCAACGCCACCTGGCTGCGGCTGTTCGGGGGCAGCCTGCGGCGGGTCGTCGGGCGCCGGCGGGAGGACTTCATGGAGGCGGACCTGGCGCGCGAGCACCGCGCGTCCGACCTGGAGGTCATCGCGGCGGGCGAGTCGCGGCTGCTCGAGGAGTCGGTGCGCGGGCGGACCTATGCGACCGCCAAGTTCCCGCTGCGCGACCTCGCGGGACGGCTCTACGCGGTCGGCGGCGTGTCGAGCGACATCACAGACGTGCGTCGCATGCAGCAGGAGATCGTCGCGGCGAACCGCGACCTCGAGGCCAAGGTGGTCGAGCGCACGGCCGAGCTGACCGCCGCGAAGGAAATGGCCGAGGCGGCCGACCGCGCCAAGTCCGCCTTCCTCGCCACGATGTCGCACGAGCTGCGCTCGCCGCTCAATTCGATCATCGGCTTCACCTCGATCCTGCTCGAGGGCCTGACCGGCCCGCTGAACGACGGTCAGCGCAAGCAGCTGCAGATCGTCAACGATTCCTCGCGCCACCTGCTCGCGATCATCAACGACCTGCTCGACATCTCGCGCATCGAGGCCGGCTCGCTCGAGATCGTCGCGCGTCCCTTCCTGCTGCAGCCCGTGATCGAGCGCGTGCTGGGGCGCTTCACGCTGCAGGCGCGGCAGAAGGGCATCGAGTTCGGCCAGGCCGGGGCGGCGTGCGCCGAGACGGTCTGCGCGGACGAGCGCCGCGTCGAGCAGATCGTGGCCAACCTGGTCTCGAACGCGGTCAAGTTCACGGACCAGGGCAGCGTGCGCCTGCGCGTCCACGCGACCGCCGAGGAACTGCGCGTCGCGATCGAGGACACGGGGCCCGGCATCGCGCCTGCGGACCAGGGGCGGCTGTTCCAGCACTTCAGCCAGCTCAAGCCTCGCGACGGCAAGCTGCGCGAGGGCACGGGCCTCGGGCTCGCCATCTCCGACCGGCTCGCGCGCGCGATGGGCGGCCGGATACTGCTCGAGAGCAGGGTCGGCGCGGGCAGCACGTTCACGCTGCTGCTGCCCTGGGGCCACGACCCGGGGCTGTGACTACGCCGGCTTCGCCAGTGTCGTGACGCCCGCGACTCCCTTGGCGCGCGGCGGGATGCGCGCGATGCGCCCGGCGGCCTCGGCCCGCACGCGCGCGAACAGGGCCGGATCGCGCCGCAATGCGTCGGCCCGGGCGGTCTTGGCCGCGATCAGTTCGTCGGTGAGCGGCTCGCCGAAGCTGCGCAGCGGGGCGATCTGGAAGTCGTGGCGGCGGAACAGGCGGTAGATCTCCTTGACCCGCGCCGGCGGCACGTCGCGGCCGAGCGTGAAGCACTCGTAGCGCCCTTCCATCGCGAGCAGTGCCGCCTCGGCCAGGCACGCGTAGGCCACGCCGGGCGGCAGGCCGATGTCGAAGCTGAACGACACGGGACCCGGGATGAGGACCTCGCCGCTCTCGACCACCAGCACGTCGGGACGCACGGCCGCTTCTTCCGCGGAGATGTCGGGCGGCAGCGCCACGTCGAGGATCACGGCGCCGGGCTTGCACTGGCTGACGTCGAGCACGCGCTGGCCGAACGCCGAGGTGGCGGTGACGATCAGGTCGCACTCGCCGACCTGCGGCGCGGTCGAGGTGTCGATCGCGACCGTGGCGTCCGGGGTCTCGGCGAGGATCCGCTCGCGCAGGGCCGCCAGGCGTTCGGGCTCGATGGAGACGAGCACCACGTCGCGCACGGCCGCGGCCAGCAAGCGCGCGCAGACCGACCCGATGGCGCCGGTGGCGCCGACGATCATCGCGCGGCCACGGGCGAGGTCCGGCCAGCCCAGGCGCTTCGCCGTGAGCTTGGCGGTCTCGAGCGTCGCGGCGATGGTGAGGCTGTTGCCCGTGGTGACCGGGATCGCGGCACGGCGGGCGACGGTCACGCCCGCGTCGCCCACCACCTTCGTGAACGCCCCGAGGCCGACGATGCGAGCCCCGCGGTGCGCGGCGTCGCGGATCGCCGCATCGAGCCGCGCATAGGTGAACTCGGGCGGACGCGTCAGCATCTGGCGCGGGGTGCTGCCGAGCGCGTAGATCAGCCCCTCGATGCTTCGTCCGGTGGCCGGGGACCGACCGCCCGTCGCCGTGCCGACGCAGCGGGCCGGCATGTGCGCGGCGGCCGACTCCACCAGCGCGCGCGGCAGGTGCCGCGTCCACCGGTACCTCGGGTGCCGGGCGAGGTAGTCCACCGTCAGCGGGTGCAGGACGAAGGCGAAGCGGTCGGCGTCCATCGCGACGCCATTGTCCGCCCGGCCCCGCGGACCGGCATTCGGGAAAACCCCTGAGGCGCGGGGCCGGTGCGGATCAGCGGAAGCGGATCTCGCCGGCGTTCGCGGGGATGCGCCCACGCTTGTCGGCGTAATAGCGTCGCAGCACGTCGAGGTCCCGGTCGAGGTCGCCGGTGAAGCGGACGTAGGTGTCGATCGAGATGCGCTTGCGGCCGTAGTCGATGGCGCCGAGCCCGACCGGCAGGTCGGCGGCCAGCGCGAGGTGATAGAAGCCCGACTTCAGGTGGTCCGTGTGCGAGCGCGTGCCCTCCGGCGCCACCGCGACCCACAGCCAGTCGCGCCGCCGGAACTCCTCGACCATGGCGGCGATGAAGCCCGTGCGCTCGCGCCGGTTGATCGGGATGCCCCCGATGCGCCGGTACAGCCCGGCCACCGGCCAGCGGAACATCTCCTCCTT
This sequence comes from Pseudomonadota bacterium, assembly GCA_052035645.1. Lineage (GTDB taxonomy): Bacteria > Pseudomonadota > Gammaproteobacteria > Steroidobacterales > Steroidobacteraceae > RPQJ01. The sequence continues at coordinate 28,712 of JBPOHK010000130.1, forward strand.
GCCCATCCAGTGCGCCTTGAGGCCGCAGCCGACGCGGAACAGCACGCCGAGGATGAAGTCCCAGTTCGAGGTGTGCGGGTAGACGAGGATCAGCCCCCGCGGCTCGGGCGGAGTCACCAGGACCGGCGTCCAGCCGAAGAGGCGCAGCAGCGCGAGGCAGCCCTGGCGTATCAGTCGCAAGCCCGATCCCCCGGAAAACAAGGTCCGAGGCTTGTACCACACGACTCCCCCGCCCGGGCAGACGCACATCACGTGGACGATGCGGACTCGCCGTGGCCGCTATATCCTCCCCGGGCCACGAAGCCTCCAGGACCCGCATGCAGGACGCGCGCCCGGCCAACCCCGACAACCTGCTGGTGCGCGGCCTCGGCGTGCGCCAGCTGACGGCGACCATCTTCAATCACACGGTCGGCAGCGGCATCTTCGTGCTGCCCGCCTTCGCGGTGGCGCAGCTCGGGCCGGCCGCCCCGCTCGCCTACCTCGCCTGTGCGACCGTCATGCTGCTGGTGGTGCTCGTGTTCGCCGAGGCCGGCAGCCGCGTGACCGCGACCGGCGGCCCCTACGCCTACGTCGAGATCGGCCTCGGCCCGGTGTTCGGCTTCGTGACCGGCATCCTGCTCGCGGTCTCGCAGGTCTCGGCGGCGGGCGGCATCAGCCTGCTGCTCGCGCAGTCGCTCGCGCGCCTGGCCGGACTCGAGGGTGCCGCGTGGCCCGCGGCCATCGTGCTGCTGCTCGTGGCGGCGCTGTCGGCGGTGAACATCCGCGGCCTCGCCTGGGGCGCCCGCGTCGTCGAGCTGTTCACGGCCGCGAAGCTGCTGCCGCTGCTGTTCTTCGTGCTGGTCGGCGTGTTCTTCGTGGCCCCGCCCAACCTGTCGCTCGGCGAACTGCCGCGGGCCGCGCAGGTGGCCGCGACGGCCGGCACCCTGATCTTCGCGTTCTCCGGCATCGAGACCGCGCTGATGCCGAGCGGCGAGGTCCGCGACCCGACCCGGACGGTGCCGCGCGCCGCCATGCTGGCGCTCGCCGCCGCCACGGTGCTGTACCTCTCGGTGCAGGCCGTGGCGCTCGGCGTGCTGGGGCCCGCCCTCGCCGGCGACCGCGTGGCGCCGCTCGCGACCGCCGCGGGCCAGTTCGCCGGCCGCACGGGTTCCGCCGTGCTGCTCGCCGGGGCCTCGATCTCGATGTTCGGCTGGCTGACGGGCTCGATCCTCGCGGGACCGCGCGCGCTGTTCGCGCTCGCGCGCGACGGCTTCCTGCCGCGCCGGCTCGCCTCCGTGCACCCGCAGTACCGCACGCCGCACGTGGCCATCGTCGCCTACGGCCTGCTCGCCGTGGCCGCGTCGTGGACGGGCACGTTCGAGCAGATGGCGGTCCTCTCGAACCTCGCGGCACTCGGCGTGTACTTCCTCGGCGCGATCGCGGTCTGGCGCCTGCGCCGCCGCGACGTGCGCGTCGACCGCGAGCCGTTCCTGATGCCAGGCGGCCCGCTGCTGGTGCCGGTCCTGGCCTGCTCGGTGATCGCGTGGATCGTTTCGCAGACGGTCACGCAGCGCGAATTCGTCGCGCTCGGCGCAGTGTTCGCCGTGTCGCTGCTGGCGTACCTGGCCCGGCGCCGACCCGCTCAGTGATCCGCGGGCGGCGGCGCCGGCGGCTCCTCGGGAACGACGAAGGCCGGGATCGGCGCCTTGCGCTGGGCTTCCTCGCGCTTCGCTTCCTCGGCCTTCTCCTGGTCTTCCATCACGCGCATCGTCCGCTGCATGGCGGTGAGGAACGCGTTGATCGCACCGCCGATCACGAGCACGACCACCAGCGCGAACACGATCGAGGCGACCACCTGCACCGGTCGACGCGGGGGTTTCTGCTGCGCGCGGGCCGCCTGTTCGCGCGCACGGTCCATCAGGACGCGCTGCAGGGGCGTCGCCGGGGGCGGCGAACCGGAGGACTCGGCGGTCGAGGGCGTCTCGGTCATGGGGGGCGGATTCTAGCCGATGCCCGGGGTGCGGCGGCACGTTGACCCCGCCCCGCCCGCCGGCTCGTTCATAGGCAGCGTCCCACCGAAGAACGAGGCCGCCATGACTCCCACGATCTCCCGCCGCCGCCTGCTGACGGTCGCCACCTCGGCCGCCCTCGCCGGCGCCCTCCTGCTCGCCGGCCGCCCCACCGAGGCCGCCGGACTGGCCTGTGTCGACCTCTACGACGTCACGGCCGGGCAGGCGCTGCCCGTGCATGCCCATCTCGGCAGGCGCTACGTCGCCGGCACGCCGGGCCACGAGTACGCCGTGCGCATCCGCAACTGCTCGGGGCGGCGCATGCTGGCCGTAGTGAGCGTGGACGGCGTGAACGTCGTCAGCGGCGAGACGGCCGCGCCGTCGCAGTCCGGCTACGTGATCGAACCGGGCAACTACGTGAACATCGACGGCTGGCGCAAGTCGCTGGCGGAGACCGCCGCGTTCTACTTCACGGACCCTGCGGACGCGTACGCCTCGCGCACGGGGCGCCCCGACGACCTCGGGGTGATCGGTGTCGCGGTCTTCCTGGAGAACCCGCCCCCGCCGCCGCCGGTGGCCGGGCTGTTCGGCGGCGCCGCCAGGGCCGAACGCTCGGCAGCGGCCGATGCCGCCGCCCCGGCGGCTGCGCCCTCCCTCGGCACCGGGCACGGACGACGCGTCGACTCGCCCGCACAGTACGTCGCCTTCGAACGCGCCAGCGACCGGCCGGACGAGGTGCTGCGCATCCGCTACGAGCGACCGGAACGACTGGCCGCGATGGGCGTGCTGCCGCGCCCGCCGCGCGCGATGTGGTCGCGCGAGCCCGATCCGTTCCCGGCCGACCGCGGCTTCGTCCCGGACCCCTGAGCGTCGATGGACGGGGCGTTTGCCGGCGCGGGCCGGGCCGTCGATACTGCGGGCCGCATGTGGCCCGCGCCATCCACGGAGGCCCGCGTCCGGCAGGACGCCGAACTGATGCTCGCGTACGCGCGCGGCGACGCCGCCGCGTTCGCCGAGCTCTACTCGCGCCACAAGGGCGGCACCTACCGGTACTTCCTGCGCCACCTGCGCGGCGAGCAGCACGTCGCCGAGGAACTGCACCAGGACCTGTGGCTGCGCGTGGTCGCGGCTCGCCAGCGCTATGCAGCCGAGGCGAAGTTCACCACCTGGCTGTACACGCTCGCGCGCAACCGGCTCGTGGACCACTGGCGGTCGGCGGGCTCGCATCGCGCCGCGTCGCTCGACGCCGACGACGCGCCGGAGGCGCGGGAGGCGCTGGAGC
>JBPOHK010000133.1:0-63202 GCA_052035645.1 Pseudomonadota bacterium
GTCGTCGCCTCGCTGGCGGCGATCGTGTTCGTGTTCTTCGTGCTGCCGGGACTCGTGTCGCCGCCGGCCGCGCCGCCGCCCGCGCCGTCGCAGGCGGCTACGCCGGCACCGACGACGGCGGCACCCGACCTCGCGCGTCTCGCGGAACTCAAGCGGCAGGTCGACGAATTGCGCGGCTCGCTCGCGCCGCGGCTCGACGCCCTCGGCAGGCAGGACGTGAGCGCCTGGGGCGGCGCGGTGCTCGGCGACGCCCGCTCGACCGTGGCGGCGGCGGATGCCGCGATCGCACGGCGCGACTACGCGCCCGCGCTCGAGAGCCTGCGCGCCGCCGCCGGGCAGGTCGGGCAGCTCGAGCAGCAGGTGCCGGTCGTCCTGCGCGAACGGCTGGCACAGGGCGGGGCCGCGCTCGAGGCAGGACGCTCGGCCGAGGCAACTGCGGGCTACTCGGCGGCGCTGCGCATCGACGCGCGCAACGCCGCGGCGCAGGCGGGCCTGCAGCGCGCCCGGGTGCTCGACGACGTGCTGAAGGAACTCTCCGCGGCGACGCGCGCGGAACAGGAGGGCGACGTGGCGGCGGCGCAGGCCGCGTACCGCCGGGCACTCGCGCTCGACCCGGCCACGCGCGCCGCCCGCGACGGCCTCGCCCGTCTGCAGGCCAGGGCGACGGGAGATGCCTTCGCGACCGCGCTCTCGGGCGCACTCGCCGCACTCGCGCGCAAGGACTATGTCGCCGCGCGCGCAGCCTACGAGCGTGCCGGGCGCATCCGGCCCGGCGCGCCGGAGGTGGCCGACGGATTGCGGCAGATCGAACAGGCGGGCCGCACGCGCGATCTCGGTGCGACCCTCGCCCGCGGGCGGGAGGCCGAGCGCGAAGAGCGCTGGGCCGACGCGCTGGCCGCGTACCGCGCGGCCCTGCAGGTCGATCCCGCGCTGCGCGACGGTCAGCAGGGCGCGGAACGGGCCGAGCCGCGTGCGATGCTCGACGCGCAGCTGCAGACGTACCTCGACCGGCCCGAGCGGCTGTTCAGCCAGGAGGGCCGGGCGGCGGCGCGCAACGTGCTCGGCCAGGCGCAGGCCGTGCCGTCACCGGGTCCGCGGCTCGCGGCACAGGTGCAGCGCCTCGCGCGGCTGCTGCGCGAGTCCGAGACACCGGTGCGCATCGCACTCGCCTCCGACAATCTCACCGACGTGCAGATCTACCGGGTCGGTAGACTCGGCAGCTTCGAGCGTCGCGACCTCGAGCTCCTGCCCGGCCGCTACACCGTGGTCGGCACGCGCAACGGCTATCGCGACGTGCGCAAGGAAGTCACGCTGCTGCCGGGCGCGCCGCCGCCGCAGCTCGTGATCCGCTGCGAGGAGCCCATTTGAGCGTCGAACTCGTCATCCAGGATCCGCTCGGCGAACGTGCGCTCGCGGCCGCCGACTTTCCGCTGGGCGTCGGCGGAACGGGCAGCACGGTGGCGCTCGCCGGGTTGCCGCCCGCGCCGGCGGCGTGGATCGCGCTGCACGACGGCCAGCTCTTCCTGCAGCCGGTCGAAGGCGGTGCCGCGCTGCGGCTGAACGGCGCGGCCGTCGCCCGCTCGAGCTGGCTGCGCGACGGCGACGTGGTCGATGCCGGGACCGGCCGCCTGCGCGTGCTGCTGCGCGGCGACGAGCGGCGCCTCGTGGTCGAGGACGGCAGTCGCGGCGATCTCACGCAGCCGCCCGAGCCCGCGGCCGGGCCCACCGTCAGTGGCGGCGGCGACGGCGAGGAAGAGCGCATCGAGGCGGTCGCCTTCCGCACGCCGGCATCGACGCCGCCACCGCGCCGGGCGTCGTACCGTTCGATCGCAGGCGCCGTGGCCGCGGTGCTGCTCGCGTTCGTGCTTTGGTTCCTGTGGGCCGGGCGCTCGGTCGAGATCGTCACGCAGCCGGCGGCCGAGTCGGCGCGGCTCGAGGGCGCCTTCCCGGCCCTGCGCACCGGCGCGCGCCACTTCGTGCGCCCGGGCCGCTACGTGTTCGTCGCCGGGCGGCCGGGTTACGAAGTGCTGCGCCAGCCCGTCGTCGTCACCGAAGCGTCCGGCCAGTCGCTGCAGTTCGCGCTCGTCCGGCGGCCCGGCCGGCTGCGCGTCGAGTCGAGCGTCGCGGCGCAGGTCAGCATCGACGGACGCCCGGCCGGCGCGGCCCCGGGCGAATTCCGGCTGCGCGAGGGCAAGCACGTCGTGGCCGTCGTTGCGCCCCGGCACCTGCCGTTCCAGGCCGACGTCGCCATCGCCGGCGGCGACCGGCTGCAGGTCCTGAAGGCGTCGCTGGTGCCGGCGTGGGCGCCGCTCGAAGTGCTGACCGAGCCCTCGGGTGCCGAAGTCCGCGTCGGCGGCGAGGTGCGCGGCGTCACGCCGCTGAAGGTCAAACTCGGCGCGGGCAGCCACCGGGTCGAGTTGCGCCACCCGGGCTACCAGCCCTGGATCAGCGACGTGCAGATCGAGGCGAACCGGCCGCAGACGCTGGGCCCCGTTCGCCTCGGCCTGCCCGACGGACGGCTGGTGGTCAGGAGCCAGCCGGCCGGCGCGAGCCTGAGCGTCGGCGGCGCGTACCGCGGCCGCACGCCGCTCGAGATCGACGTGCGGCCGGAGACGCCGCTGCCGGTCCTTCTCGCGCGCGACGGCTACGAGTCGGCCACGGCGAGCGTCACCCTCGCGCCGGGCGAGCGGCGCGTGCTCGAACTGAAGCTGCCGGCGGTGCTCGGCGAGGTCACGGTGCAGGGCACGCCGTCCGGGGCCGAGGTGCTCGCGGGCGGCCAGGTGGTCGGTCGCCTCGGCCAGACCTTTCGCCTGCCGTCGGCCACGCAGCCGATCGACGTGCGTGCGACCGGCTATCGCACGCGGCGCATCGAGATCACGCCGCGACCCGGGCTGCCGCAGGTCATCGAGGTGCGGCTCGATCCGGAGCGCGGCACCAGCGTCGCGACCACGACCACGACCCCGGCGCCGGGCAGCGCCGCCGAGCCGCAGGTGTCGCCGCCGCAGGGTCCGCTGCAGGCCTCGATCCGCACGCGCGGCGGCCTGGAACTGAAGCTGCTGCCGGCGGGCAGCTACACCATGGGCAGCGCGCGTCGCGAGTCGGGACGACGAGCCAACGAAGCCCAGCGGCCCGTCGAGCTGCAGCGCCGCTTCTATCTCGCCACGCGCGAGGTGACGAACGCCGAGTACCGCCAGTTCGACCCGGCGCACCGCTCGGGCTTCGTCGGGCAGAACACGCTCGAGCGCGACCGTCAGCCGGTCGTCGCGGTGTCCTGGCAGCAGGCCGCGGCCTACTGCAACTGGCTGAGCCGGCAGGAGGGTCTCCCGGCGGCCTACGAGTCGCGCGGCGGACGCCTCGTGCCGGTGCAGCCGATGAACACCGGCTACCGCCTGCCGACGGAGGCCGAGTGGGAGTGGGCCGCGCGCGCGAACCGCGACGGCTCGGTGCGCAAGTACCCGTGGGGCGACTCGCTACCCGTCCCGCCCGGCGCGGGCAACCTCGGCGACCGCATGGCGCAGCCGCTGCTGCAGGCCGTCATCGAGGGCTACGACGACGGCTACGCGGTCACCGCGCCGGTCGCCAGCTTCGCACCGAACGTGCTCGGACTGCACGACCTCGGCGGCAACGTCGCGGAGTGGACCAGCGACCTCTACACTGTGCAGCCGTCGGGCGGCGCGGCGGCCGTCGATCCGCTCGCGACCGGCGACGGCAGGCTGTGGGTGATCCGCGGCTCGGGCTGGCGGCACGCCACGGTAACGGAACTGCGCGCGGCCTTCCGCGACTACGGCGAGGGAGGGCGCGACGACGTCGGCCTGCGCATCGCGCGCTATGCGGAGTGACCGGATGAAGCGACACTCACCGTCCCACTGGATCCTCGCGCCGGTCGTGGCGGCTGCGTTCGGCCTGCTCGCCGGCACCGCACCCGCGCAGCAGGCAACGGCCCCCGCCACGCCGCCCGCGACGGGCACGCCGGCGCAGGCGCCGGCACCGGCTCCGCCGCCGGCCCGGGATGCGGCGGACCCGGACAAGCTGCCGCCCGCGCCGGCGTCGTCGAAGCCCACGCCGCAGCGATTCGAGCCTACGGAGAAGGTACGCCCGGATTTCGACGTGGCGTTCCCGGTGGACATCTGAGCAACAGGCCGCGAACCATGAAGAAATCGAAATCCAGCGAGTTCCTGTTCGAGGTGTTCTCGCTGATCGTCATCGCCGTGCTGGTGCAGGGCGTCTACGCGACGGTGGTGCGTCCGCAGGCCGAGGCGCTGCGCGTGCACGACGCGCAGATGATGGCGAAGGACAAGGACTACGTCCCCGAGCGCAGCGCGTTCGTGATCCTCAAGGACTACGAGCAGGAGATCTGCATCGTGTTCGCGCTGTGGGCCTTCGCGATCATGGGCTACAAGGCGCTCGTCGTGCGGCGCTCGCGCCAGCTGCTCGCAACGGACCTGCTGCGGCTGCCCGAGGGCATGAAGATCCTGCCGGAGGACACGCGCGACTACGCGCGCCAGGTCGAGAACCTGCCGGAGGCGCAGCACGGCGAGCTGCTGCCGCGGGCGCTGCTCGCGGGCCTGCACCGGTTCGGCGCCACGCGCAACATCCAGGACGTCTCCTCGGCGATCCACGGCGTCTGCGAGCTCGAGTTCGACCGCCTCGACGCCGAGCTGTCGATGGTGCGCTACGTCGCCTGGGCGATCCCGGCCATCGGCTTCGTCGGCACGGTGCGCGGCATCGGCGAGTCGCTGCAGCAGGCGCACAAGGCGGTGGAGGGCGACGTCTCGGGCGTCGTGGCCGGCCTCGGCACCGCGTTCAATTCCACGCTGGTCGCGCTCGCGCTCAGCATTCTCGTGATGTTCATGCTGCACCAGATCCAGCTCCGCCAGGAGCGTCTCGTGCTCGACACCGAGGACCACCTCGACCAGAACGTCGTGCGCCAGATGCTGGTGCGGTAGCGCGCCGCATGGCCCACCTCGCCGTCGAGCTCAACGATGCCGGCCTGGTGGTCGCCCGCGCCGGCGATTCGGGCATCGAGGTCTCGCCGCCCAGCCCGGGCTGCGCCCTGCTGAGCGACGGCAAGGTGCTGGTCGGCGCGGCGGCCGCCGCGCGGGCACGCATCACGCCGCTCTACGTGCAGACCCGTCACTGGCAGCAGCTCGGCCTCGAGCGCCTGCCGTGGACCAAGGGCGGCGCCGACACGCTCGCGGACGTCGCCTTCCTGCAGCTGCGCGAGCTGCTCGCGCCGCTGCCGAGGCAGCCCGACGACGCCCTGCTGTTCGCCGTGCCGCCGGGCTACACGCGCGAGCAGCTCGGCCTGCTGGTCGGCATCGGCAACGAGACGGGCCGGCCCGTGCGCGGCCTGGTCGATCTGGCGGTCGCGGCCTGCGCCGCGCACGTCGAGTCCGCCCACGTGCTGCACCTCGACGTGCAGCTGCACCAGTCGGTGGTGACGGCGCTCGAGTGGTCGCGGGCCGAGGGGGCGCTGCGGCGCAGCCGGTACGAGATCCTGCCGGGCTGCGGCTGGCAGGCGCTGCAGCAGGCCGTGGCCGAGACGGTGGCGACGCTGTTCGTGCGGCGCACGCGCTTCGACCCGCTGCACGAGGCGGCGACGGAGCAGGCGCTGTTCGACGCGCTGCCGAAGTGGCTCGCGGCGCTCGGGGAGGCCGACGCGATCGAGGCCACTCTCGAGTCTTCCGGCCGCAGCTTCGCCGTCCCGCTCGAGCGCGCCGTGCTGCTCGACGCGCTGGAGCCGCGCCTCGCGGACCTGCTGCGGCTGGTGCAGGGCGCGCGTCCGGCCGGCCTCGCCGTCGAACTCTGCGTGTCCGCCGCGGCCGCCGGCGTGCCGGGGCTCCTCGAGCGACTCGCGGCGCTGCGCGACTGCCGGCTCACGCGGCTGCCCGCCGGCGCCGGTGCGCGCGGCGCGCTCGAGTGCAGCAATGCGATTCTGCGGCCGGCGGAGTCCGTCGCGCTCGTGCATCGCCTGCCGATCGGCGTGCCGGTCCAGGCCGAGGCGGCGCCCGCCGCGCCACCCGTGGCCTGGCCGCCCGAGCTGACCCCGACACACGTGCTGCATGCGGGGCGCGCCTGGGCCGTGACCCCGCGGCCGCTGGTGCTCGGCTCGTCGGTCGGCGGCGGCGAGCGCGCGCTGGCGTTGCCCGCCGGCACCGCGGGGCTCTCGCGTCGCCATTGCACGCTCGTGCGGCACGCGGACACCGTGCTGGTCGAGGATCACAGCACCTACGGCACGTTCGTCAACGACGAACGCGTCACCGGTCGTCTCGCGCTCAAGGTCGGCGACCGGCTGCGGCTCGGCGCGCCGGGCGTCACGCTCGAACTGATCCGGGTGCTCGCGGACGATGGCCCGCCGTAAGTTCGACATCTTCAGCATGTCCTTCCTGGACACCATCTGCTGCGCCTTCGGCGCGGTGGTGCTGCTGTACATGATCCTGAACGCCTCCGCGGGCATGGACTACAGGCGCAGCACGTCCGACCTGCAGGCAGAGGTCGACAAGCTGGAGGAGCAGGTGCTGGAGGGCTACGCGAATCTCGTCGCGATCCGCAACAGCAACCAGGCGACCGACCGGCAGAAGGTGCGCACGGAGGGCCTCTCCGAGCGCGTGCTCGCCGAGACCGAGCAGCTCCGCCAGCAGCTCGCCGACGCGGACAAGCTGGCGGTGTCGCGGCGCGAGGCCATCGAGAAGCTCAAGTCGGACCTGCAGCAGCTCGACGAGGAGCAGAAGCGGCTCTCCGCGGGCTCGCCGAGCCCGGGCCGGCCCGGCAACCGCGTCAAGGGCTTCGTCGGCACCGGCGACCGCCAGTACCTGAGCGGCATGAAGCTCGGCGGACAGCGCATCGCGATCCTCGTCGACGCGTCGGCGAGCATGCTCGACGAGACGGTGGTGAACGTGATCCGCCAGCGCAACATGCCCGAAGCCCGCCGCCTGCGCTCGGAGAAATGGCGCCGCACCGTCTCGACGCTGGACTGGATCGTCACGCAGGTCCCCGCGCGCTCGAAGTTCGAGGTGATCGCCTTCAACACGCGCGCGTGGTCGCTCGGCAAGGACGGCGCGATCCGCTGGCGCGACGGCAGCGACGCGCAGGCCCTCGACGAGGTCGTGAAGACCCTGCGCACGACCGTGCCGCAGGACGGCACCAGCCTCGAGAACGCGTTCGTCGCGCTGCAGTCGCTCTCGCCGGCGCCGGACAACGTGTTCATCATCACCGACGGACTGCCGACGCAGGGCGCCTCGCCGCCGCTGGTGAAGAAGACCATCGACGGCGACGACCGCCTGAAGCTGTTCGAGCGGGCGCTGGTGCGCTATCCCGCGAACGTCCCGGCCAACGTCATCCTGATGCCGATGGAGGGCGACCCGGCCGCGGCGGGTGCGTTCTGGGCGCTGGCCCGGCGCACGCGCGGCTCGTTCCTCATGCCGTCGAGGGACTGGCCGTGAGACGCCGGCGCGGCCGCGACTTCGAAGTCTTCAGCATGTCCTTCCTGGACACGATCACCTGCGCGTTCGGCTCGGTGATCCTGCTGTTCGTGCTGTCGAAGTTCGGCGAGCCCGCGGCCCTGGAAAAGGCGCGCACCGAGCTCGACGGCCGCGTCCTCGCGCTGCAGAAGGAGCTCGCCGACATCCGCGGCGAGACCGAGGTGCTGAACCGCGACCTGACCCAGCGCCAGCAGCAGCTCGCCGAGGAGCGGCTCAAGCTCGCGCGGCTGCGCGGCGACCTCTCGAGCGTGCTCGGCCGTTACAAGGCGTCGGCGCAGGACGCCGAGGTGGCCAACAAGCTCGAAGGCCAGCTGGTCGCGGCGCAGCAGCAGCTCAGCGAGGAGATGAAGCGGGTGCTGGGCGCCGACTTCCGGCGCGCGCCCGAAGACGCGGTGGCCGGCCTGCCGGTGGACAGCGAGTACATCGTCTTCATCATCGACACCTCGGGGTCGATGGCCAACTACGCGTGGCCGCTGATGCTGCGCAAGATGCAGGAGGTGCTCGACGCCTACCCGACGGTGAAGGGCTGGCAGGTGATGAGCGACGAGGGCACCTACATGTTCGCCTCGTACCGCGGCAAGTGGCTGCCGGACACGCCCGCGCAGCGCCGCATCGTGATGGACCGGCTGCGCGACTGGTTTCCGTTCAGCAACTCGAGCCCGGTGGAGGGCATCGTCGAGGCGATCCGCACGTACTACTCGCCGGACCGCCAGATCAGCCTGTACGTGCTCGGCGACGAGTTCACCGGCACGTCGATCGACTCGGTCGTGCGCACGGTGGACCAGATCAACCGCGAGGGCGGCAGTGGCGAGCGCCGCGTGCGCATTCACGCGCTCGGCTTCCCCGTGCGTCCGGACGCGCCGCAGTTCACCAGCGTCCGCTTCTCCACGCTGATGCGCGTGCTGTGCGCCCGCAACGGCGGCACCTTCGTCGGCCTGAACGAGCCGGGCAGCGCTCGCTGAATGCGCAGGCCCGTGCGAAGATGACCGGCATGCCGCACCTGCTTCAGCGCCGCCGGGTCTTGGCCGGGTTGCTCGCCGCCTGGCTGGCCGGCTGCGCGCCGACGCAGTTCGAGGCGGGTTCCGAGAACATCCCGACGCCGCTGATCGACCGCATCCCCGTGGCCGTCGGCGTGCACCTGCCCGCCGAGTTCCGCGACAAGGTCTATGCCGAGAAGCGTTCGGGCGTCGAGTACTCGATCCGCCTCGGCAAGGCGCAGAGCGACGGCTTCCTGCGCATGATGCAGGCGATGTTCGCGCGCGTCGTGGTGGTCGACGGGCCCGCCGCGGCCGGCGGCGACCCGGAGATCCGCGGCGTGCTCGAGCCCGTGCTGGAGGACTACGCCTTCGTGACGCCGGGCGACGCGGGCACCAGCGCGTACGCGGCGAGCCTCAAGTACACGGTGCGGCTGTACTCGCCCGACGGGCAGTTCGTCGAGAGCTGGACCTTCACCGGCTACGGTTCGCGGCCGGGCAGTGCCTTTCCCGGCAGCGGCGACGACGCGCTCAAGGCCGCGACCTCGGCGGCGATGCGGGACGCGGCCGCGAAGCTCGTGGCGGAGTTCCGCGAGCAGGCCATTGCGCGCGGCCTGCTGCCGCAGTCGCAGGCCCCGATCGCGACCGAGGTGGCGCCGCCGCCGCGGCCGTGAACGCTCAGGACGCCGGGCCGGCCTGCTCCGGCGCCGGTTGCGCATCGGCCGGCGGCGGTGCGTCCTCCTTCCCGACCAGCACCTGGAAGACCTGCGTGAACGACACCCGCGGCGTGTCGACCGGCCGTCCGTCGGCGAAGCGCGGACGGTAGTTCGCGGCGGCCAGCGCCTTCTGCGCGAGCTCGCTGCGCCGCGCGTCGCCGCTGTCGTCGAGCACGCGGATGTCCCGCGTGCGCCCGTCCGCGCCGACCGTGCACTCGAGCACCACCGCCTTGAGCGTCACCTCGCCGGCGGGCCGGCCGGAGTAGCGGTCCCAGCCGCTCGGCCGCGGGTAATGGATCAGCACGGGCTTCTCGAACAGCGCGTCGGCGAGCGTGCGGCCCTGGAAGGGCACGCGGGCGCCCGCCTGCCAGGCCTCGGCGTACTGCAGCAGGGCCTTCTCGTTCTGCGCGCGCGACTGGAACCAGTCGCCGTACTGCGTGCGCACGTCGGCGACCTGCGCGGGCGACGGGTCCGGCCGCGTCGTCGCGATGCCGACCGCGCGCTCGAGCGCCCTCTGGCCGCTCGCGGCCGCGGCCGACGGCGAGAATGGCGGCGGCAGGGTCGGATCCTGGTACAGCAGGCCGGCATTCGCGTCCGCCGACGTGCGCGCGAGTTCCGCAGGGTCGAGCAGCTGGCGACGATAGCTGTCGGCCAGCGCCGTCAGCGGGGCGACCAGGGCGGGCGAGCGTTCGCCCTCGGCCTTCTCGATGATGTCGATCGTGCGCCGCAGCACGGACTGCGCCTGGTCATAGGCGCCGACGCGCGAGTACCAGCGGCCGATCTTCTCGAGCGTCGGGGCGATGCGCGGGTCGCTCTCGCCGTACTTGCGCTGCGCGATGCGCAGCGCGTACTGCTGCACCTGCAGCGCGGTCTCGTAGCGCCCGAGCTCGGTGAGTGCGCCGGCGTACTTCTCGAGCGTCGGCAGCTGCGCCTCGCTCAGCAGCCCCTCGACGCGCCGGCCGTAGGCGATGGCCCGGTCGAAGCGGGCGACCGCGAGGTCGTAGCGCTTGCCGGCGTAGTAGGTGGCGGCCAGCCCGGCGTTGGCGCGCGCGAGCCGCTCGATCCGCGGACGCGGCGAGGCTTCGGCGAGCGCGATGGCGCGCAGGTAACTCGCTTCCGCGCCGACGTAGTCGCCGGCCTCGCGCTGCGCGGTGGCGAGGTTCATGCAGGCGATCTGCAGGTCCTCGCCCTGGGCGCCGACTTCCTTCTCGGTCAGCTCCAGGTAGGTCTGCGCGAGCGTCGCGGCGGCCTCGTACCGGCCGGCCTCGAACTCCTTGCGGAAACGGCCGTACACCTCGACGCGGGAGGCGGGCGCCGGCGGCGTCTCGACGGCCGCCGCCTCGATCGCGGGCGGTGCGGCCGGGCCGTCGGCAGGCGCCGGCCACGACGGCGCCGCGCCGATCAGCAGCAGTGCTGCGACGACCGAGGTCCTGCGGCGGATGTGCGGGTGCTGGGGGCTCACGCCGCGCAACAGTGACACGCGGCGGGCCGCGCTGGCAACGCCCCTAGCGACGCTCGAAGAGGTAGTGCGAGACGATCCACTCGCGTCCGCCGCGATAGCCGAACAGCTCCGCGCAGGACATGAAGAACACGCGCCAGTACACCCACCAGCGTCGCGCCTGCTCCCTGCCGTAGGTCTGCTCGAGGATCGGCCACACGTCGTCGCGCCGGCGGTCCATGTTGGCGAGCCAGGCCTCGGAGGTCTTCTGGTAGTGCGTCCCGGAGACCTGCCAGTGCGAGGCGAGGCGGACGTCGCGCTGGAAGTAGTGCAGCAGGTCGTCGCTCGGCATGATGCCGCCGGTGAAGAAGTAGCGCGCCATCCAGTCGCTCTCGTCGCGCACCTCGAAGGGGTAGGCGTAGCGATGGTGCGTGAAGATGTGCACGAACAGCGTGGCGCCCGGCGCCATCCACAGCGCGATGCGCCCGAGCAGGGTCTCGTAGTTGCGCATGTGCTCGAACATCTCCACCGACACGACGCGGTCGAAGCGCCGGCCGTCCGGGAAGTCGAGCACGTTGGCGTCGCAGGTGACGACCTCGACGTTCGTCAGCCCGCGCTCGGCGGCGCGCGCGTCGATGAACTGCTTCTGCGTGCGCGAGTTCGAGACCGCGGTGATGCGCGCATTCGGGTAGTGCCGCGCCATCCACAGCGTGAGCGAGCCCCAGCCGCAGCCGAGCTCGAGGATCCGCTCGCCGTCCTGCAGCCGCGCGCGCTCGCAGGTCAGGGCGAGCATGCGCTCCTCGGCGGCGTCGAGCGAGGTGACGCCCGGGTCGAAGTAGCACGACGAGTACTTGAGGTTGCGCCCGAGCACGTGCGAGAAGAAGTCGCAGGGCAGCTCGTAGTGCTGCTCGTTCGCCTCGCGCGTGGCGATGGCGACCGGGCTGCGGCGCAGCGTCTCGACCAGCCGCATCAGGTGGGCCTGCTGCGCCTCGGGGTCGCCCTTGTCCTCCTCGCGCAGGCGTTGCGCGAGCAGGCGGCGGATGCCGAAGCGGATCAGGCCGTCCGGCAGCAGGTCGCGCTCGAGCAGCCGGTGGGCGAGCGACGGCGTCGGCGCGGGCGGATCGGCCGGCAGGCCGGAGGAGGCCGGATCGAGCGTGGCGGACATGGGGAACCTCGGGTCAGCGATCCGTCGGGCGGAGCAGCAGGTGGTGGAGCGGTGCCCCGGCCGGCAGCCGGTGCAGCTGCAGCAGGACGTAGACGGACATGGCGATGTTGCCGAGCGCCAGCACCGCGAGCAGCCAGCCCAGGCGGGGCAGCGCGCCGCGCTCGCGGTAGAACACCCAGGCGTAGAAGGTGAGGAAGCCGAAATAGGCGTCGAAGAGGGTGGCGACCGTCCAGGCGCGGTCGGGATTCGACGGCGCGATGCCCTGCCAGGCCCAGATCGGCTGCGCGAGGCTGGCCCAGGTCGTGACGCAGAGCATCGCGGCCAGGATGGCGCCGAACAGCAGGGTGAGCGAGGTGCGGGCGGTCATGCCGGCCGCTTCGCCGGCCCGCGGACGCCGGATTCGCCCCTAGTGCGCCCGGCCGCGGCGGGCCGGCTGTCCGAGCGCCATGCACTCCGTGCGGTAGCGCAGCACCTCGAGGTCGGCGGGCCAGAAGTCGCGGTCCCAGCCGGCCTTGTCCTTGAGGCGGCGCAGGAATTCCCGCGCGTCCGCGACCTGCTCCCAGACCGCCGGCAGGAACGTGGCCCGCCGGCCGCGCCAGGCGAGCACCAGCCCGTCGCGTCCCGGCTCGAGCCGGCTCAGCAGCTCGGCTTCCGAGCGCACCTCGAGGTGCTCGAACCCCGAGAGCACGGATACCGCGAGCTCGGTCACCTCCGGCCACTCCTCGCGGGCGAGCGGCAGGAAGCGCGGGTCGGCGAACGCGCTCGCCTGCGCGTTGCGCCAGACGTCGTGGGCGAGAGCGCGCATGGGCTCGAGACTGCCGCAGCAGCCGCGCAGTCCGGACGCCGTGTGCAGCGTGACGAAGCTCGAGCCGGCGAGCGCGAGCGCGGCGGGCAGGTCGGCGAGGTCGGGGGGCTGCGCGGACGTGAGCCCCTGCAGCCGGCGCTCGATCGCGTCGGCCGCCAGTTCGAGCAGCGCCACGCGCTGGCCCGTCTCAACCCTCGAACAGGACGTAGCTGCCATAGCCGACCACGCGCGATGCGTCGCCCGCCGTGTCCGCCGAGGTGCGCTGGTCGACCAGCTCGACCGCGAGGCCCTTGGTGCGCGCGAGTTCGAGCAGGCCGTTGATGGCCTCGGCGCCGCAGGCCTGTTCGTCGGACAGGTCGCTGCGCCGCGCGAGGATCGAACGCGTGGTGAGCGAGTCGAGCTGCTTCGCCTCGGCCTGCGTGTGGTAGTGGCTGAGGTCGGAGCTGACGACGACGAGCGTGTCGCTGCCGCCCCACACGGTCTCGAGAGCGCGCGCGACGAGTCCGCCCGGCACCTGGCCGATGGCGATCGGCAGCACGTCGAAATCGCTGAGCACGGCCTGCAGGAACGGCAGCTGCACCTCGAGCGAGTGCTCGATCGCGTGCGGTGCGTCGGAGATGCCGGCCAGGCCGCACTCGCGCAGGTGGCGGCGGGCCGCGTCGTCGACGCGGACCTCGCCGCAAGGCGTCGCGAAGAAGTCGGCGCTCGGCATCGCGAGCCCGCGCATGCGCACGCGGTGGCTCGGGCCGATCAGCACGACGTGGCGGATCGCCTGCGCGACGCCTTCGAGCTTGCGGTACGCGGCGGCCGCGACCGCGCCGGAGTACGCATAGCCGGCGTGCGGAACGACGATCGCCTTCGGTGTCCGCGTCGTCGCGGTCGCGGGATGCGGCGCGGCGAGCAGTGCGCGCAGCGCGCTGCGCAATCCCTCGGCATCCCTGGGATAGAAAAGTCCCGCGACGGCGGCGGGTCGGACCCTTGACTTGCTCGGCACCGGACTCAACATACGAGTGTCGTCCTGATTGGCGTGCCGCGCCCGGGACGCGGCTCCCGCGCACTATCCCGCCCGTCGCGGCGAGGTGCCAAGCGTATGAATACACAGTTCGCTGCGCTGCCGACGCGCCACTGGTCGCGGGTCGACGCCGATCGCGTGCAGTGCGACGTCTGCCCGCGCCGCTGCCGGCTGCACGCGGGACAGCGCGGGCTGTGCTTCGTGCGCGGGCGCGACCGCAGCGGGGTAGAGCTTTATACCTACGGCCGTTCGAGCGGATTCTGCATCGACCCGATCGAGAAGAAGCCGCTCAACCATTTCGTGCCGGGAAATGCAGTGCTCTCCTTCGGTACCGCGGGCTGCAACCTCGCGTGCCGCTTCTGCCAGAACTGGGACATGAGCAAGTCGCGCGAGATGGACACGCTCGTCGATGCTGCGATGCCGCGCGAGATCGCGGCGACCGCGCGGCGCCTCGGATGTGCCGCCGTGGCTTTCACCTACAACGACCCGACGGTATTCCTCGAATATGCGATCGACGTCGCAGGGGCGTGCCGCGAGGAGGGCGTGCGCACGGTGGCGGTGACCGCGGGTTACATCTGCGAGGAGCCGCGTGCCGAGTTCTTCGCGTCGATCGACGCGGCCAACGTCGACCTCAAGGCGTTCACGGAACGGTTCTACCGGCACGTCTGCGGTGCGGAGCTCGCGCCCGTGCTCGAGACGCTCGCCTACCTGAAGCACGAGACCCGCGTGTGGCTCGAGATCACCACGCTGCTGATTCCCGGCGAGAACGATTCCAGCGCCGAACTGGACGCGATGACGCGCTGGATCGCCGCGACGCTCGGCCCGGACGTGCCGCTGCACTTCACGGCCTTCCATCCGGACTGGAAGATGTTGCAGCACCCGCCGACCCCGCCGGCCACGCTGACGCGGGCACGGCACATCGCGATGGAGAACGGACTGCGCCATGTCTACACTGGCAACGTGCGCGACCGCGACGGCGGCAGCACGTGGTGCCCGCAGTGCGGGGCGCTGCTGATCGAGCGCGACGGCTATCGCATCGGTCGGTGGGGTCTCGACGCGTCGGGCCACTGTGCCGGGTGCGGCCTCGCCCTGCCCGGCGTGTTCGAGGCGCGGCCGGGCACCTGGGGTGCGCGGCGGGTGCCGGTGCGGATCTCGTGAGTGGAAGCGGTGTGTCCATGCAGGGTCGAGTCGTTCGCGGGCTGAGTGCGTTGCTGCTGGGTCTGCTCGTGGTGGCGGTGCACGCCGGCCCGTTGCCGGGCTTCGATCCCGCCGCGCCGGCGGTGCCCGACTTCCCGCTCACGCCGTTCTACGAGTCCGACGTGAGCGTGGCGAACAAGGCGCCCGGGCGGATCCTGCGCACCGAGACCATCCCGGCGCCGGACGGTGCGATGGCGTGGCGTGTGATGTACGTGTCGCGCACCTGGGACGGCCGGCGCGTGCCGGTGACGGGCATCATCGTTGCGCCGCTGGACTCGCTCGAGCGGCCGCACCCCGTGCTGCTGTGGCTGCACGGCACCACCGGCGGTGCGCGCGTGGCGGCGCCCTCGCTCGCGCCGCGGCCCGCGCAGGACCTCGTCCAGCGCTCGCCGACCGCGCCCATCGACTACGGCGTGCCCTACCTCGGCGACTGGCTGGCGCGAGGCTACGTCGTCGTCGCCACCGACTACTACGGCCTCGGCGGGCCGGGCGTGCACCAGTACATGGTCGGCAGCACGGCCGCGCGCAACGGGCTCGACATCGTGCGGGCGGCGCGTAACTTCGCCAGCGCGCGGGCCGGCCGCGACGTGCTGGCGTTCGGCTGGTCGCAGGGCGGCCACGCGGCGCTGTTCATCGGCGAGGAGCAGCGGGCCTATGCGCCGGACCTGCTGCTGCAGGGCGTCGTGGCGATCGCACCCGGCAGTACGGTGGGCGTGCGCTTCATGAACATCCCGCACGCCTACGTGCTGGCGCGCGGGTACGCCGCGGCCTACGGCGTGCCGCTCACGGGGTTCACCGAGCAGGGCCGCCGGCTGATCGAGGCCGCGGGCGAGGTGAGCATCACCGGCGTGTTCCGCGAGTCGCTGAAGTACCCGGGACCGTTCTTCGCCGGCGAATGGAATCCCGAGATGCAGGCGGCGCTCGCGCGCAACGTCGCCGGCAACCGGCGCTCCTGGGCGCCCATCCTCGTCGTGCACGGCGAGGCCGACGGCGTGGCGCCACCGGCCGGCACGAAGGAACTGGTGCCGCGGGCCCGGGCGATGGGCGACGTGCTCAAGGTGAGTTGGTATCCCGGGGAGGACCACCGCTCGGTGATCGCCGCCGCTCGCCAGGAGATCCTCTCCTGGTGCGACGACCGCATGCAGGGCAACCCCGCCCCCGAAAAATAGAAAATAGGGGACACTCACTAATTTTCCGGCGGAGACTGCGCCGCCGGAAAATTAGTGAGTGTCCCCTATTTTTGTTCCCTATTTTCCGTTGCGGCGGAGTTCGTCGAGCCAGACGGTCGCGGGCGAGTCGCTCGGCGCGCGCCAGTCGCTGCGCGGCGACAGCGAGCCGCCCGAGCCGACCTTCGGTCCGTTCGGCATGGCCGAGCGCTTGAACTGGCTGGTCGCGAAGAAGCGCTGCAGGAACACCGCCAGCCATTTCGTGATCGTCGCCCGGTCGTACTGGCGACGCTGGTCCGCGGGCACAGTATCGGGCCACGCGCCCGTGCGCCGGTCGCCCCACGCGTGGTGTGCGAGGAACGCCACCTTGCTCGGCCGGTAGCCGAAGCGGCTGACGTAATAGAGATGGAAATCCTGCAGCTCGTACGGGCCGACGACGGCTTCCGACGAGTGTTCCGGCGCATCGCCCCGGCCCGGCACCAGCTCCGGCGAGATCGTCGTGCCGACGATGCGCTCGAGCACGGCGGTGGTCTTCGCGTCGAACTGCCGCGTCGAGATCAGCCAGCGGATCAGGTGCTGGATCAGCGTCTTCGGCACCGAGCCGTTCACGTTGTAGTGCGACATGTGGTCGCCGACGCCGTAGGTCGTGAAGCCGAGCGCGAGCTCCGACAGGTCGCCCGTTCCGAGCACCAGCGCGCCGTGGAGGTTGGCGAGGCGGAACAGGTGCGAGGTGCGCTCGCCGGCCTGCACGTTCTCGTAGGTCACGTCGTAGACGTCCTTGCCCTTCGCATGCGGGTGGCCGATGTTCTTCAGCATCAGCTCCGACGCCGGGCGAATGTCGATCTCGCCGGCGCGCAGGCCGAGCGACTTCATCAGCGCGTGCGCGTTCTTGAAGGTCTGCGTGCTGGTCGCGAACCCCGGCAGCGTGTAGGCGAGGATGTTCGTGCGCGGCAGCTTGAGCCGGTCGAATGCGCGCACGGCCACCAGCGCGGCCTGCGTCGAATCGAGCCCGCCCGAGATGCCGATCACCACCTTGTCGAGGCGCGCCGCGGTGAGCCGCTTCATCAGGCCCTCGACCTGGATGTCGTACACCTCGGCGCAGCGCTCGTCGCGGCGGGCCGGGTCGGCGGGTACATACGGGAACCGCTCGATGCGCCGTCGCAGCGGGATGCGCCCCTTCGGCAGCTCGACCTCGAACGTCACGCGGCGGAAGCCCCGCAGCAGCTCCGCGTGCAGTTGCACGCTGTCGCCGAAGCTCGTGAGGCGCAGCCGCTCCTGGCGCAGGTGGTCGAGGTCGATGTCGGCGGTGACCAGGCCGGGCTCGCGCGGGAAGCGCTTCGACTCCGCGAGGCACTGGCCGTTTTCGTAGACGAGCGCGTGGCCGTCCCAGGCGAGGTCCGTCGTGGACTCGCCCGGGCCCGCGGCGGAGTACAGGTAGGCCGTCACGCACTTCGCCGACTGCGCGGCGCCGATCAGGCGACGGTAATCGGCCTTGCCCACCGTGATGTCGCTCGCCGAGAGGTTCGCGATCACGGTCGCCCCCGCCAGCGCGCCCAGCGTCGACGGCGGCAGCGGCACCCAGAGGTCCTCACAGATCTCGAGGTGCAGCACGAAGCCCTCGAGGTTGGTCGCCTCGAACAGCAACTGCGACCCGAACGGCACCTCCTGCCCCAGCAGGCGGATGGAGGTGGCGAGCGCCTGCGCGCCGGACGCGAACTGGCGCTTCTCGTAGAACTCGCGGTAGTTGGGGATGTAGGTCTTCGGCACCGCGCCGAGGATGCGTCCGCGCTGCACCAGCACGCCGCAGTTGTGCAGTCGTCCGTCCACCTGCAGCGGCAGGCCCACCGCGAGCGCGACCGGCAAGGCGCGGCTGGCCTCGACCAGCTGCGCGAGCGCCGCGAGCGACGCGTCGAGCAGGGCGTCCTGCTGGAACAGGTCCTCGTTCGAGTAGGCCGACAGGCCGAGTTCGGGGAACAGGACCAGCACGCAGTGCTGCGCGGCCGCCTCGCGGGCCAGCTCGAGGGTCTGGGCGACGTTGTAGGCCGGATCCGCGACCTCGACCCGGGGCGTCGCCACCGCGACGCGCGCATAGCCGTGGCGGTAGATCGACTCGAACGGGGGACGGGTTCGGGCAGGGGCGCGGCGGGCGGCGGGCATGCGGGCCTCTTGGATGCGTCAGGCGGGCAGTTTCGGCTCGTCGGCCAGGACCGGCAAGCCGGGCGTGCCCCCGATGATGTGACATAATGCCGCATTCCGGTCGATTGCGGTTTGCCGCCAGTCGGCTTCCGCGGGTGCTGTGACCGGCGTCACACCCTCTGCCCGTACGCCACGGTAATTTTTCGTCATGGCGCGCATTCCCAATTTTTCGTCGGCCCTGCTGGGCAAGGCCCGCGCACTCCTCGGTCGCGAGGAGGAAGACGAGGGCGAGTACGTCGATGCCGAGGCCCAGCCGGGCCCGAAGCGGACGGCGCGTCCCACGGTGATCAAGAAGATCAGTACGCCCTACCACGCGGTGAGCGTGGTGCCGGGCCCGGTCTGCTGCCAGGCCGCGAAGGACATCGAAGGCCAGCGTTTCCTCTCGAAGGTCGCGCCGGTGCTGCCGCTCAAGAAGTGCGACCGCGCCGCCTGCCAGTGCCGCTACGAGCACCACGAGGACCGCCGCAAGGGGCCGCGCCGCGCGCGCGACTTCGGCGTGTCGATCGCCGCCTGGGACACCGACGACGACCGTCGGCAGAAGGGCAAGCGCGGACGCCGCAAGGACGACCGCTGATCCGTCTCAGCTCGCGCCGCGCCGCGAGCCGCCTGCCACCGCATCGCCCACGAACGGGTTCGACCGGCGCTCGTCGCCGAAGGTCGACATCGGCCCGTGCCCGGGCACGAAGCGCACGTCGTCGCCGAGCGGGAACAGCTTGTCTCTGATCGAGTGGATGAGGGTGTCGTAGTCGCCGCCCGGGAAGTCCGTGCGGCCGATCGAGCCGGCGAACAGCACGTCGCCGACGAACGCCACCTTCTGCGGCGGCGACACGAACACGACGTGGCCGGGCGTGTGCCCCGGGCAGTGCTTCACGTCGAAACGCACGTCGCCGAACTGCACGACGTCGCCGTCCTCGAGCCAGCGGTCCGGCGTGAACGACTCGCAGCGCGGGAAGCCGAAGGTGCGGCCCTGCTCGGGCATCTGGTCGATCCAGAACTTGTCGCCGACGTGCGGACCTTCGACGGGCACCTGCAACTGCTTCGCCAGGGCCGCCGTGCCGCCCGCGTGGTCGATGTGCGCGTGCGTGAGCAGGATCTTCTCGATCCGCAGCTTCTCTTCCTGCGCGGCGGCGAGGATCTGCTCGAGGTCGCCGCCCGGGTCGATGACCGCGGCGGCGAGCGTGCGCGGGCACCACACCAGCGAGCAGTTCTGCTGGAACGGCGTGACCGGGATGATCGTGGCGCGCATCAGCGCTTGTCCGCGAGGGCGCCGGGGCTGCCGGTGCTGCGCACGCCGCCCATCAGGGCGATGCGCATGCCTTCCTCGACGCTGAGCGAGGTGGGTTCGAGCCGGTCGGGCGGCAGGAACAGCGTGTAGCCGCCGACCATGTAGCTCATCGGCAGGTAGACCGCGACCGTCTCTTCCTGCGGGCCGGAGCGCTTCAGCATGTCGCCGGATTCCGCCGTCACGAAGCCGATCAGCTTGCCCGGCCCGAGCTGCACCAGCACGACGCGCTGCAGGTCGCTGTCCTTGCCGGAGGAGGGGAAGAAGCGCATGAAGTCGCGCGTGGCGAGGTAGATCGTCTTCACCACCGGGATGCGGGCGAACAGCCGGTCGCTCAGCCGCAGCGCGCGGCTGACCACGTAGGCATTGACGGCGAGGCCGAGGAAATACAGCAGTACCACGCCCGTGATCAGGCCGAGCCCGGGGAAGTACAGCGAATCCGGGATCAGGGCCTTGATGAAGGGAGTGAACAGGCGTTCGGCCGTCACCGCCAGCCAGTAGACGACGTAGATGGTGAGCCCGACCGGCAGGATCGCCACCAGGCCCTTCAGTACGGTGTTCCAGATCTTGCGCATGCAGCCCTTCCCGTCGGCGCGCCAGTATGCAGAGCGACGCCGCGCGCCGCCACCGCATCGCTTATGATTCCTCCCGTTCCCCCCGATTCAAGGCCCATGTCGAGACACTTCCTGCGTATCGCCGCGGCGTTCGGCGCGTTCCTGCTGTTCGCGGCGGCCGCGCCCGCGCGCGACCGGCCCTACCTGCCGCCCGAAGTGGAGAAGGCGCTGGCGCGCTACAAGGTGCCGGCCACCGGGCTCAGCGTGTACGTCCGCGAGATCGGTCGCGACGAGCCGATCGTCAGCTTCAATTCGCAGGTGGCGCGCAACCCCGCCTCCACCATGAAGGTGCTGACGACCTACGCCGCGCTCGAGATGCTCGGGCCCGCGTACACCTGGCGCACCCGCGCGTACGCCACCGGCCCCGTCCGCGACCAGGTGCTGCAGGGCGACCTGGTCCTGGTGGGAGGCGGCGACCCGTTCATGACCGCCGAGCGCTGGTGGTCGTTCGTGAGCGGGCTGCGGCAGGCGGGCGTGCAGCGCATCGCGGGCGACGTGGTGATCGACAACACCTTGTTCGCGCCGCAGGGCGAGGACCGCGCGTCGTTCGACAACCAGCCGTTCCGCACCTACAACGTGCTGCCCGACGCGCTGATGGTGAATTTCCAGACGGTGACGGTGAACGTCGTCCCGGACCCGGCCGCCGGCACCGTGCGCGCGAGCCTCAACCCCTGGCCGGCCAACCTCGTGCTCGAGAACACCGTGCGTCTCGACCCCGGCTCCTGCCGCCGCGCCTCGGGCGGCATCGCGGTCGCGATGCCGGACGGCCCGACCGGCCGGCGCCTGAGCGTCTCCGGGCGCTATGCGGCCGGTTGCGGGCAGTTCTCCGCGTCGCGCGCCGTCATGAAGGCGCCCGACTACGCCTACGGCGTGTTCAGGACCCTGTGGCAGCAGGCCGGCGGCACGATCGAGGGCGGCCTGCGTCTCGGGGTCGTCCCGGCCGACGCCCGGCTGCTGTACACGCACGATTCGCTGACCCTGGCCGAGATCATCCGCCTCATCAACAAGTTCTCGAGCAACGTGATGGCGCGCAACCTGTTCCTGACCGTGGCCGCGGAGAAGGCTGGCCGTCCCGCGACCGCCGCGGGCGGTCGCCAGGTGATGCAGGCCTTTCTCGCCTCGCGGGGCATCGCGATCCCGGAGCTCGTGATCGACAACGGGTCCGGACTCTCCCGCGACGAGCGCATCACCGCCCAGGGCCTCGCCGAGGTGCTGATCGAGGCGTGGCACAGCCAGTACATGCCCGAGTTCGCTGCCTCGCTGCCCCTCTCGGCCACCGACGGGACGCTGCGCCGCCGCTTCCGTTCCGGCGAGATGCAGGGCCGGCTGCGGATGAAGACCGGGTCGCTCGAGGACGTCGGCGCGCTGGCCGGCTACGTGAACGCCGCCAGCGGCAAGACCTACGTGGCCGTCATCCTGCTGAACGACCCGAAGGCCGACCAGGGGGCCGGCCAGGCCGTCCAGACCGAGCTGGTGGACTGGGTCTTCGCCCAGTAGCCTCCTCATCCTTTGGTCGAAGGGGTCGGAAGCCGGCCCCGCCGCTGGCTATACTCGGGCCAAAACGGACTGGGGAAGGTCACGGACCCGCCATGGCTTACGACAGCAACAACGTGTTCGCGCGCATCCTGCGCGGCGAAATCCCGGCCCACACGGTCTACGAGGACGAGCACACGCTCGCCTTCATGGACGTGATGCCGCAGTCGGACGGCCACACGCTGGTCATCCCGAAGGCACCGGCCGAGAACGTGTTCGACCTGCCGCCGGACGCGCTGGCCGCGACCATCCTCGCCACGCAGCGCGTCGCGCGCGCGGTGAAGAAGGCGTTCAACCCGCCGGGCGTGATGCTCGTGCAGCTGAACGGCGCCGCCGCGGGGCAGAGCGTGTTCCACATCCATTTCCACATCGTGCCGCGGTACGAGGGCTTCGACCTGCGCTTCCATGCGCGCGACATGGCCGACCCGAAGCTGTTGGCGGACCACGCCGCGCGGGTGCGCGCGGCGTTCGATTGAGCGCAGGCCAGGGGGAGCAGAGATGAGCACGAAGCTGTACAAGGTGCCGGCGGACTTCGCCGCGCAGGCCCGCATCCGCAAGGACGACTACGACCGACTGTACCGCGAGTCGGTGCAGGACCCGGAGGGCTTCTGGGGGCGCATGGGCAAGCGCATCGAGTGGACGCGCCCCTACAAGCACGTGCGCGACGTCAGCTTCGACGCGAAGGACTTCCACATCAAGTGGTACCACGACGGGCAGCTGAACGTCTCGTTCAACTGCCTCGACCGCCACCTCGCCACCCGCGGCGACAAGACCGCCATCGTGTGGGAGGGCGACAACCCCGCCGAGTCGCTGCACCTGAGCTACCGCGAGCTCTACTACAAGGTGTGCAAGCTCGCCAACGCGCTCAAGGCGCTCGGCGTGCAGAAGGGCGACCGCGTGACGATCTACCTGCCGATGATCCCCGAGGCGGCGGTGGCCATGCTCGCCTGTGCCCGCATCGGCGCGATCCATTCCGTGGTGTTCGGTGGCTTCTCGCCCGACTCGCTGGCCGGCCGCATCGCCGACTGCGCCTCGACTGTGGTGATCACCGCCGACGAGGGCATCCGCGGCGGCAAGAAGGTGCCGCTCAAGACCAATGTCGACCAGGCGCTCTCCGCGCCGGGCACCGAGACCGTGAAGCACGTGCTGGTCGTGAAGCGGACCGGCGCGCCGGTCGCGATGTACGGTCGCGACCAGTGGTACCACGAGCTGGTCGACGGCCAGGCCGAGCACTGCGAGCCGGTGGCGGTCGACGCCGAGGACCCGCTGTTCATCCTCTACACGTCCGGTTCGACCGGCAAGCCGAAAGGCGTGCTGCACACCAGCGGCGGCTACCTCGTCTACGCCTCGTTCACGCACGAGGTCGTCTTCGACCTGCGCGAGAACGACATCTTCTGGTGCACGGCCGACGTGGGCTGGGTGACCGGCCACAGCTACGTCGTCTACGGCCCGCTCGCGAACGGCGCGACCACCGTGATGTTCGAGGGCGTGCCGAACTACCCCGACGTCAGCCGCTTCTGGCAGGCCGTCGACAAGCACAAGGTGACGATCTTCTACACCGCGCCGACCGCGCTGCGCGCCCTGATGCGCGAGGGCGAGAACCCGGTGAAGAAGTTCTCGCGCAAGACGCTGCGCCTGCTCGGCACGGTGGGCGAGCCGATCAACCCCGAGGCCTGGGAGTGGTACCACCGCGTGGTGGGCGACGACCGCTGCCCCATCGTCGACACGTGGTGGCAGACCGAGACCGGCGGCGTGCTGATCACGCCGCTGCCGGGCGCGATCGACCAGAAGCCGGGTTCGGCCACGGTGCCGTTCTTCGGTGTCACGCCCGCCATCGTCGACAACGAGGGCCAGGTGCTCGAGGGCGCCTGCGAGGGCAACCTCGTGCTCACCGGCAGCTGGCCGGGCCAGATGCGCACGGTGTTCGGCGACCACCAGCGCTTCATCGACACCTACTTCAAGACCTTCCCCGGCCGCTACTTCACGGGCGACGGCGCCAAGCGCGACGAGGACGGCTACTACTGGATCACCGGGCGCGTGGACGACGTGCTGAACGTCGCGGGCCACCGGCTCGGCACCGCCGAGATCGAGAGCGCGCTCGTGGCGCACCCGAAGGTGGCCGAGGCCGCCGTGGTCGGCTGCCCGCACGACATCAAGGGCCAGGGCATCTACGCGTACGTCACGCTGGTGGTGGACGCCGAGCCGACCGAGGAACTGCGCAAGGAACTGCGCGACTGGGTGCGCGGCGAGATCGGACCGATCGCGACGCCGGACTACATCCAGTGGGCGCCGGGCCTGCCGAAGACGCGCTCGGGCAAGATCATGCGCCGCATCCTGCGCAAGATCGCCGCGAACGAGGCCGAGCAGCTGGGCGACATCTCGACGCTGGCCGATCCGTCGGTCGTGGCGCAGCTGGTCGACAACCGGATGATCCGCGGCTAGCGGGGCTTCGCGGCCTTGCGGGCCGGCCTCGGTTGCAGGGTGCCGGTGGCGGCACCCTGCAGCAGTCGCCGGAAGGTCGGGCACTCCAGGTGACTCTTCGCCGGGCAGGCGGCGGCGTGCCGCAGCCCGTCGCGCATCGCTTCCAGCCGCCGGATCGTGCCGTCGAGTTCCTTCGCCTTTGCCGCGAGAAGCCGACGGTCGATGCGCGGCCGACCGTCCGGCGCGAACATTCCCGCGATCTCGTCGAGGCTCAGGCCGGCCGTCTGCCCGAGCGCGATCAGGGCCAGCCGCTCCAGCACGTCCGGCGCGAACACGCGGCGCAGGCCCTGCCGGCCGATGGAGCGGATCAGGCCTCTTTCCTCGTAGTAACGCAGGGTCGAGGCCGGCACCCGCGACCGTTTCGCCACCTCGCCGATGTCCATTGTGCACGCCCCTTGACTTCAAGTTGACTTGAGGTCGTACCTTGCTCCCCGGTCGGCTGGAAGGCAAGGCGGAGGAGGCAGTCATGACGTACCTGGTGAGCACGCTCCTGATCGGACTCGGCGCGACGGCATTCGTCGATCTCTGGGCGCTCGCCCGTCGACGGCTGTTCGGCCTTCCGCTGCCGAACTACGCACAGGTGGGGCGCTGGTTCGCGCACATGCCGAAGGGGCGCTTCCGGCACGTCGCGATCGCCGCGGCGCAGCCGGTGCGCGGCGAGGCCCCGCTCGGCTGGACCGTCCACTACCTGACGGGCATCGCGTTCGCCGCGATCCTCACCGCCGGCTGGGGGCTCGAGTGGCTGCGCCAGCCGACGCCCGGACCCGCGCTCATCGTCGGCATCGGTTCGGTCGCGGCCCCCTTCCTGCTCATGCAGCCGGGCATGGGCGCCGGGATCTTCGCGCGTCGCGCGCCCCGGCCGAACGCCGCCCGGCTGCAGAGTCTATGGACCCACGCGATGTTCGGCCTCGGGCTCTACGTGGCCGGCTGGCTCGTGCACTACACCCGCCTCGCGTGAACGGAACGCGGCGCGGACTCGACCGACAACCGACGAATCAATCAAGGAGAAACCCATGCGTATCCCGGCTCGTTTTGCACCGATCCTCTTCGGCGGCCTGCTCTCGGTGATCATGGTGGCGCTCGTCTCGGCGTTCGTCCTGCTCACCAGTCGCGGACTGCAGTCCGGGTTCGTGCTGCAGTGGCTGAAGAGCTGCGCGACGACCTGGCCCGTCGCCTTCCTGGCCGTCACCCTCATCGCGCCCTGGGTGCGTCGGGTCGTGGCCCGGGTGACGGCCTGAGTCGCCGGGCGCCGCCGCAGGTACTTGTGCGGATGCGGCGGCGCCTCGCCCGGCGTGTAACTAGGATCGTCCCGGGCTACGCATCGGGGGCGACATGCGCACTCGATCCGGCATCGACGCGAGTCCGCACGGGCGGTTCATTGCAGGAGCGCTGGCATGCGCGCTGGCGCTGACGGCTGGCGGCTGCGGATCGTTCACCGCCGGCGTGGAGGAACCGGACATGCGTGCCCAGGTTCGCGAGGTGCGCGCGCGCATCGTCGTCGGCGAGACGCAGCGCGTGCAGGTGCGGGGCATGCTCGGGCAGCCGCGCTACGCGAACGCCGAACTCGGCATCGAGCTGTACGCGAGCGAATGCAGCGACGCCTCCACCGAGTGGCTGGTCGTCGGCATCGTGCCGGTGCCCGGGTGGACGCAGGTGCGCCACTACCGCGTGCATCCGCTGGTCCTCTACGACGCAGCGGGCACGGTGCGGGGCGTCGAGGCGGGCTACTACGCCGAGCACCACGCGCAGGACTCGCAGTTCAAGCAGCCCGACAGTCGCAGCGTGGAACTCGAGGGGTTCACGCTGGCCGTCGACCCCTGCCCGGAGGCGAGCTGCCTGTGGCTCATCGCGCCCGTCGAGTCGAGCCGGACTGCGCTGCGGCAGACGGCGCAGCCGGGCGAGTGCGTCGTCGATCTCGCCCGGCCGCCGCCGGGCACGCGCGTGGAACTGGACGGGAACGTGCTGCTCGAGAACCTCGGCGCGGGGCCCGACGCGGCGCCGGACGCGCCGGCCCTGCCGTGGTATGCGCGCGTGAACGTTTCCGCGGGAACGCACGGCTGGCGCGCCACGCCGACGGCCAACGCGATGATCGCCACGGGCGAGGTGACGCGCAGCCTCGAGTGCCGCGCCGGGGAGACGACGGTCGTCCGGTTCCGCCGGATCCTCGGGCCCAGCGACGACGTGCTCGGCCGCATCCAGCTGCGGGGCGAGTTCGAGACCGCGGGCGTCGAGACCCTGCCGGCGGACGCGCGCGCGGTCCTCTATGCAGGTGGCCGGGCGATCGGCGTGGCCGGGCCGGGCGCGACCCCGAAGTAACGTTCGCAGCGGTTCACCGCCGTCGTTCGACCGCCCGACCGATCGACCGTCTCACTTGGGCTCCGGCCGGGTGAGCAGGAACCCCATGCCGAACAGCAGCAGCGCGGTGATGCCCGCCAGCGCCCAGACGTTCTCGATGTGCCGGTACATGAGGACGGCGCTCGCGAGCGTCATCAGCACGGCAATGACCTTGCTCCGGCGCGAGACGGCGCCCTGCGTCTCCCAGTCGATCAGGAGCTTGCCGAAGTGCGGGTGCGCGTAGATCCAGCGGTGCAGCCGCTGCGAGCCCTTGGCGGCGAACCACGCCGCGAGCAGCAGGAAAGGCACCGTGGGCAGGCCCGGCACGAACACGCCGACGATGGCGAGGCCGAGGAACAGGTAGGCCAGCAGCAGCGCGAGGAAACGAAGCATCGGGACGCCAGGAAGCCGGGGAACGGCCGCGGGGTCGAAGCATAGCAACTCGGCCGGCCGGTCTCGACGGTCCGGCGCGGGCGGTCAGTCGGTGCGGTCGCGCTCGTCCTGCAGGTAGCGCATGCCTTCGTGACACACGCGATCGTCGGCCATCGTTCCGCCTCGTGTGTCGCGGTCACCTGCGACGACGCCTCAACGCTGTCGCAACTCCTTGCGCACGACCAGCTTGAGACCGGACCAGACCTCGCTCACCGCGCACACCTTCACGTCGACGAAGCCGAGCGGCAGCGCCACCTCGCGCACGGTGTCTTCCGTCACCTCGCTCGCGACGCCGGACGCCTTCTTCGGCCACGAGACCCACACGGCGGCTTCGGGATCGAGCCGGCGCCGCAGTGCGGCGAGGTAATCGACCAGGGCCTGTCGCTTCGTGACGAAGACGTGGACGAGCGTGGTCGTCTTCGTTGGCATTCGTTGTCGCACCAGCCCCGGCGGCAGCGGCACGAGCCACCGGGCGTACTCCTCGGGTTCGCCGATCACGACGAGGTGCGTGCCGTCCTTGCAGCCGAGTTTCTTCGGCAGGGGTGTCCCGGAGTAGCCGCTGGGCATGAGGTCGTCCTGTCTGTGCTGCGGATGTGCCGTTTCCCGGCCTACGCCATCCACCCGCCGATTCCGTTCCAGACGTAGTCGAGGTGGCTGGCCCGGCCCGGTCCGCAGTGCGCCTGCAGCTGGTAGTACGCCGCCTTCATGAGCGGCTTGCCGCCGCGGGAGGACAGGATGCGCCCAATCTCCTGGGCGCGCGGGCTGTAGGAGTTCGTCCCGTGCTCGTCCTGCAGGATGAGTTCGTCGCGCCGGCCCAGCTCGATGAGTTCCTCGACGAGCGGTCGATTCTCGTCGCCCGGCAGCGTTCCCGCCTGCGCCTGCGCCGCGATGGCCCGGTCCTCGGCCGACCAGAGGTCGACGACCTGGATGGCGGGTTCGCGGGTGCCCCTGCGGATGCCGAGGACTTCGCCGAGCTTGCGCAGCAGTGACATGGGCAACTCCTTTTGCAGTGAACGTCCTGTAACGCGGCGTCGTTCCGCCGTGCGGTCTCCGGGCCGAGGTCCGCTTCAGCCGGCTCCCGCGCCCAGCATCGCACGAATCTCCGACAGGCTCATGCCCCGGCCCAGCTTGCCGTCCATGTAGCGCCAGCTGATCTCGTGGTGCTCCGGGTCGTGGGAGTCGATGCAGTCGCGGGCCAGGATCACCTCGTAGTCCCGCTGGTAGGCATCGACGACCGTGGTGCGGACGCACGCGTGCGTGTTGACGCCCGCCACGACGAGGCGCGTGCATCCGAGGCGTCCGAGGAGCGCGTCGAGGTCCGTGCCGAAGAACGCGCTGTAACGCTTCTTCACGACGAGGTGGTCGGTGCGGCGCACGTCCAATTCCGGCAGGAGGGCCGCGCCGGGTGTGCCGGCGATGACGACTGCGATGCGGCGCTGCTTCACCTCGAGCGTGGCATCGCTGAGGTCGGGAGAGAACTCCTGCTTCACCCAGACGACCGCGGCACCGCCGTCGCGCGAGGCCTGCACCAGGGCATTCGTGCTCGCCGCGAGCGAGGCCCGGCGCCGGGCGAGTCGCTCGTGGGCGAAGAAGTCGACCTGCAGGTCGATGACCAGGGTGACCGTCGTCAAGCCAGCCTCCTTGCCAGCCGGCCATCGGGCCGGGCGGCGAGATTCTCAGCCGCGAACGGCCGCCTCGATCGCGGCCACGTCGGTCTTGCGCATGGTCATCATCGCCTCGAAGGCGCGCTGGGCGACGGCCGGATCCGCGTGCGTGTAGGCCTCGGTGAGGACTCGCGGCGTGATCTGCCACGACAGGCCCCACTTGTCCTGGCACCAGCCGCAAGCGTTCTCCTGGCCGCCGTTGCCGACGATCGCATTCCAGTAGCGGTCGGTCTCGGCCTGGTCGTCGGTGGCGACCTGGAACGAGAACGCGATGCTGTGGTCGATGCCCGGTCCGCCGTTGAGGCCGAGGCACGGGATGCCGAGCACGGTGAACTGCACCGTCAGCACGTCGCCCTTCTTGCCCGAGGGGAAGTCGCCCGGCGCGCGGTGCACGGCATCGACCGACGAGTTCGGGAAGGTGGCCGCGTAGAAGCGGGCCGCTTCCTCGGCATCGCCCTTGTACCAGAGACAGATCGTGTTCCTGGCGATTGCAGTCATGGCCACCTCCCGTGAATGTCGATTCACCGCGCAGGGCGCAGCCGCTATTTCGGCCGGTGCAGCGCGCAGAGCTTGTTGCCGTCCGGGTCGCGCACGTACGCGAGGTACAGGGCGCCCATGGCGCCTTCGCGCAGGCCGGGCGGGTTCTCGATCGAGGTGCCGCCGTGCGCCACCGCCGTGTCGTGGAACTGGCGCACCTGCTCCGGGGAACTGCACTTGAACCCGAAGGTCGAGCCTTTGCCGACGTTGGCCGGCTCGCCGTTGATCGGCTGGGTCACGCAGAACGTGCTGCCGTCGTGCCGGTAGAACAGGCGTTCCTGCCCCGTGGCATTGCGGTTCCTCGCCGGCTCGCCGATGCCGAGCACGCCGAGCACGGCGTCGTAGAAGCGCTTCGAGCGCTCGATGTCGTTCGACCCGACCATCACGTGACTGAACATCCCGTCGTCTCCTCCGTTCCCGTCGTTGACTTCACATGCCGGCCGGCGGCTGCCAGAGCTCGACCTTGTTGCCTTCCGGGTCCATGACCCAGCCGAACTTGCCGTATTCCGAGTCGTCCGTCTTCTCGAGCACGTTGCAGCCCTCGGCGCGCAGTGCCGCGAGCAGCGCGGCGAGATCGTCGACCCGGTAGTTCACCATGAACGACGCCTTGCTCGGCGCGAAGTGGTTGCCGTCGGCCGCGCCGACGGACCAGATCGTGGTGCCCTTCACCGGGTTGCCCGCGTCGTCGGCCCAGGTGAACGCCGCGCCGCCCCACGCCTGCACGTCGATGCCCAGGTAGCGCTTGTACCACTCGTGAAGGGCCGCCGGGTCCTTCGCATTGAAGAAAATGCCGCCGATGCCAGTGACTCGTTTCATGTCGGCCTCCGTTGCCCTCAGGGCGTTCCAGATTCCAGCAGCTTCTTCAGGTTGGACGCGGCGTCGCGCGTCTGCTTGCCCAGGCCCAGACGTATCAGTGGCTGCATCACGCGACCCATGAACGTCTTCGGCGCAATCGTGATGAGGTGGGTCGTCACGGCGCCGCCCGGGGCCGGTGCGACGCGCAGGTCCACCCAGACGTCGAAGGCCGGATCCGAGTAGCGGCAGTGCAGGCGTTCGCCGGCCACCCGGTCGAGGATCTCGCCTTCCATTTCGTTCTGGCGGCCGCCTTGGCGGAACACGTAGTGCAGCCGGTCGCCCGGGGCATTCGGGCCGCTGCCAACCTTCGCGAGGCTGACGCACGGCGGCAGCCACCGGGCGGTGAGCGGCAGGTCGTCGATCACCGCGAAGGCCCGCTCCGGGGGCACCGCGACGGTGGCGGCGTGCTGGTAGTGGATCGGCATGTCACGCTCCTCCTGTCACGAGCGTCGGGCGGCGGCGTGCCTCGCCCGGTCGATTCCCTTCCCTGCGCGGATCCGAGGGGCGAATACACCATCGCGGCGGCCTGCCGTCAATCGGCCCGGCAGGCCGGGGTGGGGCGATGCAGGCCGGGGCGCGTCAGCCGGGCGGCTGGCGCAGGATCCAGCCGTTGCCGTCCGGGTCGCTGAACATCGCGTAGCGTCCCCAGGGCTCCTGCCGGATCTCGCTGAGCTGCAGGCCGCGGGCGCTCAGGCTTCGGTGCTCGGCGTCGATGTCGGGCGTGTTGACCATGACGCCCTGCAGCCCGCCGGGCTTCATCTGCTCGAGCCACGTCACCAGCGCGATCGTGACGCCCTGGCCGCGCGGCGCGAGCTGGATCCAGCTCATGTTCGGGCCCATCGGCTCTTCGCGGATCAGCTCGAAGCCGAGCACGTCGCGATAGAAGGCCTTGGATCGCTGCGGGTCGCTGACCGGCACGGAGAGGATCTCGAAGCTCGTGATGGGCATGAGTGTCTCCTGAGGCAACGGACGTGGGAGTTGAATTCAACGTCTGTACGAATGTGGTCGTCGGCTGGCAAATCCCCGTACGACCGCCGGCCGAACGGCCGACGGTCGGGTCGAAGTGGTGCAACGGGTTGCAAGGAAGGGTCGATCACTCCCTAAAAGTAGTGGGCTCGATCGGACCCATCGAAATGCCCGGTCTGCATACAGCAGTTCTTGAAATCTGCGCCCGGACTGGCATGGGCACGGATCGTTTCGGCCGAGCTTCTCGAGGAGCTCCTTGCTCCCATTCACGACGCGGTGGCCGCGTTTGACGCGGGTCTCGGATGGGAAGCCCTTCCGCCGCTTACTCGAAACCTCGAAACCAGGGCTGGTCGAGGTGCAGGTCGTGGCGCTTCATGGCACACCTCCAATGTGCAATCCCCTCAGGCGGGCGCCGGAGTTTACGCCACGCGGCAACGTCATGTCGGCTCAATCGACCGTCCAGTCACGCCGAATTGCGGCGTTCGAAGCGAACTTCGTTGGGCCCGCACAGGCCCATATCCTGCCAGCCGTGAGTGGCGTAGAACCCGCGGGCACGCGTGTCCGCCCCGGTGGTCAGCCACAGGCGTTCAAGGGGCTGGCGAGAGAACCATTCGAGCATCGCGGCGTGGAGGGCCGTGCCGAGGCCCCGGCCTTCGGCTTCGGGCCGGACGAACAGCGCCCACACACTGCCGGTGTTCATGCCGATGGCAAATCCAAGGATCCGGCCGTCTTCCTCGGCCACCCAGCCGCGGCCGTCTTCTTCGATCGAGCGGCGGAGTTCCTCGTCGGAGATGCGTCCGGGCGTCAGTGTGTTCTCGGTCACGGAGTAACGGACTTCCCAGAGCCCGGGCATGTCGCTGCGGACGGCTTGCCGAACGATCACGGAGGACGGAATCAAGTGGCGACCGCCTTTCTCAGGCGGCCACCTCGACGTACTCGACTTTGCTGGACGCAGGCGGAATGGGTGAGCCATCCTCGCGCAGCCCGTCGAGATGGAGCTCGATCGCCCGTCGAATCGCAGCCTCGACGTCCGGGAGGGTCGCCCCGGTCGCGATGCACCCGGGCAGGTCGGGCACATAGGCTGAAAAATTCGAGCCTGCGTTTTCAATGACGACGGCGTAGCGCATCGCGGTTCCTTCAGTTTCGCTTCAGCCCGGCCTGCTTGAGGATACTGTTGAGTGTGCCGGGAGCCAAATCGTCACTCGGCTTCCCGGCGACCGTGACGCGACCGGGCTTCGAGCGGTGTCTGAATTGACGATGGCTCCCCCGCGTCGCCACCAGATACCAGCCGTCGGATTGCAACGCTCGGAGCAGGTCGGCCACTTTCATCCGCCAACGTTATGGTTGGCCTCGCGCTAACCGAATGTCCGAATCTCGCGGGAGTACCGAGATTTGCGATTGCCGACGGCTTACCAAGTGCCTTTGGACATGCGCGACCGGCGCGCCAATTCCTCGTCGCTCGGCGGTGCGCTCGGGAACGTGCCGACCCGGATCTCGCCGTCGGGCACGTAGGTGCTCATCACGGTGCCGCTGGTCGAGGTGCGTGTCTGGACGAGTCGCAAGGCCGTGGGCCGGGCCGTGGCTTCGAAGAGGCGCTTGCCGCGACCGAGCACCACAGGGAATGTCCAGACGTGGTACTCGTCGATCAGCGAGGCCGACTGGAGTGTCTGGATCAGGTTCCCGCTGCCGATCACCTGCAGGTCGGGGCCCGGCTGGGCCTTGAGTGCCGTCACTGCCGCGACGACGTCGCCCTGCAGCAGGCTCGAGTTGTGCCAGTTCAGCGTGGTGCGCGTGCGCGAGGCCACGTGCTTCTTCGCGGCGTTCAGCGTCTGCGCGACCGGATGGTCGGCCGGCTGGTAAGGCCAGTATGCCTCGAAGATCTCGTACGTCCGGCGGCCGAGCAGCAACTCGCGGCCCGCGCCGTCGAAGCCGGCCGCTGCGAGATCCATGCTGTCGTCGGCGTAAGGCGCCATCCAGCCGCCGAACGCGAAGGCGCCGGTCGGGTCTTCGTCCGGCCCGCCGGGCGCCTGCAGGATGCCGTCCAGCGACACGAACGTGGAGACGGTGAGTTTGCGCATGCGTTTCGCCTCGGGGCGTTCAGCTTCAGGAAGGATCGGGTGATCCAGGCCACCTCGCCGGCCCGGCGCCGACTTTACGCTGCCTCGTGCAGTGAGCGCTCGATGCGCCGGTCGGGCACCAGCCACAGCAGCGCGACGGCGACGTAGATGGCCTGCCCGAGCGCGGCTTCCACGAACGTGAGGCCGATGCCGACGACGTAGAGCACGGGCGAGAGCTTGCCCTTCCAGTCGGAGCCGATCGCGTGGCGCAGCGCCGAGTCCGCACCCTGCGAGGCGATGATGCGCTGCTGCAGCAGCCAGTAGGCGATGGCGGCCGCGAGCAGGACGACGCCGTAGACGGCGCTCGGGAGCGCGGCGAAGTGGTTCTCGCCCATCCAGCCCGTGGCGAACGGCAGCAGCGACAGCCAGAACAGCAGGTGCAGGTTCGCCCACAGGATGCCGCCCGTCACGTGCCTGCAGGTGTGCAGCATGTGGTGGTGGTTGTTCCAGTAGATGCCGATGTACAGGAAGCTCAGCACGTAGCTGAGCAGCACGGGCAGGAGGGGCGCGAGCGTGTCGAGCGTGGCGCCGTGCGGCACCTTCAGCTCGAGCACCATGATCGTGATGATGATGGCGAGCACGCCGTCGCTGAACGCTTCCAGTCGAGTCTTGCCCATCGATGCCCCCCTGTCGTCGTTCAATTGCGCCGAGGCGGGCGGCGGGCTCAATCCCCCGACGGATCTTCGATGCCGGCCCACGCGAGGGCGTCCGCCCGCTCGCCGAAGGTACGATACTCGGTGATCCGGCCGTCGCGAAAGACGAAGCCATCGGCGAAGCGGGCGTCGATCCAGTCCGCCGAGCCGTGCAGGCGCACCCGGACGTGCAGGTAGACGACCACCTTGTCGCCGTGTTCCAGGAACTGCTCGGGCTCGCAGGAGCCCTCGGCCCAACTGCCGCGGCCCTGCGTGACGTGCGCCCGGACGGCCTCGATGCCCCGGTAGGTGCCGGAGGTCGGGAAGCCCGGAGGTTCGACGCGGACGATGTCAGGATCGAAGTGCCGGGTGGCCGCCGTGATGTCGTTGCGGTTGATGGCGACGAAGAAGTGAGTGAGGGCGGAGACCTTGGGGCTCATGGTACGGGCTCCGAGGTGGTGATGGGTTGTGGCCGGTTCAGATCGCGTTACTTGAGGATCTGCGCGAAGCGGATCTCGAAGCCGGCCGGGTCCTGGATCGTGACGTCGCGCAGCCCGACAGGGCGATCACCGATGGGCAGGCCGATCGGCGCTGCCGCTGCTGAACGTGCGTCCATATCGCGCAAACACCGCTCACTTCGATCTTCCCGGGAGCGCGACCCAAGAGGGCCGGGCCAAGATGTCGTGCCGTGGCGGGTCCGGTTGATCGAGGAGTTCGACGGCACAAGTCCGTGCCGGGCTACCAATAGGCACCAGGCCGGTAGTTCCCGAAGTACCAGAGGTGCCCTTCGGGGTCGGCAACCATGTAGCCCCTGGCCCCGTACTCTTCGTCCTGAAGCGGTCGCACCAGTGATGCGCCTTGAGCCATTGCTACTGCATGGTGCGCATCCGGATCTTCTACGAACAGGCTGAGCGCTTGGGGGAGGCCGCCCGCGCTACGCGGGCTGATGCGCTTGAACTCAGCCTTTGGCGAACCGACCATGACGACCGCGTTGCCGAGACTCAGCTCGCTATGGACGACCTCGCCATTCTCCCCTGGCACCACGAGTCGGCGCGTGAACCCAAACGCCTTGCACAGCCAGTCGATCGCGGCATTTGCATCGTCGTAGGTCAGGCTCGGGTACACATCGGACTGCACGAGGCTTGCTTCGGATGACATTGCTTCCTCCAGGAACGGGTGGCGTGGGGTCGCTGATGCCTAACGCCGCTGTCCAGCGGCGGCGCAATGCCGCCGATGGATGTGACATCACATCGACGCCCGCTCGAATGGAGGAGTTAGCTGTCACGGTTCGCTGCGCCTCTTGCCAACGCGCGAGAGACGCTCTTCGCTTGAAGCCGACTTGAGCGACCCAAAGGAGCGAATTTGATCAAGGGTCATTGCTTGGGCGAGTTGCAGCACACGCTGCGTTTCTTGAGCCATCTCCGCACGCACGTTCGCTTCCCACCACTGCGCCAGCCGCGTCAGCTTCTCCGGCATATCAAACGACAAGCCACTCTGGCGCGTGTGCCGAGGCACAGCGCTGCAAACTTCCGCAGATGACCTGAAGAAGTCTTCAACGTGCACGGTGACAGAGTTCTCCTCGAACGAATTGACCGAGTGAGCAATGTGCCTGTGGCGAAGATGCATGACAACCTCATGCGTCATGCGAAGCTCTGCATCAGCTGCCTGGAGGAGTGTCGCGTCTAGCGACTGCCGCACACCCGATACGAAACACCGTGCGTAGGCGATGCAAGCAGCCACCGACAATGTCTCCCAGTCAACGAAGTCGACATGGGTGGTGAATCCGACGATGTCGAACGGTGATTTCTTGAGATGCGACCCGGCGTAGCGCTCGATCATGCGATCGCAGTACTCCAGCACGCGATCGAGGTCTGCCGTGATTCCTGCAAGGCTGGCCAAACGTGCGGCACCACTAACGCAGAAGTGAAACTCAAGCATTTACCTGCGCGTGCCAATGACGGCTATCGTTGGAGTTTACCCGCGGGCGCCAGACAGCGAAGCCGGCGGGCGAACGTCGGGCGCAACGACGGGTTGGGCGGCAGCCTTGACGAACAGAAGTAGGTTGTCGTTGTTCTGCTTGGATGTCCACTCGGAACCGGCACGCTTGAACCCAAGCTTGCCCAAGGTGGTGTGCATGCCCGGGTTCTTTGACCGTGAAGTTGCGAAGACGCCAGCGGACCCGGCCGCTGCAACGACAGAGTGGCACAGCGGGAGAGACTGCTTCGCTCCGCGAGCGCTTGGAAGTATGAAGACCCAACCGAGCTCGAAGGGAAAAGCAGCGTCGGGCAGGGCGGCCGCAGCTCGCTTCTGTATCTGAGAACGATAACTCCGTTCGGGACGCTTCAGTCCGGCGACGCCAACCAGGCACTCGCCTTTCCAAAGGAACGCGACACACTGAGCATTTTCGACGCGCTGT
The DNA here is from genome assembly GCA_052035645.1 of Pseudomonadota bacterium. Taxonomy (GTDB): domain Bacteria; phylum Pseudomonadota; class Gammaproteobacteria; order Steroidobacterales; family Steroidobacteraceae; genus RPQJ01. The sequence goes on from JBPOHK010000133.1 coordinate 36,014, forward strand.
CGCAAACCGGTTGCCGAAACTTCGCCGCCTGCGAGAACCAATGCAATGAAGTCGTCAAGCTCCCCTGATGAGAACATTGCCGGCGGGCGAGCGACTACAGTAAACATGCTGTCTAACGCCCGCGCTCAGCGCCAAAGGCGAGCTGACGCGCCATGTGCGACGGCAGATGGCGAGACGGCTTGCCGTTGTCCGCCTGCCGCGCGTGGTTAGATGCCACTACCGCACACCTGGAGCGACGGACACATCGTCGAACACGAAGTTTCCAGACGTGCATCGCAGTCCCACCGCAGACAGACGAAAGCCGGGCTCATCGATTTTCTGGGTAGCACCATTGACCGAAGCTCCAATTTCCCCCGACGCATCTAGCGTGAATTCAAAGGTAAAGATCTCATCCTTCCACGCGAAAGTGGCAATCGGCCGGTCCGACTTGCGAGTACCGCGCTCAACCAGGGACACCTGGAGTTTGGTTGGGTCCGTCGCCTCAGCGGAAAGAATTGGTCCCGCGATCAAATTGCCGCTCTCGCCGTACAGGTAGACATGTGCGCTAGGGATCCATTCCCCCTCGGCGCGAGGTTCTGCCAGCTTAACTGTGCCTCTAATCCGCGCGGATTCTGCGGCGTATGACATCTTTCAGCGCTAGTAGTGTCCGCTCGGAGTGTCGCAGTCGAACTGATGCGTTGGTGTCTCCGTCGCACCTGCTGATGTTGCGAGCCCGAAGAAAACCACCGAGATGACCAGCCAGCGCTTCATAGTGGCATCTAACGCTCAGCATCAGCGGCGACGCGAAGCGCCGTCCGCTGCATGCTGTTGTTAGGCGACCCGGAGGAGGCGGTCACAGCACCTCACCAACCTTAGAAAAAACTCGCTCGAAGCGCGCTAGTTCATCGGGTTTGAGCGTTGCGGCCGTCAAGGCCGGCAGTACGGCCTGAGCGACGCGGTAGTGGTTGAAGCCACCATCCTTCAGCAGCGTGATGCCTTTCGCCTTCAGCCACTGGTTGATTCGATCGATCATGCGCGGCTGCGCGCCCAGATCGGCTGCTGTCAGCACGACCCCGTTCAATTCCTTGGCGTAGGTTTGGTTGAACGCTGCGATGTAGGCGTCGGCGGGCAGCAGGTCTTCGATGTCAGCTTCGGCCGGTGTCGGGTCGAGGAACATCGAGAAGTCGAGGACGCGCTTGCGCTCGATCAGCTTCTGCCGCACCAGGTCTTCCAGCTTCTGGTGCGGGCTGCCGGCGCGGTCATGCAGCACGACGAGCTTCAGCTTGTTGGAGCCGAGCAGCGCGACGAAGGTGGCCAGCTTGTCGAGACCGCCGACCGGCACCAGGATCGCGTCGCCCAGCCCCTGCTTGCCGCCGGCTTCCAGCAGTGCGCCCATGTGCTGCAGAAGGATCAGGTCGGCCGGGCCTTCGATTAGGATGTTCTTCTTGGCGATGAACAGGTTCTGCGCGATGGAATAGCCGAGCGCCGCCTGCAGCGGGAACACGCTTTCGTCCGAGGAGCCGGCCAGGTCGCCGGTGATCTTGGTGCCTTCCTTGACGCGGTCTTCGACGACGCGCACGTCGTGGAGGCGCGCGCTGTCCACCATGAACGGCGAGTGCGTCGTGTAGATGATCTGGTGCTGCTCCGACAGTTCGCGGATGTAGGCCAGGAAGTCGGCCTGCGCCAGCGCGTGCAGGTTCAGCCCCGGTTCGTCGAGCAGCAGGATCAGCGCGTCCTTCGTCGCGGCGCGCGACTGCACGGCGTCGAACCAGACCAGGAAACTGAAGAACCAGATGAAGCCCTTGCTGCGCTGGTCAAACGGCACCGTGACGCCGTGCCGGCGGTTCTTGATGCGGATGTAGAGGTTGACGCCGCCGTTGTAGGGCGCAACGTCCTTGCTGTCGGTCTTGAGGTCGAACTCCACGTCCAGGTCTTGGTTCTGCTTCCAGAACTCGAAGACCTTCTGCGTGATGTTCAACCCAATGGCCTCCAGCTTCGCTTTCGCGGTTTCGTAGCCTTCTTCGCTCATCAGTTCCTGCAGCGTCGTGCCGGCGAGCTGCAGTAGCCCCTGCGCGGTTTCGTCGGCGTCGGTCAGTTGCTTCGCGGCCTCGCGCTGCTGCAGCGTGGGCAGGTTGATTTTCCCTTCGAGCAGCTTGTAGTCGTCGAAGTAGAGAAACTTCGGCAGCGCCGGCGACAGGTAGGTCTGCCAGATATGGCCGTTCACCAGCCCCCAGCCATTCGGCTTGATGGCCCGCCCGCGCCACAGCGCCGCGAAGGCGGCGAGCTTGCTGTCCGCCGCCAGGCTCAACCCCTCGATCTTGGTCAGCACGTCGGCGAGCGTCGTGGCGCCGGCGAAGACTTCGTCCTTGTGCTCCAGATCGCCGAGCGGCTTCTGCAACGCGGCCAGCGCCGCCGCTTCATCCAGGTGAAAGCCGATGGTGCTGGTGTTCGCAATCGTGGTGTCGCGCGTGAACGTGGTGCCGGCGGCGATGATCGCCGCGCCGCCGAAGACTTCCGTGTTGATCTTGTCGGCGAGCTCCTTCTCGATGCGGAAGGTCAACTCGACTGTCTTCTGGTAGTTCTTGGCCTCGTGCTGCGGCCGGTAGCGCACCAGGTCTTTGCGCGGATAGTCGGCGACGTAGTCGTACTTCGCGCCGTCGAGCGGCATCGCCTTGTATAGCGCTTCGAGGAACGCGGTCTTGCCGGACTCGTTCTTGCCGACCAGCACCGTCACGTCATCGGCCAGCGCCACGGGCGTTGAGTCCTCGATGGACTTGTATTTCCAGACCTGCGCTTTGACGAGTGCTAGCACGATGCCTCCGAAACTTCTCTTGATGCGATCAGCTGCGAATACGGGCCGATTGGTCGCCTAACGCCACTTGGGCCGCCAGGTCTTATGGGCGCAGATTCTCGGCCGACAGGATTTTGGCCGATACGTATAAGAGCCACCCTGCACCAGGCACGCTGCTGCCTTTGCGACGCTCTTCCATGGCATTCGCGACTCCCCCGGCAGGACGCCGGCCGCCCAAATACACCACCGCGGGAGCGTTAGGTCAATCGGCTCTTCTCAAGATCCCTTCTCATCCGATGAAATACGCCAGCATGAACACCCCCACCATGGTGAACACCAGCGCCAGCTTCGCCAGGGTGCCGAACAGCAACCCTACCCACGTCGCCACGCCCACCTTGCCGGCCTGCTCGATCTTGCCGTGCGAGATCATCTCGCCGGCCACCGCGCCGATGAACGGGCCGAGGATCAGCCCGGGGATGCCGAGGAAGATGCCGAACACCGCGCCCACGGCCGCGCCGACGATCGCGAGCTTGGTCGCGCCCACCCGTTGGGCGCCCATCGCCGTGGCGGCGAAGTCGATGACGAACGAGAGTGCTGTCAGCAGGCCGAGGAACGTCAGGGTCACCCAGCCCACGCGCTGAAAGTCGTCCGCCCAGGCCGCCACCAGCAGCCCGCCGAAAACCAGCGGCACGCCGGGCAGGGCGGGCAGCACCGAGCCTGCCAATCCGGCCAACACCATGGCCACCGCGACGGCTAACATCCATCCATTGCTTTCCATGGACGCCATGATGCCCGCTCGCGGCCGCCCTTGCACGGCGCGGGCCTGACCGATCGTGATCGCACTGCCCCCGCTGCCCATCGTCGAAGCCCTGCCCGAACTGCGCGCGGCGCTGCGAAACCGCGCCTGTGCGGTGCTCGAGGCGCCGCCGGGCGCCGGCAAAAGCACCGTGGTGCCCCTCGCGCTGCTCGACGAGCCGTGGCTCGCGCGCGGCAAGCTGCTGATGCTGCAGCCGCGGCGCATCGCGGCCCGGGCCGTGGCCGCGCGCATGTCGCAGCTCGCGGGCGACGCGCTCGGCGGCCTCGTCGGCTTCCGCACGCGCCTCGAAACCAGGGTGAGCGCCGCGACGCGCATCGAAGTCGTCACCGAGGGCATCCTCGCGCGCATGCTGCAGCACGATCCGGCGCTCGAAGGCGTCGCCGGCGTGATCTTCGACGAGTTTCACGAGCGCAACCTGCAGTCCGACCTCGGCCTCGCCCTCGCGCTCGATGCGCAGCGCCACCTGCGCGACGACTTGCGCCTGCTCGTCATGTCCGCCACGCTCGACGGCGAGTCGCTTGCCCGCCTGCTGGGCGAGGCGCCCATCGTCCGCTCGCTGGGGCGGATGTTCGAGGTCGACACGCATTACTCGGCCGCGCCGCCGACGCAGGCCGGCCGCTACCCCGACCCGATCGAGAAGCGGGCCGCTGCGCTCACGCTGCGCGCGCTCGACGTGCACGAAGGCGACGCGTTGGTGTTCCTGCCGGGCGCGGCCGAGATCCGCCGCGCGGTAGAACACGTTTCCGCGGAAAGGTCTGGCTCTCCGCACCTCCGGGTGTTGCCGCTCTACGGCGACCTCAGCGCCGCCGACCAGGACGCCGCCCTGCGACCATCCCCGCCCGGCACCCGCAAGGTGGTGATCGCCACCAACCTCGCCGAGACCAGTCTCACCATCGACGGCGTGCGCATCGTCGTCGATGCCGGCCTCGAGCGCCGCGTGCGCTTCGACCCGGTGAGCGGCATGGACCGCCTCGAGACCGTCCGCATCTCGCGCGCGTCAGCCGACCAGCGCCGCGGTCGCGCGGGCCGTACCGCGCCGGGCGTGTGCTATCGCCTTTGGACCGAATCGCAGCAGCTCGCGCTCCTCCCGCAGGCGCCGGCCGAGATGCTCGAAGCCGACCTCGCGCCGCTCGCGCTCGAACTCGCCTGCTGGGGCGCGCAGGACGCCACGAGCCTCGCCTGGCTGGATCCGCCGCCCGCCGCCACGCTGGCGCAGGCCCGCGAACTGCTGGTGCGCCTCGAAGCACTCGATGTACGCGGACAGGTGACGGAGGCCGGCCGTCGCATGGCCCGCCTCGGCGTGCATCCGCGCCTCGCGCACATGATCCTGCGCGGGGCCCGGCTCGGTCTCGGCGGACTCGCCTGCGAGATGGCGGCGTTGCTGGCCGAGCGCGACCCGCTGCGTTTCCGCGGAAACGTCCGCGACCCGGATCTGCGTCACCGTCTCGACGTGCTGCACGGTGCAACCTTGCCTCCCGGTGCGGATGTCGATCGTGGAGCAATGCAGCGGGTGAAGCGTGCCGCCGAGCAGATCGAGCGTCAGGCGAGTCGCGTCACCGAGGCGGCCGACGCGAACGCGCCACGCCTGCCGTCCGACGAGGCGACCGGCCTGCTGCTCGCGTTCGCCTATCCCGACCGCATCGGCCAGGCGCGCGGCGAGGAATCGGGTCGCTATCTCTTCAGCGGCGGGCGGGGTGCCGCGTTACCCGGCCCGTCGGCGCTGGCACGCAGCGAGTTCGTGGTCGCGGCCGATCTCGACGCCGGCGATCGCGAGGCACGCATCTTCCTCGCCGCGCCGCTGCGCCGCGAGCTGCTGGAGCAGCACCTCGGCCACCTCGTGACGACGGGCGAGGAGGTCGCCTGGGATACGCGCACGCAGGCGGTCGTGGCGCATCGCGTGCGCCGGCTCGACGCACTGGTGCTGGACGACACGCCGCTGCGCAACGTGCCGCCCGATGCCACGCGCGGCGCGATGCTGGAGGGCATCCGCCAGCTCGGCCTCGGCGCGCTGCCGTGGAGCAAGGATCTCGAGCAATGGCGGGCGAGGGTGGCGCTGCTGCGCGCGAACCTGCCGCCGGACAAGGCGGCGGAGTGGCCGGATGTCTCCGACGAGGCCTTGCTGGCGCACCTCGGCGACTGGCTGGCCCCCTGGCTCGACGGCATCACGCGCAAGGACCACCTCGCGCGCGTGGACCTGCGCGGCGCGCTGCACGGCCTGCTGGACTGGAACCGCCAGCGCCAGCTCGACGACTGGATGCCGACGCACCTCGCCGTGCCGAGCGGCTCGCGAATCGCCATCGACTACGAGGGCGGCGTGCCAAAGCTCTCGGTGCGCCTGCAGGAAGTGTTCGGGTTGATGGAGTCGCCGCGCGTCGCCAACGGTCGCGTGCCGGTGACGATGGAACTGCTCTCGCCCGCGCGCCGCCCGGTGCAGGTGACGCAGGACCTCGCGAGCTTCTGGGCCCGCACGTACCACGACGTGAAGAAGGACCTGAAGGGCCGCTACCCGAAGCACTACTGGCCCGACGATCCGTACGTCGCCGAAGCCACGCGCAAGGTGCGCCCGCCCGGCGCGCGCTGAGCCCGACGCAGTTCGGCCACGTGCCGTTGTACTCGCCGGTTTGGCACCGCCGGTCAGGCAGCGGGCTGCTGGCCGGGCGGTCTGGCCTCAATCTTTGCTACGGGGAATCGGGGTTCTGGACAGGCGCTCGGCCATGCGCGTCTGCCAGCCCGGGCCGGTGGCGCGCCAACGCCGTATGACCTCGGGCGGCAGGCGCAGGGAAATGAGCTGACGAGGATTCGGGGATCGCGGTCGGCCGCCCTTGTTGACGGTTGCGCGGCGCAACATGGCCGTGGTCAGCTCGGGCAGATCCTCGTACTCCGAGCGTCGGATACGATGCGCGTCGACGCGCTTCAGGTCAGAGCCCGAAGTACGGCGCGAGGCGGACTTGTTCACGGCCATTCGCTTTTCTCATGCTGAAAACATGGCGCACCGCACCCCGTGGGGTGTACCCGACAACGACCAGACGGCCAGCGAGCAGGCCATAGCAGATCAGCCGGACCTCGCCGTAGTCCCTGCGAGTGTCCTCGATCTCCACGGTGACGCCGGCGAAAACCAGCGCAGCATCCTCGAAATCCAGGCCGCGCTCCTGCAGCGTTCGCGCCCGCTTGTCTGGATCGAAACTGATGCGCATGGTTAGTGTAGATACACAAACCACCGCGGACAAGGCAGGGTCGATTTCCCGCCGGAATCACCAGAAAGGCCGCCGGCGTGCTACTCCGCCCGCAACGCCTCGACCGGATCGAGCCGCGAGGCCGACAGCGCGGGCAGGATGCCGGCGATCAGCCCGATCACCAGCGACAGGCCGACCGACAGCACCATGAAGAACGGCGAGAAGCTCACCGGCAGCTTCGTCACCACCTGTCCGAGCAGCCACGCGCCGCCCGCGCCGACCACGAGCCCGGCGAGTCCGCCGAGCGCCGATAGCACCACCGCCTCGGCGAGGAAGACGGCGAGCACCTGCTCGCGCTCGGCGCCGAGCGCGCGCAGCAGGCCGATCTCGGCGGTGCGCTCGCGCACGCCGATGGTCATGATGGTGAAGATGCCGACGGCGCCGACCAGCAGCGAGATGCTGCCGAGCGCGCCCACCGCGAAGGTGAGCACGTTCAGCACGCTGCCGAGCGTGTCGATCATCTCCTGCTGCGTGGTCACCGTGAAATCCAGCCCGCCGTGGCGCGCGGTCAGCACGCGCTCGATGCCGGCCTTCACCTCGGCCACCGGCGCGCCCTCGGCATACATCACGTCGATCTCGAACAGGCTGTCGCGGTTGAACAGCTCCAGCGTCTTGGCCACGGGCAGGAACACCGTGTCGTCGAGGTCGAGGCCGACCATGGTGCCCTTCGGCGCCATCACGCCCACCACCCGGTAGCGCTCGCCGCCGACGCGCAGGTTGGTGCCGAGCGCGTTCTGGTCGCCGTACAGCTCGCGCACCATCTTCGCGCCCAGGACCACGAAGCCGCGCGGCGCGCGCGGATCGTCCGGCGGCAGGTAGTCGCCCTGGGCCACCTCGAAGCGGAATGCGTCGGCGAACTCGTGGCCCGTGCCGTACACCGTCACACGCCGCTTGCGTCCGTTGGCCTCCACCTCCGCATTGCCCTGCACGATCGGCGACACCGAGGTGACGAAGGGCACGTGCCGCAGCGCCTCGCTGTCGTCGATGGTGAGCGGCCGCACGGTGCCGAAGATGCCGATCGAGCCGCCCATGGTCTTGGCGGTGCCCGGGTTGATGCCGATGATGTTGGTGCCGAACTGCGTGAACTCGGACAGCACGAAGCGGTGCACGCCCTCGCCGATGGAGGTGAGCAGCACCACGGCCGCGACGCCCACCGCGATGCCGAGCCCCGTCAGCATCGCGCGCATGCGCTGCCCGGCGACGGAGCCGCCGGTCATGCGGATGAGGTCGGCGAACCGCATGCTATTTGCGCCCCGACAGCGCCAGCACCGGGTCGAGGCGGGCCGCGCGCCGCGCCGGCAGCAGCCCGAACACCACGCCGCTCGCCACCGCGATGCCGACCGCCAGCACGACGGCCCACACTGGCGCGCCCACCGGCAGCGACGGGTAGATGCGCCCGATTAGCCAGCTCGCCGCGTAGCCGACGGCGAGCCCGAGCGCCGCGCCGAGCATCGAGAGCAGGATCGCCTCGGCGAGGAAGATCGCGGTGATCTGCCGGCCGCGCGCGCCGATCGCCTTCAGGAGGCCCACCTCGGCGGTGCGCTGGCTCACCGACACCAGCATCACGTTCATGATCAGGATGCCCGCCACCGCGAGGCTGATCGAGGCGATGCCGGCGAGCGTGAGCGTCAGCGCCGTGAAGATGCGGTCGAAGGTCGCCAGCACCGCGTCCTGCGTGATGACGGTGACGTCCTCCTCGCCCTGGTGGCGCTGCTTCAGCGTCTGGCGCACTTGTTCCTTCACCCGCGGCATGGCGTCGCGGTCGCGGGCCTGCACGAGGATGCGGAACAGCGACTCGGTGTCGAAGATCTGCTGCGCCGTGCTGACGGGGATCAGCACCAGTTCCTGCAGGTCGAAGCCGATGGCCCGGCCGGAATCCCCAAGCACGCCGATGACGCGGAACCGCCGATCGCCGATGCGTACCGAGCCGCCGAGCGCGTCGCCGTCGGGGAACAGCTCGCGGCGCACCTTGCTGCCGATCACCGCCACGGCCATGTCGCGGTCCAGCTCGCCCGGCGGCAGGAACTGGCCCTGCGACACGCTCAGCTCGCGGATGGTCATGAAGTCCGAGTTGGTGCCGATGACCGGCACCTCGCGCGACAGCTCGCGGGCCGAGACCGGCGCCGAGCCGATCACCAGCGGCGCGATGCGCTCGACGTCCGGCAGGCGCAGCACGGCCTCGGCGTCGCGCAGCGTCAGGTCGCGCGGGGTCTCGCCGGCGAACATGCCGACCTGCACGCCGGTGGTCTCCGAGCGGCCCGGCAGGACGATGAGCAGGTCGGTGCCGAGCGCGCGGAACTCGGCCGTGACGTAGCGGCGTGCGCCCTCGCCGAGCGAGGTGAGCACAACCACCGAGGCGACGCCGATGGCCATGGCGATCAGCATCATCGCGCTGCGCAGCCGGGCCCGGGCCAGCGACTCGACGGCGAGGTGCAGGAGGTCGGCGGCTCTCATGGCGCGGGACGCACGGGGCCGGTGCGCTCGTCGAGCACCACCTTGCCGTCGCGCATGCGCACGTGGCGACGCGCGCGGGCGGCCACCTCGTCGTCGTGGGTGACCACGATCAGCAGGATGCCGCGCGCGTTCAGCGCCTCGAGCGAGGCGAGCACGTCGGCGCCGGAGACGTGGTCGAGGTTGCCGGTCGGCTCGTCCGCGAGCAGCACCGTCGGTTCCATGACGATGGCGCGGGCGTTGGCGACGCGCTGGCGCTGGCCGCCCGAGAGCTGCGCGGGGCGGTGGTGCGCGCGGTCGGTGAGGTTGAGGTCGGCGAGCACCTTGTCGGCGCGCTGGCGCCGCTCGGCCGGCGCGATGCCCGCCAGCATCATCGGCAGCTCGACGTTCTCGAAGGCCGTCATGCGCGGCACGAGGTGGAACGACTGGAAGATGAAGCCGATCTTGCGCGAGCGCAGCGCGGCCAGCTCGTCGTCGGTGCGGCCGGTGGTGTCGCGGCCGTCGAGCACGTAGCTGCCCGCGGTGGGCCGGTCGAGCAGGCCAATGACATTGAGCAGCGTGGACTTGCCGGAGCCGCTCGGGCCCATGATCGAGACGTAGTCGCCGGCCTCGAACGCCAGGTTCACCTCGTCGAGCGCCCGGACGGTCTGGTCGCCGACCTCGAAGTGGCGGCTGAGCTGGCGGATCTCGATCATGGCCGTGCTCAGCGGGTGACGGCCTCGACGCCGTCGGCGAGGCCCTCGCGGTCGATCGAGACGACGATCTGCGCGCCGGGCTCGAGGCCCTTCGTGACCTCGGTGTACTCCCAGTTGCCGAGGCCCCTGGTCACGTCGACCTTGTGCACCTTGCCGTCCTTCAGCACGTACACCTGCTTGCCGTCGATCAGCGCGCGGGTCGGGATGCGCAGCACGTCCGGCTTCTCGGCGAGGATGATCTCGACGTCGGCGCTGTAGCCAGGCAGCAGGTTGGCGTCGTTGTGGCCGTCGAGCTCGGCCTCGACCTCCACCGTGCGGGCCTGCTTCTCGGTGTCGAGCACGTAGGGCGCCACCCGGCGCACGTGCGCGGCGAAGTGGCGGTCCTTGAAGGCGTCGAGCGTGACGCGGGCCTGCATGCCTTCCTTCACCCGCGGTGCGTCCACCTCGTCGATGGGGGCGGTGACGTAGATGCAGCTCGCGTCGACGAGGTCGACGGCGGGCGGGGTCGGGATGCCGACGGGGGAGGGGGTGATGAACTCGCCGATCTCGCCGTTGATCTCGGCGACGATGCCCTCGAACGGCGCGCGCAGCCGGGTGCGCTCCAGCTCGGCGTTGGCCGCGTCGATGCGGGCCGCGGACACCTTCACCTGCTCGCTCGCGGCGCGGCACGCGGCGGCGGCGCTGTCGGCCTGCCCGGCGGCGCGGTCCGCCAGCTCGACCGAGACCAGCTTGTCCTGCACGAGGCGGGCGAGCCGGTCGGACTCGCGCCGGGCCGTATCCGCCTCCACGCAGGCCTGCTCGCGGCGCGCCCGCGAGGAGGCGGCGTCGCGCACGGCGAGGTCGTGGTTGGCCTGCAGGTCCTGGTTCCAGAGCTCGAGCAGCAGCTGGCCCTTCTGGACGCGATCGCCCTTCTTCACGGGCAGGCGGGCGATCTGGCCGGCCGAGGGCGGCGCCATGCGGGCCCGTTCGCAGGCCTTGATCGTACCGGCGCGGGTGTTGGTAACGGTCTCGGCCACCGGGCCACGGTCGGCAGCCACGGTCTCGACGGTGATCGGCTTCGATCGGCCCGATAGGACGGCGACGGCGATCGCTGTCACGGCCACGAGACCCAGCCCGGCCAGCCACTTGCCACGGATACTCATGTTGCGTCGATTCCTGTCGGTCCTGTCGGCCGGTTTGGACATTGCAGCACCGCGACCCGTTGCACGCAAATCGGGTCCCGCGTGGCTTAGACTCGCCGCCGTGACCCGTGACGCCCGAAACGCAAGCGTTCTGGCCGTCGGCGCGAAAGTGCGTCTCGTTGCGCTCGCCTGCGTCGCGCTGCTGGTCTCGGCCTGCGCGCCGTTCCAGGCGGAAACGCGGCCCACGGCGAGTGGCGGGACGGTCGTGCCGGCGCCTTCGCCCATCGTCGAGGCGGCGCGCGCGCAGATGGGCGTGCCGTACCGCTACGGCGGCTCGTCACCGACGCAGGGCTTCGACTGCAGCGGGCTGGTGTCCTGGGTGTACGCGCAGCAGGGCATCCGCGTGCCACGCACGGCGGCCCAGCAGTTCGCGGCGGCGACGCCGGTGGCCGAACGCAACCTGCAGCCGGGCGACCTCGTGTTCTTCCGCCTCGCGGGCCCGAAGACCGAGGTGTCGCACGTCGGCATCTATGCGGGCGCGGGACGATTCGTGCACGCGCCTCAGTCGGGACGGCGTGTCAGCGAGGCCACGCTCGACGACGAGTACTACCGCCCGCGCCTCGCCGGCTTCGGACGCTTCCCGTCCGGCGGCGATGGACCCCACGCCTCCGCCCCCTGAAAAATAGGGGACACTCACTATTTTTCCCGGCGGTCATCGTCCTGCCTGGAAAAAATAGTGAGTGTCCCCTAGTTTTTCAGGGGGTGTAGTGGGTGCGGCACTCGGCCTCGCGGCCGCGAACGACGCGGCGTCCGGCCAGCGGCCCGTGGGTCTCGCTGACGACGGTGCACTGCCCCTCGGCGTGCTCGTCGTCGTAGTAGTAGACCACCAGCCAGTCGCGCGTCCGTCCGAGCTGGTGCGCCTGCGCGGTGTTCGAGAACAGCGCGGTGAAGTTCCAGCCGTCGCGCGCCGCGTGCAGCACCGGCAGCCACGCCTCGCCCGACGGGTTGAAGCGCTTCGGCGCGATGGTCGGCAGCTGCCCGTGGGCCGCCTTCTCGCGGTACTCCCGGTCGATGGCGAGGATCGTCCCCACCGGCGGTGCGCGCGCGGCGTCGACCTGCGGCGCGCGGTGGTGCGCGCGGGCCCGCGACAGCATCGCGTGCAGGTTCGCGCGGATCGTGGCGGCCCGCCGCGGTCCGACGCCCGGCACGTGCTCGAGGCGGCCGTCGTACGCCGCGAGCTCGAGCGCCTCGAGCGTGTCGATGTGCAGTTCCTCGTGGATGCGCTCGGCGAGACGGTGCCCGAGGCCCGGCACCGCCGTGAACAGCGCGACCGGGTCCGCACTGCCGCGCAGTCGCTCGAGTTGCATCCAGCGGCCCGTGTGCGCCATTTCCGCCAGCGCGGCGGCGATGCCGCGGCCGACGTTCGGCAGCGCCTCGAGCCCGGCCGTGCCGTCGCGCTCGACGATCGTCGCCACGTCCTCGTCGAGGTCGCGCACGGTGTCGGCCGCCCGGCGATAGGCCGAGACCCGGAACGGATTCGCCCCCTGTGCTTCGAGAAGGTCCGCGGCCTCGCGCAGGCGGTCGGTATAGCGCGTGCGGTCCTCTGGAGGCATGGCGTCGCGCTCAGGCCGGCAGGTCGGGGCCGGGGTCGGGGTGCTGCTCGTTCAGCACTCGGGCGAGGGCGCGGCAGGCGTCCGTCGTGGTGAAGATGCCGACGAGCTTGCCCCCGCGGGTGACGAGCGCCGAGCCGACGTGGCGTTCGGCCATGGTGGCGGCGACCTGCTCGAGCAGCGCGCCGGCCTCGACGACGTACGAGTCCGGCTGGAAGACGTCGCCCACCGTCAGTTCGCGTTCCGGGGGCGAGTCGAGGTCCGGTCCCAGCGCGAGCTTGATGTCGCGGTCGGTCAGGACGCCGGCCAGCTCGCCGTCGCGCGTCACGGGCAGGTGGTGGATGCGACGCTCGCGCAGGAACCGGCGCGCCTCCGCGAGCGGGGCGCCGATGTCGATCGAGAACGGGAACGGCGTCATGTAGGCGAGGATCTGGGGTGGACGATGACGCGACATGACTGCGCAAGCCTGTGCGGGGCGCTCCGGCGATGCTGCCAAGCCCGGGCTGCGCGGACCATTCGGGATTTGGCGGGAAAACTTCGGTTTCCACTATGATCGGGACCATGTCTCGACTCTTCCGTTTCCTGCGCGGCCTCGCCGCGTCCGCGCTGCTGGGCCTGGTCCTGATCGGGACGGGTGGCTGGCTGTATTTCGCCCTCGCCGGCCCCGAGCCGCAGGTCTGGCATCGCGCCGCGCTGAAGCAGGAGTTCACGGCCGGCCAGGCGGACGAGGTGACGACGCTCGCCGACTATCGGGCCCTCGAGGACCGCCTGTTCCAGGAACTGCGCGAAAAGGTCTACGCGAAGGTCGTGCCGGGCAACCTCGCGCCGTTCAATCGCTATGCCATCGGCAGCCGCAGCGACCCGGGCACCTGGCCGGTGAACTGGAACCGGACGTTCGAGCTCGGTCCGGAGCCGGCCCCGGCGGCGGCGCTGCTCCTGCACGGACTCACGGATTCCCCGTATAGCCTGCGCTCCATCGGCGAGCACCTCGCCGCGCGCGGCCTGCACGTGGTGGGGCTGCGCCTGCCCGGCCACGGCACGGCGCCGTCCGGGCTGCTGTCCTTCGAGTTCGAGGACATGCAGGCCGCGGTGCGCATGGCGATGCGCGACCTGCGCCGCCGGCTCGGCCCGGACGTGCCGATCTACATGATCGGGTACTCGAACGGCGGCGCGCTGGCGGTCGACTACAGCCTTTCGCTGCTCGAGGGCGAGGCGCTGCCGCGTCCCGCGGGCCTGGTGCTGCTCTCGCCGGCGATCGCCGTGTCGAAGCTCGCGGTGGTCGGACGGCTGCGCACGGGCGTCTCGGAGCTGCCGGGCTTCGGTCGCGCGGCCTGGCAGGGGATCACGGCCGAGGTCGATCCCTACAAGTACCAGTCGTTCAGCTTCCACGCGGCCGGCGAGACGCAGCGCCTCACCAGCCGGGTCGATGCCCGCCTCGCGAAGCTGGCGAAGCAGGGGCCCATCCCGGGCTTCCCGCCGGTCCTCGTGTTCCTCTCCACCGTCGACGCCACCGTGCAGGCGCCGGCCGTCGTCGACGTGCTGCTCGGACGCCTCGCGCAGGGCGACCACGAGCTGGTGCTGTTCGACGTGAACCGCGAGGCGGCGGTGCAGCCGCTGCTCGTCGCCGATCCCGGCCCGCTCACCCAGCGTCTGCTCGATGCGCCGCAGCGGCCCTACGCGCTCACCGTGATCACCAACGTCAACCCGCGCACCGAGCAGGTCAAGGAACTGCACGCCGACCCCCGGTCCGGGCGGCAGACGGCGCGCCTGCTCGACCTGGCTTGGCCGTCGGGCGTCTTCTCGCTTTCGCACGTGTCGCTGCCGTTCCCGCCCGACGATCCGCTCTATGGCTACGAGTCGCGCGAGGACACGGGGCACGTGCAGCTCGGGCGCATCGAGGCGCACGGCGAGATCGGGGTGCTGCAGATCCCGAACTGGATGCTGACCCGCCAGCGCAGCAACCCGTTCCACGCCTACCTGCTCGAGCGCGTCGACGATTTCGTCGCGCCGGCGGCCGGCGTGCCCTGAGCGGCCGCGCTTGCGGGGGCTCCCGTCACGGCCTCGACTCGCGCTGCTGGCCCTGCTGCCGCTGCTCGCGCACTGCGCGGGCGCGCCCCGCCTCGACGGCGTCGAGCGCTCGACGGCGCTGCCGCCCGCCGAGACCAGCCGCATCGATCGTGCCGTCATCGCGGAGCTCGGGTCCGAGCCGCAGCAGTCGGGCATCCGCCTGCTCGAGGACAACGCCCTGGCCTTCGCCTACCGCGCCGCGACGGCCGAGGCGGCCGGGCGCTCGCTCGACATCCAGTACTACATCTGGAAGGACGACCTGACCGGCCGGCTGCTGGCCGCCGAGCTGATGCGCGCGGCCGAACGCGGCGTGCGCGTGCGGCTGCTGGTCGACGACGCCGACGCGCGCGCCAAGCACGACATCTTCCGCGTCGCCGACGAGCACCCGCTGATCGAGGTGCGCATCTTCAATCCCTTCTACAACCGCTACGGGATCGTCGCCAAGGCGGGCGAGTTCATCCTGCGCGGCAGCCGCCTCAACCGGCGCATGCACAACAAGGCGTGGATCGTCGACAACCGCATGGCGATCCTCGGCGGACGCAACGTCGGCGACGAGTACTTCGGGGCCTCGCCGCACTCGAACTTCGCCGACCTCGACGTCGTGGTGACCGGCCCGATCGTCCAGGACGTCAGCCGCGAGTTCGACGCCTACTGGAACAGCGAGAACGCGGTGCCGGTCGCCCGCTTCGACACCCGCAAGCCGAAGCCCGGCGAACTCGAGAACCTCGTGCGCCTCGCCGCCGAGTTCCGCGAAAGCACGGGCGGCACGCCGTACATCGCGGCGCTGCGTGACGAGGCGAAGCGGGCCGCGCTGATCGCCGGCGCGCCGCCGCCGCTGCGGGTGCGCGAGATCCGCCTGCTGGTGGACGAGCCGACCAAGATCGGCACCGACAAGCAGGGCCGCGAGGCCTCGCGCGTGCTGCACGGGCTCGAGACGACGATCGGCCGGGCGAGCCGCGAGGCCCTGATCATCTCGCCCTATTTCGTGCCCGGTCGGGAAGGCGCGCGCAGCCTCGTCGCCGACGTGCGGCGCGGCATGCGGGTGGCCGTGCTGACCAACTCGCTCGCCGCGAGCGACGTGGCGGCCGTGCACACCGGCTACGCCCGCTACCGCCGCGACCTGCTGGCCGGCGGGGTCGAGCTGTACGAGATGAAGCGCACGGCGTCGGGCCCCGAGGGGAACCGCGAGCTGAGCGTGCTCGGCTCCTCCGGCGCCTCGCTGCACACCAAGGCGATGGTGATCGACCGGCGCTGGGCCTTCATCGGCTCGATGAACATCGACCCGCGCTCGGCCAACCTCAACACCGAGATGGGCGTGCTGGTCGACAGCCCGGAGCTGGCGGAGCAGCTGCGCGCCCAGTTCGAGCGCACGACCTCGCCCGAGCTCAGCTACCGCGTCGCGCTGGAGCAGGACGACGGCCTCATTTGGTACGATCGCGCCGGGGGCAGGGAGCGCCGCACGCGGCACGAGCCCGACGCCAGCGTGCTCGAACGCCTGGGCGTGACGCTCCTGCGGCTCCTGCCGATCGAATCGCAGCTCTGAGCCCGGAGACCGAGACCATGGCCGACCCGAACACGCCCGCCCCGACCGTCGCCTCGCCGTCGCGCCGGCGCAGCTTCGCGCTCATCGGCTGGAGCCTGCTGCTCGTCCCGCTGGCGCTGCTGGTGCTCTACACGCTGTTCATGCTCTGGTGGAGCTACTCGGAGGGCGAGCGCGCGGGCGTGCTGCAGAAGTTCTCGAAGCGCGGCTGGGTCTGCAAGACCTACGAGGGCGAGCTGGCGATGTACGTGGTCGGCGGCGTGGCGCCGCAGATCTGGAATTTCAGCGTGCGCGACGACGCGGTCATCGCGCAGCTGCACAAGGCCGTCGGCCAGCAGGTGCGCCTGCACTACAGCGAGCACCGCGGCCTGCCGACGAACTGCTTCGGCGAGACCGACTACTTCGTCGAGAGCGTGGAGATCGTCAGCGCGCCGGCGCCCGTCGCGCCGTCCTCGGGCCTCAGCGTGCAGCCCGCGCCGCCGCCCGCCCCCGCGAACTGACGCGCCTCAGGGAATCTCCTCGACCTTCACCCAGGCCGAGTACTCGGAGTCGGAGGCGCGCGTGCCCCAGACGAGCAGGCCGCGGGCCGAGTCCGCCTGCTGGCTGCGCACCGCGCCGAGCGCGATCCACTCGCCCAGCCGGCCGCTGACCGTCGTCGACAGCGAAGCCGTGTCGAGGCTGCCGCGGCTGCGGAACGCCTGCTGCTGAGGGGAGATCTGCAGCGTCACGCGGTCGCCGTTCACGTGCGCCGTGGCGTAGAAGCCGCTGCTCGCCTCGCGGTACTCGGTCGACTGCGTCACCGTCGGGCCGTGCCAGCCCGGCGCGACCGTGGTCGAGGTGACCGGGCGGGACTGGCCCACCGCGATGAAGGTCTCCGAGCCTTCGAGCGTGCGCACGCTGCCGACGTTGTCCGATCCCGTGTGCAGCGTGCGCGCGCCGCCCTGCACCTGCACGCCGCCGTCCGGGCCCGGCGGACGGTTGATGCCGACCTGCGCGTCGCCGCTGCCGATCGTCGCCGAGCCGCGCACGCCCGCGGCGGTGTCGCTGCCCACGTTGCCCTGGCCGACGCTGATCAGCAGCTGGCGCGGCGCGCGATCGAGCGCAGCCACCGCCTGCCGGATCTGCGCGAGGTTGCCCGCGCTGGTGCGCACCAGCAGCAGGTTGTCGGTGCCGGTGATCGAGCCGCCCTGTTCGACGAGCGGCTGCACGACGGGCAGCAGGTCCGCCGCCAGCCGGTGCTTCAGCTCGATGATCTGCAGGTCCTGCGCGCGCGCGAGCACCGCGCCGAGCAGCAGCACGGCGAGCAGCGCGAGGCGGGCGGGCCAGGGACGGGCGAATGCACGGATCGACGTCATGTGAGCGCCTCCCGGACGCAGGCGACCAGCGCTGCGATGCCCTCGGGCTCCTGGTCGCTGCGGCAGACGAAACGGACCTCGCGGCCGAGCTTGTAGTAGCGGAACGGGCCGCCATCGAGCGCGGCCACCGCCGCCTCGGGCAGCCGCACGAACAGCATGTTGATCTCGACCGGCGCGGCGAGCGACACGCCGGGGATGGCCTGCAGTTCCCGCGCGAGCCGCGCCGCCGCCGCGTTCGCCTGTCGGGCGCGGTCGAGCCAGCGGTCGTCGGCGACGTAGCGCGCGAGCTGGGCGGCGACGAAGCGCGCCTTCGACAGCACCTGGCCGCCGCGCTTCATGCGGTACGGGATCGTCCGGGCCAGCGCCTCGTCGAACACCACCACGGCCTCGGCGTTGATCGCGCCGTTCTTCGTCGCGCCGAAGGAGAGGATGTCGACGCCGGCCCGCCACGTCAGGTCGGCCGGCGTGCAGCCGAGCGCGGCCACGGCGTTCGCGAAACGCGCGCCGTCCATGTGCACCACGAGGCCGTGGCGGTGCGCCACGTCGCAGAGCGCGCGGATCTCCTCGACCCGGTACAGCGTGCCGAAATCCGTGGGCTGGGTGAGGTTGAGCGCGAACGGCTGCACGCGCGTCGGGTTGCCGCGGCCTGCGAGCTGCAGCGCCTCGTCGAGCTGCGCGGCGGCGAGCTTGTAGCCGGCGCCGGGCAGCGCCGCCAGCTTGGCGCCGGTGAACAGCTCCGGCGCGCCGCACTCGTAGACGTTGATGTGCGCCGTCTCGTGGCAGTAGATCGCGCCGTACGCGTTGGCGCCGGCCGCGAGGGCGACGGCGTTCGAGCCCGTGCCGCTCGACAGCGCGAAGGCGTGCACCGGCCGGCCGAACAGCTCGCCGAAGCCCTCGGTCATCCGGCGGGAGTGGTCGTCGTCCCCGTAGGGCGCGGCCGTGCCCGTGTTCGCCGCCACCAGTGCCTCGAGGATCTCCGGCGCCGCACCGCCGACGTTGTCGCTGCGAAAATCGTACACTGCGCCGCCCATGGACCCTGCACGAAGGGAGCCGAAAGCATGATCCTACTAGAGACGCCGCGGTTCAGGCTGCGCCGCTTCACCCCGGACGACGTCGACCGGCTGGTCGAACTCGACTCCGACCCGGAGGTCATGCGCTACATCACCGGCGGGCGGCCGACACCGCGCGAGCTGTACGTGACCACGTTCATGCCGCGCTGGTGGGAGATCTACGCGAAGCAGCCGCTGCTCGGCTACTGGGCCGCCGAGCGCCTGCCGGACGGCGAGTTCCTGGGCTGGTTCCACCTGCGGGACGACCGCATCGAGCCGGAGTACCTCGAGCTCGGCTACCGCCTGAAGCGCGCCGCCTGGGGGCAGGGCTATGCGACGGAGGGCGGGCGCGCGCTGCTGCAGCACGGCTTCGAGCGGGTGGGCGCAGAGAAGATCTCGGCCCGCACCGTGCTCGGCAACCGGGCGTCGCAGCGCGTGATGGAGAAGTGCGGCCTCAGGCGCACCGGCGAGTTCGTCTACCCGGACACGCTCGGCCTCGGCGAGACCGAGGACGAGCGCCGCGCCTGCAAGTACGAGCTCTCGCGGGCCGAGTGGCTGGCTAGCCGCGCCTGAGGAAGCCCTCGCAGGCGGCCCGTCCCTCGTCGCCGTCCGGCAGCTTGCGGCAGATCTGCCCGGTGCGCGCCCGCAGCACGTCCACGGCCTCGGCGGCCGCGCCCGTCTTGCCCCAGTCGAGCAGCTGCCCGCTCAACTGCTCGAGGCGCATCCGCGTGCGCTGGTAGAAGGCGTCGGGCGAGCCGTCGAGCTCGCCGAGCACCTGCAGCCCCGCCTGCTCGATGCCCTTCACGTCGCCCGGCGTCATCTCGATCAGGCCCACGAGGTAGTTGTAGCCCCACTGGAAGCGCGTGGCCGGGCCCTTCGCGTCGCGGTAGGCGCGCGCCAGCCACTCGACGGCTTCCTGCGTGCGGCCCGACTTCTGGGCGAGGTCCGCGAGATCGAGCATGAAGTAGAACGGCGTCGGGGACTTCTCCAGCTCGGCTGTGAGCAGCCGGTCGGCGTCGGCGTCCATGCCGGCTTCGAAGTAGAGGTTCGCCGCCGCGTTGATCGCGGGCGTGCGCGCCACCGGATCGGAGATCGCGGTGCCGAACTTCGCCACCGTCTGGCGCGCCTGCTCGAGCAGGGCCGGCGGCAGCGGCGCCTTCGGGTCGGCGAGGCGGGCCAGCAGCACGCGGCTGCGCACGACGTAGATCTGCTCCTTCGGCGTGAGGGCGGCGGCGCCGTCGAGGGCCTGGAGCCGGTCCAGCGCTTCCTGCCAGGCCCCGATCAGCTGGTCGCGTTCCGGGCTGTCCTCGTCCGACAGCACGACGATCACTTCCCGCGGGGCGAGCAGCAGGTGCTCGACGCTCGCCTGCTGCACGGACGGCTGCGCGATCAGTCGCAGCAGGCGGGCGCGGGCCTCGGCACGCTCGAGGCCGTCGAGCGCCGGAGCCTTCTTCGCGGCGGCCTGCGACGCCGACTCGAGGTACTCGAAGAACAGCCGCGCGCAGTCGGCCTCGATCTCGGGCGGGCAGCGCTGCGCGAGCTGGCGGAAGGTCGCGACGCGCTGGTCCTCGGCCAGCACGCGGCCGAGGTCGGTCGGCCAGTCGTAGTAGGCGAGCAGCTGCCAGTCGTTGCGGGTGAGCTCGCCGCCGGCGCGCGCGGCGGCGAGGATGTCCTTCACCGGCCGGGCGTCGGCGAGCGCCACGTCCAGCACGCGCGCGTAGCGGGAAATGTCCACGCCGCCGGGCAGGCGCGTCAGCTCGGTGCCGTCCGGCCGGAACAGGATCATCGTCGGGTAGCCGACCACGCCGAACTGCTCGCCGTACTTCTGGGCGCTGGCCGTGTCGCCGTCGAGGTAGACCGGGACGAACAGGCGCGCGCGGTCCTGGAACTCGCGCGTCGGGAAGATCGTGGCCTTGATCTGCGCGCAGGGCGGGCACCACTCGGCGCCCCAGTACAGGAAGAGCGGCTTGTCCGCCGCCTTGGCCGCGGCGAAGGCCGACTCGACCGTGCCGGTGTGCCAGGCGATGCCCGGGGGCAGGTGCGACTCCTCCTTCGCGGCGGTCGCCGCCGCCGGGGCCGGCGACCCGGCGGGTGGGGCGGCTTCCTTGCGGCCGCAGCCGGCGAGGGCGAGGGCCACGCAGAGCGAGGTCGCGAGCAGGCGCAGGTCGGTCACGGGACGCACTCTTGCCGGGGGGAATGACGCGAGGATACTGCCCCCGGACCGGGTCGGGCCACTGGCTGTCCGCAATTGCATCGGCGGGTCGCGGGCCCTATCGTCTCGCCTGACCCTGGAGAAGCCCATGTCGTCCGACCACGGATCGTCCGCGAAGGCGATCCTCTACGCCTTCCTCGCCAACCTCGGCATCGCCATCACCAAGTCCGGCGCCGCGATCTACACCAACTCGGGCAGCATGCTCGCCGAGGCGATCCACTCGTTCGCCGACTGCGCGAACCAGGTGCTGCTGTACGTCGGCCTGAAGCAGTCCGACGACCCGCCGACGCCGCAGCACCCGCTCGGCTACGGCAAGGTCACCTACTTCTGGAGCTTCGTGGTCGCGCTGCTGCTGTTCAGCGTCGGCGGCCTGTTCTCCATCTACGAGGGCTGGCACAAGCTGCACGAGCCCGAGGAACTGAAGCAGGCGTGGATCGCGCTGTCGGTGCTCGGCGTGTCGATCGTGCTCGAGACCTTCAGCCTGATCGGCTGCCTGAAGGAGATCGCCAAGCTGCGCCGCGGCCGGCCGTTCCGCGAGTGGCTGACGCACACGCGCAACGCCGAACTGGTGGTGGTGCTCGGCGAGGACGTGGCGGCGCTCGCCGGCCTCGTCATCGCGTTCGCGTTCGTCGGCGCCGCGGCCTATACGGGCGACACGCGGCTAGATGCGCTGGGCTCGATCGTCATCGGCGTGGTGCTGATCATCGTCGCGGCCTTCATCGTCGTGCGCATCCGCACGCTGCTGATCGGCAAGTCGGCGGAGCCCATGCTGCGCGAGCGGATCGACGCGCTCATCAACCAGGACCCGGACATCGAGAAGCTGCTCAACACCATCACGCTGCAGTTCGGGCCGAAGGTGGTGCTGGCCGCGAAGGTGAAGATGCGCTCGGGTCTCACCATCGACGAGGCCGTCGAGCGCCTCAACGCGCTCGAGCGCAACATCAAGCAGGCGTTCCCGGAAGTCGGCTGGATCTTCGTCGAGCCCGACGTCACCGACTGATCGCGGCCAGCTCGTAGACGAGGCGGGCGGCCGTGCGGGCCGTGCGCCCGTCCGGGTCGTGGCGCGGGTTGAATTCGGCGACGTCCGCCATGAGGAGCCGGCTGGCCGGCGTGCGGTGTCCGCACAGGCGCAGGGTCTCGCGCAGCAGCCCGACCATCCGGTGCAATGCGACGCCGAGTCCGGCCGGCGCGCTCACGCCCGGCGCGACCGCCGGCGGCAGCACGTCCAGGCAGACCGTCAGGTAGATCGCGGAGGAATCCGCGATGAAGTCGCGCAGCGCGAGTTCCGTCGAGGCGCTGCCCGCGTCCACGTCGAACACGATCCGCGCGCCGAGCGAGCGGGCCCGGGCGAGCAGAGCAGGCGTGTTGGCAGGCTCAGACGCGCCGATGCAGAGATAACGGAAGTCGCGGCCGGCCGCGGCCTGCGCCTCGGCGATCTGCAGGAAGGGCGTGCCGGACGTGCCGCGCCCCGCCACCTCGGGCCGGCGCAGGTCGAGGTGCGCGTCGAAATTGACGATGCCGAGCCGCTCCAGCCGCGGGTGGCCCGCGAGCGCGCGCTCGATGCCCTGGTACGCCGCCCAGGCGATCTCGTGCCCGCCGCCGAGGCCGACCGGCGCATGCCCCGCCTGCAGCAGGCCCGCGACGTGACCGGCATATTCCTGCTGCGCCGCCTCGAGTTCGTCGCCCGTGCAAGCCACGTCGCCGGCATCGTACAGACGGTCGCCGCCGCCGCCGTGCCACGCGAGGTTGGCGAGCATGCGGCGCAGCGCCCGCGGGCCTTCCGCGGCGCCCGGCCGGCCGTGATTGCGCGCGACGCCCGCGTCGCAGGCGAAACCCACGATCGCCGTGCCCGGGCCCTCGGCCGCCGCGAGCGGGCGCACCACCTGGTGCCAGCGGCGGCCGGCCTCGCCGTCGATCGCATCGACCCGGCCGGTCCAGGCGCTCATGTCATGACGCAGCGTCATTGCGACTCCTCACACCGCTCGCTCGAGCGCGATCTCGCCGCGCTTAACGACCATGCTGCACGGATTGAAGCCGGCCCAGTAGCCCAGTTCGTCCAGGCTGTCGATCGACCAGACGGCCAGGTCGGCCTCGCGTCCCGCCTGCAGCGAGCCGCGTTTCTCCCCTTGGCCCAGCGCGCAGGCCGCGTGCCGCGTGACGCCCGCCAGCACCTCGCCGCTCGTGAGGCCGAACAGCCGCCGCGCCATGTTCATCGCCAGCAGCAGCGAGGCGCCCGGGGCCGACCCGGGGTTGCAGTCGGTGGCAACGGCCATGCGCACGCGGTGGCGCCGGAACGACTCGACCGGCGGCAGCTGCCGCTCGGCGAGCGCATAGAACGCCACCGGCAGCAGCACGGCGATGGTGCCGGCCGTGGCGAGCGCGGCGGCGTCCTCGTCCGCCGCGTACTCGAGGTGGTCCGACGACAGCGCGCCGTACTGCGCCGCGAGCTGGCTGCCGCCGAGGTTCGACAGCTGCTCGGCGTGCATGCGCACCGGCAGGCCGAGCTCCACGGCCCGCGCGTAGAGGCGTTCGCACTGCGCACGGCTGAAGCCGATGTGCTCGCAGAAGGCGTCGACGCTGTCGACGAGCGGACGCAGGCGCGGCAGCCAGTCGGTGCAGAGCGTCTCGACGTAATCGTCGGCCCGGTCCTGGTATTCGGGCGGCAGCGCATGGGCGCCGAGGAACGTCGTCGAAACGGTGACGGGCCGCCGCTCCGCGAGCCGACGTGCGACGCGCAGCATCCGCTCCTCGGCGGCGAACTCGAGGCCGTAGCCGGACTTGATCTCGACCGTCGTCACGCCCTCGGCCAGCAGCGAGTCGAGGCGCGGCAGGCTCTGGCGCAGCAGCTCGTCCTCGCTCGCGGCGCGCGTGGCACGCATGGTGCCGAGGATGCCGCCGCCCTCGCGCGCGATATCGGCGTAGCTGCTGCCCGACGTGCGGCGCGCGAATTCGGTCGCGCGGCGGCCCGCGAACACGAGGTGCGTGTGGCAGTCGATGAGGCCCGGCGTGACCCAGCGACCGGCGAGCTCGATGGTGCGGTCGGGCCGCAGGCCGGCCGGCAGCGCGCGCTCGTCGCCGACCCACTCGATGCGGCCGTCCGCGACGAGCAGCGCGCCGCGTTCGTAGACGCTGGCGTGGTCGTCGCAGGTCGCGATGCGCGCGTTGCGCCAGAGCGTGCGCATGTCAGTCGAGGAACGGCAGCCGGAGCCCGTTCTGCCGCGCGCAGTCGACGGCGATGTCGTAGCCCGCGTCGGCGTGACGCATCACGCCCGTGCCCGGGTCGTTCCACAGCACGCGCTCGACGCGCTTCGCCGCGGCCGGCGTGCCGTCGCACACGATGACGACGCCGGAGTGCTGCGAATAGCCGATGCCCACGCCGCCGCCGTGGTGGATCGACACCCACGTGGCGCCGCTCGCGGTATTGAGCAGCGCGTTGAGCAGCGGCCAGTCGGCGACCGCGTCCGAGCCGTCCTTCATCGACTCCGTCTCGCGGTTCGGGCTCGCGACCGAGCCGGAGTCGAGGTGGTCGCGGCCGATCACGACCGGCGCCTTCAGTTCGCCGCGCGCGACCATCTCGTTGAAGGCGAGGCCGAGCCGGTGGCGCTGGCCGAGGCCCACCCAGCAGATGCGCGCGGGCAGGCCCTGGAACTGGATGCGCTCGCGCGCCATGTCGAGCCAGCGGTGCAGGTGCGGATCGTCCGGGATCATCTCCTTCACCTTCTGGTCGGTGCGGTAGATGTCCTCGGGGTCGCCCGAGAGCGCGGCCCAGCGGAACGGGCCGATGCCGCGGCAGAAGAGCGGCCGCACGTACGCGGGCACGAAGCCCGGGAAGGCGAAGGCGTCCTTCTCGCCGGCGTCATACGCGACCTGGCGGATGTTGTTGCCGTAGTCGAAGACGGGAATGCCGAGCTTCCTGAACTCGAGCATCGCCTGCACGTGCTTCTTCATCGACTGGCGCGCGGCGTCCTCGACCGTGCGCGGGTCGTTCGCGTGCTCCCAGCGCTCGACCGTCCAGCCCTCGGGCAGATACCCATTGATGGGGTCGTGCGCGGAGGTCTGGTCGGTGACGGCGTCCGGTCGCACGCCGCGCTTCAGCAGTTCGGGCAGCACCTCGGCCGCGTTGCCGAGCAGGCCGACGGACACGGCTTTGCCGTCGCGCTTCGCGCGCGCGAGGATCTCGAGCGCCTCATCGAGCGAGGCAGTGCTCACGTCGAGGTAGCGCGTGTCGAGGCGCTTCTGGATGCGGTCGGGCCGGCACTCGATCGCGAGCATCGACGCACCGGCCATCGTCGCCGCCAGCGGCTGCGCGCCGCCCATGCCGCCGAGGCCCGCGGTGAGGATCCAGCGGCCCGCGAGGCTGCCGCCGTAGTGCTGGCGGCCCATCTCGACGAAGGTCTCGTAGGTGCCCTGCACGATGCCCTGGCTGCCGATGTAGATCCACGAGCCGGCCGTCATCTGGCCGTACATCATGAGTCCCTTGCGGTCGAGCTCGTGGAAGTGGTCCCAGGTCGACCAGCGGCCGACGAGGTTCGAGTTGGCGATCAGCACGCGCGGCGCGTCCGCGTGCGTGCGGAACACGCCGACCGGCTTGCCCGACTGCACCAGCAGCGTCTCGTCGTCGCCCAGCTCGCGCAGCGCCTTCACGATGCGGTCGTAGCAGTCCCAGTTGCGCGCGGCGCGGCCGATGCCGCCGTACACGACGAGGTCGTCCGGTCGCTCGGCCACGTCCGGGTCGAGGTTGTTCATGAGCATGCGCAGCGGCGCCTCGGTGAGCCCGCTGCGTGCGGAGAGCGTGGTGCCGCGCGGGGCCCGGATCGGGCCGCGGCCGGTGGAGAGGGGTGCGGTCATGGGCGGCGTTATATCACCTGGGCCGGCCGGTCGGCCGGGGCTGTGACCGAGCGCACGAAATGGGCCCTCCGCGGGCGTGCGCGCGTGGGTCCCGCCGCGCGGCGGGGCCAGAATGCCGGCCATCAGGTGGGTGCCATGGGCCAGGGAGGTCGCATGGAAGAGTACTGGGCCACACGAACGGGACGCTGGCGCAAGGCGATGCTCGCCCAGGGCGGGCCGACGCTGGCCGAGCGCCTGTACATGGTCGTGAAGTCGGACGTGTCGAAGGGCGAGCTGCCCGTGGGCGCGCTGCTGCCGCCCGTGGAGCGCGTCGCCCGCGAGCTGATGATCCCGGTCGAGGAAGTGCGCTCGGCATACGCCCGGCTCGTCGCCGACAGCGTGATCGTGCAGCGCGAGGGCGGCGAACTGTGCGTGCCGCCGCGCGAGGGCGAGCCCGACGGCAAGGTGGGCGACGCCACGCAGATCCGCTTCGAGGCGGCGCTGCTGCGCGCGGTGCGCGAGGCGGCCGCCCGCGGTCTCACCAGCGCCGAGGCGACCGGGCTGTTCAAGGCGGCGATGCTGCGCATCCGCGAGGTCGAGCAGCGCGAGAACTACGACGACTGAGGTGGCGCCGGCCGCTCCGGGCCGACGCGCTATGATGCCGCCGGGCCCTCGCCCCGGGAGTCGCGCGTGATCCGCTGGGTATTCATCGTCTCGTTGCTGCAGGTCGTGGCGTTCTGGAAGATCCTCGGCCGGATGGGCTTCCCGCCCTGGCTCGCGATCCTCGCCTCGATCCCGGTCGTCAACCTCGTGCTGCTGTACTACGTCGCGCTGAGCCCCTGGCCGCGCGACGGCGGCCCGGAGCCCGACGCGAAGTTCTGAGCAATTGTCGCCGCGGGCCGGCTCGGGTACCGTGGCGGCCCCCGCGCGACCGCGCAACCCACAGTGATTTCGAGGACATTCCCATGGCTGGTCCCGGCAACGCCCCCGAACCGAAGATGGATCCGAACGACCTCTGGCGCGAGGACACGTACACGGACCGCAAGGTCGGCACCATCCGCGTGGTGACGCCCGTGAAGGCGGACGGCTCCCCGGACCCCGCACGGCAGGCGGTCTACGTCGGCCAGGCCCAGATCATGACCCCGGCCGGCGTGCTGCCGCTGTCGTTCGAGATCCCGGCGAAGACCCTGGCCGAGGCGTGCGCCGGGTTCTCCGACGGGGCCAAGGTGGCCTTCGACGAGACCATGAAGGAACTGCAGGAGATGCGCCGCCAGCAGGCGTCGTCGATCGTCATCCCCGAAGCCGGCACCGCGGCCGCCCTCGGCCAGCCCGGCGGCCCGCCGCGCGGCAAGATCCAGTTCCCCTGAGGAAATTCGGGGATAGAAAATAGGGGACACTCACGAATTTCGGCGGGAGGGGCCCGCCGAAATTCGTGAGTGTCC